>NC_015684.1:2400000-3000000 GCF_000218565.1 Afipia carboxidovorans OM5 | reverse complement strand
TGGGACGAATCATTCTGCAGCTTGCGACCGGATTTGCGGCCGTCGTGCTGATCGTCGCCGGTATCGCCGGTGCCGTTCTGGGCGTCGAACTAATTCACGGCCGTAACGGCGGATTGGTCGACAGCTATTTCCGTTATCTTTCCGCGATGTCGGCGGCGATGGGCGTGATGTTCGCGATGGCGATTCCGCACATCGGGACTCATCGCGAGCGGATCGGCACGCTATCGTTCCTGATTTTCATCGGCGGCCTCGCGCATCTCTATACGCTCACCCTGCGACCGGCACCGACGGTCGGCAGTCTGTTCATGCTGTTCATGGAACTGGTATTTGTCCCGCTGATCTGGCTTGGCCTGCGCGGCCTCACGCATCACGTAGAGTAGCGGCCGTGAGCGACATCGTCAGCAGCGGCGTGCGGCTTTCCACGGCTGCGGTGGAGCGATGCGGATGCTGAAGCGGATCGTGCTTGGCCTCGTCATGGCCGCGATCATCATTGGCGCGGTGGTCGTCGCGCTGAATGTCTATCGTCATTTTGCGGATGATGACGATCCTGCGCCGGGCATCATCTTCGAGCGGACGGATCGCCCCGCGCGGGTTTGAGGCGGCGCGTTAGTGTTTGCGCGCGCCGGCTGTTGCAACAGGGCGGACGCCAAAATCTTTCGGCTTCAGGATCAGATCATCGAGCGTGTAACCGTCGAGCGTTTCGAGGAAGGCGGCGAGCGCCTCGTTGAGTGCGCCTCGCAAGCGGCAGCGTGGTGAGATCACACAAAGATTGTTCGTGGTGAGGCATTCCACCAGCGAGAAGTCCGGCTCTGTCGCGCGCAAGACATCACTCAGGCGAATGCGGTCGGGCCGCTTGGCGAGCGCCAGTCCGCCCGAGCGGCCGCGCGTCGCCTTGAGGTAGCCGGCCCGCGTCAACTGATTCGCGACCTTCATCAGATGCGCTCGCGAAATGCCGTAGGCTTCGGCGGTCTCTTCGATGGTGATGAGACGGTCGTTCTGGGCCGCCGCGTACATCAGAATGCGCAACGCATAGTCTGAAAAATTGGTCAATCGCATAGCAGAGGTCCCCGAGAGCAGGAATCCTACCATAACCCGCTTAAAGATACATCCAGAGGTATTCTATAAGTATTTTGGCCATTCCTTCGTCGGCCCCGCCGTTTGCAAAACAGGTATTCATAATATATGTTTTATGCCTAGCGGCTCGCTACCCAAAAGTAGCAGGGCGATCCGGGCTCGGGGCGTTTTGCTCAGGAAAGGGTTAAACCGATGTCCAAAGCCTCAATGACAGTTCACCGCGAGGAACTGGCGACGCTTACGACCGACGGCCAGTCCGAATCCCAGGCCACCAGTTCGCTCATTCCGATGCTTGTCGGTGGTCTGATTATGGTCGTGATCGGCATGCTGTTCGTGGTAGCGATAGCCTGATCCCGATCAAACAGACGAGGCGCTCATGAGCATTCCAGATCATTTGCCTCCCGGTGTGGAGGCCTATGCGCGCTCGCCGGAGTTCAGCTCGGACAAACTGCCGGCCAAGCTGCAGGCGGGCCACGCGACGAAGGCGGGAACCTGGGGCCTCCTGCATGTTCTGGAAGGGGCGGTGCTCTACAGTCTCGAGCCGCCACATGTCGGCGAACGGCTGGTGCGGGTCGGCGAAACCGTCGTGATCGAGAGCGAAGTCGCTCATCATGTGAAGTTCGTCGAGCCGGGCCGGATGTTCGTGGAGTTCTACCGGGCCAGCAAGCCGAAGCAGTAGATTTGAAGATCGGGCAATGACGGCAGGCTCGCCGTCATTGCCGGAGTCGTATGGCGCCGGTGTGAGCGTGGCTCAGCTCGACTTCACTTCCGTGGCGCTCAGGGCGTACCTGAACTTGTCGGGATCGAGGCAATCCAGCAGGAGCGAAGCGCGCTCGGCCTGCGGATACATCAGGAAGCCGAGCTTGGGATGCGAACTGCCGAGCAGCGCGACGTCGTGCGCGGTGTTGTAGGCGACCCAGTTGCCTTCCCACGCACCGAACAACGCTTTCCGCGCAGCAACGACCTTCGGATCGTTGATCCCAAGATTCGCCGGCGGCTCCTCGAGCATGACTTTGCGGACGTCCGCTGGATCGACCGGCACCCAGCCAAAGCCTTCCAGGAAGACTTCGGCACGGCAATGCTGGGCCTTGGTGACGTTAGCCGAGCCGGCACCGAGGCTCTTATAGCCGAACTGCGAGGGAATGACGCGGATGCCGTACACATCGCGCGCAGGCACGCCGGCCGCACGGGTGAGGCCGACATAGAGGGCGTTGAGATCGGCGCACTTGCCGCCGAGGTTGCCGCTCTTCAGCATCGATGCGACGTCGCCGATGCCGCAGCCGCGCGTTGATGCAACGCGTACCGTGTTCTCGACGACCCAGTCGTAAATCGCGCGCGCCTTCTCGATATCGGACTTGGCGTTGGCGGCAGCGACGATCTTGTCCGAGGTTTGCTTGACGATGCCATCGACCGGGATGAGTTCGGTACCTTCAAGGTTGAGCTTGCGCTCGGCATCGCTGAGAGACTTGGCTTTCCCGGGTTTGCTGAGATCGATATCGCGGTCACGCATCGCGACGCGGCTGGTCACCTGAATGACGGGTGCACTTTCACCGTCCTTCCAGGTCACGTGCAGCATTTCCGCGCCGTATTTCGGGTCGCGCACGCGTTCGACTTTGGCCGCGTTGCCGGTCCATTGGGTCTCGCCCGGCCGCATCCATTCGTCTTCCTTGACCGACGGCAGCGGGATCCACGCCTGCATCTTGCCTTCCGGCTTGTCGAGCTCGAGCTTGGTGACGAGTTCGACTGTCCGCCACGCGCCGGGCTTCGGGGCGAACACCACCTCCGCGCGGGCGGCGCTGGGGAATGCTGCTGCCAGTGACAGAACTGCCGTACCTTTCAGAAAATCACGTCGTTGCATGTTATCCTCCTCTATGGATATCCGGTTGTTGGGATTGATTGCGGCCGGGCTCTGCGGAATGGGTCCGGTTGCGGCCTGCGGCGGTCGGATAGAGAGATTGAAGCGCCGTCAGGATTTCGGGGTGCGACCAGTCGAGGTCACCTTCAACGAAGAGTTTCGGTGCCAGCGTCGCGTCGAGCACGAAGGTTGTCGGCAGTGAGGTGACGTCCCACGCCTTGCTCACCGCGCGATCGCGGTCGAGCAGAACAGCGAAGTCAACTGGCCGTTTCTCGAAGAACGCCCGCACACGCAAATCGACCTCGGCTACATCGACCGCGACGATGGCGAGCGGCTGATCTTGAGAAATTTCGGAAAGTCGCTGCAGCGAACCCATTTCTCGTATGCAGGGTTCGCACCATGTCGCAAAGAAATGCACGAGAACGACCTTGCCTGCGAGCGCCGCCAGGTCGCGCCGTTCACCGTGCAGGGTGTCGAGTGAGAAGGCAGGCTTTTCGCTGCCGGACCAGACCGTCAGCGCTGCCGCGCCGGTTTTGGATGAGTCGGCCGGCGAGCTTGCCGCCGGCAGTGCGAGACTTGCCGATGCGAACACGGCGAGAAGCACGGCAAGGCCGCGCTTGAAGACCGTTTTGATAAGGGAGGCAGGGCAGGGAGACTGACGTATCGCACTCAGACATAGCGCATCTTCAGGATGCGTGCCTGTGCATTGTCGGTTGATTCGAAGGCCCCGGCCCGCGGGAGCAGTGTGGATAGCCACACTGTTATTGTGAGACGCCGCCTAGTTGTCGTCAAACGGCTCGTGCTGCGACGAAATAACTAGCACCATGTTGTCGCAGGGTGCGCATTTCGTAGGCGCTCTCCAGCCGAGTAAATATGCAAACTTTTGCAACAAGATACCGCGTCGCAGCAGGTTCCCAAGGTTCCCGAAAGAGCCTCGTGAGCCGAGGTTTTCCCCCATGAACTGTAAAAGGGCTGCTTTGACAGTGGTTTGATCTGGGTCTACTTTTTCTTTTGACAAACTCTAAAGTAAGTTTGGCCGTCCCCCGTTGGGGGCCACACTCGGAGGAATGTTCTATGAACATAGAACTCTCGCGGCGCTCGTTTATGCTTGGCGCCGGCGCGGGTTTGGCGGGGACCAGCCTTGGTGCTCTTGGATTTGGTGAAATCGAAGCAGCCCATGCGTTATCGATCCGGCCTTTCAAACTCGCCCAGACCAGAGAAGCCCGTGGACAGTGCCCTTACTGCGCCGTCTGCTGTGGCATGATGATTTACTCGGCTGAGAGCAAGACCGAGAAGGGCAAAATGGAGGTCACCCATATTGAGGGTGACGTCGATCACCCGGTCAACCGCGGAACGCTGTGTCCGAAGGGTGCCGGCGCTCTTGATTACATTAAGTCCAAATCGCGTGTGAAATATCCGATGTACCGCAAGCCTGGCGGCACGCAGTTCGAGCGTGTCACCTGGGACTTCGCGATGGATCGGCTGGCGCGGCTGATGAAGGACGATCGCGACGCCAACTGGATCGAGAAGAACCGGGACGGCGTGACGGTCAACCGTTGGGTCTCCACGGCGTTCCTCGCCGGCAGTTCCCTCGCCAACGAGCCTGGCTGGCTCACTTACAAGGTGTCGCGGGGTCTGGGGCTTCTCCAGATCGAAAACCAAGCGAGAGTTTGACACGGACCGACGGTGGCCAGTTTGGGCTCCACATACGGTCGCGGTGCAATGACGAATTCCTGGACGGACATCAAGAACGCTGATCTCGTCTGGATTATGGGTGGTAACGCAGCGGAAGCACATCCCTGCGGATTCAAGTGGGTCACCGAGGCGAAGGCCGAGCGTGGCGCCAAGCTGATGGTCGTTGACCCCCGGTTTAACCGGTCGGCGGCTGTGGCGGACCACTATGCGCCGATCCGCTCCGGATCGGACATCACGTTCCTGTCGGGGGTGATCAACCATCTGCTCACCAAGGACAAGATTCATAAAGAGTACGTGCGCAACTTCACGAACGCTTCCTTCATTGTGAAGGACGAGTTCGCGTTCGACGAAGGTCTGTTCTCGGGATACGACGAGAGCAAGCATTCGTATGACCGCAGCACGTGGGAGTACAAGTTCGGACCTGACGGCTTCGCCATTCGCGATATGACGCTGCAGGATCCGCGCTGTGTCTTCCAGCTCATGAAGAAGCACTTCGAGCGCTACACGCCCGAGTTGGTTGAGAAGGTCTGCGGCACACCGAAGGACAAGTTCCTGAAGGTTGCCGATTGGGTCTCGACGACCGCCAACGGCGAACGCTCGATGACGATCATGTACGCTCTCGGCTGGACCCAGCATTCGCACGGTGCCCAGAACATCCGCAGCGCGGCGATGATCCAGCTCCTCTGCGGCAATATCGGCGTCCCGGGCGGCGGCGTGAACGCATTGCGCGGTCACTCCAACGTGCAGGGCATCACCGACGTCGGTACGCTGACGGCGGCGACCCCCGGCTATCTGGCACTGCCGACCGATGCCGAGCCGACGCTCGAGTCGCATCTCGCGAAGCGAACGTTCAAGCCGCTGACACCGAACCAGACCAGTTACTGGCAGAACTACCGCAAGTTCTATGTCAGCTTCCTGAAGTCGCAGTTCGGCGCCAAGGCGACGCCTGAGAACGAGTTCGGCTACAACTATCTGCCGAAGCTCGACCGGGTCTATGACTGCATCACGATGTTCGACCTGATGAATGAGGGTAAGACCAACGGTCTGATCTGTCAGGGCTTCAACCCGATGATGGCAATCGCGAACTCGAACAAGGTTCGCGAAGGTCTGAAGAAGTTGAAGTACTTCGTGAGCATGGACCCGATCGAGACCGACTCGGTCCGGTTCTGGGAAGATCACGGCGAATTCAACAAAGCTGATCCGTCCCAGATCAAGACCGAAGTTTTCATGCTTCCGGTGTCGATGTGGTGCGAGGAGGACGGTAGCGTCACCAACTCGAGCCGCGTCATCCAGTGGAAGTGGAAGGCGGCCGATCCTCACTACGAGTCGAAGCCGGACGTCGAGATCCTTGCGGATCTGTTCATGCGGATTCGCAAGCTCTACGAGAAGGAAGGCGGCAAGGGCGTTGATGCGCTCATGGCTGTCGACTGGAGCTATAAACACCCGCTCGAACCGTCGACTGACGAACTCCAGACCGAGCTCAACGGCAAGGCGCTGGCCGACGTCAAGGACGCTACCGGCAAGGTGATCCGCAAAGCGGGGCAGCGTCTCGCCTCGTTTGCTGAAATGCGGGACGACGGCTCCACTGACGGCTGTATGTGGATCTACACCGGCTTCTATGGTCCGACCGGCAACATGGCTCAGCGGCGCGACAACTCCGACCCGTCGGGTCTGGGTGTCTACCCGAACTGGGGCTTCTCGTGGCCGGCCAACCGCCGCATTCAGTACAACCGTGCTTCGGCCGACCCCGACGGCAAGCCGTGGAGCGAAGCCAAGAAGTACATGTACTGGAACGGTGAGCGTTGGACGGGTCCGGATGTTCCGGACTACGTACCGACCATCCCGCCGGACCGTGCAGTCGGCCCCTTCATCATGCAGGCGGAGGGTGTCGCACGTCTCTGGACTCGTGGGCTTTTGGCCGACGGTCCGTTCCCGGTGCATATGGAGCCGTTTGAATCGCCGGTTCCGAACCTGGTGTTCCCGAAGCTCAAGGGCAACCCAGTGGCGCGGGTGTACAAATACGACCGCGAAGCTCTCGGCACGTCCGACGAGTTTCCGATCGTTGGCACCACCTATCGCCTCGTCGAGCACTTCCACTTCTGGACGAAGACCGTGCATGCCAATGCGGTGATGCAGCCTGAGTTCTTCGTCGAGTTGTCGGAAGAACTCGCCAAGGAGAAGGGCATCAGGCACGGCCAGCAGGTCCGGGTCTGGTCGAAGCGCGGCGAGGTGAAGGGCAAAGCAGTGGTCACCAAGCGCATCAAGCCGTTCATGATCGATGGCAAAACGGTGCATCAGGTGGGACTGCCGCTCAACTTCGGCTTCGTCGGCGAAACCAAGAAGGCAGCACCGATCAACGCGCTGTCGTCAGCGATCGGTGACGCCAACTCGCAGACGCCGGAGACCAAGGCGTTCCTTGTCAATATCGAACCCATCTCGGGTCCGGTGGCTTAAAGGGAGGGCAAAGACATGTTTACACCTGTTCCTAACCCGACCCTTAATCCGGCCCCCGCGAAGTTCGGTGAGCAGGACCTGGTCCGCCGTTCGGCCTCCACCGTTACTCCGCCTGCCAAACGGCAGACGGAAGTGGCGAAGCTGATCGACGTGTCGAAGTGCATCGGCTGTAAGGCCTGCCAGGTGGCGTGCCTCGAGTGGAATAACCTCACCGAGGAAGTCGGCATCAATACGGGTGTCTATGACAACCCGCATGATCTGACGGAAAACACCTGGACGTTGATGCGCTACACCGAGTACGAGAATGCCGAAACCGGCAATCTCGAGTGGCTGATCCGCAAGGATGGCTGCATGCATTGTGAGGACCCGGGCTGCCTCAAGGCCTGCCCGGCGCCCGGCGCCATCGTGCAGTACTCCAACGGCATCGTGGATTTCGTCCACGACAAGTGCATCGGCTGCGGCTACTGCGTGAAGGGATGCCCGTTCAACATCCCGCGCCTGTCGAAGGCCGACTCCAAGGCCTACAAGTGCACGCTCTGCGTCGACCGCGTTGCGGTCGGTCAGGGACCCGCTTGTCAGAAGGCGTGTCCGACACAGGCGATCGTGTTCGGCACCAAGGACGAGATGAAGCAGTGGGCTGACCACCGCATCAAGGATCTCAAGTCGCGCGGCTTTACCAATGCCGGCCTCTACGATCCTCCGGGCGTTGGCGGCACGCACGTCATGTACGTGCTGCAGCATCTCGACAAGCCGCAGATTTACGCCAACCTTCCGAACAACCCCTCGATCAGCCCGATCGTGGAAGTCTGGAAGGGCGTGACCAAGTATGCTGGTCTCGCGGCGATCGGTGCCTTTGCCGCCTTCGGGTTCCTGCATCATACCATCGCCGGCGCCAACAAGGTGTCGGAGGAAGATGAGCAGAACGCCCAGAAGCTGACGGAGGGACGGTCATGAGCGACTCGGAAGTCGATACGGGCGACAGCGTCCGCCCCGGCAAACCGGTCATTGTTGATCGCTACACCGTAGGCGCACGCATCAACCACTGGATCACCGCGATCAGCCTCGTGCTGCTCGCGTTGTCCGGCCTCGCACTGTTCAGCCCGAGCCTGTATTTCCTGACGGGTCTGTTCGGTGGTGGACAGTTGACGCGCGTCCTCCATCCCTGGATCGGCGTGGTGCTGTTCTTCAGCTTTATGGGGCTGTTCTTCCGCTTCTTCCGGCTCAATCTCTGGAAGAGGACGGACAGCGTCTGGCTGAGCCGGCTACGTGACGTGTTGGCTGGCGACGAGGGCAAACTGCCTGAAGTCGGCAAGTACAACGCAGGCCAGAAGATGGTGTTCTGGTCGATGTCGCTCCTGATCATCCTGCTGATCGTGTCAGGTATCGTGAGCTGGGATGAGTACTTCGCGAGCTACTTCAGCATCGAGCAGCGGCGTATTGCTGTTCTGGTGCATGCGGGAGCTGCGGTTGCGGCGATCTGCGTCTGGATCGTCCACGTCTACGCAGGTATCTGGGTACGTGGTACGATCAGTGCAATGACCCGTGGCCAGGTGACTGGCGGTTGGGCCTGGCGGCACCACCGCAAGTGGCTGAAGGACCTCGTTACCACGACGAAGCGGTAAGCATACTGCAATAAAACATAGCGACGCCGGCATGCATGTCATGCCGGCGTCGTTCAGAAACAAAGAACGTGCTAGGTTGGAGCGTGTTCATCAGGCGAATGAGAGAGCCAATATCGCTCGGCCACGCGTTGGTGAGTCCACGTGACCTGTGAGGTTCGTGAGGTTTAAGAATGTCCAACGTCGATTCGACCGCCCCTGATCCATCCGTCATCAGTGATATTCCGACGCCGCAGTTTGCGCGGCTTCCCGATCCAAGCCAGCTATTCTCGGCCCGCTCCACGCGCTTCTCGGAAGTTGCCGAGAACCACGAGCTTGCGCCGTATCTGCAATTCCTGTCCGGGCTGTGCCAGATCCAGGCCACCATCCAGGATGGGTTGCCGGACCCGGACCCGGTTTCGGCCGAAACGCTGGAGCGCGCCCGGCAGCACACCATGCCGCCGCTCGACCGCGGCCATTTCACGGCCGATGCGGCCTTCACGGAAACCCTCGATCGGCTGCTCAAGGCAGCCGTCGACCTTGAGATGCCCGAACAGGCCCGCACTGCGCTCGACAAGGTTGTGAAGGCTGATGCCGATGGGCGCGCCTACATGGTTCAGAATGTGCTGGCCGAAGCCATACCGGTAGAAGCGCTTGCCGAGCACATCTTCATTGCCGCGGCGCTCCAGGTGCACTTCGCCCGTCTTGCCGCGCGGCTCGATGCCAAAAGCCTGCAGTCGGTTGGTGACGGCGTCTGCCCGTCCTGCGGTGGTGCGCCGACGGCGACTGTGCTGGTCAACTGGCCGCGCACGCCGGGTGCTCGCTATTGCTCCTGCTCACTGTGCGGCACGCTCTGGAACTACGTCCGCTCGAAATGCACCCTCTGCGGCTCGACCCGCAAGATCCTGTTTCAGGAAGTCGAAGGGGCCGGCCACATCAAGGCGGAGACCTGCGACGACTGTCACGGTTACATGAAGGTGTTCAATCATCAGAAAGATCACCGGCTTGATCCTGTCGCGGATGATGTCGCGACGCTCGGCCTTGATCTTCTGGTCCACGAACTCGGCTTCCGTCGCGGTGGCATCAACCCGTTCCTTATCGGCTACTAGGAGGCCGATATGGATGCAGGGAATCCCACCCTCAGCCGTATTCCGTCCGTCGATGAGGTTCTGAAAACACCGGCGGCGCAGGAGGCGGTTGTGCGCTTCGGCCGCCCGCGCGTGGTGGAGGCCATCCGCCACGCAACCGCCGCCGCGCGCGAAGCGCTGGCTGCGGGAAAGACGGTCGCGGCCAGCGTCGAAGCCCTCGCCGGCGACGCCCGGGCCTGGCTCGAGGCGGATGCCCGCCCGAACGCGCGGCCGGTCTTCAACCTTACCGGCACCGTGCTGCACACCAATCTCGGCCGCGCCATTGTTGCCGAGGCGGCGGTGGAGGCGGCGACGCTTGCGATGCGCGAAGCCATCGCGCTGGAATTCGATCTCGCACAGGGCAAGCGCGGCGAGCGCGACAATCTGGTCCGCAGCCTGTTGTGCGAACTGACCGGCGCTGAGGATGCGACGGTGGTGAACAACAATGCTGCCGCCGTGCTGCTTGCGCTCAATACGCTTGCAAAGGGCAAGGAGGCGATCGTCTCGCGCGGCGAGTTGATCGAGATCGGCGGTGCCTTCCGCATGCCTGAGATCATGGCGCGCGCCGGCACCAAGCTTGTCGAGGTCGGAACCACCAACCGCACCCATGAGAAGGACTATGCAACCGCGATCAACCCGAAGACCGGGCTGATCCTCAAGGTGCACACCTCGAACTATCGCATTGAGGGCTTCACCAAGTCCGTCTCCGGCAAGGCTATCGCCGCGCTGGCGCATGCGAGCGATGTACCGCTTCTGAATGACCTCGGCTCCGGCACGCTGGTCGATCTCGCGCAGTATGGCCTCACCCACGAGCAGACCGTGTCTGAAGCGGTGGCCGAGGGCGCGGACCTCGTGACCTTCTCCGGCGACAAGCTGCTCGGCGGCCCGCAGGCGGGCTTCATTGTTGGACGCAAGGATTTGGTCGCGCGGCTGAACCGTAATCCGATGAAACGCGCACTGCGTGTCGACAAGATCCGCCTCGCGGCGATCGAAGCGACGCTGCGGCTCTATCGCGATCCGGATCGGCTCGCCGAGCGGTTGCCGACGTTGCGGATGATGGCGCGGCCGGTCGCCGATATCGAAGCGGCGGCGCAGCGCCTGCTACCCGCTGTGGCGACTGCGGTTGGCTCGGGCTTTGCTGCCAGCGTGATCGCCTGCACAAGCCAGATCGGTTCGGGCTCGCTTCCGGCGGAAGTGATCCAGAGCGCGGGGATCGCGTTGCGCCCGGCTGGGGCACGCAGCAGCGGCCGCGCGCTGACGGCGCTGGCCGATGGATTCCGCACGCTTGAGCGGCCGGTCATTGGCCGAGTCGAGAACGATGCCTTCGTGCTCGATCTTCGTTGTCTCGAAGATGAGGCCGCGTTTGTGCGCAATCTCGCCACGCTGCGGATCGGGGGGCGACGCTGATGAGCTGGCGGGATGTTTTAGAACGGGTTTGGCGCCGTGATGCGGCTGCGCCGAGTGCGGCTGGCGGCGAGGGGACGGGTGAAGCGGCTGGCGAAACCGAAGCCGCCACGCTAATGGCGCAGGCCTATGAGGCTGCTGAAGCGAACGATTACGAATCCGCGCTCGCGATCTGGGGGCCGCTCGCCCATCAGGGCATTGCGCGCGCGCAGAACAACATCGGCAAGTGCTTCAGCGAAGGGCTGGGAGTTGATCGCGACAGCGCGCTCGCCTTGCGCTGGCTGACGCTAGCAGCCGAAGGCGGCGATCCGATCGGTCAGCGCAACCTGGCGGAAGTCTACTTCAAGGGCGAGGGCGTCGAGGTAAACGCGGTGCGTGCCGCCGAGCTTTACAAGCAGGCTGCAGAGGCGGGCGATGGGCCGGCGCAGGACATGCTGTCGTGGATGCTGGTCGAAGGCCAGATGATCCCCGGAGATATCACGGACGCAAAGCGTTGGGCGGAAGCCGCGGCTGCGCAGGGCATCGTCCCGGCGATGACGCGGCTCGGTATGATGTATCACAATGCCCTCGGCGTGGAGCGTGACGCCGCCGCCGCCGCGCGCTGGTGGGACAAGGCGGCGGCACTTGGCGATGCCGATGCGCAGGCGATGCTGGGAGCGGCCTATCAGCTTGGCGCCGGTGTGCCACGCGACGGCGTTGCTGCGCTGATGTGGCTGCTGCGGGCGCGGGCTGGCGCGAGCCCGCTTGCGGATTCCTTCATTCAGCCGACGTTTGCGGAATTGTCGGTCGCCGAGATCGAGCGCGCGCGGAAGCTCGCGGAAGCCCCTCTGCCGGAGCAGGTCTCATGATCGTCGGCACCGCGGGTCATATCGATCACGGCAAGACCTCGCTGGTGCGGGCGGTGACTGGCGTCGATACCGATCGCCTCAAGGAAGAAAAAGCGCGCGGCATCTCGGTCGATCTTGGCTTTGCCTATCTGCCGGTGCCGGAGGGCGGCGTTCTCGGCTTTATCGACGTGCCGGGACACGAGCGTTTCGTCCACAACATGCTTGCCGGCGCGACCGGAATCGATTTCGTGCTGCTGGTGATTGCCGCCGATGACGGCGTGATGCCGCAGACCGTCGAGCATCTCGCCATTATCAATCTGCTCGGCATCAGCCGCGGTGCGGTCGCGATTACCAAGTCGGACCTGGTGGATGCAGAGCGCCTGGCCGAAGCGCAAAACGAAATCGCAAATCTGCTGGCGCCGACAGCGCTGCATGATGCGCCGATGTTTGCCGTCTCGAGTGCGACGGGCATGGGTATCGAAGACCTGCGCGCGCATCTGTTCGCAGCAGCGACGGCATGGGCCGGCCGCTCGGCGCAGGGCCGTTTCCGCCTCGCGGTTGATCGTTCGTTTACGCTGCCCGGCGCGGGCACGGTGGTGACGGGAACGGTGTTGTCCGGCACGGTTGCGGTTGGCGACCAGGTCGTGATCAGCCCCTCGGGACGCCCGGCGCGTGTGCGCGCGATCCACGCGCAGAATCGTGCGGCCGAGCGCGGCCAGGCGGGCGACCGCTGTGCACTTAATCTCGCCGGTGAGCAGATTTCCAAGGATGCGATCACACGTGGCGACGTCGTGCTCGATCCGGTGCTGCACGCGCCGGCAAATCGCATCGATGCGAAATTGCAGGTGCTCGCCTCGGAAACTCGACCTGTCACGCAATGGATGCCGGTGCGGCTGCATCATGCGGCCGTCGAGATCGGTGCTCGCGTGGTGCTGTTGGGTGACGATCCGATCCCGCCAGGCGGTGAGGCATTCGTTCAGTTCGTGCTGGATCAGCCGATCGCCGCGGCGGTGGGGGATCGGTTCGTGCTGCGCGACACCACGGCCCAACGCACCATCGGCGGTGGCGCCTTCGTTGATCTGCGCGCGCCGGCGCGCAAGCGGCGTACACCGGAACGGATCGCCCAGCTCGAAGCAGGCGCTATTCCCGATATCGACCAGAGCCTGTCGGCATTGCTCGACGTCGCCGGCTATCTCGATTTCTCCGGCTTCGTTCGTGACCATGCGCTATCGGCAACCGAGCACGATGCGCTGGTCCAGCGCCTCAGCCTGTTGCGATTGCCGACGTCGAAGGCCGAGTTTGTGATCGCCCCGGCGGCGTGGCTGCGCCTGAAGAATACGATCCACGAGATACTGACGGTCTTTCACGCCGATTACCTGAACTTGCCCGGCATGGGGCTTGAGCGCCTTCGGCTCCAGCTTGAGCCGCGATTGGCGGCTCCGGTGTTCATTGCGTTCCTGCAGGGCCTCGCGCGCAACAAGGAGCTGGCGCTCGATGGCGCGTGGGTGCGCCTTCCGGGCCATGAGGTGCGGCTGTCACCGGCCGATGAGGCGCTCTGGAGCAAGGTCGTGCAATATGTCGGCGGGGAAGGGCGCTTCCGGCCGCCGCGCGTGCGCGACATCGCGGGCTATACCGGCGTTTCCGAGCCGGAGGTGCGGCGCATCTTCAAGCTGGTCGGACGCATGGGCAAGGTGGACGAGATCGCCCACGACCACTTCTTCCTGCGCGGAACCGTGGCCGAGATCGTTCAGGTGATGGTCTCCGTTGCGGCTATTGCCACGGATGGCTATTTCACGGCGGCGCAGTTGCGCGACCGGCTCGATAACGGCCGCAAGGTCGCGATCCAGATTCTTGAGTTTTTTGACCGGCACGGCGTCACTATTCGCCATGGCGATTTGCGCCGCGTCAATAAGCACCGACTTGACCTGTTCGGCAAACCATCGGATGAATTGCCAACGTCAAGCACGGCTGCGAATATCGAAGCTAACGGAAGAGCATCGTTCCCGGTGGGGCGTCCGGACTTCAAATCCGGGAAGGGCCGCGAGCCGGTCCTTGGTGGGTTCGACTCCCATTCTCTTCCGCCAAATCCCCTCTCACCGAAATTGGGTGTGCGATGACGCAAGTACTCTCCGCTTTTCTCGACAACCTTGAGAAATCCGCGCATGCGGCGAGCGTGGACGAGGAAAACTATCGCCGCGAGGTGGCTGCGCGCCTTAAAGTATTCGAGAACGAGCGCGCCTTCGGCTTTCGTCGGCTGAACCTGATGAAGGTCGTGATCGCCGCGATCGAGAATTGCGAGACGGAAGACGATGCCATCGTCAAAGGCTCGGGCGCATTCCTGCGCGAGGTCGGCTGGTCGACCGAAAGCGAATCCCAGCAGGAATCGCTGGAGAAATTTCAGCCGGTGATCCGCGCGTGCTGGCAAGCAAGGCAGGCCGAGATCGAAGCCGCCAAGGCGGAAAGCGAAAAGGCCGAGGGCAAGGACGTCGCCAGTGCGCCGCAGGTGGATCCGCCCGACATCAAGAACCAGTTGGGCGATTTCGAGCGCTGGTACAGCGAAGCCCGCAATGGGCCGTTCCTCAACGTCCTCGGGCAAGAGGTCTTGGAGCTGCCGCTTGTCGAAATCTGCTAAGCCCGGGCGCAAGAAGCTCGACGATTTCCTGTTCGACGACTGGATCGTCAAGGAATATCGGCGCACCAACGGTGGCTTCACGGCATTGATCCTGCTGATCTCCACGGCGAATCTCGCCGTGGTGCCGTTGCGCTCGACCTATACGCATATGGTCGGTGATGAGCTCGACTGGCATCAGTTCACCCTGCTGATGCGCGGTGCGGGCGTGCCTTGGGACGGTGTCCTGATCGTTCCGGTCACCGATGAGGATGGCGGGCCGATCGAAGATCAGCGTGCGGTGGAGGAACTGCGCGCGCTGGAAGATCGCGTCAATGAGGATCGCATGGCGGTCAATGAGGGCCACTTCTTCGACAATTGGGGCCGCCGCATGAAGGTCGAGCCCGCGACGGTGAACTGACGGATGCGGAGGCGTCCGCTATATTTGCTTTCGAGAGCCCGTGAGCGATATGCCGCTCGCGGGCTTTCTTTTTTGCGGGAGTGTTACGCCGTGACGCGCACCTCGGCGGGGCCCGCCTCGGTATGACCGATGATCCGTGCAGCGCCGTAGTCGGCGCGCTGGATCGTCTCCAGGATCGCCTGTGCACGGTCAGCAGCGCAGGAGACCAACAGCCCGCCTGAGGTCTGCGGATCGACCAGCAGATTGCGCTGCCAGTCGGGCAGGCCCTCGGGCAGGCGGATCGCCTCGCCATAGCTTGCCCAGTTGCGGGTCGAAGCACCGGTGACATGGCCCTGCTGGGCAAGCTGTGCGGCTTGCGTGAATAGCGGCACATCGCCGGCATTCAGCGTGACGGTCAATTTTGAGCCGCGCGCGAGCTCCAGCGCATGGCCGAGCAGGCCGAAACCGGTGACATCAGTGACGGCGTGAACGGACTTATCCTCGGCAAGCTCGCTGCCGATGCGGTTGAGCTGCGTGGTCGAGTTGACCATTTCGGCGTAGCCATCGCCTGAGAGTTCACCCTTCTTGATAGCGGCGGAATAGATGCCGACGCCGAGCGCCTTGGTCAGGATCAGGGCGTCGCCAGGCTTGGCGTCGGCATTTCGGCGCACCTGATCGGGGCGGCAGAGGCCGATGACAGCAAGGCCATAAATCGGCTCGGGTGCGTCGATCGAGTGACCACCCGCCACCGGAATGCCGGCGGCGTTACAGACGGTGTTTCCACCCGCGATGATCTTGCGCACGTCATCGACGGCGATCTTGTTGAGCGGCATGCCGAGGATTGCGAGCGCCATGATCGGCTTCGCGCCCATAGCGTAAATGTCGGAGATCGCGTTGGTCGCGGCGATTCGGCCGAAGTCGAATGGGTCGTCGACCACCGGCATGAAAAAATCCGTGGTGGCGACCACGCAGGTGGAATCGTCGATCTTCCACACTGCGGCGTCGTCACCGGTCTCGACGCCGACCAGCAACTGGCGGAACGGCGCCGCTGCGGGCTGGTCGGCGAGCAGTTCCTGCAGCATCGCGGGGGCGAGTTTGCAGCCGCAGCCGCCGCCATGGGCAAGGCTCGTCAAGCGCACGATAGGGGCGTTCATTGTCAGGTCTCCTGCGGATTGCGCCGCACAGCGGCAGCCTCGCCAGCATTCCACGCGCTGCGCGGAGTGGAGAGCGACAAAATCTGCAGAAATTATAGGCCAAATCGCTCTGGCGATGCAAATCCGCCAAGTGCCGGATATGCGAGGCGCAGGGTCACACTGTCGAGAGGCGGTGGGGCCTCAAGAACAGCGTGAGGCGGCAATGCGATGGACCTGGCGGTCGCCAAGAAGGTGGGCGATGAAGGCAGATGTCTGGAAAATGGCCTTGAACGCCTCATCGCGGATGCTGAGCCCGCCGGTATAGGCGCCGAACGCCGGCATCACCGCGCGCTGCCCGTCGCTGGCAAAGCAGCGCCGCTCCACCGAACGGCCGCGATTCGACACCCGCGCCTTCGGATGCAGATGGCCGGCGATCTCGCCCTGCGCGCCGGTCGGCTCGTGACGGAAGGTCAGCGGCCCCATGCGCACTTGATCCGCCACCGTGCCGCCGATCTCGTGTGGCAGCGCCGGATCGTGATTGCCGGCAATCCAGATCCAGTCGCGACGCGCCTGCAGTTCGTTCAGCGTGGCGCGGTCGGCGGCATCGAGACGCTGATGCGCGTCGCGGTCGTGAAAACTGTCGCCGAGCGCGATCACGGTGCGCGGATCGTGCCGTGCGATCACTGCGCAGAGCTTCGCCAGCGTCGCCGCGGTGTCGTAAGGCGGCAGCAGCACGCGGCGGGTGGCGAAGCTCGAACCTTTCTCCAGATGCAGGTCGGAGACGACGAGCAGACGCTCCTCAGTCCAGAACAGCGCACCGGCGAGATCGGCGATGAAGGTGATGCCGGAGACGGTGACGTGCTCAGACGATGAATAGCGAACTGCACTTTCGTTCGTCATGCCCGGCCTCGTGCCGGGCATCCACGTCTTTCTTGCAGCCAACGACAAGACGTGGATGGCCGGGTCATAGGCAAGCAAAGCGACGCCGTTCTTCGAACGGCTATGCCCGGCCATGACGGCATAGGGATTGCCGCAGAAAACATCGTCATCAATCCCGCGCCATCGCTTCTTTCACGAGTTCCTCGGCGGCTTCCGCCAGCAGTTCGTCGGACGCCTCGCCATAGACCGCCTCGCGGCCGATTTCCAGCATCACCGGCACCGCCAGCGGCGAAATCCGGTCGAGTTCCCGATGCGTGATTCGCCGCCGGATGCGCGCCAGCATATCGCCGAGCCGGCGCAGATCCAAAAGCCCGGTGGCGGCATCGGCGCGCGCGGCACGCAGCAGCACGTGGTCCGCCTGATGCTTGCGCAGCACGTCATAGACGAGATCGGTGGAGAACAGCACCTGCCGCCGCGATTTCTCCTCGCCGGCGAAACGGCGCGGGATCAGGCCCGAGATCACCGCGCAGGTGCGGAAGGTGCGTTTCATCAGCGCGGATTCGGCAAGCCAGGCTTCGAGATCATCGCCCAGCATGTCGGGATCGAACAGCGCGTCGAGATCGAGCGTTTGATTGCGGATCATCGCCGAGGCATCGCCCAGCATCCACACCGCCAGCGCATATTCATTGGCGACGAAACCGAGCGGCCGCGCGCGGGCGCGTTCCAGCCGCCGCGTCAGCAGCATGCCGAGGGTCTGATGCGCGAGGCGGCCCTCGAACGGATAGCAGACGAGATAATGCTTGTCCGCGCGCGGGAAGGTTTCCACCACCAGTTCGCGCGGGCCGGGAATCTGCGAGAACGCCGCCTGCAGCGACAGCCAGTCGCGCACCTGCTCCGGTAGATGCGCCCACGCCTTGCGATCCGCCAGCAGCAGCCGCACGCGCTCGGCAAGGTAAGTCGAGAGCGGAAACTTGCCGCCCATGTAGGACGGCACCCTGGCGTCGGCATCGTTGGCGCGCGAGACATAGACCTGATCTTCCACCAGCGCCTCATAGCGCACGATCTCGCCGCCGAACACGAAGGTGTCGCCGCCGACCAGACCTTCGATGAAATATTCCTCGATCTCGCCGAGCAGCCGCCCGCCGCGCGCGATCGGCCCGGTCGAACCGCTGCCGCCGCGCCGCGCGCGCACCAGGCGCACCTTGAGCATCGGCTCCTCGACGATGGTGCCGACATTGAGCCGATAGCTCTGCCGCACTTTCGGATTGGCGACACGCCAGCGCCCGCTCTTGTCCTGCCTGATGCGGGCGAATTGTTCGTAGCTTTTCAGCGCATAGCCGCCGGTGGCGACAAAATCGATCACATCGTCGAAATCGCCGCGCGCAAGCTCCGTATAGGGCGCGGCGCTGCGTACCTCGTCGTAGAGTTCATCGGCGAGAAACGGCTCGCCGCAGGCGCGGCCGAGCACATGCTGCGCCAGCACGTCGAGCGCGCCGGAGCGCAAGGGCGGGGTGTCCTGCGCATTCTCCGCCACCGCGTCGATCGCGGCGCGGCACTCCAGCACCTCGAAACGATTGGCCGGCACCATCACCGCGCGCGAGGGCTCATCGAGGCGGTGATTGGCGCGACCGATCCGCTGCATCAGCCGCGAGGCGCCCTTCGGCGCGCCGACATTGATGACCAGATCGATGTCGCCCCAGTCGATGCCGAGATCGAGCGAGGAGGTGCAGACCACGCCGCGCAAACGCCCGGCCGCCATCGCGTCCTCGACCTTGCGGCGCTGGCCGACATCGAGCGAGCCGTGATGCAAAGCGATGGCGAGATTGTCGTCGTTGATGCGCCACAGCTCCTGGAACAGCATCTCGGCCTGCGAGCGGGTGTTGACGAACATCAGCGTGGTCTTGTTGGCTTTCACCAGATCGTAGATCTCGTGCAGCGCGTGGCGCGCCGAATGGCCGGCCCAGGGTAGCCGCTCGCGCGTGTCCAGCATCTCGACGATCGGCGCCGCGCCGGCATCGGCGATCACGAGATCGGCGGTATGCGCCTCGTCCGGTTTCTGCGGCACCAGGAAACGGCACAGCGACTGCGGATCGGCCACGGTGGCCGACAGGCCGATGGCAGTGGCCTGCGGCGCGAGGTGCCAGAGCCGCGTGAGGCCGAGCGCCAGCAGATCGCCGCGCTTCGACGTCACCAGCGCATGCAGTTCGTCGAGCACGATGTGCTTCAGCGACGAGAACATATACGGCGCATCGTCGGACGACAGCAGCAGCGCGAGCTGCTCCGGCGTCGTCAGCATGATGTCGGGCGGATAGCGGCGCTGGCGCTGGCGGCGCGAGGCCGGGGTGTCGCCGGTGCGGGTCTCGACCCGGATCGGCAGTTGCATGTCGGCGATCGGGCGTTCGAGGTTGCGCGCGATATCGACCGCCAGCGCTTTCAGCGGCGAGATGTAGAGGGTGTGGAGGCTGCGTACATTCTTCCCCTCTCCCCTTGTGGGAGAGGGTGGCGAGCCGCTGCAAGCGGCGAGACGGGTGAGGGGGCTAGCCTCTTGCGATATTCTCTCGCTCTTCCCCTCACGCGGGGCGGGGTGGGACAATTCCACCAGCGTCGGCAGAAAGCCCGCCAGCGTCTTGCCGGCGCCGGTCGGTGCGATCAGCAAGGTCGAGCGGCCTTCGAACGCCTTTTCCAGCAGCGTGAGCTGATGCACGCGCGGCGCCCAGCCGCGCGCGGCGAACCAGCGCGCGAAACGATCCGGCAACAGCGGATGCAATTGCTTGTCGGGGGAAAGCAGCGTCACGCGTTCAAGCTAAGCGTCGGTTTGAGAGAGGTCGAGTCCGGCCAGAGCGAGTGGTGTCGCATTATATCTTATAATGGACGAAACTGAGGTTGTCCGGGCAGGCGGACTCCTCCGGCGAGGGGGGCAACCTATATAGGGCAAATGCGTCTGCAACCCATTCTGAAGCCGGTCGCGGCCGGGCTCTGCTGCGAGAGCGGCGGGTTCCATATCGACCCGGTGCGGCCGGTAGAGCGGGCGCTCATCACCCACGGTCATTCCGATCACGCTCGCCCGGGCCATGGCGCGGTGCTGGCGACGCAGGAAACCCTCGACATCATGCGGCTGCGCTATGGCGAGAATTTCGCCGGCGCGACTCAGGTGATTTCCTACGGCGATAACATTCGCCTCAAGGATGTGACCGTCAGTTTTCATCCCGCAGGCCATGTGCTCGGCTCGGCGCAGATCGCGGTGACCGACGGGCGGAGGCGCATCGTTGCCTCCGGCGATTACAAGGATGTGCCGGACCCGACCTGCGCGCCGTTCGAGATCGTACCGTGCGATATTTTCATCACCGAGGCGACCTTCGGCCTGCCGATCTTCCGGCATGGTGACGCGGATGGTGAAATCCGCAAGCTGCTCGATTCCGTCGCGCTGTTTCCCGAGCGCGCACATCTGGTCGGCGCCTATTCGCTCGGCAAGGCGCAGCGCGTGATCGCGCTCCTGCGCAAGGCGGGCTACGGCGCGCCGGTCTATCTCCATGGCGCGATGGAGAGCCTCACGCGCTATTATCAGAGCCGCGGCATCGATCTTGGCGAACTGCGACTCGCCCGCGACGCCAAGAAGGCCGAACTCGCCGGCACCATCACGCTGGCGCCGCCGAGCGCCATCACCGACATCTGGACGCGGCGTTTCCCAGATCCGGTCGCGGCTTTTGCCTCGGGCTGGATGCGCACCCGCGCCCGCGCGCGGCAGAAGGGCATCGAACTGCCGCTGGTGATTTCCGATCATGCCGATTGGGACGGCCTTACCGCCACCATCGCCTCAACGGGTGCTGGTGAGGTCTGGGTTACGCACGGGCAGGAAGACGCGTTGGTGCACTGGTGCGAGACCAAGGGATTGAAAGCGCGGCCGCTCGATCTGGTCGGCTATGGCGAGGAGGACGAAGCGCTCCCACTCGCGGCGGAGGGAGAGAGTGGCGCATGAACCGCTTTGCGCACCTGCTCGATCGCCTCGCTTATGAGCCCGGACGCAACAACAAGCTGCGGTTGATCACAGCGTATTTTCGTGAGGTGCCGGACCCCGATCGCGGCTGGGCGCTGGCGGCACTGACCGGTGCACTGTCGTTTCGCCACGCCAAGCCGGGCCTGATCCGCGACCTGATCACGGCGCGCACCGATCCCGCGCTGTTCGCACTATCTTACGATTATGTCGGCGACCTCTCGGAAACCGTGGCGCTGATGTGGCCTTCCGTTCATGCCTCCACGAACGGCGATGCGAAGCATTCTCCGACCCTCACCGAAATCGTCACCACGTTGCATACGCTTGGCAAGACCGAGATTCCCGCGCAGCTTGCAAGCTGGCTTGACGAACTCGACGAGACCGGACGCTGGGCGCTCTTGAAGCTCGTTACCGGTGGCTTGCGCATCGGCGTCTCCGCGCGGCTTGCCAAGACCGCGGCCGCAGCGCTTGGTGACAAGGACCCGCATGAGATCGAATTGATATGGCCAGGCCTCGCGCCGCCTTATCTCGATCTGTTCGCCTGGCTGGAAGGTCGCGCTGAAAAGCCGATCAATCGCGATCCTGCACCATTTCGCCCGGTGATGCTGGCGCATGCCATCGAGGATAGCGATTTTGCGGGACTCGATCCGGCAGATTTCATCGCGGAATGGAAGTGGGACGGCATCCGCGTGCAGGCTGTCAGTGGCCGCAAGAGCGAGGAGCATGTCCTCGCGCGGCTCTATTCGCGTAGCGGTGAGGACATCACGGCGAGCTTTCCCGATCTCGTACCGTCGCTACGCCTGCCCGGCGCAATCGATGGCGAGCTTCTGGTGCTGCGTGAGGGGCGGGTACAGAGCTTCAACGTGCTGCAGCAGCGGCTCAACCGCAAAAGCGTGACGCCGAAGCTGATGAAAGATTATCCGATCCATCTGCGTGCTTACGATCTACTTGCCGAAGGTGAGGATGACCTGCGCGACCTTCCGTTTATCGATCGTCGCGCACGGCTCGAGAGGTTCATTGCGCGGCTGGATGATCCGCGGATCGATCTGTCGCCGCAGGTGGTATTCGCGACATGGGATGACCTCACCGCCGCGCGTGCCAATCCATCAGATGCAGGCGCAGGCGACGATGCGGATGCCGTGGAAGGTGTGATGCTGAAGCGCCGTGATGCGCTCTATCTTCCCGGCCGGCAGAGAGGGCAGTGGTGGAAGTGGAAACATGATCCGCATGTGATCGACGCCGTGCTGATGTATGCCCAGCGTGGCCACGGCAAACGCTCCTCCTATTATTCGGATTACACGTTTGGGGTCTGGACTGTCGGTGAAGGTGGCGATGAGCTTGTGCCGGTGGGCAAGGCATATTTTGGCTTTACCGACGAGGAGCTTGTGCAGATCGACCGCTTTGTCCGCCGCAACACGGTCGAGAAATTCGGCCCCGTGCGTCATGTGGTGCATGAGCCGAACAAGGGACTTGTGCTGGAGGTGGCGTTTGAAGGGTTGGCACGCTCACCGCGCCATAAATCCGGCGTCGCGATGCGCTTTCCGCGCATCAGCCGGCTGCGCTGGGATAAGCCGCCGGGCGAGGCTGACCGGCTGGAGACGTTGAAACGATTGTTGAAGGAAGACCTCGCGTCTGTGGTCGCCGAAGGGTTGCTTGGCCGACGTGCAGGATGAGTGGCTGCCTTTAAATCTCTCGCAAGTAAGACGCTGCGAGTTTGAGGTCGCTGACGAACTGTTTGTACTCGCGCTCTTTCGAGTCCGGGTCCGGCAGACGTAACAGATAGGATGGATGCACTGTCACCAGCGCCTTGGCATCTTCCGCCAAGTCGAAGAGGCGGCCGCGGTTCTTTCCAATTGGCGTGATCTTACCGAATACGCATTGAGCTGCCGTGGCACCCATCGCAACCACCAGAGCAGGTTTCACCGTCGCGAGCTCCCGTTCATACCATGGCCGGCATGCCTTGATCTCGGGCGTGGTCGGCTTTTGGTGCAGGCGGATTTTTCCGCGCGGCACGAATTTGAAATGCTTCACCGCATTGGTGATGTAGGTTTTGTTGCGCGCGATACCGGCTTCTTTCAGCCCGCGATCCAGCACCTGACCTGCGGGGCCGACGAATGGTCTGCCGGCAAGATCCTCTTTGTCGCCGGGCTGTTCTCCGACGAACATGACGGCGGCATGGGCCGCGCCTTCGCCGAACACGGTTTGCGTCGCGTTCTTGTAGAGATGGCAGGCGCGGCAATGAGCAGCCTCTTCGCGCAGATCCGCGAGGTTTTCCTTGATGAAAAGATCGGGGGCGTGGGCTGCGGGGTGCATGATCTCGCCTTCTCCGTTTGGCAGGTCAACCGGGAACGGCCCGGCAAGTTTCCTCCTTCGTCGCTTCAATCTCTTTGGTTCTGTTGAAGAAAATTGCCGTCTCAGACTCTGGTTGACTCCTCCGGGCCTGATAGGCCTATACTAGAACATAACATGAACATAAATGGTGGCCCATCGTTGGAAAAGCGAAGGGTGCCTCTGATTTCAGGAACGGGCGCATGAGCAGCGCGCGGATGAGTACGCTTGCGTCCTTGCGGGACACGATCCGCCGTCTTGAGGCGCAGACCATGCCGCAGTGTGCGGAGCGCGTGGCGCTTGGCCATGCGGGAGCGGATGCGACGCTCCAGGGCGGACTGTTGCGGGGCGTGCTGCACGAGGTGTTTGCGCTTGAGACCCGGCAGTCTGCATCCGCGACGGGCTTCGTTGCAGGCATCGCCCAGCGGCTGGCGCAACAGCGTTCGATACTCTGGGTGCAGCAGGAGTTTGCGGAAGCCGAGGCGGGGGCGCTGTCGATGAGCGGGTTTGTCGAACTCGGTCTCGATCCGCGTCGCCTCGTGCTGGTGCGGGTGCCGAATGCGGAAACCGCGCTGCGGGCTGGCGCCGATGCATTGGCTTGCGATGCGCTGGGGGCAGTGGTGCTTGAATTATGGGGCAGGGCGAAAGCATTCGATCTTGTTGCCAGCCGACGGCTGACGCTGGCAGCGCAATCCTCCGGCGTGTCGTGCGTGATGTTTTGCACGGCAGCCGAGCCTGCCCTCAGTACCGCGGAAACCCGCTGGGTAGTGCGCGCGGCGCGCTCATTGCCCGGGCCGACATGGGAGGCCTGGGGCGCGCCGGTTCTTGATGCAGAGCTCGTGCGCAACCGCCACGGCCAAACCGGACGATGGATCATGGAGTGGAATTGTGATGAGCGTATCTTCCATGAACCGGCGGCGGATTCTCAGCCTCTGGTTTCCGCGCTTGCCGACCGATCGCATCAAGCGCCAGCACCTGCAGGGAGGTTGGTCGCGTTCAAGTGCGCCGGATGATGCATTCTTCCGCAAACCCTGGGTTGTCGCGGATAAACGCAACAACGCCTTGCAGATTATCGCGGTGAATGATGCTGCGGTGGCGGTCGGACTCGAGATCGGAATGCCGCTCGCCAATGCGCGGGCGATTTGTCCGGATATCGATGTATTCGATGCTGACGCAGCTGCGGATACGCAGGCGCTCGTTCATATTGCAGACTGGTGCGATCGCTTCACGCCGCTGGTGGCGCTCGATCTGCCTTATGGATTGTTTCTCGATATCAGCGGCTGCGCACATTTGTTCGGTGGCGAGGCGGCGATGCTGTCGCTTGTCTGCCGCTTGCTGTCGCGGCAGGGTTTTATCGTCAACGCGGCGATTGCTGGAACGCCGGCCTGTGCACGTGCTCTGACGCGAGCGGTGCCTGGCCGGATCGCGCCGGATGGAGAGGAAGCTGCAACAGTCGCGCCGCTGCCGGTGTTCGCGCTCGGCGTCGAAGATACGATTACGCGCGGACTGCGTCGCGCAGGCTTGAAGACCATTGGCGATGTCGCATCGCGTGCACCGCGTGAGATTGCCGCGCGGTTTGGCCAGGCATTCACGGATTTATTGCGCGAGGTGCTCGGGCAATGCGATGCGCCAATCAACCCACGCCGGCCGCCGCCGGATTTCATCGCAGAACAGCATTTTCCCGATCCGGTCGCGACCGAGGAAACGATTGCCGCAACGCTGTCCGGTTTGGCGCAAAAGCTGGTCGCTGCGATGGAACGGCAAGGCAAGGGTGCCCGGCGGCTGGAGGCGAGCTTCTTTCGTGCCGATGGCGCGGTGCGGACTGTCGTGGTGGATGCGGGGCACGCGGCGACGCGCGCCAACATGATCGACCGCTTGTTTCGTGAGCGGCTGGATGCGTTGATGGATCCGCTCGATCCAGGTTTCGGCTTCGATCTGATCCGTCTCTCCGCCAGCCGCGTCGATACCGTGGTGCAGGAGCAGCGCGATCTCGATGTGCATACGCAAGACAATGACGATGTGGCTGCACTGATCGACCGCATGACTGCGCGCCTCGGCCGCCAGCAAGTTGTGGTGTATCTGCCGCAGGACACGCACATCCCTGAACGCGCGATGCGTATCGTGCCGGTACAGCAGCATTTGCCGCAGGCTTTGTCGGCGCAGTGGCCTCAGCGATATGAGGGCGAGCCGCCGTTGCGTCCGCTGCGAATGTTCGAGAGGCCGGAGCCGATTTTTGTCATTGCGGATTTTCCGCATGGGCCGCCGGCGCATTTCAATTGGCGGCGAGCGCGGCATCGTATTGCACGGGTCGAGGGACCAGAGCGGATTGCACCGGAATGGTGGAATCTAGCGACTGGAATGAATCCGGCTAAGAACAGGGAGGCGCGGGCGCGCGATTATTTTCGCGTCGAGGACAGCGAGGGGTGTCGATTCTGGCTCTATCGCGAAGGGCTTTATCGAAGAGAAGTGTTCGAATTTCGCTGGTTCATGCAGGGAGTATTCGCATGACCTATGCGGAGATTGGTATCACCACGAATTTCTCGTTCCTGCGCGGCGCCTCGCATCCACAGGAGTATGTTCACAAAGCCAGCCGCTATGGTCTTTACGCGATCGGGATCGCTGACAGGAACACGTTGGCAGGCGTAGTGCGCGCGTACGGCGAATTGGGGAACCGCAACAGGAAGGTTCGTTACAATCCAAAGCTGCTGATCGGAACGCGGCTGGTGTTCGATGACGGCACGCCCGACATTCTGGCGTACCCGCGCGATCGCGAAGCTTACGGTCGTCTCTGCCAGCTTCTGAGCAAAGGGAAACTGCGCGGGGAGAAGGGCGAGTGCCACCTGCGTTTCGATGACCTTGCCGAGTTCAGCGAGGGCCAGTTGCTTGTCGTTGTTTCGTCCTACAGGTTTGATTCGGAAAAAATTTTACGTGTGCTGGGTGCTCTAAAAGAGCTTCCGGCAGAAGGTGTGTGGCTGGCGGCGACGTTGTTCTTTCACGGCGATGACCGCCGCAGGATGCTGCGCCTTGAGCATCTTGCGGCCAAGACTCATGTGTCGCTAATCGCCACGAATGATGTGCTGTATCACTTCCACCGCCGCCGGGCGTTGCAAGATGTTCTGAGCTGTATTCGCGAGAAGGTCACCATCCACGAGGCAGGAAGGCGGCTTGAGGCGCATGCCGAGCGGCATTTGCAACCGCACAAGGAGATGGCGCGTCTTTACAAGGATTTTCCTGACGCTTTGGAAGAGACGATCCGCTTTTCTGACCGCATCACCTTCTCTCTCGATCAACTGAAATACCAGTATCCCGACGAGCCAGTGCCGCCGGGCAAGACGGCGCAAGAGCATCTGCGCGATCTGACCGAGACCGGCATCCGGAAATATTTTCCTGAAGGGATTGATGAAGGATTGCGCGGCACGATCGAGAAGGAATTGCGACTGATCGAGAAGCTCGGTTACGCGCATTACTTTCTCACGGTGCATGACGTCGTGCGCTATGCCCGCTCGCAGCACATTCTGTGCCAGGGTCGAGGCTCCGCAGCGAATTCCGCAGTGTGTTTCATGCTCGGCATTACGTCGGTGAATCCCGCCGAGACCGATGTGTTGTTCGAACGCTTTATCTCCGAGGAGCGACTGGAGCCTCCCGATATCGATGTCGATTTCGAGCACTCCCGTCGCGAAGAGGTGATTCAGTGCGTCTTTCAGCGTTATGGTCGCCATCGTGCGGCTATTGTCGCGACCGTCATTGATTACCGGCCGCGCAGCGCGATTCGTGATGTCGGCAAGGCGCTCGGGCTGACGGAGGATGTCACTGCCGCGCTGGCAGACACGGTGTGGGGAAGTTGGGGCGACAGTCTCAGCGAGATGCAAGTCAAGCAGGCCGGGTTCGATCCCACCAATCCGATGATTGTGCGGGCCGTCGAGCTTGCGACTGAGCTGATCGGATTTCCGCGTCATCTGTCGCAGCATGTCGGAGGCTTTGTGCTGACGCAGGATCGGCTCGATACTTATGTGCCGATCGGACATGCGGCAATGGAGGACCGGACCTTCATTGAATGGGACAAGGACGACATCGATATTCTGAAGATGATGAAGGTCGATGTGCTGGCGCTAGGCATGCTGACCTGCATCCGTAAATGTTTTGATCTGATCGCGGATCATAAAGGTCGGCGTTATGAGCTGGCGGACGTCAGATCAAAAGATGATGATCCTGTTTACAAGATGTTGCAGCGGGGCGAGTCGCTCGGCGTGTTCCAGGTCGAAAGTCGGGCGCAGATGAACATGCTGCCGCGGCTGAAGCCGCGGACATTCTACGATCTTGTCATCGAAGTCGCGATCGTGCGGCCGGGGCCGATCCAGGGCAACATGGTTCATCCTTATCTCAAGCGGCGAAACCTGAAGCCTGAAGAGATCGAATATCCGTATCCGAAGGGTGGAAACCCGGACGAGTTGAAATCCATTCTGCACAAGACGCTTGGTGTGCCGCTGTTTCAGGAGCAGGCGATGCGCATCGCCATGGCCGCGGCGGAATTCACATCGGAAGAGGCCAACGGGTTGCGCCGTGCCATGGCGACGTTCCGTCATGTCGGCACCATGCCGAAGTTCGAGGAACGCATGGTCGGCCGCATGATCAAGCGCGGCTACGATCCGAAATTTGCGCAAAGCTGTTTCGATCAGATCAAGGGATTCGGCAGCTACGGTTTTCCGGAAAGTCACGCAGCCGCGTTTGCTCAGCTTGTCTATGTGTCGGCATGGCTTAAATGCTTTCACCCCGATGCGTTTGCTTGCGGTTTGTTGAATTCGCAACCGATGGGATTCTATGCTCCAGCGCAGATCGTCGGTGATGCGCGCACGAACGGCGTCGATGTGCGTGAGATCGATGTCTCCTTCAGCTTTTCCCAGAACACTCTGGAGGAGAAAAGCGGCCGGCATCACGCCTTGCGGCTTGGCTTTCGTCAAATTGATGGGTTCAAATGCGTCGATCCGGATGAACAGGAGTGGCGGCGAAGGCAGGGAAAGGACCCATTGGAGGATTGGGGCAGGGCTATTGTAGAAGCGCGCATGCAACAGCCATTTGCTTCGCTGGAAGATTTTGCGCGTGAGACAAGGCTGCCGAAGCGTGCGCTGATCCTGTTGGCCGATGCCGATGCTTTCCGTTCGCTTGGGCTTGATCGCCGCAGCGCGCTATGGGCCGTTCGTCGCCTGCCGGATGCTGTGCCGTTGCCGTTGTTTCAATCTGCGGCCGCACGCGAGCAGCCGGATGAAGGGAGCTCTCCCTTGCCGCAGATGCCGCTGCCGGAAGAAGTCGTTGCCGATTATCAGACCGTGCGGCTGTCCCTAAAGGGGCATCCGATGGAATTCCTGCGCGAGATGTTCGAACAGGAGGGAGTTGTGCCGTGTGCCGCGGTTTCACATGAAAATGATAAACGGCGTGTGCGATGTGCAGGCGTCGTGCTGGTGCGTCAGCGGCCGGGAAGCGCCAACGGCGTCGTCTTCATGACGCTGGAGGATGAAACCGGCATCGCCAATATCGTGGTGTGGCCGAAGGTGATGGCGACGTTCCGCAAGGAGGTGATGGGTGCGCGGCTGATCGAGGTCGAGGGCGTTATTCAGAGTAGCCCGGATCAAGTTGTGCATCAGCTTGCCGATCGTCTGGTCGATCGAACGTCTGACCTGATCGGACTCGCCAATGATTCTTTGCGTCCGTACCAAGTGGAAAGCGCCGCCGGAGATGGAGAGGGGAAACGGCTTGCTTCGCTGCCTTCAACTGCAAAGGCGCGTCATCCCCGCGAGGTGCGAATTCTTCCAGCTTCCCGCGATTTTCATTGATAATCGTGCTGGCGCTCGGCGATATTTATCCGCTCGTTATGCGGGTTTCCGTGCTGTCGATCTGTTGGTGGCTGTCGACCCATTTCGTTGTGACGGTGTCGCCAGCTTTTCCTCCCTTGAAGGAAAACTTGATGTAGGGCTGGCGCGCGATCATCGGTCCCCAATTGGCGGAGAATACCACCTTGCCATTGTGTTCGAAGCTGAGCGTTTCGATGTAGTGCGCAGGGATAAGCCGATTGTCGCCATCTTTGGCAAAACCAGAATCCATCGGATGCTTGATCAAGGCCTGAACCTCGGTCACGTCGCCGCTTAGATGGGCCTGTATCCGAATGGTCGATGTCATCAGCACCTCAGGCTCAATCGGTTGCGGCATCATCGCCGGTCAGCGGCAGTTGTCAAAGCCTCACAGGCAAAATCCTATTTCTTGAACTGCGAAGCTTCGAGTTCGAGGAAAATGCGATAGGCATTGCCCCGGTTGTTGCTCTCGAAGGCCGGATAATCCTTGTATTTGGACCAGTCCGTTTGATTGTAGGCTGTATCGAAGTCGACCCAGTTCGCTACCGCCTCGCTCATCGCCTTGCGAACGTAAAGGATGTAGTCGCGGGTAAACGCGATGGCTTCCTTTGCTGCGGCGGATGGGCTGCCGTGCCCGGGAATGATGTACTTCGGATTGAGCGCGAGCACTTCATCGAGTCCCTGGAGCCAGTGCGTCGTGCTGACGTCGTCGCTATTCATGAAGGGAATGCGGCCGTTCTGCACGATGTCGCCTGCAAACAGCACGCCGTCCGGCTCGACCATCATCATGATGTCGCTGCTGGAGTGGGCAGGACCTGCGGAAATCAATGAGAAGCGTTTTCCGCCGAGCGCGATGGTGACCTTGTCGGCGAAGGTCATATCCGGGGGAATGACGCGCGTATGCTCGTCTACCCACGGTGCGAGCGCTTCGCGGCGTTGCTCGAGCCGAACTTCGGCCCGTTCATCGGCGGTTTCCTTGTTCTCGCTATAATCACCTGAGTGATCCTGCGCGATGATGACAGCGCGGCTGTGGTCACGAAATGCCTGCAGGCCGTAAATGTGGTCGGCGTGATAATGGCTAGCCACGATATAACGGATGTCTTTGTCCGTCCGCTTGCGAATGTCCTGCAGCAGCGCCCAACCGAGAGAGGGTGTGCCGAGCACGTCGAAAACGACGACGCCCTCCGGCGTTACGACATAGCCGGCGTTGGATGTATTGCCCTCATTCTCTTTGCCCGGAATGCCGGGGCTGCCGATGCTGTAGAAAATATCCTTGCCGGGAACCTGGTCCACGGTGATGGGCCGGGTGAGCGGTGCGTAATCCGGCGCCTTGCTTTGAGCGAGCAGAGGGAGAGGTAGCATCGCCCATGCCAGGACTGTTACGCGCAGCAGCTTCTTCATATGGCATCGTCGCAATAGAGTTTCTTGAGGACCTTGACGAGCTTGGTCACCCGCTCATCGGCGATCTTGTAATACAGCGTTTGCGACTCCCGCCTGAATTTCACCAGTCCTTCCTCACGCAGCTTGGTGAGATGTTGCGAGAGAGCCGATTGGCTGATGTTGAGTGCATCGACAAGATCGCCGACCTTCATTTCGTTCCTCATCATGAGGTAACAAACGATGAGAAGGCGATTTTCATTCGCAAGCACGTTCAGCAGACGTGAGACCTCGCGAGCTTGTTGTTCCAATAGTTGATCCGGGCGCAATTTGTTTGCGCGCGCTTTCGTGGCGAGAGCCGTGCTCATTGAAGCGAGTCCTGAAGGTCTTATCCGTGGAACATCCTACCAATTTTGTGACTGGAAGGCCATCTTCATAATTTAGCGTTGACTAAATTAGAAAGTGGTGATGTTCTCGCGTCAACGATAAGCAAAAATAGTCCCGCAAATGGCGGGATACTCAGGGGAGGAGAGTGGGTGCCTTTCTCTTCATTCGAGGATGCCCGTAAGGCGTCCTTGGCTGCCGGGGTGGAGCGTGTCCAGGTTCCCAGGCGGCTATTACTGAAGATGGCCGGCGTCGCCGCAGGCGCAGCCTTGATCGATGGCCGGGCAGCGCGCGCTGATGATGCCGCTCCGCCAGCCGATAACGAGTGGTCCCAGTCCCTCGGGGCAGGTGTCGTCGATCAACCATATGGCAAGCCTTCGGCCGAGCAGGTCGACGTGATCCGGCGCAACGTGCCATGGCTGACAGCCGGCACGGAATCCTCGATCAGTTTCTCGCCGTTGCAGAGCTTGCACGGCATCATCACTCCGAACGGTCTGTTCTTCGAGCGCTATCACGCTGGCCGCCCTGATGTGGAAGCCGACAAGCATCGCCTGATGATTCACGGGTTGGTCGATCGACCATTGATCCTGACGATGAAGGATATTTTGCGGTTTCCTTCGACGTCCCGCATCCACTTCATCGAATGCCCGGCCAATGGCGGCATGGAATGGCGCGGCGCGCAATTGAACTCGCTACAGTTCACCCATGGCATGGTGAGTTGCGCGGAGTGGACCGGCGTGAAGCTCTCGACGCTGCTTGAAGAGGTCGGCCTGAAGAAAGATGCGCAGTGGGTTCTGGTCGAGGGGGCCGACGGCGCTCACATGACGAGAAGCCTGCCGCTCTCAAAATGTCTCGATGATTGTCTTGTTGTCTACGCACAGAACGGTGAGGCGTTGCGACCAGAGCAGGGCTATCCGTTGCGCCTGATCGTGCCGGGTTGGGAGGGCAATGTCAGCGTCAAGTGGCTGCGTCGTATCAAGGTGGGCGACAAGCCGTGGTACACCCGCGAGGAGACTTCGAAATACACCGATCTGATGCCCGACGGAAAATCGCGCGGCTTCACCTGGCTGATCGATGCCAAATCGGTGATTACCTTCCCTTGCCCCGAGGTGCCGCTGAGCGGGCCGGGCCTCTACGAGATCCGTGGCCTTGCATGGACCGGAAATGGTCGGATCAAGGAAGTTCATGTTTCGACCGACGGCGGCGTGAACTGGCGGCAGGCGGAACTGAAGGACCCTGTGCTGTCAAAAGCATTGGCGCGCTTTACGATCCCGTGGCGGTGGGACGGCAAGCCCGCTTTCCTGGAATCGCGGGCAGTCGACGAGACCGGCTTCGTGCAGCCGACGCTGGCGGCACTTCGGCAGGTGCGAGGCACAAGCTCCGTCTACCACAACAACGCAATCCAGACCTGGCAGGTGAAGCCCGATGGGAGCATCTACGATGTTCAGCTTGGCTAGCCTGTGGCCGTTGCTGCTTGCGACCGCCGTTCTCGCGGGGAGCGTCGGGCCTTCTGCGGCGAGCGAGGTTCGCCCGCCGTTCGGCTACGGCACCCCGGCGACGCCCGAGCAGATCGCCGGCTGGGATATCGACGCCCGTGGCGAGGACGGACAGGGATTGCCGGCCGGCAAGGGCGACGTGGCCCAGGGCGCCGAAGTCTTCGCCGAGCAGTGCGCGGCCTGCCACGGCACCTTTGGTGAAGGCGAGGGACGCTACCCCAAGCTCGCGGGCGGCGCCGGCTCGCTGACGGCGGACCGCCCCGAGCTTACGGTCGGCAGCTATTGGCCATTCGCCGTTACACTTTGGGACTATATCAATCGGGCGATGCCTTTTGGGGCGCCCCATACTCTGTCGGCAGACGATGTGTATGCGCTGACCGCCTATATTCTGAATCTGAACAATCTTGTCCCTGAGGGCTTCGTCGCCGATAAAGAATCCTTGCCAAAAGTAAAAATGCCTAACCATGATAATTTTACCTGGCAGGACCCCCGCCCAGATACTGCAATGAAGCCTTGCATGACGAACTGTGTTGATCCATCAACACTGAAAATCGTCTCGACGGCTGAGGGGCAGGAACTGACGCCCAGGACCACCGGTCCGCTCGATGACATGCAACCGAAGTAATTTTTGGAGCGCGCAGGATGAGCTTTAATCATTTTCGTCTCGCAACTGCAGCAGCCCTGATTGTTTTGACTGGCTCGCTTCCGGCGCAGGCTCAGCCGGCGGCGCAGCTCGATGGCAAGGCACTCGCGTTCGATCGCAGCAAGGGCAATTGCCTGACGTGCCATGAGATCAAGGGTGGCGACTCGCCGGGCTCCATTGCCCCGCCGCTCAATGATATGAAAACGCGCTTTCCGGACCGCAAGGAACTGACTGCGATCATCGCGGACGAAACCGTCCGCAACCCTCTCACAGTCATGCCGCCCTTCGGCCGCAACCTCATTCTGAACGAGAAAGAAATTTCGGCAATCGTCGACTTTCTCTATCAGCTCTAAGAAAACCCCGGAGGAAATCGAATGCTTACCGCAAAATTTCCCGCCCTGCGAATGTCGCGCAGAGGTCTCTTGAAGGGAGCCGCGCTTGCGACCGTGCTTGGCGCAAGCCTGAATGTGATGCGCTCGGTCGCTGCCTTTGCTGCGGATGCGGCGGGCTGGCCGACGGATGCTTTCAAGCAGAAGAGCGAGACTGACGTCCTCAAGACTTTGTACGGCAAGGCTGCCGAAGTGTCTGACAAGGTCAAGCTGGATGCGCCGGAGATTGCCGAGAACGGCGCCGTCGTGCCGATCAGCATCAGCACCACGCTGCCGAAAGTGACGTCGATCTCGGTGATGGTCGCTGAGAACCCTTACGCGCTCGCGGCGTCCTACAAGATTCCGGAAGGAACGATGCCGTCGGTGTCGAACCGCCTCAAGATGGCCAAGACCAGTAAGGTCATCGCTGTCGTCGAGTCGGACGGCAAGCTTTACAGCACGAGCAAGGAAGTGAAGGTCACTGTCGGCGGCTGCGGCGGCTGAGGAGGATTAGGTCATGGCATCGTCTATTCGCGTGCGCGCCACTGCTGGCGCCGAAACCACCGAGGTGCAGGCGCTCATGCAGCATCCGATGGATTCCGGCTTCGTCAAGAATGCCAAGGGAGAACTCATTCCGGCTCATCATATCGAGACGGTGCAGTTCGAAACCGGTGGCAAGGTCGTGTTCACCGCTCTGTGGGGGCCGGCAGTCTCCAAGGACCCGTTCATCAAGTTCAGCTTCAAGGGCGGAAAGAAGGGTGACGATCTGAAGATCACCTGGGTCGATAACAAGGGTGCAACGGACACCACGACCGCCAAAATTATGTGACGGTCGAACCGGGAGGAAGAATGATGCGCGGTCTTGCATTATTAATGGCGCTGGCAATGCTGGCGGGCACGCAGATAGCGCGCGCGGAAGTGACGGCATCGACGCCGGAGAACGATTTCAAGGCTTTCCGGGATTTCTTTACGAACAAATTTCCCAAGGTGCCGCTAAACGACTTTGTCAACGGTCCCTATTCGATGGACGAGGGATTGCGGAAGCAGTGGATCGCGAAGGAAGATTTCCCGCCTTATGACTTCGCGCTCGATCATGGCAAGGAACTGTTCGAGAAGCCGTTCAAGAACGGCAAAACCTTTGCGGATTGTTTCCCGAACAAAGGTATCGGTATTCGCCAGAACTATCCTTACTTCGACGACAAGACGAACGAGGTCATCACCCTCGAGCTTGCTGTAAACCAGTGTCTCGAGAAGAACGGTGAGAAGCCGTACAATTATATGAAGGACGACATGGCGGCTGTGACCGCGTACATGGCCTTTACCTCACGCGGCAAGCCGTTCGACATCAAGATTCCGAAGGATAATCCGAAAGCTGTCGAAGCCTACGAGAAGGGCAAGCAGTACTTCTATCAGCGACGCGGCCAGTTGAATTTTTCCTGCGCAAGCTGCCACATTCAGGCTCCCGGCGAACGCATCCGGGCCGAAGTGCTGGCGCCGGCGCTGGGTATTCTGAACGCGATGCCGATCTATCGCTCCGAATGGGGCGGAATGGGCACGATCAGCCGCCGCTTCACCTCCTGCAACAGTCAGGTGCGCGGCGTTCCTCTTGAGCCTCAGGCTCCCGAATATCGGAACCTCGAATATTATCTGTCCTACATGGCGAATGGGCTGCCCGTTTCCGGCCCGGGTTCGCGGCCATAGGAGGCGCTCATGCGGATCATCACATCTATCATTGTGGGCGCGGCTCTGTTGCTGACGGTCGCTGTAGCGCAGGCAGCGGAAACGGCCGAGACTTTCAACGCGGCTTACGCCAAAGCCGAGGCGGCGAACAAGAAAGCAGGTGAGCTGAGAAATCAGTGGACCACGACCGTTGCCGCTCTCAAGGGCGCGAAGAAAGCGGCGGATGAAGGCAATTTCGATGCAGCGACGAACCTCGCAAAGCGGGCCGAGGCGCTTGCGAATGCCTCGATCGCGCAGACCGAACGCGAAGTAAAACTCTGGCCAGACGCCGTCGTTCGCTGACGGGCTTGAGAAAACAGATGCTGATCCACCGACGAGAAACTCTGAAGCTTGCGGTGGCGATCCCGGCCATCCTGTCGCTGCCGCGTTCCGGCCGCGCGGCTGGTGAAGCGCTGTACGATTTCAAGCCGACCGGAAACGCGCGGGTGCTCCATATGACGGACACGCATGCGCAATTGAATCCGGTGTTCTTTCGCGAGCCGAGCGTCAATATCGGCGTCGGCCAGATGAAGGGGCATCCGCCGCATCTGGTCGGCGAGCACTTCCTCCAGAAATTCGGAATGAAGCTGGGCACGCCGGAAGCCTATGCGTTCACGTTTCTCGATTTTGAGAGCGCCGCCAAACGCTATGGAAAGATGGGTGGCTTTGCGTATTTGCGGACGTTGGTAAAGATGCTGCGGAGCGCTGTGCCGGATGGACAGTCCATCCTGCTGGATGGCGGCGATTTGTGGCAGGGCTCCAGTCTCTCCAACCTTTATCGCGGCGCAGATATGGTGCAGGCGGCGAACCTGCTCGGTATCGATGCGATGACCGGCCATTGGGAGTTCACCTATGGTGAGGAGACGCTCCGCAAGAATCTCGCTGACTTCAAGGGCGAGTTCATCGCGCAGAATGTTTTTCTGACGGAGGAAGCTGCTTTCAACGACGCGAAGGCGTTCGATCGAGACACCGGCCGAGTGTTCAAGCCCTACATCATCAAGGAAATGGGCGATCATCGGATCGGAATCATCGGTCAGGCTTTTCCCTATGTGCCGATCGCTCATCCGAAACGCTTCACGCCAGACTGGACGTTCGGCATCCGCGATGACGAGATGCAGAAAATCGTCGATCACCTGCGCAGCACCGAGAAGGTCGATGCCGTGGTGGTGCTCTCGCACAACGGCATGGATGTCGATCTCAAGATGGCAAGCCGCGTCACGGGTATCGATGTCATTCTTGGCGGGCATACCCATGATGCCGTGCCGCAGCCTGTCAGCGTCGCCAATGCCGGCGGAAAGACGCTTGTCACCAATGCAGGCTCCAACGGAAAATACCTTGGCGTGCTTGATCTCGAGCTTGGCAAGGGCGCGGTCAAGAACGTCGCCTATCGGCTGCTTCCCGTCTTCAGCGATGAGCTCAAGGCCGATGCCGAAATGGCGGCATTGGTGGAGAAGCTTCGCGCGCCGCATGCGAAGATGCTGGATGAGACAGTGGCCAGCGCCGACCGGCTTCTCTATCGTCGCGGAAATTTCAACGGCACCATGGACGAGATGATCTGCGACGCCCTGCGTCATCAACTCGATGCCGAAATTGCGCTATCGCCCGGCTTCCGCTGGGGTACGACGGTGTTGAGCGGGCAGCCGATCACGATGGACGATATCTTGTCGCAGACCGCAATGACGTATCCCGAAGTCTATGTGCAGCCGATGAGCGGCGAGCAGATCAAGACTGTTCTTGAGGATATTTGCGACAACCTGTTCAATCTCGATCCGTACTATCAGCAAGGTGGCGACATGGTACGCATTGGCGGCATGTCCTATCGTTGCGCGCCGAATGAGACGGCGGGGCGCCGGATCTCCGACATGAAACTTGGTGACGTAGCGATCGATCCGGCCAAGTCGTATAAAGTCGCAGGCTGGGCGTCTGTGAATGAACAAAAGGGCACGCCGGTTTGGGAAACCGTTACGAATTATCTGCGCGACGGAAAATCGAAGCCGAAGTCATCCGGTTCGCAGGTGACGATCGTCGGCGTGGATGACAATCCGGGATTCGCAGGCCAGGCATGAAACAGCGGAGCGGATTTTCTTTTTTTCTAGCCGCTCTTGTCTGGGGCGTGTCGGTGGCCGGAGGTGGCCTGGCCTATGCCCAGGACGCCAAGACGGATGCCGCGCCAATTGAGCGCCCCTTCGTCGAGCACCGCGTCATTTTGCAGATATCGGACAATGACCCGGCGAAAGAGGGGCTGATCGTCAGCATCTCGTACAAGCTTCTGGAGGTGTATGGGCCGGACACGGTTGACGTCCAAGTGGTGGCATTCGGCCCCGGCATCGATCTGTTGAAGGCCGATAATCCACGACGGCAGCAGATCGACAGCCTCATTGCGCAAGGTGTGACATTCAATATCTGCGGCTACACGCTCGAGACGATGGAGCGCACAACGGGGAAGCGGCCGGAGATGAACCCCAAGGCCAAACTTGTGCCGGCAGGCGTGCCGTACATTCTTTCTCTCACAGAGAAAAACTATACCCTCGTTCGTCCCTGAGGAGGTCCCGATATGCGGATTTTCTGGAAGCTGGCTGCGGTCTTTGCGATCGCACTTTCTATATCCTCCGCCGCACATGCGGCTGATGCCAAACCGCATCGTATCGTCATTCAGGTCGATCAGAACGATGCTGCCACAATGAATCTGGCGCTCAATAATGTCACCAACATCATGCAATTCTATCGTGATAAGGGCGAGACGGTGCAGGTCGAGGTCGTAGCCTATGGGCCGGGGCTCAACATGTATCGGGAGGATACGTCCCCGGTGAAGGGCCGCCTGAAGCAGATTTCCGAAATGGCATTTCCTTCCAAGGTGGCGTTTTCTGCCTGCAACAACACGAAGCAAGGCATGGAAAAGAAGGAAGGGCATCCAATCGCGATCGTATCGCAGGCGAGTCTCGTTCCCTCCGGCGTGGTGCGGCTGAGTGAGTTGCAGGAACAGGGCTGGAGCTACGTCAAGCCGTAGCGCTCTTCAAACGAGGTGGTTGAAATGCGTATTGTTTCGCGAAGCCTGCTGTGTGCCCTCTCCTGCGTTGCGGTGGTCTCATCCGCCCATGCGGAAGAGGCGACCGTGACCTACAAGTCGCTGACGGTCGATGTGGCGCTGGAAGCCGCCCGCGCGGCGCTTCAGCAGTGCCGCGCGGATGGCTATCAGGTCTCTGTGGCGGTGCTCGACCGGTTCGGTGAGACGCAGGTCCTGCTACGCGACCGCTATACCGGGCTTCCGGCCAACACGACTGCGATCAACAAGGCTTGGACCGCAATCGGCTTCCGCAACGATACTTCGCAACTCGTATCGTCGATCAAGAACGGCACGCTCGATCCGCGCCTCGCGGATCTGCCGCGGGTGACGATGCTGGGCGGCGGATTGAAGATTGAAACAGCGGATACGCTTCTGGGAGCTATCGGTGTCTCGGGTGCGCCGGGCGGCGACAAGGACGAGAAATGCGCGCGCGCCGGGATCGATGCAATCCGCGACAAGCTGGATTTCTAAAGCCTGAAAGGCGGCGCTAAAGCCTTGCGTCAGCGAAATGCGAACGCCAGCAGCCGGGTCCTGCTGTGGATGGCAAATGCAGCGCCGCAGAGGATGCCGATGAGGGCAATGAACGAAGGCATCGCCAGCGTCGAGACGCCGGTCAGGCCCTGACCGATCGAGCAGCCGTAGGCCATGGCGCCGCCAATTCCCATGAAAGCTGCACCTGCCATCGAACGGCCGGTGTGAGTCACAGAGGTGTAACCCTCAAGCTCGAAGCGCCCGGTCAGCGTTGCGGTCACGAGACTTCCGATCAGCACACCAGCGACGAGCGCGATGCCGAAGTTCAGCGTCAGACCAGTGGAGAGCATGGTGTACTGCACCGAGTCCGCAAGCGGCGACACGAATGTAAGAGACGCAACGGGAATCGGATTGAAGTCGTCTGCTGCGAGCCATCCTGTTGCCACCCAGCCGGCAACCACCAGCAGGCCGATGATGACGCCCGCAGCAATCTGGCCGTAGGCGCGACGGAATTGCTTGTCGGAGAATGCGTAGATCAACAGTGCGCTGCTCGCGATCAACGTTGCGATCAGGCGCGCCGCGGTGTCGTCAAGGCCCATCGTTGAGAGAAGGGCAGGGGCGGATACGGCAGTAGGTGTGGTTCTCGTCCAGTCAAGAAAGGCAATGCGTGCGGGCGCGATCAAGCCTTTCAGCGTCATCTGTGCGGTGATCCCGATGATCGTGATGACGACGAGGGAACGCAGGTTTCCCTTGCCGAGCAACACCAGAGCGCGCGAGGCGCAGCCGTTGGCGAGCACCATGCCGAGGCCGAACAACAGGCCTCCGAAGAAGATCAGCGGCGCGGAGAACGAAGGCTGTAGATAGATCGACGTGCTGATGTTGACGAGGCCGCTGCCTGCAAGAATTTGCGTTCCGATAATCGCAATGGCGATCGCGGTGGCGAAGCTGCGGATTTTGCGGGTGTCGCTTTTAGTCCACATATCGCGCAAGCTGCTCATCAGGCAAAAGCCGCTGAGCAGGTCGACGGCGCCAAAGACGAGTCCGATCACAAAGCCGGAAGCCACCGAGAGGTCGATCATGACGATCCGCGAGCCATTATTATGGGAATGCTCCCATTGTTTATGCATGCATTGCGGTTTGGTCCATAAGCCACTGAAATTAAGAGAGAAATTGTACGTCTTGTCCAGAATCGAGAAGAATATTCCAGTAATTTGACAGTGAAGGGAAAAGTGTTCTCGGTATCTGCGGCCATCTCCTGAGAGTTCGACGGGTGAAGGAGTGCTGACAGAGGTGCCGTTAAACAGATCGGGTAGCGGGGATTAGGGAATGACGATGGATGTCTTCGAGCGTTTGAAGACAGAGGCTGCCGCTGACTGGCAGAGCTATGTCGACCACGATTTCGTACGCCAGCTGGAGGCGGGCACGCTGCCGCAGGCCGCATTCCGGACCTATCTCGTGCAGGACTACCTGTTTTTGATCCAGTTTGCCCGTGCGTATGCGTTGGCGACCTACAAGAGCCGCACGCTGGCTGACATGAAGGCGGCGCAGGCGGGGCTTGCTGCCATCCTCGGTGAAATGGATCTGCATGTACGGCTATGCGGCCGCTGGGGGCTTTCACCGGCCAACATCGAGGCCGCGCCCGAACATCAGGCGACCGTCGCTTACACTCGCTTCGTGCTGGACTGTGGCGCCGCAGGCGATCTGCTCGATCTGCATGTCGCGCTCGCTCCCTGCGTGATCGGCTACGCCGAGATTGGCCGCAATCTGGCACCGAACGGAATCGACGCGCTCGGCAACCATCCCTATCGCGAATGGATCGGTGAATATGCGGGCGAGGCCTATCAGGAGCTTGCAGTCAGCGCACGTCGGCATCTCGACGATCTTGCCGCGCGAGCGATGACCGAGCGGCGCTTTGATGAGCTTGCCACGCTGTTCGGCAAGGCGTCGCGGCTCGAAGCGGACTTCTGGCAGATGGGTCTCGATGCGGCTGATCGGTGAGTGCTAGGATTCGCACTTGGCAGCGGGAACGACGAGGACATCGACGTTGAGCGATCGCAACGCGTCTTCTGTAACGCTTCCGATCAGCGCTTTGAGGATACTGGAGCGACTCTGTATGCCCATAATCACTAGGTCGGACTGAGTCTCCATCACCGCGCGGGAAATGGTTTCCATCGGGGCGCCTTCCTCGACGCGAAGCAGCCACCGTGCATGCTGCAGGTCGTTCGCGACGAGAAAGGCTGCCAGTTCATCGCTGGCTCGCTGACGCTCGCTCTCGACGTAGCTGTCGATGCTGGCCTGATCCAGGCCGGCGCCCAGCATTTTGCCCTTGGCCAAGGCTGTAAATGCGTGAAGAAGCATCGTGGCAGCACTGTCAGCTAAGCCGATTGATAGGGCCGTGCGGAGGGCATTCGCCGAGATATCTGACATATCGGTTGGCACAAGAACGCGTTCATACTTCCGTTGTGCTTCGCGATTGACCATCAGGACCGGGACTGTTCCCTTGCGGATTACGCGTTCAATCGTTGTTCCGGTAAAAACGTCGAGCAGGAGTTGCTTGCGATGGGCCCCCATGACAATGAGATCCGGATGAATATCAGCCGCCGCGCGAAGAATGCCATCGAACGGATCGCCCGCGATCACCATAGGGCGAGACTGTGTGCGGCGAACTTCCGGCATCGCGCTCATTTGTTCGAGCATGATCCGCTCGGCTTCCCGCTGCTCCATGCGAACCAGATCACCCGGCTGATCGTCATCGACGACATGAACCATGAACAAGGTCGCGCCGTCTTGCTGCGCCAGCAATGCCGCCTGCCTCAGCGCACGGTTGGACCGCGTTGAGAAATCCGTGGCTGCAAGAATCTTCATGCTGCATCCCTTCGTTTGCGCGCGAGCGTAATTCCGCATCCTCACTACAAATATAGTGATTAGCGATAAAAAGGGATGGGGCCAAAAATCGCGAGCGTTTCAGCGCGCCTGCTCAGCGTGAAAGCTGCTCACTTTCCGGGCTACTTGAAGCCGTTTCATTACTCTCCAACTCGTCGCGAAATACGGCTGCGCGGACCAAGACCATCAGCGTGATCGGTGTGGTGATGGTTACGAACGCTACGATAAGAAGCTCGTGAAAGGCAGGCCGGCTTGCGAGAGTTGAGAAATAAATCATCGATGACGTCGCTATAAACCCGGCGCCGAGTGTCGTTCCAAGCGTGGGAGCATGAACCTTTTCATAGAACTTCTTGAGTCGAAGTAGCCCCAGCGAGCCAATAAAAGTGAGTGCGGCGCCAATGATGAGGAACGCGGACGTGAAGATTGTCGCAATCGCTGGAATTTCGATCTCGTTCATTCGATGACCTCGCCACGAAGCAGGAATTTGGCGAGCGCAACGCTGCTCACGAAGCCGAGGAGAGCAATGATGAGGGCAACCTCGAAATAAAGGGTGGAGCCCGATTTGATACCGAACGTGAGAAGCATCAGCATCGAGTTCACATAAAGAGTGTCGAATCCCAGAACCCTGTCCTGCGCGCGCGGGCCGCGCAGAATGCGATACGCGGCAAACGTCATGGCGCCGCCTAGCAGGATCTGCGCAATCAGGATTGACCAGGGGAGAACTGCGCTCATGCGAATATCTCCATGAGTGGCCGCTCATAACGACTCTTGATGGTGCGAATCCATTCAGTCCTGTCGATCAGATCGAGGACATGGATGGTCAGGGTGCCGGTCGGCTCGTCGAACTTCACCCACAGCGTTCCGGGGGTTGAGGTGATAATGCACGCAAGGGCAGCGAGGCCGTAAGGGTCGCGAAGCTCCAAAGGGATTTCGACAAACCCCGGACTCCGCTCCCTTGAGCCGAAACCGAGAATAATTTTCGCAACTGCGATATTGGATTTCACGATATCCGTGAAAACCATCGTAGCCAGACGCAGAATCGTGAAAGGCCGCCGTAGACGGAGTTTCGGAAGCTCCAGCGCTGCGAATGCCCATCCGCCAACGAGTCCCACGCCCGCGCCGAGCAGAAATTGACCCAGTGATAGCGACTGGTTGATCAGCAGCCAGAACCCGAGGAGGCTTGCGCTCGCGATCGGATAAGGAAGGACCTTCATCGCTCAGCCCTCCGGAGCTCCGAAGGCGTGCTTGTCCTGCCGAGAACATTATTCACATAGTCGTGGGGCATATGCAGCGATTCCGCCGTCACCTGCATGAACCGCATGGTCGGCCCGGCCTGGATCGTGAGGGCGGCGCAGAGAAGGATGAGAACAACCACAGGCGCAATCTCGATCAGGCGCACGCGCGGGGCGGTGGCGTCCGGTGAGGCCCAGAACGTATTGATTCCAGCGCGGGTCGTGGCGATCAGCGTTGCGAAACCGGATACGATCAGGATGCCGAGGAATGCCCAACCGGCGACGGGGACAGCGCCAGCTTGCGAATTCAATGCAGCCGTCAGCAGCGCGAACTTCCCAATGAATCCCGACAGTGGCGGTAATCCGGAAATCACGAGAGCGCAGCAGATGAAAGTGCCCCCTATCAGGGCCATGCTGGCCGGGATCGCGATGCCGACTTCCTGCGTTTCTTCCGCATCCTCGAGTTCGGTTTCCTCGCCGTAAAGTTCTCGCGTGACGGCAAGAACGTCAGCGCCGGGCTCACGCCCCCGCTCGGCCAGTTCGATGAGAAGGAAGAAGGCGGCGAGGCCGAGCGTCGAACTCACCAGATAATAAAGGGCGCCGCTTGTCACGCCGATCTGCCCCATGCCGACGGCGGCCAAGATCGTACCCGAGGATATGAGGACTGAGTAAGAAGCGAGGCGCGCCATTTCCTGCGAGGCGAGCGTGCCGATCGTGCCGAAGGCAATCGTTGCCATTCCGCCGACAAGCAACAATTCTCCGCCGAAATGAGCCGATTCTCCGGCGTGATCCCCGAACAGGAGCAGCGAGAGCCGAAGAACGATATAGACACCCACCTTCGTCAGGATAGCAAACAGCGAGGCCACTGGCGCCGGTGCTGCTGCGTAGGTGCCGGGAAGCCAGAAGCACATCGGCCACATGCCTGCTTTTGTCAGGAAGGCGATGCCGAGCACCCCGGCGCCGGCTTCCAGCAGCGCGCGATCTTCGGCGCGGATAGTGGGAATCCGTGCTGCGAGATCGGCCATGTTGAGTGTGCCGGTGACGCTATAAATCAGGCTGACGCCGACCAGAAACAGCAGCGACGCCACCAGGTTGACGATAATGTAATGCATCCCCGCGGTAACGCGGGTCGATCCTGAGCCATGCAGCGCGAGGCCGTAAGAGGCTGCAAGCAGAACTTCGAAAAAGACGAAGAGATTGAAAAGGTCGCCGGTGAGAAAAGCCCCGTTGAGGCCCATCAACAGGAGCTGAAACAGCGGATGGAAATGGACGCCCACGCGATGCCAGCGTGCGAGCGCAAACACCAGGGTTGCCAAAGCGAGAATGCTGGTGAGCAACAGCATGGCGGCGGATAGCCGGTCGAATACCAGCACAATGGCGAACGGTGCAGGCCAGTTGCCGAGACGATACACACCGGAAATACCAAGCGGCGAGGCATCGGCTGCGCAGAGTAACGTGATCGCAATTGCGACCAGCGCGATAGTGGTGATGACGTTGAGCGAGGCGTTGAGGGTACGGCGGTCACCGCCAAGAGCCAGCATGATCGCGCCGGCGACCAGCGGCAACGCGATCGGTGCAATCATCAGGTGATGCGCGATGCTGTTCACTGGCTCGGTTCCCGTCCGTCGACGTGGTCAGTTCCCGTCAGGCCTCGTGACACCAGCAAGACGACGAGCAGCAGTGCGGTCGTTGCGAAGCTGATAACGATCGCGGTCAGGACAAGCGCCTGCGGCAAGGGGTCAGCGAACAATTCCGGATTGCCAGTCGTGCCGGCTTCCAGAATTGGCGCTGCGCCGGTCTTCAGCCGCCCCATGGCGATGATGAACAGATTGACCGCATAGGAGAGCAGCGACAGACCGATAATGACCTGAAACGTGCGCGGGCGGAAAATCAGCCAAACGCCAGAGCTGGTCAAAACGCCGATGCTGAGAGCGAGAATGATTTCCATCAGGGCATCTCGGCGTTGGGAGCGTCATCAGTGACACGCGCACGCGGCGCGCGGTGACTGCGCACGGACTGGTGCGCGATCGCGATCAGCATCAGCACGGTTGCACCGACGACGAGCGCAAATACGCCGAGGTCGAACAGCATTGCACTCGCCGCCGGGACCTTGCCGATCCAGGGAACGTCGACATAGGAGAAATACGAACTCAGGAACGGCAGATTGAACGGCAAGGCGGCCGCTCCGATGCCGCATGCCACGAGCAGGCCTATCCCCATCCATCGGATCGGCAGTACGCGCAGGCGCGCCTCCACCCAGACCGTGCCGTGAGCGATGTATTGCACGATGAAGGCCACCGCCATCGTAACACCGGCGACGAACCCGCCGCCCGGTGCATCGTGCCCGCGCAGAAGCAGATAAAGCGCGGCTGCGCCGATGATGGAGAATAGCGCGGCCATGATGAGCGCTGGAATAGCCATGGTGCTTTTGACCGTAGCACCGCGCTGGCGCGTTTCGCTGGCATCATCGAAGAGGTCTTGAGCGCGCTGCTGGTCAGGCACCGGAACGCTGTCGGCCGCGGGGCGGAAGCGCCGCAGCAGCGCGAACACGGTCAGCGCCACAATGCCGAGGACGGTGATTTCACCAAACGTATCGAACGCACGGAAATCCACCAGGATGACGTTCACGATATTGGTGCCGCCGCCTTTGGTGTAGGCGTTCTCGACGAAGTAGCCGGAGATCGTGTCCGGCGATGGTCTTGTCATGACCGTGTAGGCGAGTGTCGCCATGCCGACGCCTGCAGCCGCCGAAATGGAAAGGTCGCGCGCGCGATACCAGCGGATGACGGCTGGTGTCGTATCGGCGTCCTCCAGCTTTTGAACGCGCTTTGGCAACCAGCGCAATCCAAGCACGAGCAACACCGTCGTGACCGTCTCGACGACCAGTTGGGTGAGGGCGAGATCGGGCGCGGAAAGCCAGACGAAGCTGATGCAGGTTGCGAGCCCTGCGCCACCGACGAAAATAAGTGCAGCAAATCGATGGAATTTGGCCTGATAGGCCGCAGCCAGGGCGCAAGCGACGCCGACGGCCCAGATGATGGCAAATGCGATATCGAACGTCGTATGGACTGAACCGTCGTGGCCAATTCCGCGCGTGTAGATCGGTACCAATCCGGCGATCACCGCGACGAGGATCAGGATATGCAGTTGTGACTGCAGGCGCCGCGTTCCGAACAGGCGCTCCATCCGTCGCGCAAATCGCCATGACACTGCGATCAGGATGCGTTCGAAAATGCGCTGTCCTTTGATACGGCGGAGAAGCGGTGGCCCCTCATGAATGCACAGATATGGGCGCAATATCGCGTATGTCGCAGCACCGCCGGCGGTGGCCGCCAGACTCATCAGAAGTGCAGGCGTAAATCCGTGCCAGACTGCAAGGTTGTACTGCGGAGCATTCGAGCCAAGAACCGCCTGGACTGCAGTTGCCAGAAGCGGACCTATCGTGATCCCGGGGATGACACCGACCACAAGGCACGCCAGCACAAGCAATTCGGATGGCAGGCGCATCAGGAACGGCGGTTCGTGCGGCGTACGAGGCAATTTCTCCGGGGCAGGGCCGAAGAACACATCAAGGATGAACCGCAACGAATAGGCGACAGTGAACATGCTCGCGGCGGTGACGATGTAGGGCAGCGCCTGATCGATGAACGAGTTGTCGTGGACCTCGATGGTTTCGGCGAAGAACATTTCCTTTGACAGAAATCCGTTCAGCAACGGCACGCCTGCCATCGCCGCCGCGGCGACCATCGCCAAGGTCCCGGTGATTGGCATGTAACGCCAGAGACCACTGAGGCGGCGGATGTCGCGCGTTCCTGTTTCGTGGTCGATGACCCCGGCTGCCATGAACAACGATGCCTTGAAGGTCGCATGGTTCATGATGTGGAAGATGGCTGCCACCTGTCCGAGCGGCGTATCGAGCCCGGTGAGCAATGTGATCAGCCCGAGGTGGCTGATCGTCGAATAAGCTAGGACGCCCTTCAGATCTTGCTGAAACGCAGCAAAAAACGCGCCCAGAATGAAGGTGGCGAGCCCGGTCGACCCCACGAGCCAGAGCCATTCGTTCGTTCCGCCCATTGCGGGCCAGAGACGAACCAACAGGAACACGCCGGCCTTCACCATTGTTGCGGAATGGAGATAGGCCGAGACAGGGGTCGGTGCCGCCATCGCTTGCGGCAGCCAGAAGTGAAACGGAAACTGTGCACTCTTTGTAAAAGCGCCGATCAGGATAAGAATGAGCGCCGGGACATAAAGCGAATGTGAGCGGATCGCTGTGCCGGCTGCAAGCACGCGGTCGAGATCGTAGCTTCCGACGATGTGCCCGAGAATGAGAACACCGGCGAGCAGGCAAAGGCCGCCGGCTGAGGTGACGGTCAACGCCATGCGGGCTGAATCGCGGGCTTGCGCGGTTTGATACCAATAGCCGATCAGGAGGAATGAGAAGAGGCTGGTCAGTTCCCAGAAGAAAACCAACTGGATGAGGTTGCCCGAGAGCACGATCCCGAGCATTGCGCCCATGAATGCAAGCAGGAATGCGAAGAAGCGGGACACGGGGTCGGCCGGGGACATGTAGTACCGGGCGTACAACACGACCAGAAAGCCGATGCCGGTGATCAGCGCCGCAAAAATCCAGGCAAAGCCGTCAAGCCGCAGGCTGAAGCCCAGGCCGAGTTCTTGAACCCAGTCAGCCTTGTATTGGAGGACCCCGCCGCCGGTCACGCGAGGGTACATCGCAATGACCAGAGAGAAGGCGGTCAGGGCGATCAGTCCGGAAAGATACGATGCTGCGCTGCGCGCATTGACACGGAGCAGGGCAGCTAAACAGCTACCCGCGAACGGAAGAACAATAAGTGCAAGTAGGAGTCCTTCAGGAGATGTCACCAGCTATTTCCGGTCGATAGCTTTAACCTCTCCTTACATACCATGTGTCAGGGAGCGCGAGGATAAGCTTATTTCGTCAATAAAATCCGTGCTTTCGATAGAGACACAGAGCCAATCGACGAGCGAAATGCCGAGCGTGCACCGTACTCCTTGGAGGAAATCCGGATAGGTCACGGACACACATCAACGCACACCAGCGCTCCCGTGTCCATTCCAGATCAGGATCGAAAGATTTTAGCCCAGCCTGCATAGGCTACGGAAGGGCAGTAATGCCGCAGGGGCGGCTCAAAGTCAGCTTCCTGTGGATGAACGCAATAGGCTGGTGGCAAACCATGGATCGGAGTGCGGCGCTCCAGTCCGCTCGTCGGGAACATACCTACGCAGGAATTATTGACCGCTTGTCTGTTGTCCAAGTCGGGAGTGAGAGACATGGCCCAGTGCGAGACGTGTGGAAATGACTACGACAAAGCTTTCCAGGTCACGGTAGGCGGCAAGACCCATACCTACGACAGCTTTGAATGCGCGATCCATGCCTTGGCTCCAGTGTGCGAGCATTGACGCCGAAGAACTAATAGCGCTCGCGCAATAGAGCGACGGGTCTTAAGGTCGGTTGCGCCGCTCGAAAAAGTACCCTCCAGCTGCTCCTGCAGCAATGCCGACAGCAACACCAAGGCCGGTATTGTCGAGAATGGTGAGACCCATTGTCAGGCCAAGGGCAACGCCTACGGCGATTCCGATGACCATCGGCTTCTCTCGATATTGCGTGAAGAGTTGCGATTTTCGTCCGACGTTCCTCGCTCTGGCTGCATGGTTTTCTCCATCTTCGGGAGAAACCAGTGAAGACGGGTGTTCGTTCCAATCTCGGTGCGATGGGTGACAGGCTATCGAGGCACGGAATATTCCGTGCCTTCTTTGAGTGGGATCAGCATCGAGTCGAAGCCATTACTGCGGTCGCGCATGTAGGCGAGGTAGTCTTTGTAGTTACCTCGGAAGCCGCTCACATCGTCAGTTAACACCACGCCGGCAGATCAGAATAGCTCTTGATGACGGCAGGCGTCGCTCTTGGCCGCGCTCAGACAGAATGTCGGAAGCGGTAAATCCTATCGCCGCAAGACGCCTTGTATCGCGAGAATTATGGCGGTTGCTGTTGCTGCCAAGATTACGCCCATGAAACTGGCGGCGATAAAATCAGTCGGCCGGCCGGATTGTTGAGCCAATAAGGGCTCTATCAGTATGACGATGCCGAAAATCCCGACTTGCAAGGCTGTCCAAGGGAGTTTGTTCAGCACGCTTGGCGCCGATCGTCGAAGAGAGAGGTCATGGTCCGGGAGTCTTTAATGTGCGTCTTGCCGGTAGGTGTAGTGCCGGGCGCTTTTAAAGGCAACGGAATAGATGGAGCCGTTCGCCCATAGAGTGGCGCAGAGCAGCCTGTAGGGAGAGGCCATTGCCGGCCATCGCACCAGCACGCCGTGCCGCTGTCGCGGGGCGGGTATCCACTCGGCTTTGGCTCACCTCGTGCCGTAACGGCGTGTTGAAGCGAATAGCCAGTGCGGACAGAACAAGCCTTCTGGACAGCGGCGATTTTTCCGGCTGATATGGACGCGATATGTCGCGAGCGCGTGACCCTGAGTTGGCGCTGCGAGATGTTGATAGAGGGCCGCCAACGACGCGGTCGCGATAGGGAGGACGAGTTATGAAGTCTGATCGCAGCGCGACCCGTAGATATTTTCTCCTTGGTGCGGTGGGTACCGCCTGCCTGGGGACGTTGGCAATCTCAGCCCATGCACAGCAGCCGCTTGAGCTGAAGATTATGGCACCGGCCAATCCCGGTGGTGGCTGGGATCAGACCGCACGTTCGATGCAGCAGGCGTTGGTCGCCTCGGGTGTCGCACGCAGCGTACAGGTTACGAACGTGGGTGGCGCCGGCGGGTCGGTCGGTATCGCGCAGTTCGTCAACTCGGCGAAGGGTGACGGCAGCCAGTTGATGGTGAACGGGTTCGTTATGGTCGGCGCGCTGGCGATGAATAAGTCGCCGGTCACGCTCGATCAGGTGACGCCGATCGCGCGGCTCACCGATGAGTATCAGGTGATGGTCGTTCCGGCCAATTCGCCGATCAAGAATGTCAAGGATCTTGCGGATGCGCTGAAGGCCAACATAGCAAAGGTCACGTTTGCGGGTGGATCGGCAGGCGGCATTGATCATATCATGGCGGCGTTGCTCGCCGGGGCTGTCGGCGCAGACGCGACCAAGGTCAACTATGTGCCGTTTTCCGGCGGCGGCGAGTCGCTAGCCGCGATCCTCGGCGGCAAGGTAACGGCGGGCATCTCCGGCTATAGCGAGTACGAGGGCCAGATCAAATCCGGCAAGCTGCGCGCCATCGGTATCACGTCGAGCGAGCGGCGGCCCGGTGTCGATGTGCCGACCTTCAAGGAGCAGGGCGTCGATCTGGTTCTGGCCAACTGGCGTTCGGTTGTCGCCCCGCCCGGCATTACGCCCGAGCAGAAGAAAGTTTTGGCAGACGCCATCGATCGTCTTGTGAAGTCGCCGGCCTGGAAGGAAGTGCTGACCCAGAAGGGTTGGGACGACGCTTATCTCCCTGGTGATGCGTTCGCCGACTTCCTGAAGAAGGAGGCGGTTCGCGTGAATGAGGTTCTGAAGTCGATTGGCCTCGTAAAATCATGATGACAGACAGCGGCGCGCAGGAAACCGGACCCGCGCGACGCGGGGTGGATTGGGCAGGCGTTGCCATCGCCGCCGGGTTGGTAGTGCTTGCAATCGTGCTTGTCATCGATGCGATGCGCATTCAGGCGAACGTCACCTATGGCATGGGCCCCGAGGCCGTTCCGATCGTTATCGCTGTCTGTTTTGGAGTGCTCGCGATCGGCAATCTGGTCAATGCGCTTCGCGGCGATTTTCCCGAGCGCGAGCAGATGGATTTCCGTCCCGTTGGACTCGTCCTTATCGGCCTCGCGGCGATGATTGCGATCATCGGCTTTGATGGCGGATTCATTCCCGCAATGACCGTGCTGTTTGTGGCGACCTCCACCGCCTTTGGCCGACGCGCGATCCTCACGGATACCGTGATCGGGTTTGTCATCGGCACAGTCATTTACACCGCCTTCAGCCGTCTCCTCACTCTTAGCCTTCCCGCCGGTCCGCTTGAACGCCTGTTCTAGGAGCATGATTCCGAAAAGTGGAAACCGGTTTTCGGAAAGATCATGCTCAAACGAAATATAATGAAGGGTCTGATTCAGCGTCGTTGAGTCAGACCCTGAGTCAGTTAGCCAAGGATCGTTGGCATGGATACATTCGTCGCGCTGGCTCATGGCATGGCCGTCGCCCTGCAGCCGATGAATCTCCTGTTCGCGCTGATTGGCGTATTTCTTGGCACGGCGGTTGGCGTGTTGCCGGGTATCGGTCCAGCGCTCACGGTCGCGCTGCTGCTGCCGGTCACCTACAAGCTCGATCCGGGTGGCTCGCTGATCATGTTCGCCGGCATCTACTATGGCGGCATGTATGGCGGCTCGACCACGGCGATCCTGATCAATGCGCCGGGCGAAAGCGCCTCGATGGCAACGGCGCTCGAGGGCAACAAGATGGCCAAGGCCGGCCGCGGCGGCCCTGCGCTGGCGACGGCCGCGATCGGATCGTTTGTGGCAGGAACGCTGGCGACGATCGGCCTCGCATTCGTTGCTCCCTATCTGGTGGATATCGCGGTCAGGTTCGGGCCGGAGGATTACTTCGCCTTGATGGTGGTGGCGTTCGTCACTGTCTCCGCGACGTTCGGCGACTCGCCGGTGCGTGGGCTGACCAGTCTGTTCATCGGCCTGACGCTCGGTCTCGTCGGTATCGACAAGCTGACCGGGCAGCCACGGCTGTCGTTTGGTGTGCCGGAGCTGCTTGACGGCGTCGAGGTGACGACATTGGCGGTCGGTCTGTTTGCGGTCGGGGAAGCACTTTACGTTGTCTCACGGCGGCATCAGGTGGAAGAGAAGGTCGAAGCCGTACGAGGCTCGCTCTGGATGACCAAGGAAGACTGGAAGCGCTCGTGGAAGCCATGGCTGCGGGGCTTCGGTTTTGGTTTTCCCATCGGCGCGTTGCCGGCGGGTGGCGCCGAAATTCCGACGTTCCTGTCCTATTCCGCTGAGCGTCGCCTGACCAAACACCCTGAGGAGTTCGGCAAGGGCGCGATCGAAGGCGTCGCCGGGCCGGAAGCCGCGAACAACGCATCCGCTGCCGGCACGCTGGTGCCGCTGTTGACGCTCGGCCTGCCGACGTCGGCAACGGCGGCGATGATGCTGGCGGGCTTCCAGCAGTACGGATTGAATCCGGGACCGCTGTTGTTTGCGGAGCGGCCTGATCTGGTGTGGGGCCTGATCGCGAGCCTGTTCATCGCCAACATGATGCTGTTGGTGCTGAACCTGCCGCTGGTCGGCCTGTGGGTCCGGCTGCTGGCGATTCCACAGCCCTGGCTCTATGCCGGCATTCTCGTGTTCGCGACCATGGGCACGATTGCTGCGAAGCCTTCCGTGGTTGAACTGACCATGCTCTCCGTGTTCGGCGTGCTCGGTTTTCTGATGCGGCGGTATGATTTCCCGATAGCACCCGTGGTGGTGGGGCTCATCCTCGGTCCGCTCGCCGAGAGTCAATTGCGCCGAGCGCTGTCGATCAGTCTGGGCGATCCGATGACGCTAGTACAAAGTCCGATCTCGGCGACATTGCTGGGCATCGCGCTCATCGCGCTGGTTGCACCTTTCATCTTGAAGAACATGAGCCGCTTCAAGGCAGCCGAGGATTAGCGCGACCCAGCGGCGTTTTGTTTGAGGCGAGTCCGTCTGGTGAGAAATTTGGAGGCGATCTAGCCGATGGTATCGCCGCCGTTCCCGGGCGCGCGCAAGCCGCGCCGAACCAGAGAGGCCCAGCCTTCCTCGGCCGTTTCCGCAAATTCGAATAATTTGAGGTCAAGCGGAGAAATCATCCCTTCCTCAGCGAGCGCTTCGAAATTGACGATCTTGCGCCAGTAGCTCTCCCCAAACAGCACGATCGGCGCGTGAGGCGCCTTCTGCGTCTGCTGCAGGGTCAGCAATTCGAACAACTCATCCATCGTGCCGTATCCGCCGGGGAAGATTGCGAGGGCATTGGCGCGCATCGCCAGATGCATCTTGCGCATGGCGAAGTAGTGGAAGCGGAAGCTGAGCTCCGGCGTGATATAGGGGTTGGGCACCTGCTCGTGCGGCAGCGTGATGTTGAAGCCGATGCTCGGTGCGCCGATGTCGCTCGCGCCGCGGTTTGCAGCTTCCATGATGCCGGGGCCGCCGCCGGTGGCGATGACATTGTCGCGCCATCTGTGTCGGGGCGCGAAAGCACCTCCGCGCTCCGAGGCAATGCGGCCGAACTCGCGTGCGATGCTGTAAAATTCTGCGCGCTGCCGTAATTTTGCCGCCACGTCTTTCTCGGCATCGGTACGTGCTGCTTCGGCCGCAGCCGCAGCTTGCTCCGGAGAAGGAATACGAGCGCCTCCGAACACGATAATAGTTGAGCGTATGCCCCAATCGCGTAGCGCCAACTCGGCCTTGTTGTACTCAAGCGCAAAGCGGATCGCGCGCATCTCGTCGCGCAGCAGGAATTCGGTGTCCTCGACCGCGAGCAGCGTGCTCCGCGAACCGTTTCGAGATGTCGGCTGGTTCATTTCAATATCATCCGGTGCCGTGGGTTGATCCCGCTGAGGCGCCTGTAGCACAGGCATCCGGTGACGCACCACCGCGCCTGACAATAGTCCGCGGCTCTTAATGGCATTCGAAACAGTGGCTGGTTGAGCACGGCTGCTACGACGCGACTGTATCGGGTCTGAGACTAGAAGCGTCCCTCGCGACGGTAATGTCTCGCCGTAGCCGGAATCTTTGGCCCTAGAAACCTTAAGGCCTTACAAGATACTGAAATATCTGGAATTCTCGAGGAGGGAGGGATGCAAGGTGGTAGCGAGGGAGGGACTCGAACCCCCGACCCCAGGATTATGATTCCCGTGCTCTAACCAGCTGAGCTACCTCGCCAAATGTCCAGCTTCCCGGCAGGGCCAAGGGTCGCGCGAACGGCGGCATATAAGAAGTCAGCCAAATTGCTGTCAAGCACACGAAGCTATCTTTCGGCCAGAAGCCCGGATCATTTTGGCCGGACGTTCGGAGCGCCGCCCGGGCTTCCCGGAGGCGGAAGGACCGGCATCGAACTTGAGCCGCTATCTGGCGGTGGAGCGCGCATGGCGGGGTCCACATCCGTCGGTGGGCACAACACGCCATCCGACTGAGCAAGCGTGTCGCCAAGTGGTTTTCCCGCCTCATGTGGGGGGCGGGAAGGCTCGACGCTCTGTTTTCCGGGAGCCGTTTGGGTCGGCGCGCAGTTCGTCGCGCGATCGGGATTCGTCGCGGTCGGGGCCTGCGGCGTGGATGGCGCCGGCGCGGCCTGAGCAAGCGCCTGTGTAGCGGTTCCAGCCATCATGCAGGCAATTACAGTGGAAATGATCGATATCCGCATGCCCTTTGAACGAGGCGCGCGTGCGGATGTTCCTTTATCTCAGAGCTTGCGATAGCGGATCAGCGAGAAATGCCCCATCGGCGGCATTGGCCGCCGCTCGACTAATGTGACGCCACCATGGCGAGCGCACCAGTCGACGAGACGTTGCCAGGGAAACTCGGGTCGCCAGCCGAGACGTCGCGCAATCGGGGAGAAGGCCATTTCGAACAGTTTGCGGGGCCCGCCTTCCGCGCCGATGTGGTTGACGAGAATGAGTTCGCCGCCGGGCTTCAGCACGCGGACGAAATCATTGAGCGTCGCTTCCGGCTCGGGCACGGCGGTGACGACATATTGCGCCACCACGGCGTCGAAGGTCGCGTCGGCGAAAGCGAGATGCTTCGCGTCCATCACCGAGAGTGCTTCGACATTGGTGAGGTTCAGTGTTTGCGCGCGCTCGCGAGCCTTGCGCAGCATCGGCTCGGAGATATCGACGCCGCAGATGCGTGTGGTGCGCGAATAATCGGTGAGCGACAGGCCGGTGCCGATGCCGACGTCGAGAACACGCCCGCCGATTCCGTCGGCAACGGCGATTGTCGCCTTGCGCCCGGCGTCAAAAACCCGGCCAAAGACGAGGTCGTAAATCGGAGCCCATGCGGCATAAGCCTTCGCCACCCCGGCGCGATCGATATCGTTGCCCACGATGTGCTTGAGATCCCCTAGATCGCGGCCCGAAGCGCGAGGTGATGGGTGCCGGCTCTGTCGCTGTTGTTCGAAGCGTGGGTGATGAACCCGCCGCCGAGCACGCGCGCCTGGCCGGTCGGCGCATCATAGAACACGCAAGCCTGCCCCGGAGAGACGCCTTCTTCACCGGCGAATAGTTCGACCTCGCAGTGGTCGCCGTTCATCCGCAGATGCGCGGGCTGCGGCGGGCGGGTCGAGCGCACCTTGATATAGAGGTCGCGCCCTTCGCGCGCGACGTCGTCGAATGTGCCGTCACCGATCCAGTTGATGTCGCGCAGCGTAATGAGATTCTTGCGCAGCGCGGCGCGCGGACCGACGATGACCTGTCGTGACGCCGCATCGAGCGCGACAACATAAAGCGGCATCGAAGCGGCGATGCCGATGCCGCGCCGCTGGCCGACAGTGAAATTGGCGATGCCCTGATGATGGCCGAGGACGCGGCCGCGCAGATCGACGATGTCGCCCGGCAGCATCGCGTTCGGCCGCATCCGCTCAATGACGTCGGTGTAGCGGCCGGTCGGCACGAAGCAGATGTCCTGGCTGTCGTGCTTCTCGGCAACCGGAAGGTCGAAGCGCCGCGCGAGCTCGCGGGTCTGGGCCTTGGTCATGTCGCCGAGCGGAAAGCGCAAATGGTTGAGCTGGTCCTGCGTGGTGGCAAACAGGAAGTAGCTCTGATCGCGATCGGCGTCGGCCGCGCAGACCATTGCGCGCGATCCGTCCGGCTGACGCCGCGAGGCGACGTAATGGCCGGTGGCGAGCGCCTGAGCGCCGAGTTCCTGCGCCGTCGTGAGCAGGTCGCGGAACTTGACCGAACGGTTGCACTCGATGCATGGCACCGGCGTCTCGCCCAGCGCGTAGCTTTCGGCAAAGCGGTCGATCACCGACTCGCGGAAACGGCTTTCATAGTCGAGCACATAATGCGGGATGCCGATGCGCTCGGCGACGTCACGCGCATCGTGAATGTCCTGACCCGCACAGCAGGCGCCCTTGCGGTGGGTCGCCTCGCCATGGTCGTAGAGCTGCAGCGTGATGCCGATGACGTCGTAACCCTCGGCCTTCAGCAAGGCAGCCGTGGTCGACGAGTCGACGCCGCCGGACATGGCAACGACGACGCGCGTGCTAGACGGCGGTCCTTCGAGGTCGAGACTGTTGAGCATCGCGGTGAATCCAGAGGCGGGGAAGGCCGCCTCGTTTCATGTGTCTTATTATAGTTGGGAATAGAGGAGGGCAATTAGAACGGTTTTGTCCGGCAAAACTTGCCGGAAGGCAGAAAAAGGTATGGCAAAGCGCGGTTCGCTCCTGCCTCCATGACGTATAAGTATTTGTTTTTAAACAATATAGCTCCGGAACCCGGACTGGCCCGGTCCTTGCTCTGCCTCTCGCAGGTACCTTTGCGAGAACCAGTCCTGTGTTGAACGTCGCGCACGATCCTGCCGTTAACAGCCAAGTTTACAGCCATCGCCCCCCTGCGAGAGCGGATCAGGGCGGCGGATCGGACGATTTTGGCTCATTGGTCGACAGCAATACCGTTGCGGCCGACCGTGACGTTCCGGCGCCTGCACCGCAGGACAGGCCCGTTCGGCAGGCGAGTGACAACGATCGCGCGGACCGGCGCGACGCGCGGGCCGATGCCGATACTGTCGAGAAACCGTGGCAGACCGAGTCGAAAACCGGCGTTCTCAACCAGAAAACGAAGAAATCGGCGTCGCATTCGGCCGAGAAGGATGCGCGGACCGGTGTCGTCACGGACAAGCCGAAGCTCAAGTCCGAGGATGATCTCGCTGGCGATGTCGTCGTCGCGGTGAACCCGGCAACTCAGACGACACCCGACGCGTCGGCGGTGGCGACCGCCGTTGTGGCGCCACCAGCAGTATCGGCCGAGAGCGGTGAGGCTGAATCGTCGTCCGACGTGCCCGGAACTGATGCTGCAGCCGTTGCACCGGCGGCGAACCCGATGGCGGTTGCCATTACCGATGCCGCGGCCGTTGAGAGCGCTAAGACTGAGAGTGCTTCTGCGGCCGACTCAGTCTCGGCCGAAAAGCCGGGTGCTGATCAGACACAGGTAGCCACCGAGGCGGCCGCAGGTCTCTTGCAGGCAGGCGAGGGAACGGACGCTGCTTCACAGCCTGTCGGGGTTGCCGTCCCTCAAGTCGCGACGCATTTGACCTCCACGCAGACAACCGGCGCGGTCAAGGCTGACGCGGTGCAGGAGGTTACGAACAGCGCGGCTGCCAAGGCTGCGTCCCAAACCTCTGATTCAGGTGACGCGGACGCGAAGCCTGTGGCGGCGGACGCCAAAGCCGATGGTGATGCGGATGACGCATCCGCCTCGGACACGCGTGCAGATGCCGCCAAGCCCGAAGCCGCTTCGGTCAAGAAGGAGCAGGCAAGTGCGGCTACCGGTCCTGCGCATGCGCGCCATGGCGCTGAGGCGCAAGGCACAAAGCCGGATGTGAGCTTCCAGGCGGCGCTCGATCTGCAGGCCCCGGCCACCCATCAGGCTGCGCAGCCTCAGCAGCAGTTTACGGTGACGGTTGCAGGCCCCACGGTCTCCGCACAGGCCGCAAGCATCCCTGTGCCGGTCAACGGGCTCGCGGTGGATATCGCGACGCGCGCGGCGGCGGGTAACACCAGCTTTCAGATTCGCCTCGACCCCGCCGATCTCGGCCGGATCGATGTGCGGCTCGACGTCGACAAGCATGGCCGCGTGACTTCGCACCTCACGGTGGAGCAACCCGCGACGCTCGACATGCTGCGCCGGGATGCACCGCAGTTGCAGCGCGCGCTGGAAGACGCCGGCCTCAAGACCGGCGACGGTGGCCTGCAGTTCAGCCTGCGCGATCAGTCGCCGCAGGGCCGGGACGATGGCGCGCAGAGCCGCGCCTCCCATCGCCTGATTGTTTCGGAAGACGTCACAGCGCCGCCTCCGGTCGTGCGGGCGCATTATGGCCGTGCGCTCGGATCGAGCACCGGCGTCGATATCAGCATTTAAGGAGACGGTGGATGTCGGTCGATTCAACGATGCCATCGACGGTTACGTCGGCCGGGGCGGCGGCGCAGAACAACACGTCGACAAAGAGCAGCAGTTCCACGGGAATTGCCGACAACTTCCAGACGTTCCTGACACTGCTGACGACGCAGCTTCAGAACCAGAACCCGCTCGACCCGCTCGATACCAACCAGTTCACGCAGCAGCTTGTGCAATTTGCGCAGGTCGAACAGCAGTTGAAGGCCAACGACCAGTTGAGCGCGCTCGTGGCGCTGCAGAAGACCGCGCAGTCGACGCAGGCGCTGGGTTTTGTCGGCCAGACCATCTCGGTCGATGGCTCGACCGCTTATTTCAATGGCGCGGCGACGTGGAATTTCAACGCAGCTGCCGACTGCAATTCGGTGGTCACGATTTCCGCGCCGAACGGAGAAACCGCCTATACCGGCAGCTACGCTCTCACCGCGGGCAATGCGAGCTTCATGTGGGACGGCAAAGGCAACGACGGCACGCAGTGGCCGCCCGGCAATTACAAGCTCTCGATCACCGCCAAGGACACAACCGGCAAGGATGTCGTGGTCACGACCGAGGTGCAGGGCGTGGTGGACTCGGTCGATATGACCGCAGACCCGGCGCTGCTCTCGATGGGCGGCAACACTTACACCATCGACCAGATCAAGCGCGTGATCCGCACGACGGTTGATACCGGAGGGGGCACCGGCACGACGGATAGCTGACGCGGCCTCCGGTCACCTCTCATTAAGATTTCCCATCCGGCCTTGCAGCCTGCTTCCCAAAAGGAAGCGGGCTTTTCGGTTGTGGGATGAAATTCAAGGAGAATGGCATTCGACGCTTAGGCTTAGGCAAATTTTAAGCGGCACGACGTACCTTGTTCCTACGAGTTCAGTGTGAGTTTGTGAGTACGCCATGACAGAACCCCACCGCCCGAGGGTGAAGTATGTCATCGGGCCCGATGGTAGCCCGTTGACGATTGCGGATCTTCCGGCCCCTGGGACCAAGCGGTGGGTTATCCGCCGTAAGGCCGAAGTCGTTGCTGCCGTCCGTGGTGGCCTTCTCTCCCTGGAAGAGGCCTGCAGCCGCTATACGCTGACGGTGGATGAGTTCCTTTCCTGGCAGTTCTCGATCGACCAGCACGGTCTGGCCGGCCTGCGGACCACCCGCATCCAGCAATATCGCCAGTAAGACCCCGCCTGCAGTCTGGCTTTTCTGAAAATCCGCTTCATTCCATGAAGTCGGCTTTGAGGATGTCTCGATTTATGCCAGGCCGTTAACCGGCGTTAACCATCTGGAAACCATCCCTAGGCAAATTCTGCCCAGTCGGCTGTTCGGCCGAATCTCGGGGTGGGCTTTGCAAGGGCTGGTTTCATTCATTCGTAGTCTGGGTGCGGCGCGGTTGGCGGCGATGCTTGCCGTGGCCATGGCTCTGCTGGGCTTTTTCGGCTTCGTGATCCTGCGGGTGACGGCGCCGCAGATGATTACCCTTTATACCGATCTGGGCTACGACGACGCGGCTGGCGTCATCAAGGAGCTCGACCGGCAGGGTATCCCTTATGAAATGAAGAACGACGGCGCCATCATCATGGTGCCGAAGGACAAGGTCACCCGCCTGCGCATGAAGCTCGCCGAAAGCGGGCTGCCGAAGGGCAGCGGCGTCGGCTACGAGATTTTCGACAAATCCGAGACGCTGGGCTCGACGAGCTTCGTCCAGAACGTCAATCACCTGCGCGCCCTTGAAGGCGAACTGGCCCGCACCATCAAGGCGATCGACCGCATTCAGGGCGTGCGCGTCCATCTGGTGCTGCCGGAGCGGCCGCTGTTCTCGCGCGAGAAGCCCGAACCTTCAGCCGCGATCGTGGTGCGGGTGCGCGGCGCCCTCGAGGCGCAGCAGGTGCGCGCCATCCGCCACCTCGTCGCATCTTCCGTCAACGGCCTGAAGCCGCAGCGGGTCTCGATCGTCGACGAGAACGGCCAGTTGCTGGCCGATGGCTCTGGCGATGCCAACGGCATGGGCGATGTCGGCGCCGACGAGCGGCGGGTCGCCTACGAGAACCGCCTGCGCAAGCAGATCGAGAGCATCGTCACTTCGGTGGTCGGCGGTGGCCGCGCCCGTGTCCAGCTCTCGGCCGATTTCGATTACAACAAGGTCACCGAGACCTCCGACAAGTTCGATCCGGAAGGACGGGTGTTGCGCTCCAGCCAGACGCGCGAAGAATCCTCCGCCACCTCGAACGGCCTCAACGGTCAGGTGACCGTCAACAACGAGATGCCCGGCAACCAGCAGCAGAATGCGGCGAACGCGGGCAAGGACCAGGCCAAGAAAAGCGAGGAGATCAACAATTACGAGATTTCCCGCACCACCAAGACCGAAGTGACCGAAGCAGGCCGCGTGCAGCGGATGTCGGTCGCGGTGCTGGTCGACGGGGTCTATTCCAGGAATGAAAAGGGCGATCAGGTCTACGCCCCGCGCAGCCAGGAAGACCTTGAGCGCATCGCGACGCTGGTGCGCTCGGCGATCGGCTTCGACAAGGCGCGCGGCGATCAGGTCGAAGTCGTCAACCTGCGCTTTGCGGATGCGCCGTCGGCGATCCCGCTGCCTGACTCGAACGGCTGGCTGAGCGTATTTCAGTTCACCAAAGACGACGTGATGTACTTCATCGAGCTTGGCGTTATGTCGCTGCTCTCCATCGTCGTCGTGTTCATGGTGGTGCGCCCGCTGGTGAAGCGTGTGCTCGCAGAAGATGTGCCGCTGGCCAATGCCGCGCCCGCGCTGCCCGAAGCGCCGCAGCCTGTCGCGGTCGCCGGGCCGGTCCATACCGCCGCCACGGCGCAAATGATCGATGTCGCGCAGGTGCAAGGCCAGGTGCACGCGCAATCTGTTCATCGTGTCGGCGAATTGGCCGACCGCAACCCGAACGAAACCGTCGCCATCATCCGTCAATGGCTGACAGAGCAACCGGCGTAATCCATGGCTACCGTTCCCGCAACCACGCAGCAGAAGCCTGAAGAGATCGCAAGCGTCGTCGCGACGCTGGCGAGCCGGCAGAGCAAGCGCGAGCCATCCGCGCCGATGAGCGGGCCGAAGCGCGCGGCGATCATGATGCTGGCGCTCGGCGAGCAGTATGGCAGCAAGGTGTGGTCGCTTCTCGATGACGACGAGGTGCGCGAATTGTCCGTCGTGATGTCCTCGCTCGGCACCATCGAGGCCAATGTCGTCGAGGATCTGTTGCTTGAATTCGTTTCGCGGATGTCTGCCTCTGGCGCGTTGATGGGCAATTTCGATGCGACCGAGCGGCTGTTGCAGCAATACCTGCCTGCAGAGCGCGTCAACGGCATCATGGACGAAATCCGCGGACCCGCCGGCCGCAATATGTGGGAGAAGCTCTCCAACGTGCAGGAAGAGGTGCTCGCCAACTACCTCAAGAATGAATATCCGCAGACGGTCGCGGTGGTGCTGTCGAAGCTCAAGCCCGAGCATGCCGCGCGGGTACTCGCGATCCTGCCGGAGGATATGGCGCTCGACGTCGTCAACCGGATGCTGCGCATGGAGGCGGTGCAGAAGGAAGTCATCGAGCGCGTCGAGAGCACGCTGCGAACCGAGTTCATGTCGAACCTGTCGCAGACACGCCGTCGCGATGCTCACGAGGTGATGGCGGAAATCTTCAATAATTTCGACCGCCAGACCGAAACGCGCTTCCTCACCGCGCTCGAAGAAGAAAGCCGCGAGGCGGCCGAGCGCATCAAGTCGCTGATGTTCACCTTCGACGATCTCGTGAAGCTCGATACTGCATCGGCGCAGACGCTGATGCGTCATGTCGACAAGGACAAGCTTGGTGTTGCGCTGAAAGGCGCGAACGAGTCCGTGCGCGAGTTCTTCATGGGCAATATGTCGACCCGCGCCGCCAAGATGCTGCAGGACGATATGGCGGCGGCCGGGCCGGTACGCTTGCGCGATGTCGATGAGGCGCAGGCGCTTCTGGTCAATCTCGCGAAAGACCTCGCCGCCAAGGGCGAGATCATGCTGCAAAAGAATCGTGCTGACGACGAGCTGGTGTACTGATGAGCGCGCCCGCGAAATTCCTGTTCGACATGGATTTCACCGCTCCGGCGAATACCGAGCGGCCGGCTTCTCGTGCCGAGATCGCCCAGCAGGTTGCAGAGGCCGAGGCGCGCGCCTTCCGCGAAGGTTTTGCAGCAGCGCAACGCGAGGCCAGCGTCGAGAGTGATCGCCGCTCGGCTCTGGCGATGGAAGAGATTTCGATTGCAATGCGCGCGCTCGCGGCAAGCTTCAAGACTGTCGAAGGCCGGGTCGAGACCGAGGCCGTCGATGTGGCGGTGGCGACCGCCCGCAAGCTCGCGCGTGAGCTCGTTGCGGCCGAACCGCTCACCGAGATCATGGCGCTGGTTGCCGATTGCCTGCAGCACCTGACCTCGACGCCGCATATCGCGATCCGCGTCAACGATGCGCTCTACGATCGCGCCCGCGAGCGGATCGAAGACCTTGCGCGCCGCAGCGGTTTCGAAGGACGGCTTGTCATTCTCGCAGAGCCCGAAATCGAAGTCTCGGACTGCAAGATCGAATGGGCGGACGGCGGCTGTACCCTCGATCACGCCGCAACGAACGCACGGATTGGTGAACTGGTGGAGCGCTATATGGCGGCCCGCAATCAGGCCGGGAGAGACTCATGAGTGAGAATGACGGACAGGACCAGGTGCCGTTGCCGGACCTTAACGCGATCGAGGCGCCGCCGCTGGATCAGGCAGCCTATGCGGATGACGAGGAGCGTAGCGCGCGCATCGCCTCCGATCTCGAGGCGGTGTTCGATGTTCCGGTGCAGGTCTCGGCCGTGCTCGGCCGCTCGAAGATGGACGTCAGCGATCTTCTCAAGCTTGGCCCCGGCACGGTGCTCGAACTCGACCGCCGTGTTGGCGAGGCGATCGACATCTACGTCAACAACCGCCTGGTGGCGCGCGGCGAAGTGGTCCTCGTCGAGGACAAGCTTGGCGTGACCATGACGGAAATCATCAAGGCGGAGCGCGCGTAGGCGCGCAGCCGAACCAAACCGACGCCGGACACGGCGCGACACTGACAGGAGCAAATCATGCGGCTTCTCATCGTCGGGACCCTGAAGGGGCAACTGACAACCGCGACCAAGATTGCGATGGAGAACGGCGCGACGGTGACGCACGCCGAGGACATCGAACTTGCGATGCGGGTGGCGCGCGGCGGCAAGGGCGCGGACCTGCTGCTGGTCGATGTCGCGATCGACATTCGCGATCTGGTAATGCGGCTCGAGGCCGAACACATTCACGTGCCGATCGTGGCCTGCGGCATCACCAATGATGCACGCGCGGCGGTGGCCGCGATCCATGCCGGTGCCAAGGAATACATCCCGCTGCCGCCCGAGCCGGAACTGATCGCGGCAGTGCTGGCAGCTGTCGCCAACGATTCACGCGACCTGATCTATCGCGATGAGGCGATGGCGAAGGTCGTGAAGCTCGCGCAGCAGATCGCGGGCTCGGATGCGTCGGTGATGATCACCGGCGAATCCGGCACCGGTAAGGAGGTGCTGGCGCGCTATGTCCACGGCCGCTCGGCGCGCGCGAAGAAGCCGTTCATCTCCGTCAACTGCGCGGCAATCCCTGAGCAGCTTCTGGAATCGGAATTGTTCGGCCACGAGAAGGGCGCCTTCACCGGTGCGATCGCGCGGCGCATCGGCAAGTTCGAGGAGGCGACCGGCGGCACGCTGCTGCTCGACGAAATCTCGGAAATGGACGTGCGGCTCCAGTCGAAACTTCTGCGCGCGATTCAGGAGCGGGTGATCGACCGCGTCGGTGGCACCAAGCCCGTCCCGGTCGATATCCGCATCATCGCGACGTCGAACCGCAATCTGGCCGATGCCGTGCGCGAGGGTACGTTCCGCGAGGACCTGCTGTTCCGCTTGAACGTCGTGAACCTGAAGATCCCCGCGCTGCGAGATCGGCCGACGGACGTTCTGGAACTCGCGCAGCATTTCGCGAGAAAATATGCCAACGCGAATGGTGTGCCGGTGCGCCCTCTGTCCACGGAGGCGCGCAAGGTTCTCACGGCGAACCGCTGGCAGGGCAACGTCCGCGAACTGGAGAACACGATCCATCGTTCCGTGCTGATGGCGCAGGGCGATGAGATCGGTCCTGAAGCAATTCTGTCGCCGGACGGCGACCGGCTCGATCTCGCCAAGACCGCGCCGGCGGTCGCCCATGCGACACTCGCGGCCGAGCAGGTGACACGCGCGCTGGTCGGACGCACGGTCGCCGATGTCGAGCGCGATCTCATCCTCGAGACGCTGAAGCATTGTCTTGGCAACCGCACCCATGCAGCGAATATTCTTGGCATTTCGATCCGCACCTTGCGCAACAAGCTCAACGAATATGCCGATGCCGGCCAGCCGATCCCGCCGCCGGGCAGCGGCGAGGCACGCGGTGTCGCGGCTGCCTGAGCATTGCGCCTCCCGTTGTCACGAACGGCGGCCTCGGCCGCCGTTTGCATTTCGGAGAGGCTGTTTGCGACAGGTTTGGGCGAGCGCCCATAACTCCTCATGTTGCGGAGGGAGAGGGTTTCATCGCATACTCGACGCGATCTTGGGTGGTCTCTTCCGGCGGCCGTAACGAAGCCGCGTAGCCTGCCGGAGATAGCTGGCCCGGCATAAAAGCCGGGATCGGAAGCGGCGATATCAGGCGACACAGAGCGGCAGCGTGCCCGGCGGCGATGAAAACCCTCATCATCGATAATTATGATTCGTTCACTTACAACCTCGCCGACCTGATTGCCGACATCAATCAGTGCGCGCCGCGGGTGGTGAAGAACGATGCCGCGCGTTGGGATGAGATCGCGGCAGAGCCGTTCGATAATATCGTGATCTCTCCGGGGCCGGGCCGGCCGGATCGCGCGCAGGATTTTGGCCTGTCGCGCGATGCGCTGGCGCAGGCGACCGTTCCGGTGCTTGGTGTCTGTCTCGGTTTTCAGGGACTTGCGATGGCGGCGGGCGGCCGGCTTGCTTATGCGCCGTCGCTCGTCCACGGCGAAGCGTCGATGGTGCGCCACAACGGCCATCCGCTGTTCGCTGGTGTGCCGTCGCCGTTTGCGGCGGGGCGCTATCACTCCTTCATGATCGAGCGGCCGTTGCCGCCTGATCTTGAAGAAATCGCGTGGAGCGACGATGGCGTGCTGATGGCGCTTGCACATCGCATGAAGCTGCAGTGCGGCGTGCAGTTTCATCCCGAGTCGATCCTGACCGAGCATGGACGGCGGCTTCTCGAGAATTTCCGCGACCTGTCGTGCGGTCGTGTCAGCGCGAGAGAGAGCGTTACACGCCCGCGCAGGAATATCGTGCCCTCGGCAATGCGGAAGGCATTCTGGCGCGAACTGCCTTATGCGGTGGAGACCGAGGCCGCGTTCTGCCATCTCTATGCGGCGTCGCCTTATGCATTCTGGCTCGACAGCAGCCTTGTCGCGCCAGGCCTGTCGCGGTGGTCGTATCTCGGTAACGCGGCGGGGCAGGGCGAGATTGTCGAATATAATTGTGCTGACGGTTTCGTCTCGGTTGTGCGTGGCGATGCGAGCGAGCGCTTTAACGGCTCGATTTTCGATTACCTGAAGGCGCAGCCGCTGGCCGCGCCGCAAACGCCGCCGCCATGCCCGCTCATCGGCGGATATGTCGGCTGGTTTGGTTACGAGCTGCAACAGGACTGCGGCTCGCGTGTACATCGCACGGCAGCAACGCCCGACAGTCTCCTGATCCGTGCGGATCGCTTCATCGCCGTCGATCATGTGGAAGGCAAAACCTATCTCGTCGCTGTCGATGATCCTGCCGAGGAAGCGCGTGCCCGTCGGTGGCTGGATGCAATGGAAGCGGCGCTCACGCATTTGCCGCCGCCGCCATCTGTCGCGCCGCGCGGTTCAAAGCCTCTCGAATTCGTCATGGCACAGGGCGAGCGCGCCTACCGCACCAGCGTCGAAGCCTGTTTGAGCGAGATTCGAAATGGTGAGAGCTATCAGGTTTGCCTGACCAACGAGCTATCGTGCGAGGCTGATCTCGATCCGTTGGATGTGTATCGCGTGATGCGCAAGATCAATCCTGCACCGTTCGCGGCCTATCTGCGCTGGCCGGGAGGTGCAGTGCTGAGTGCATCGCCCGAGCGGTTTCTCTCGGGGAACCAAAACGGCGAGGTCGAGACCAAGCCGATCAAGGGGACGGTACGGCGTGATTCCGATCCGCGGCGCGACCGTGAGTTGCGCGAGGCGTTGCGGGCGAGCCGCAAGGATCGCGCCGAGAATGCGATGATTGTCGATCTGCTGCGTAACGATTTCTCGCGCTGCTGTGTGCCGGGCAGTGTCCGGGTGACTAAGCTGTTCGGTGTCGAAAGTTATGAGACCGTGCATCAGCTTGTCACCACGGTGCGTGGACAATTGCAGCCGGAGTGCTCTACGATCGATCTGTTGCAGGCGGCGTTTCCCGGCGGATCGATGACTGGCGCGCCGAAGCTGCGCACGCTCGAGATCATCGATCGTCTGGAAGGCCGCGCGCGCGGCATCTATTCGGGTGCGCTCGGTTGGATCGGGGCGGATGGTGCAGCCGATCTGTCGATCGTGATCCGCACCATCGTTGCGCAAGAGGGGCACTTCACCATTGGCGCCGGTGGCGGCGTGGTGGCGGCTTCGACGCCGGAGGCCGAATATGCCGAAATGCTTTTGAAGGCTCAGGCTTCGATCAAGGCATTGGTCACCACTGCGTTCGGTCGTTTCGATGACGATCTCTACCAGCTGTCGGATCGTGTATCCGCTCAACTCAAGGAGCGCGCGTCGTGACGCAGGTCTGGTGCAACGGCGCGTTTCTCGACGAGACAGATGCGCGGCTGTCGATCGCCGACCGAGGCTTCACGCTTGCGGACGGCATTTTTGAAACCGTGCTCGGCGTGGGGGAAAAAGCCATCTGGGTCGCAGAACATCTGCAGCGTCTGCGTGAAGGTGCGGCCGTGTTGGCCCTGCCTGTCGACTTTGACGATCAGGTGCTTGAATCGGCGGTCACCGAACTGTTGCGCAAGAATGGGTTTCCACGAAGTGCAATCCGCATCACCCTGACGCGGGGCCCGGCGATCAAGCGCGGGCTCTGGGTTGAAGGGAAGGCGACGCCGACGCTGCTGATGACCTGCGCGCCCACGGCGACGCTCGGTGCGCTGCAACGGGTGATCATCGCGCGATCGACCCGGCGTAACGAATACTCGCCCTTGTCGCGGATCAAATCGCTCAATTACGGCGATAACATTCTGGCGCGGCGCGAGGCGTTGGTACGCGGTGCAACAGATGCGTTGATGCTGAACACGAAAGGTCATGTTGCCTGCGCCACGGTCGGAAATTTGTTCGCGCAGATTGCAGGCGAGTGGATCACGCCGCCTGTCGAGGATGGAATTCTTTCCGGTATCGCACGCGCGAAAATCCTTCCGCAGATGAATGTGAGAGAGGTTTCGCTGACAGAGGCTGATCTGCGCTCTGCCGAGGCCGCGTTCATCAGCAACAGCCTCGGATGTTACGAGATCATCGAGATCGAGGACAGAAAGCTTCCTTCGTGCCTCGATGAAGATCTCGTCGCCGCACTTTATGAAACGCCATAATCAATCGGGAGACGCCGGAATGACGCAGAGTGAGAAGTTCGAGCGCGGGCTGAAAGTCCGGCGCGAGGTGCTGGGTGCGGATTATGTCGACGGCAGCATTGCGCGTGCCGACGATTTCATGATGGCGTTTCAGACCATCACCACGGAATGGTGCTGGGGTCATGCTTGGGCGCGCGAAGGTCTTTCCCGCAAGACGCGCAGCATGATCAACATTGCGATGCTGACAGCGCTCAACAAGCCAGCCGAACTGCGCCTGCACGTCAAGGGCGCGCTGACGAATGGCGTCACTGTCGACGAGATCAAGGAAATCCTGATCCACGCCACGACCTATTGCGGTGTGCCGGCGGGACTCGAAGCGTTCAAGACCGCGCATGCGGTGCTGGTGGAAGCCGGTGCGCTTCCCGCGACAAAAAGCCCGCCGGATACGGCGTCTGTTTGATACGTTCTGACGCGCATCAAAGCCGGCCCGAAGGCCGGCTTTATAATGTGCGATGAAATATAAGAGGGAGTGAAACGATCAGAGATTACGCTTTGCAGCGTCGGCTGCCTTCTCGATCGTCTCCTTCGCGGCGTCCTTGGCGTGGCCGACGGCCTGCTGAGCATGGCCCTTGGCCTCCTGCAGCGCGCCTTCGCCGCACAGACGATCCGAGCCGGTGGCTTCACCGACGTTCTGCTTTGCCTTGCCGATCGCTTCGTTCGCGTTGCCTTTAATCTTGTCGCTGAGGCTGCCCATTGCAAAACTCCTGTTGGTTTTGGTTGACGTTCGCGGGGCAAACAGCGCGGGCATGCTCATGTTCCGTCCTAACGGCCTGAAATAAATGAAAAATAAGGGAACGGAAAAACTGCACGCGAACTTTTGCATGCACAATTTTACCAGTCATGAGAACGTCATGCGTATAAGCGAGGAAGCCGTTTGGAACGCGTCAAAAGGCCACCGTCGGGCGAACCGCTGAAAGCCATGGGGAGGTTATGGGGAGTTCGTATATCCTTGTTCACGATGATGAGATTCGACGCCACGTCAGGCTTGATAGTCAGAATTTATAAGGACGCGCGGTCCAGACTCGCCCCGGTATTTGGAAGTCCCGCCTTCATCATTCTCTGTCGAGGGGCCATTTCGCCCGCACTGAAAAGGACACCTCAATGAGTTTCTCTTTCCGCCGTGATGTCCTCACGCGCCCGATCTTTGCCTGGGCGCATAAGGCGCTGCCGGCGATGTCCGACACCGAGCGCGAGGCGCTGGAGGCGGGCGATGTGTGGTGGGATGCCGATCTCTTCACCGGTAATCCGGATTGGTCGAAGCTGCTTGCTACTGCACCGGCGACGCTGACCGAGGAAGAGCAGGCGTTTCTCGCCGGGCCCGTCGACGAACTCTGCGCAATGATCGACGACTGGAAGGTCAATTGGGAATGGCGCGACCTGCCGCCGGACGTCTGGGACTTCATCAAGGCGAAGAAATTCTTGGGCATGATCATTCCGAAGGAGTTCGGTGGCCTTGGCTTCTCGCCGTTCGCGCATTCGGAAGTGATCCGCAAACTGTCTTCGCGCTCGATCACCGCGGCCGTCAGCGTCATGGTGCCGAACTCGCTCGGGCCGGGCGAGCTCTTGATGAAATTCGGTACAAAAGAGCAACAAGATAAATGGCTGCCGGGTTTGGCAAGCGGGCGTGAGATTCCCTGCTTCGGTCTCACCAGTCCCGATGCAGGCTCCGATGCGGCTTCGATGACCGACACCGGTGTGATCTGCAAAGGCGTGTTCGAGGGGCAGGAGATGCTCGGTCTTCGTTTGAACTGGCACAAGCGTTACATCACGCTCGGGCCGGTCGCGACGCTGCTCGGTCTCGCCTTCAAGGCGCGCGATCCCGATCATCTCATCGGCAGTCAGGAAGACCTCGGCATCACGGTTGCGCTAATCCCGACCGATCTTCCCGGCGTCACCATCGGCCAGCGGCATCTGCCAGCGATGCAGGTGTTTCAGAACGGACCGAACTGGGGCAAGGACGTTTTCATTCCGATGGATTACATCATCGGCGGTCAGGCACGGATCGGCCAGGGCTGGAAGATGCTGATGAGCGCGCTTGCGGCCGGTCGCGGCATTTCATTGCCCTCGCAATCCGCCTCGGGTGCCGCCTATTGCGCGCGCACCGCTGGTGCCTACGCGCGGGTGCGCGAGCAGTTCAAGGTGCCGATCGGCAAGTTCGAGGGTATCGAGGAGCCACTGGCGCGCATCGCGGGTACGGCCTATCAGCTCGACGCCGCGCGGCGGCTCACCTGTGCTGCGCTCAATCAGGGCAAGCATCCGGCCGTGATCTCAGGCATCATGAAGCTGCACGCCACCGAGCGGCTGCGCACCGTCGTCGACGATGGGATGGATATTCACGGCGGCAAGGCGATCATCGAAGGCCCGCAGAACTACATGGGCAACCTTTATCGCTCGGTGCCGGTCGCGATCACGGTCGAAGGCGCGAACATTCTCACGCGCAATCTCATTGTTTTCGGGCAGGGCGCGACGCGCGCGCACCCTTATCTGCTGCAGGAAATCAACGCGATCGGCAACCCGGACAAGGCGGCCGGGCTCGACGCATTCGACAGTGCATTCTGGAAACATGTCGGCCACGCCTTCGCGAACCTGTTTCGCGCGTGGGGACGAAGCTGGACCGGCGGGCTGTTCGCACCCGCGCCGGATGCCGGCCCGGTCATCGGCTATTATCGCCAGCTCTCGCGTTATGCGTCCGCGTTTGCGCTCGGCGCCGACATGGCGCTGCTGACGCTCGGCGGTGCATTGAAGCGCAAGGAAATGCTCTCGGCGCGCTTCGGCGACATTCTCTCCGAGCTTTATCTTCTGTCGGCAGCGCTGAAGCGCTGGGAGGACGAGGGCCGTCAGCAGGCCGATCTGCCGGCGCTGCGCTGGGTGATGGCAAACGGCATCCGCACCATGGAATTGCGCTTTGCCGAGGTGCTCGCCAATCTGCCGAACCGGCCGATCGCGTGGCTGTTGAAATTCGTCGTGCAGCCGTTCGGGCCGCGGGCGCTCGGGCCATCCGACAAGGTCGTGCATCAGTGCGCGCAGATGATCCTGTCGCCTTCGGCCGAACGCGACCGCCTCACCGCCGGGCTCTACCATGCGGGTGCGAACGACGACGGGCCGCTGGCCCGGCTCGAGCATGCCTTCCGCCTTGTCGTGGCGAACGAACCGATTGAAAAGCGGTTGCGTGCCGCTCATATTCGCGACTGGCAGGAGGCGGCTTCGCGTAGCATCATCACGGCAGCGGATGTCGAGGCGCTGACGGCGGCGAAGGAGGCGGTAGCGAAGGTGATCGAAGTCGACGACTTCGCACCGGAAGCGCTGTCCCCGATTGCCAGCCAGCACCATCCTGCGCCCGCAACGGCGGAAAGGGCCGCAAACTGATGTCCCGTCCTGTCTATATTATCGATGGTAGCCGCACGCCGTTTCTGAAGGCGCAAGGCGGTCCGGGTCCGTTCACGCCGGTCGATCTTGCCGTGCAGGCGGGCCGTCCGCTGCTGGCGCGACAGCCGTTCAAATCTTCCGACTTCGATCAGGTCATTCTCGGCTGCGTCAACGTGATTGCCGATGAAGTCAATCCCGCCCGTGTCGCCGCGCTGCGCCTCGGCATGGGCGAGGACATGGTCGCTTTCGGCGTGCAGATCAACTGCGGCTCCGGCATGCAGTCGATCGACACCGCCTATCGCTACATTCAGGCCGGGCAGGCGGACATGATCCTTGCCGGCGGTGCGGAGGCGTTGAGCTATTCGCCGCTGGTGTTTCCGCAATCTGGCGTGCGCTGGTTCGCCGGCCTTGCGACGGCGCGCACCACGCTTGCGAAGCTCGCGGCTTTCTTCAAGCTGCGCCCGTCTTACTTCAAGCCGATCATCGGGCTCGAACGCGGATTGACGGACCCCGTCACCGACCTCAACATGGGGCAGACGGCGGAGGTGATCGCGCATCTGATGGGCATCACGCGCGAACAGGCTGACGCCTATGCCGTGGAAAGCCATCAACGGCTGGCGAACGCACAGGCGCAAGGCTTCCTCAAGGGCGAAGTCGAAACCGCCTTCGACCGCAAGGGCAAGTATTACGATCACGACGACGGCGTGCGCCCCGATTCCTCGATGGAGAAGCTTGCGAAGCTCAAGCCCGCTTTCGAGCGGCCATGGGGGCAGGTGACGCCGGGCAATTCCTCGCAGATTACTGACGGCGCATGCTGGACCATTCTGGCGTCGGAAGATGCGGTCAAGAAATACGGGCTGAAGCCAAAAGCCCGCATCATTGATAGCGCATGGTCGGGACTCGATCCGACGGTGATGGGCTTTGGCCCGGTACTGTCGTCGAACCGGCTTCTCAAGCGCAACAATATGACGATCCACGATATCGAGACGTGGGAGATCAACGAAGCGTTCGCTTCGCAGGTGCTGGCCTGCCTTGCTGCGTGGAAGGACGACAAGTTCTGTCGCGAAGTTCTGGGGCTTGATGGCGCGGCCGGTGAGATCGACCGAGCCAAACTCAATGTCGATGGCGGCGCGATCAGCCTCGGCCACCCGGTTGGCACCAGCGGAAATCGTATCGTGTTGCATCTTGTCAATGCGATGCATCGCCTCGGCACCAGGCGCGGCGTTGCGACGGAATGTATCGGCGGCGGCCTCGGCGGCGCCATGTTGATCGAGACGGTTTAGGAAACGGCGATGGACAGCAAAATCCTCAATGCGATGAAGGACCACGTCCTTGAACTCGGGCCTGAGCCGTCGTCCGGACCTTATCGCCATTTCAAGTTGACGCGCGACGAAGACGGAATCGCCTGGCTGCTGTTCGACCGCGAAGGCGCAAGCGCCAACACGTTGTCGAGCGAGGTGCTGGAAGAATTCTCGCAGATCCTCTCGGTGCTGGAGAGCGAGCGCCCGAGCGGGCTTGTGCTGCGCTCGGCCAAGCGCTCCGGCTTCATCGCGGGTGCGGACATCAATGAATTCCGCGGTCTCTCCGATGTCAGCATCGTCGAGCAGCAGCTTGGTCACGGGCATGACATTCTCAACCGGCTTGAGAACATCAAGCTGCCGACGGTCGCGGTAATCCACGGCTTCTGCCTCGGCGGCGGGCTTGAGGTCGTGCTCGCCTGCAACATGCGGATCGCGATCGAAGGCGCACGCTTCGGATTCCCGGAAATATTGCTCGGCCTGCATCCGGGCTTTGGCGGCACGGCGCGCGCAACGCATCTGTTCAATCCGCTCGAAGCGATGACCATGATGCTGACGGGCAAGACCGTCGAGGCGCGCAAAGCGAAGGCGCTCGGCCTTGTCGATGCTGTGACGCAGGAGCGCCACGTTCGCAATGCAGTGAAGGATGCGATCTTCGGTCGCCTGAAGCGCAAGCGCTTGAAGCTGACGACGTTGATGAACCTTGGTCCGGCCCGCAAGCTGCTGGCTTCGCGCATGCGTAAGGAGGCTGCCAATAAAGCGCCACAGGAGAATTACCCCGCGCCCTACGCGCTGATCGATCTGTGGGAGAAGCACGGCGGCAACCGCGCCGACATGCTGGCGGCGGAGAAGCCGTCCTTCGCCAAACTGATGGTGACGTCGACCGCGCAGAATCTCATTCGTGTGTTCTTCCTGCGCGACGAGATGAAGAAGCTCGCGGGCGGCAAGAGCAAGATCAGGCATGTCCATGTGATCGGCGCCGGTGCGATGGGCGGCGACATTGCGTCGTGGTGCGCGCATCAGGGCCTGCGCGTGACGCTTGCCGACATGCAGCCGGCGGCGATTGCGAATGCGATGAAGCGCGCGGCAGATCTGTTTGCGAAGATCGCCCGCGGCCGCATTGCCCAGCGCGACACGCTTGATCGTTTGATTCCGGACATGACGGGAGAAGGCGCAAAGCAGGCGGATCTCATCATCGAGGCCGTGCCGGAGAAGTTGCAGCTCAAGCAATCGATTTATGCCGGCCTTGAAAAAGTGATGCGGCCGGACGCCATCCTCGCGACCAACACGTCCAGCATTCCGCTCGAGGAGTTGCGCGCCTCGCTGCAGCGGCCGGAGCGATTGCTCGGCATCCATTTCTTCAATCCGGTGTCGCGGCTGCAACTGGTTGAAGTGATCAGCCACGATCAGGTCGATCAGGAGGCGCTTGCGACCGCGATGAAGTTCGTCGGTGGAATCGATCGCCTGCCGCTGCCGGTGAAGAGTTCGCCGGGCTTCCTCGTCAACCGCGCGCTGATGCCGTATCTGATGGAAGCGCTGCTGATGCTCGACGAGAAGGTGGACAAACTCACCATCGACGAGGCGGCGGAAAAGTTCGGCATGCCGATGGGCCCGATCGAACTCGCCGATCAGGTCGGCCTCGATATCTGTCTTGCGGTCGGCGATGAGTTGCGCGCCAAGCTTGGCGATTCCATTCCGGTTGCGCCTGACTGGTTGCGCGACAAGGTCGCGAAGGGCGAACTCGGTCGCAAGACCGGACGCGGATTCTACGAATGGAAGGACGGCCGCGTGCAGAAGGGCCATGCCCATGTTCACGCCACGCCGGAAATGACCGATCGCCTTGTGCTGCCGATGTCGAACGTCTGCGTCGCCTGTTTGCGTGAAGGCATCGTCGACAATCCCGATACGGTGGACGGCGCGATGATCTTCGGCACCGGCTATGCGCCGTTCCGCGGCGGGCCGCTCAACTACGCACGCGAGCGTGGGCCGGAGAATGTCGCCAACGCGCTCTTGGTGCTGGCGGAGAAATACGGTGAGCGCTTCAAGCCGGATGCCGGCTGGGCGACGTTTCGCTGAAATCGATTACAGGTTGCTGCAATGACAGATGCGCCCGTCACCGGACATGAAGTCGTTCACCCCGGGCAAGGTTGCAGCCCGCAAGGCGAGTTGTGCGTGCGCACCATCGCGATGCCGGCCGACACCAACCAGAACGGCGATATTTTCGGCGGCTGGCTGTTGAGCCAGATGGATCTTGCGGGCAGCGTATTCGCCTACAAGACGACGCTCGCGCGCAACGTCACTGTCGCGATCGAGGCGATGACCTTCCGCAAGCCGGTGTTTGTGGGCGATCTTGTGTCCGTCTATGGCACGCAGGTGCGTGTCGGGCGCACATCGATCACGGTGCGTGTCGAGGCGTGGGTGCAGCGGCGCAACGAGACGGACATCATTCTCGTGACCGACGGTAACTTCACTTACGTCGCGATCGACGATAGCGGCAAGCCGCAGCCGATTTCGGTGCAGTCGACGACTTCAGTTTAAAAGCGAAGTCTCTCAGCGCCGGTGATGACGGCGCCGCACCGGCTTGGTCTCGAAGACCGGCGTGAGATCGAGAGGCATGGCCTCGGTGCTTGCCGTCATGGTGGCGTTGGCCTGTCGCAGGCGCTGCCGCTTCGCAGCGTAGTAATAGCCGCCGGCATAGTACGAAACCGCGCGGTCATGATTGCCGCCGGCAGTGCGATAGGCACCGGCAAGATACTTCACGGCATAAGTGAGATTTGTTTCGGGATCGAGCAGGCCTTGCGCCGTACCGGTATAGCCGAGGCCGCGTGCGGTCTGCAGCTTGATCTGCATCATGCCGTAATTGCCGGCGTGAACGGCGCGCGGATTATATCGGCTCTCGCGCATGATGACGCGATGGACGAGTTCGGGCGGCACGCCTTGGGCAGCGGCATGGCGCTCCACCATGGCGCGATAAGCTTCGCCCTCTGCCTGTGCACCCGGAATGACCGACAACAACGCAACGGCTGCGAGTGCAAAGCTTTTCATGTGAAAGTCCCTGAAATGACGTGAGTTTTGAACCCGGCGGACCGGGGCCGATTCACGAACGGCGGTGCCCGAAAAAGGGCAATATATTCAAGCTCGGCTGATGAGCCGATAATGTGGAAAAATCATGTCATTTGGAGCGGCGCGGCGACATAGTGCATTTTCCGACGGAGCTATCGGAACTGCGCTGGACCCGCCGGGAACCGCGCTCAGAGCGCAGGCAGTTGCGTCACTGTGACGTGGACCGTGCCGTTTGCTTCAGCGATCACGCGCAGCGTCGTCGAGTCGAAAGAAATTTCGCCAAGGCGCACATCGGTGACGTTGGCCTTGACCCTCACGCCGCTCTGATCCGCCTGCAGATCGCCGATCAGGCCCGCGAGTTTTTGCTGCACGCCGGAGGAGAGTTGTTTCAGATCGATTGTCGCGTGCTGTTCGAGGGCTTGCGCGAGATAAGGCGCGGCGCGCTGGGCGAGCGCGCCGAACAAACCGAAGGCGGCGTCCGATGTGACGGCAACCGAAAGATCGGTGAGGCGCAAAACCTGCGCGTTCGCATCGAGCACCGGCTTGCACCAGATCCGCACGACGGCGTCAGCACCGAGGCCGAACCAACTCGTCGTTTCCGTTGCGTGCACGAGCAGCGACACCAGAAGCCGGTCGCCGCTCGCATCGACATCGACGCTCTTGATCCGCGCCTCGATGGCGCCGCTGCCATCTTCGGGAAAGACGCGATCCTTAAGTTCGGCTTCCGCGATCTGGCCAAGCTGCGCGAACGGCAGATCGATCGGCACGCCGACATTGATGCGGCCACCGCCGAGCGCGGACTGAATGTCGAGAACTTCGGGGAACGGGCAGCGCGGCGTCGTCGCGTGATTGACGATGCGCGTCTCGGCCTGCAGCCCGACCGTGAGTGTCACGGCGGCGTTGTCGATCTGCGGTTGTGCGGCGAGCGCCTTCACAGGCCGCATCTCGAGATAGAGCGGCGGCGCACCGGACGCAGGCGAAGGTAGTGGGATCGAGCGGCAGATGCTGGCCCATTGCTCGCGCATGGCGCGGCGGAAGCTGTCGTCGGCGCGCAGCCGCTGCTGCAGGCGATCGACCTGTTCGTTCACCGTTCTGTCGATGACGGGCTTCACCTGCGCGGGCACGGCGACTTTCGCACCGGCGACCGAGAGGCTGTTGTTGGCGAGCGTCACCTGCGCGGACAATTGCGGATCGAGATGCCAGTCGGTGGTGAGGCGCGGCCGCGCGGTTGCGGTCGCGGTGCCGTTGATTGCCGCATTCGCATTGAGCGACTTGATCGAGATGTTGCCGAGCTGCTGGGCCGCTTTCGCGCCGAGAAGATTGCCGAGTGCGTTGTTGAGCGGCGTGCCGGAAGCTGTGGAGAGCGAGCCGGTGACGATGAGCTTGCCTGCGAGCGGTGTCGAGACGTTGAGCGCATTCTGCGCGCCGGTTGCCGTCATGGTGCCGCGGCTGACGTGCCAGTCGATGTCGGAATCGGTGAGAAGCTGGCTTGCGGGATTGTCAGCCTTGCCGCCGAAATCGCGCGGTGCGGCGCGCTCAAGCGTCGAGGCGATCACGGTGAGCGGAACGACAATCGGTGTGATGAATTCCGAACGCCGCGCGATCGGCGGCAGTGGCGGCAATTTTTCAAGAGCGGGCCGGCTCGCGCGCGGCGGCCACAGCCAGTCCATCGCCGTGAGGCTCGCGTAAAACGAGCCGCCCAGGATCAGGATTGCGATCGCAATGGATTTCAAGCGCATGCGAAAGGCCTTGCGGCGAGTGGAGGATTGACGGCGCACGCGATGCGAGCGCGGTTGCACGTTTGGAGCGCCCATCGTGGTTAAAAGAATCTGAAAAGCAAGCCGTTGATAAGTCTTTAAGTTTATTCGCAGACCCTGCGCGCATGGCACGCGGAGTAAGTTTGTTCATCGTCGGCTCCCTTGCCCTCGTTTCCCTTGCGGGGTGCGGCCGTGGCTTTTTTCAAAGCGCGGTACGCGAACCCTGGCGGGCCGAGGCGGAACAGGCATGCCTGAAATCCGGGGAAGTCAAGGAAAGCGCGGACATCGTTCGCATCAACCCGATCTCCGGTCCCGGAGTTTGCGGCGCGCAATTCCCATTGAAGGTTGCGGCACTTGGTGAGATGAGCAGTTCGCTCGGCTATGCCGGCGAATTGCGTCCGCCCGGATCGATCGCGGGTGCGCCGCGCTGGCCGGTCTCGCAACCCTCGTCAACCTATCAACAGCCGCAGCCGTCCTATGCGCGGCCGTCCGCTGCACCATCGCAGGGTGGTTATGTACCGTCCGGCGATCCGGTGCCGCTGAATGCGCAAGTGCCGCCTGACGATGAGGATGCCGTTGCCGGCGAAGAGTATTCGCAAGGCAGCGCCGGTCATGCGGCCGCACCTTATGGGCGGAGCATGCCGCCTCAGCAGCAATATCGCGGTGCACAGCCACCCGCGCCTTATACATCGCATCGGCTTGGCAGCGGCCGCGCGGTGGAGGCGTTCGGCCCCGTTGCGTTGAAGCCCGCGGCGACACTCTCATGTCCCGTCGTCTCCGCGCTCGATCGCTGGCTTTCGGAAGCGGTGCAGCCTGCGGCGATCCGCTGGTTCGGTGCGCGCGTCGTCGAGATCAAACAGATCTCGGCTTATTCGTGCCGCGGCATGAACGGAAATCCGAACGCACGGATTTCCGAACATGCATTCGGCAATGCGCTCGATGTTGCCGGTTTCACGCTGGCCGACGGACGATACATTTCCGTGCAGAACGGCTGGAAGGGATTACCCGAAGAGCAGGGCTTTCTGCGCGACGTGCAGGGCGCGGCCTGCCAGCGTTTCACCACCGTGCTCGCGCCGGGCGCCAACATCTATCACTACAATCACATCCATGTGGATCTGATGCGCCGCTCGAGCGGGCGCGTGATCTGCCAACCGGCGGCGGTGTCGGGTGAGGAGATTGCCGCGCGCGCAGGCGGGCGCAACTTCGCGACGCGCGATCCGGGCGTGACCGGCTCGATCGGGCAGAAGGCACGCCGTGCTTCTGCGCGCGGGCCGCTTTCGCAAGAGGACCGCGACTCCATCGAGGATGAAAGCCGCGTGCGCTAAGGCGGCGGTTAGTGGAATCGAGATTTTCTCTCGTCATTGCGAGCATGGCGAAGCAATCTAGCCTTTTCTCATTCCCTCCCCCGCTTGCGGGGGAGGGTTAGGGAGGGGGCGCTCTGGATTGCTTCGTCGCTTCGCTTCTCGCAATGACGGCAGGTTGCCGTTATGGGCTCATCTGCGTGGTCGGGTCGAGCATGACCGGCGCGGACAACCATTTTGCAGAGGCCTGCGAGTAATTATTCCGGGCGACGTTGAGCAGCACTGCCGCGATCAGCGCTGCGAGGAAGATCCTCGAGAATTCGGACCATGTCAGCGGCTTCATCGGGATACTCCCGCGATGTTCAGGAGCCTCTCATGAAGAGGCCGAATTTCAGGCAGGACGTCAGGCCGGACAGGCGAGATTTCCGCGTATTCCACTTCCGTATATGACCGTCCAGCGTGGGATAAAACCCTCGTGTGCAGATAGTTCAGCGGCGATAGGCGGCGAGGAACATCCGCGTCGCACTCGCCACCACATCGGCAATCCGCTCGCTACTCGGTGCGGGCGTGACCTGGAAGATGAATGGTAGGAACAATGTAGCTTGGCAGGAGAGCATAAACTGCGCCGCTGCGAGGTCGCAATCGTCAATTGCAAGCGCGCCGTTGGCAACCTGGATCCGGAGGTAATCCGCGAGCCGGCCGAGCCACGCGGCCGGGACACTTTCATAATACCGCCGCCCCAGTTCCGGCATGCGTTCGGCGATCGACATCATGGTGCGGATGGTGGAACCGCCGGTCGGGCGGCACAGCATCTCCATGTAGCTCTGGCCGAATTTCTGCAGCGTGGCTTCAGGCGCTTCGGTCGGGTCGATGGTGAGCTTGTCGATGCCCTGTTCGCGGAGCTCGCAGGTCACGATGGCGCCGAACAGCGCCAGCTTGTCGGCGAAATAGACGTAGAGAGTGCCCTTGGAGACGCCGGCCGCCTTGGCGATCTCGCCCATGCTTGCGGCATCGAACCCGAGTTCCCGGAACACCTTGCGCGCACCCTCGACGATCTGACGGCGCTTGGCGCTGTCTTCGTCGTTCGCGGGGAGGGGCGGTGGGCTCGGAATCATGGGACCAGTCTTAACCTTTGAAGGCCGCTTTGCTCGCAAAATTGTGTGGCCCTATCTTTCTATCTAATATTGACCGAACCGTTCGGTCAATATTAGATGTGCCATGACCGAACCGTTCGGTCATTAAAGGGTTTCCCCACATGGCCCATCGCGAGCAATCAGCCGTCCGTAAAGCCGCCTTTGATGCCGACCTCGACGCGCGGGAGGAGGATGCCCCCTCCGCCGCGCCGTCGCGGCTCGAGGAGGTGAGAGCACGCCGGACCTCCGAGGCACCAGAGGTGGCGCCCGATGCGCCGGCGGCGGATGGCGCGGCAGCCTCGCGCTGGGGACGGCTCGGCCGCCGCCAGAAGATCATGGCGGGTGCTGGCGTTTTGCTTGCCCTCGCGCTGGCTGCGTTCGGCGCCTACTATTTCGAAATCGGCCGCTTCATGATTTCGACCGACGACGCTTATGTCCGTGCCAACAACACGATGCTGGGTGCGCGCGCGGCTGGTTATCTTTCGAAGATCGCGGTTGCCGACAATACGCATGTGAAGGCAGGCGATCTGTTGTTCCAGATCGACGACGGCGATTACCGGATCGCAGTCGACAATGCCCGCGCCAGGATCGCGACGCAGGAAGCGACCATCAAGCGCATCGCCCGGCAGGCCGTTGCGCAGCAGAGCGCGGTCGAGCAGGCGCAGGCGCAACTCGATTCCGCGCAGGCTGCCGCCAAGCGCGCGGAAGCGGATTTCTCCCGGCAGAGTCAGTTGAACGAGAAGGGTTTCGCCTCGAAGGCGGCGTTCGATCAGGCGCAAGCGACGCGCGACCAGGCGGTCGCCTCGGTTCAGGGCGGGCAGGCGAGCCTCGATGCCGCGCAGGCGCAGGTCGATGTCATCAAGGCACAGCAGGCGGAGGCCGAAGGCCAGCTCGGTGAACTCAAGACCGCGCTGGCGAAGGCCGAGCGCGATCTCTCGTTCACCACCATTCGCGCGCCGATCGATGGCGTGTTCTCCAACCGTATCGTCAATGCGGGCGACAATATTCAGGTGGGCCAGCGGCTCGCCAATGTCGTGCCGCTCGATGATGTGTTCATCGATGCCAACTTCAAGGAAACCCAGCTTGCGCGCATCCGGCCCGGACAGCCGGTGCACATCAGCGTCGACGCCGTGAAGGGCCGCGATATCGTCGGCACCGTCGAGAGCCTGTCGCCTGCGTCGGGCTCGGTGTTCACGCTGCTGCCGCCGGATAACGCCACCGGCAATTTCACCAAGATCGTGCAGCGCCTGCCGGTGCGCATCCGCGTGCCGAAATCCGTTGCGCAGGAAAACCTGCTGCGGGCCGGCATGTCGGTCGAGGTCGAAGTCGATACCCGCAAGCTCACCCGGCACGCCGTTGCTGAGGTGAAGTAAAGGTCGCGGAGCCCGCGCATGAGCGCTGCATCCGGCACACTCGGTTCGTCGTCCGCCGCTGAACCCGCATCGGAGACCGTTCCGGCGCGGCGGATGATCGCGTTCCTGATCATGATCTTCGGCATGTTCATGTCGATCCTGGATATCCAGATCGTCTCGGCATCGCTGTCGGAGATTCAGGCGGGCCTCTCGGCATCGGCGACCGAAGTGTCGTGGGTGCAGACCGCCTATCTGATCGCCGAAGTGATCGCGATTCCGCTGTCGGGCTTCCTGTCGCGCGCATTCGGCACCCGGCTTCTGTTCGCGATCTCGGCGGCGGGCTTCACCGCGTCGAGCTTCATGTGCGGCCTGACGTCGAACATCGATCAGATGATCCTGTGGCGCGCGGTGCAGGGCTTCCTCGGCGCGGGCATGATCCCGACCGTGTTCGCCTCGGCCTACACCGTGTTTCCGCGCAGCAAGATGTCGATCGTGACGCCGGCGATCGGTCTGGTGGCGACGCTCGCGCCGACTATCGGTCCCACGGTCGGCGGCTACATCACCGATATCTCCTCGTGGCACTGGCTGTTCTTCATCAACGTGCTGCCCGGCATCGGCATCACGCTCGGCGTGCTCGCGCTGGTGGATTTCGACAAGCCGAATTTCGCACTGCTCGATCACTTCGACTGGTTCGGCTTCGCGGCGATGGCGGGCTTTCTCGGCTCGCTCGAATATGTGCTGGAGGAGGGACCGCAATATCAGTGGTTCGAGGACGAGTCGGTGGCGATCATGGGCGTCGTCTGCGCCGTCTCGACCGTGGCGTTCTTCTATCGCGTGCTGACCGCGAAGGAGCCGATCGTCGATATCCGCGCTTTCGCCAACCGCAATTTCGCGATCGGCAGCATCTTTTCGTTCTGCGTCGGCATCGGCCTCTACGGCATGACCTACATCTATCCGCGCTATCTCGCGGAAATCCGCGGCTACAATCCGCTGATGATCGGCGAGACCATGTTCGTCTCGGGCCTTGCGATGTTTCTGGCCGCGCCCATCGTCGGGCGCATGACCACCAAGGTCGATCCGCGCTACATGATCGGCGCCGGGCTTCTGATCTTCGCGCTCAGCACCTGGCAGATGACGTGGATCACCTCGCAGTACGATTTCTACGAATTGGTGTGGCCGCAGATCTTCCGCGGGATCGGCATCATGCTGGCGATGATTCCGGTGAACAATATCGCGCTCGGCACGCTGCCGCCGGAGCGGATGAAGAACGCGTCCGGCCTGTTCAATCTCACCCGCAACCTCGGCGGCGCGGTCGGCCTTGCGCTCATCAACACGGTACTGAACGATCGCACCGACCTTCACATCTCGCGTCTGCATGACGTGGTGAACTGGGGCAACGCCAGCGCTGTTGAAATGTTGAATTCGCTGACGCAGCGTTTCCAGGGGCAGGGCGATGCGCAACTGATGGCACTCAAGGTGCTGTGGCAGCGCGTGCACCAGCAGGCGGCGGTGATGGGCTATGCGGACGCGTTCTATCTGCTGACGATCTTCTATATCGGCCTGAGCGTGCTCGTTATCGTCGTGAAGCGGCCGCAGCCCGGCGCCGGGGCCGCCGAGGCGCATTGAGATGCGCAAAATAGAGATGCAGAAATGGCGAAGGGTCCGGCAATTGCGCCGGACCCCTCATGTGTCATCGCGGCGAGCCGCGATGCGGATGTCAGCCAGCCTGTAAGCCGGGTTCTGGAGGGCCTGCACGGTTCGCACCATGCAGACGTGACGGCCATTCCTCTGGGACGCGGATTGCTGCGCGCCTCAAGCAACCTACCCGGACGGCGGGTCCGACATGACCCCGCGGGGTTATCGTCCGAAGACGAACTTTCCGCTGTGCCGTCCCTATTCGGTTTTGCTCCCGGTGGGGTTTGCCATGCCGCCTCCGTTGCCGGAGACGCGGTGCGCTCTTACCGCACCTTTTCACCCTTACCGAGCCACCCTTGCGGGGGCGTGGCGGTTCGTTCTCTGTGGCACTTTCCCTGAAGTCGCCTTCGCCGGATGTTATCCGGCACCGTATGTCGATGGAGCCCGGACTTTCCTCCCTTGCGACCTTTCGATCCTGCAAGAGCGGCCGTCCGGCCGACTGACGGGATTGAGATGACGGTTTCGCCTGCCAACGTCAAGGCGCGGCGGCAAAATCCGTCAGGGGCATTCGGGCGGCGAGTGCAGGCGGGAGGGAGATCAGAACGACGCGGTGGCGGGCGCGCTCTGGTCCTGTTCGGACGACAGCGTCTCGAGCAGATTGCGCAGCGTCGTCAGCGTCGACTGATCGGCGATGCCATCGACCCGTTCGGGACGGAAGTGGCGCTGGAACGCCGCGACCCCATCCATGGTGACGCCGTCATACTGGCCGGTCGGCAGCACCGGATAGCCGTAGCGGATCAGCGCGCGCTGCAGCGACATGATCTCCTCGCTGGCAGTGCCGAGGAGCTTGCGGTCGCCGTTCATGATCGGCGCGGGCTCGACGAAATGCCCGACGCCGGAATCGGCGAGCAACCGCCACGGGAACTTCTCGCCCGGGTCTTTCCGCCGCGCGGGCGCGACGTCGGCATGGCCGAGCACGCGATGCTTCGGCACCTTCCGCCGCAGCATGATGCCCTTGCAGAGCGCGATCACCGCCGCGACCTGCCGTAAGGGAAAATCCGGATAGCCGAGATCGTGGCCGGGATTGACGATCTGGATGCCGATCGAGGCGGAGTTGATGTCGTTGTCGCCGTTCCACGAAGCCGAACCGGCATGCCAGGCGCGGTCGTTCTCGCGCACGCACTGAATGATGTTGCCGTCTTCCATCACGACGTAATGGGCGGAGGTTTCGGTGCCGGCGGTGCAAAGTTTTTTCAGCGCGCCGGCCGCGCTCGACATGCCCGTATAGTGCAGCACGATCATGTCGGGCTGGCGGTTTGCCTTGCGCTCGTTGAAATTCGGAGACGGCCGGACGTCGGAAACGACGGAGGAATCCGGGGTGAAGCTTGGCATGTCGACTTGCTGTCCGGGTAGAGACGGCAGCCGCTCGCGGCGAGAAGCGAATCCAGTGGACGCGAACGACTGAAGCGACATGATGTGACAACCAAACGAGGCAAGAGCGCGACCGGGGTCGCGGAACCCTCACTATCGCGCCCCGGTGCTGCGCGGGGCAATCGCAGGCCCGACTTATCCACATGACGGAGCCGACGCGTCACGCGCGGGCTCCAGAGTCGTCTCATGCGAAGATCGGCGGGCGCATCCGGCCGCATCAACCATTCCTTAACGATAATTACCGCTACTGAAGGGTGAAGAACCGCGCCTCTTTTGTATCGATTGCGGTTCCCCCGGTGCGCCCGATCCATGCTCGACCCACGCCATCCCAACGGAGCCTCGCTCACGACGCCTCTCCGGAGCGGGTCGCGGATAGGCGAGCGGTCGGACAGGCTATCGCGCACGCGCATGGAAATGCAGGCGGCGCAGAATCGTTGTCTCCGGGTGAGGAGCGCGGCATGAGCGCAGCCGTTTCCCGCCATATCTCGGTGCTCGGACGCGAGGCGGTGGAGTTTCTCGCGCCACGCGCGGGGGGCATCTATGTCGACGCGACCTTCGGCGCGGGCGGCTATTCGCGGCGCATTCTCGCTGTGGCCGGTGCGCGCGTGATCGGCATCGACCGCGACCGCACGGCAATCGCCGAGGCGTTCGATCTCGTGGAGCAGGCGGAAGGCCGCCTCACGCTGGTGCAGGACCGCTTCTCGCAGCTTGATGAAGTCTGCGCGTCGCAGAACGCCCCGCAGGTCGACGGCATCGTGATGGATATCGGCGTGTCGTCGATGCAGCTTGACCGCGCCGAGCGCGGCTTCTCGTTCCGTCAGGACGGTCCGCTCGACATGCGGATGGGGCAGGAGGGCGCGAGCGCGGCCGATGTGGTCGCCGTGGCCTCTGAAAAGGACCTCGCCAACATCATTTATATCTTCGGTGAGGAGCGCCACTCGCGCGCGGTGGCGCGTGCGATCGTCAGGGCGCGGCAGGAGAAGCCGATCCTCACCACGAAGGTGCTCGCGGATATCGTCGCAAGCGTGGTGCATACGCGGCCGAACGACATTCACCCCGCGACGCGGACGTTTCAGGCGCTGCGCATCTTCGTCAATGAAGAGCTCGACGAATTGCAGAGCGCGCTGCACGCCTCCGAGCGCACGTTGAAGCCGGGCGGGCGGCTTGTCGTGGTGACGTTCCATTCGCTGGAAGATCGCATCGTCAAGAATTTCATCAACGCGCGCGCCAGTCGCGGCGGTGGTTCACGCCACATGCCGGATGTCGAGCGCACCGCGCCGAGCTTCGAGATCCTGACCAAGCGTCCGGTGGTCGCTGACGAGAACGAGATTGCCGCCAATCCGCGCGCACGTTCGGCGAAACTGCGCGCGGCCGAGCGTACCGCCAATGCTTCGCACGATGCGGATACCAGCTTCGACTGGCCGACGCTTCGCACTGTCATGAAGGGGGGCCGCGCGTGAGGATCATCCATTTCCTCGTCATCTGCGCGCTGGTGATCTCGGCGGCTTATGTCTATCGCATCAAGCTCGATTCCACGGTGCGGACGGAGCGCGTGTTGCGGCTGCGCGCCGATATTCGCGAGGAGCGCAACAAGATCGCGCAACTGCGCGCGGAATGGGCGACGCTGTCCTCGCCCGCGCGGTTGCAGGGACTAGCTGAGCGGCACACCCAGCTTCGGCCGGTCGAGAGCCACCAGTTCGGCTCCCTGAAGAATCTGCCGTCACGGCCGCCGCGCTTCATCAAGCCGGGTGAGACCGACCCGATCGGCGCGATGATCGATGTGGTGAGCCCTGACGAGACGACAGCCTCGATTCCGGCCGCACCGGCGCCCGCTACCGGGGAGGGCGCGCAATGAACCAGACTTCGCCCGAGACCGGAAAACCGACCGAACCGTTCCGCCAGCGCCTCGTCCGCACGCTGCTCTATGGCAACGTCGATCGCTCCGCCAAGGCGCGCGCGCGCGTCGGCCTCGTGATGCTGGCGTTCACCGCCGTCTTCGCAGTGATCGCGCTGCGGCTCGTGATGTACGGCGTCGTCGGCGACAATCACGGTGCCCGCCGCGGCAGCTCGCAGGATGCGATTGCGACCGCGCGCCCGGATATTCTCGACCGCAACGGCGAAATTCTCGCGACCGACGTCAAGGCGTCCTCGCTTTATGCCGAGCCGCGCCGTCTGATCGACAAGGACGAGGCGATCGAGCTGTTGACCGCGACGTTGCCCGATCTCGATCCGGGCGAAGTGCGCGACCGTCTGTCGTCGCGCAAGGGGTTCGTCTGGCTGAAGCGTGAACTGACGCCGAAGCAGCAGCACGATGTGTTCAAGCTCGGCCTGCCGGGCGTCGGCTTCCTGCGCGAGAACAAGCGCGTCTATCCGACCGGCCGCGACGTCTCGCACCTGATCGGTATCGTCAATATCGACAATCAGGGCATCGCCGGGATGGAGAAGTGGCTCGATGGCAACGGGCTCGCCGATCTGCATCGCGCGGGCTTCGCCACCGACCGCCAGCAGCGGCCGATCGAGCTTTCCGTCGACCTGCGCGTCGAGCACGCGCTGCGCGACGAGCTTCTCAAGGCCAAAGAGAAATTTCGCGCCAAGGCGGCCTCCGGCATCGTCAGCAATGTCCGCACCGGTGAAATCGTCGCCATGGTGTCGCTGCCGGATTTTGATCCGAACAATCCGAAGGAAGCCAACGACCCCGACCGCATCAATCGCCTGACGACCGGCGTCTACGAGATGGGTTCGACCTTCAAGGCGTTTACGCTGGCGATGGCACTCGATTCCGGCAAGGCAACGCTGAATTCGATGTGGGACGCGCGCTCGGCGCTGCAGTACGGCCGCTTCCGCATTCATGACGACCATCCGCTCGGCCGCGCCATCAACACCAAGGAGGTCTTCACCTATTCCTCCAACATCGGTGCGGCGCGCATCGCGCTGTCGCAGGGCATCGAGGCGCACAAGGCGTTCCTCGGCAAGATGGGGCAACTGACGCGGCTGCGCACCGAGTTGCCGGAGAGCGCCGCGCCGCTGCTGCCGCGCCACTGGGGTGAACTCAACACCGTGACCATCGCCTTCGGCCACGGCATCGCGGTGGCGCCGCTGCAGGCGGTGATGGGCATCGATGCGCTGGTGAACGGCGGCTATCTGATCCCGCCGACCTTCCTCAAGCGCAGCGAGGAAGAGGCGATGAAACTCGCCAAGCGGGTCATCAAGAAGGAAACCAGCGACAAGATGCGTTTCCTGATGCGGCTCAACGCCGAGATCGGCACCGCACGCAAGGCCGACGTGCCGGGCTATTATATCGGCGGCAAGACCGGCACCGCCGAGAAGGTCATCAACGGCCGCTATGCCAAGAAGAAGGTGCTGAACGCCTTCACCGCGATCCTGCCGGCGGACAATCCGCGATTCCAGCTTCTCGTCATGCTGGACGAGCCGCAGGCGCTGCCCGAGACCCACGGCTTTATTACCTCCGGCTGGAATGCCGTGCCGACCGGGGGCAAGGTGATCGCGCGGATCGCGCCCTTGCTCGGTGTCGAGCCGCGCTTCGATCTGCCGCCGTCCGAGCGCCTTATTCTTGCGACATCGAAGGAGAATCGGTAAGCGGCAACGGGCCGCCGCCCGTCATCGGCCGGCATCTCATCGGAACGTCATGAAACTGCGCGATCTTCTCAGGGGTGAAGCCGCCATCGACCCGCAAGCGGCGGAGCTTGCGGTCGCGGGCGTGGCCGTGGACAGTCGTGCGGTGAAGCCGGGCGATGTGTTCTTCGCGCTCGGCGGTCACAAGACCGACGGGGCGCGCTTTATCGAAGCGGCGGTGAAGGCGGGAGCCGTCGCGGTCGTGACCGGCCATCCTCACACGGCAAGCGTGCCTGTCGTCGTCGCGGACGATCCGCGCCGCGCGCTCGCGCTGGCGGCAGCGGTCGTCTATCCGCGCCAGCCGCGCACCATCGCCGCCGTCACCGGCACCAGCGGCAAGACATCCGTTGCGGCGTTTACCCGGCAGGTGTGGGACAGTCTCGGCCATAATGCGGCGAGTCTGGGGACCATCGGCATCGTCTCGCGCCATCGCAATGTCTACGGCTCGCTGACGACGCCCGACCCGGTGGCGCTGCATCGGGCGATCGACGAACTCGCGGGCGATGGCGTGACGCATCTGGCGCTGGAGGCGTCCTCGCACGGGCTCGACCAGCATCGGCTCGACGGTGTGCGCATCACGGCCACCGCTTTCACCAATCTGTCGCGCGACCACATGGATTATCATCCGACCGTGGAGCATTACCTCGCGACCAAGCTGCGGCTGTTCACGGACCTTGCCCCCGAGGGTGCGCCGGCGGTGATCGCAGCCGACCACGAACACTCCGCCACGGTGATCGCCGCTGCACGTACGCATAAACTGAATGTCATGACGGTCGGGCGGCAGGGCGAGGGCATTCGCCTCGTCGAAGCTGCGATCGACGGTTTCGGGCAGCGCATGACGGTGGAGCATCGCGGGCAGAACTGGCGCCTGCGTCTGCCGCTGGTCGGCGAATTCCAGATCGAGAATGCGCTGGTTGCCGCTGGCCTTGTCATTTCCACGGGCGGCGATGCGGCTCAGGCGTTCGCGGCGCTCGAACATCTCGAAGGCGCGAAGGGACGACTCGAACTGGTGGGCGATCGCTTTGGCGCGCCGGTGTTCGTCGATTACGCCCACAAGCCGGATGCGCTGGTGAAGGCGCTGGAAGCGCTGCGGCCCTACGCGAAAGGCCGGCTTGTCGTGGTGTTCGGTGCGGGCGGTGACCGCGATGCGGGCAAGCGGCCGTTGATGGGCGAGATTGCCGCGCGGCATGCCGATACGGTGATCGTCACCGACGACAATCCGCGCAGCGAGGATCCCGCCGCCATTCGCGCGGCCATTCTTGAAGCAGCGCCGGGCGCGCAAAATATCGGCGATCGCGCCGAGGCGATCCGCACCGCCGTTGCCGCGCTTGCGCCCGGCGATGTGCTGCTGATCGCGGGCAAGGGCCACGAGATCGGGCAGATCGTCGGCGACAAGGTGTTGCCGTTCAGCGATCACGAAGCGGCCGCGGCCGCGCTTGCGGAGCACGCGACATGACGACGGCGCTGTGGACCACGGCTGCGATGGCGGAGGCGATGCACGCCACGCGAAGCGGCGCGCTGCCGGAGAGCATCAACGGCATTTCCATCGACAGCCGCACCATCGCGCCGGGCGAAGCTTATTTCGCCATCAAGGGCGACGTGCATGACGGCCACGCCTTCGTCGAGGCGGCACTGAAGAACGGCGGCGGCCTCGCGGTGATCGCGCAATCGCAGCGCGCGAAATTTTCCGGCGACCTGCCGCTCTTAGTGGTGCCGGATGTGCTCGCGGGCCTTGTCGATCTCGCGAAAGCCGCGCGCGCGCGGACACAGGCGAAGATCGTTGCGGTGACAGGCTCGGTCGGCAAGACCTCGACCAAGGAAGCGTTGCGCACCGTGCTGCAGGCGCAGGGCGCGACGCATGTGTCGGCGGCGTCCTTCAACAACCATTGGGGCGTGCCGCTGTCGCTCGCGCGCTGCCCCCAAGATGCGAAGTTCGCGGTGTTCGAGATCGGCATGAACCACGCAGGCGAAATCGAGCCGCTGGTGAAGCTGGTGCGCCCGCATGTCGCGATCATCACCACGGTCGAGCCGGTGCATCTCGAATTCTTTTCCGGCATCGAGGCGATTGCCGATGCCAAGGCGGAAATTTTCACCGGCCTCGAGCCGGGCGGCGCTGCGATCCTCAATCGCGACAATTCGCAGTTCGCGCGCCTTGCGGAGAGGGCGAAGGCGTGCGGCGTCGCGCGTATCGTCACGTTCGGGGAGAACGAGCACGCGGATGCACGGCTCCTCGATGTGGCGCTGCATGCCGAATGCTCGGCGGTGCATGCCGATGTGCTGGATCATGATGTCACCTACAAGGTCGGCGTCGCGGGCCGGCACATGGCGATGAACTCGCTCGCGGTGCTCGCCGCGTCCACGCTCGTGGGCGGAGACCTTGCGCTGTCGGCCCTCGCACTTGCGGCCTTCGAACCCACGGCCGGACGCGGCGTGCGGCATGCACTCGGGCTGCCGGGCGGCACGGCGACGCTGATCGACGAGAGCTACAACGCCAATCCGGCTTCGATGGCGGCGGCGATGAGCGTGCTCGGTCGCGTTGCGATCGGGCCGCAGGGGCGGCGCATCGCGGTGCTGGGCGACATGCTGGAACTCGGGCCGCAGGGGCGGGAGCTGCACCGTGGCCTCGCTGCGGCGATTACCGCCAACCGGATCGACCTCGTGTTCTGCTGTGGGCCCTTGATGCACGATCTCTGGGATGCCCTTCCCTCGGCGCGGAAGGGGGGCTATTCCGAAACTTCGGTTGGGCTCGAATCGCAGCTTGTCGCGGGCGTTCGTGCGGGCGATGCGATCATGGTGAAAGGCTCGCTCGGCTCGCGCATGAAAGTGATCGTGACCGCGCTAGAGAAGAATTTTCCGAACGGCGCGGATGCCGACGATCTCACGGTATAGGCGGATTGCATGTTTTATTGGTTGACCGAGCTCGCAGGCACGATTCCGGGCATCAACGTCTTTCGCTACATCACCTTCCGCACCGGCGGCGCGATGGTGACCGGCGCGCTGTTCGTGTTTCTGTTCGGGCCCTGGATCATCGATCACCTCCGTCTCGCGCAGGGCAAGGGCCAGCCGATCCGCGCTGACGGACCGCCGACGCATCTCATGACCAAGAAGGGCACGCCGACCATGGGCGGGCTCATGATCCTGTCCGGCCTCGTGGTGTCGACGCTGCTCTGGGCGAACCTGCACAACCCGTATGTCTGGGTGGTGCTGATGGTGACGCTCGGCTTCGGCTTCGTCGGCTTCTATGACGATTACCTGAAAGTTACCAAGCAGACCCATGCCGGTTTCTCCGGGCGGCTGCGGCTTGCGGTCGAAGGGCTGATCGCGCTGTTCGCCTGCCTCGTCATCATCTGGGCGGGGCGCGATTCCTCGGTGATGCATCTCGGCATTCCGTTCGCGAAGGATTTCGCCATCAACCTCGGCTGGTTCTATCTTGTGTTCGGCGCCTTCATCATCGTCGGTGCGGGCAACGCGGTGAACCTGACCGACGGCCTCGACGGCCTCGCCATCGTGCCGGTGATGATCGCGGCGGCGAGCTTCGGCATGATCGCCTATCTCGTCGGCAACGCGGTGTTCTCCGAATATCTGCAGATCCGTTACGTCGCGGGCACCGGCGAACTCGCTGTGCTGTGCGGCGCGGTGCTTGGCGCGGGCCTCGGCTTTCTCTGGTTCAACGCGCCTCCCGCCTCGATCTTCATGGGCGACACCGGCTCGCTGGCGCTGGGCGGCATGATCGGCAGCATCGCGGTCGCGGTGAAGCATGAGATCGTGCTCGCGGTGATCGGCGGGCTGTTTGTGTTCGAGGCGCTGTCGGTGATCGTGCAGGTTGCGTCCTTCAAGCTGACCGGCAAGCGCATCTTCCGCATGGCGCCGATCCATCATCATTACGAGCAGAAGGGCTGGACCGAGCCGCAGATTGTAATCCGCTTCTGGATCATCGCGGTGATGCTGGCGCTCGCGGGTTTGTCGACGTTGAAGCTCAGATAGTCAGCCGTCATGGCCGGGCTTGTCCCGGCCATCCACGTCTTTATATCAACGTCTCATAAAGATCATGCCATTCGGGGTTGTGGACCATGATTTTGCGGATCTTCCAGGCGCGGGGCCAGTGCTTGATATTGTGCTCTCGCTGGATCGCGGTTTGAATGTCGTCAAATTGTTCAAAATAGACGAGGCGTTTCAATCTGTGGCGTTTTGTGAAACCATCGATAAAGCCGGAGCGATGTTCGAAGACTCTGCGCACAAGATCATTTGTGACGCCAACGTAAAGAACTCCGTTGGGTTGGTTAGTCAGTATGTAGACATAACCGCCATTCGTCATACGATAATTATGAAAGGCGTGGATGGCCGGGACAAGCCCGGCCATGACGGTGCTTACCAATGATCCCCATCACTTCCTTTGCCGGTCAGACGGTGGCCGTGTTCGGCCTCGGCGGTTCGGGCGTTGCAAGCTGCCGCGCGTTGAAAGCCGGCGGGGCGGAAGTCGTTGCCGGTGACGATAGTGCCGAGCGCCTTGCGCAGGCCGCGCGGGAGGGTTTCATCACCGCCGATCTGCGTACCGTGTCGTGGGAGAATTTCGCGGCGCTCATTCTGACGCCCGGCGTGCCGCTGACGCATCCGAGGCCGCATTGGACCGTTGAGATGGCGCGTAAAGCCGGCATCGAAGTGATCGGCGATATCGAACTGTTCTGCCGCGAGCGCCGCCTTCATGCGCCGGGTGCGCCGTTCATCGCCATCACCGGCACCAACGGCAAATCGACCACCACGGCGCTCACCGCGCATCTGATGCGCGAGGCAGGCTTCGACGCGCAGATGGGCGGCAACATCGGCACCGCGATCCTGTCGCTGGCGCCGCCCGCGCCGCAGCGCGTCTATGTGATCGAGATGTCGTCGTATCAGATCGACCTTACGCCCTCGCTCGATCCGAGCGTGGGCATCCTGCTCAACGTCACCGAAGATCATATCGATCGCCACGGCAGCATCGAGCATTACGCCGAGGTGAAGGAGCGCCTTGTCGTCGGCGTGCCGCGCGGCGGCACCGCGATCGTCGGCGTCGATGACGATTTCAGCACCAAGGCGGCGCGGGCGGCGGAAGACACCGGCAAGCATGTCGTGCGTGTCTCTGTACAGCGTGCGCTGGATGACGGCGTGTTTCTCGATGGCGAGCGGATCGTACGCGGCGCGGCGGGCGGCACGGCCAAGCTCGTCGATCTGAATGGCATCGGTTCACTGCGCGGCCGTCACAATGCGCAGAACGCGGCGTGTGCGGCGAGTGCCGCGCTCGCGCTCGGTGTGCCGTTCGACGTGGTGCAGCGGGGCCTTGCGAGCTTTCCCGGCCTCGCGCATCGCATGGAGCAGGTGGGGCAGAAGGGCGAGGTGCTGTTCGTCAACGATTCCAAGGGCACCAACGCTGATGCTGCGGCGCGGGCGCTGTCGTCGTTCACTAATATTTACTGGATCGCGGGCGGCAAGCCGAAGACCGGCGGCATCGAATCCCTGCGTGAGTTCTTTCCACGTATTCGCAAGGCCTATCTGATCGGCGAAGCAGCGCAGGAGTTTTCCAGGACGCTCGAAGGCGTGCCGCAGGAAATCTCCGGTACGCTGGATGAGGCGGTGCCGCATGCCGCGCGCGATGCGGCCGCAAGCGGTGGCCATGCCGTGGTGCTGCTGTCGCCCGCCTGTGCCTCGTTCGACCAGTTTCCGAACTTCGAGGTGCGGGGCGACTATTTCCGGAAGCTCGTGCTGGCGCTCGGCGGCGTCGCGCCGGTGAAGCCGTAAAAGTTTTTACGTCTCGTTAACTCTCCCGAAACCATGATCGGCGACCAATGGCGGATAACCGCCCGGGGACTGCCGCCATGATGTCACGCGAACAACGCACGCCGCTGAGCGAGTGGTGGTGGACCGTCGACAAGCTTCTGCTTGCGGCGATGCTCGCGCTGATCATCGCAGGCGTGATCCTGTCGCTGGCCGCAAGCCCGCCGGTCGCGACCCGCATCGGTCTCGATCCGTTTCACTTCTTCAACCGCCATGTTCTGTTTCTGGTGCCTGCGATCGTGGTGATGATCGCGACATCTTTCCTGTCGCCGAAGCATGTGCGGCGCAGTGCGCTGGTCGTGCTTGTCATCAGTATGATATTGATCGTCGCGACGCTGATGTTCGGCCCCGAGGTGAAGGGCGCGCGGCGTTGGATCACCATTCTCGGCGTCAACATTCAGGCCTCGGAGGCGGCGAAGCCCGCTTTCGTCGTGGTGGTGTCGTGGCTGTTCTCGGAATCCTCGCGCCGCCCGGAAATGCCCGCGACCTCGATGGCGCTGGTGCTGCTTGCGATGCTGGTGACGCTTCTGGTGCTGGAGCCGGACTTCGGTCAGACCATGCTGGTGCTGACCGTGTGGGGTGCGCTGTTCTTCATCGCCGGCATGCGGATGATCTGGGTGCTCGGGCTCGCCGGCGTCTCGGCGGTCGGGCTGTTCACGGCGTATCTCACGGTGCCGCATGTCGCGGCGCGCATTCAGCGCTTCATGAACCCGGCCTCCGGCGACACCTTCCAGGTCGATCTCGCCGCCGAGTCGTTCATGCAGGGCGGCTGGCTCGGGCAGGGGCCGGGCGAGGGCACCGTGAAGCGGCTCTTGCCGGACAGCCATACCGACTTCGTGTTTGCAGTCGGCGCGGAGGAATTCGGCATTGTGCTGTGCCTGTCGCTGCTCGCATTGTTTGCTTTCATCGTGCTGCGCGCATTGTCGCGCGCCTATGCGAGCGAGGATCTGTTCACGCGCTTTGCCGCGTCCGGTCTCGCCATCATGTTCGGCACGCAGGCATGCATCAACATGGCGGTGAACCTGCATTTGATGCCCGCCAAGGGCATGACGCTGCCGTTCATCTCCTATGGCGGCTCGTCGATGGTCTCGCTGGCCTACGGTGTCGGCATGCTGCTGGCGCTGACGCGGCAGCGTCCGAGCGTTGAGATGGAAGCGTTCGGCGCGGCCAACGCCTCGCGCGCCTACGCGTGAGCGCACGGCGTGTTATAAGGGCGCGATGACGGAAGCCCCTCTCGTAGTGCTGGCGGCGGGCGGAACCGGCGGGCACCTGTTTCCCGCCGAGGCGCTGGGCGCTGCGCTGATGAAGCGCGGCTATCGTGTCCGCCTCATCACCGATGCGCGCGCGGTACGCTATAGCGGGCTGTTCACCAGCGACATGATCGACGTGGTGCCGAGCGAGACGGTGCGCAGCCGCAATCCGCTGTCGCTTGCGCGCACCGCCGCACTGCTCTCTGCGGGCGCGGCCAAGGCGGCGCTGCTCATTCGCAAGCTGAAGCCCGCGGCGGTGATCGGCTTTGGCGGCTACCCGACGCTGCCGCCGTTGATGGCGGCGCGCTTCCTCGGCGTGCCGACGCTCATTCACGATTCCAACGCGGTGCTCGGCCGCGCCAATCGGCTGTTGTCCTCGCGCGTCGATGCGATCGCGACCTCGCTGCCGGGCGTGCTCGACCGTGATCCGGCTCTCGCCTCCAAGACGACGACGACCGGCACGCCGATGCGCGCGAACATTCTCGCCGCCGCAGCCGTGCCATATCGTGCGCCGGAGACGACGGAGCCGTTCCGGCTGCTCGTTGTCGGCGGCAGCCAGGGCGCGCGGGTGATGTCCGACGTCGTGCCGCCCGCGATCGAGCAACTCGAGCCGGTGTTGTGGAGCCGGCTGTCGCTGGTGCAGCAGGTGCGCGAGGAAGACATGGCGCGCGTGCGTGCGATCTATACGCGGCTGAAGATCGAGGCCGAACTTGCGCCGTTCTTCGCCGATCTGCCGGCACGGCTTGCCGCGAGCCATCTCGTGGTGTCGCGTTCGGGCGCGGGCACCGTGGCGGAGTTGGCCGCCATCGGCCGGCCTTCGATTTTGGTGCCGCTGCCCGGCGCGATCGATCAGGATCAGTTCGCCAACGCGGGCGTGCTGGTGGAGGCCGGTGGTGCGATCCGCATCGCGCAATCCGATTTCTCGCCGCATCGGCTCGCGTCCGAAATCTCGGCGCTGGCAGCCGAGCCGCAGCGCCTCACCGACATGGCCGCCAACGCCCGCACGGCCGGACGGCTGGATGCCGCCGACCGGTTGGCCGATCTGGTGGAGAAGGTGGCGAAGATCGGTTGACGCTGCAGAACCGACGAAATTTGATGTTTTTCGTCATGGCAGGGCTTGTCACCTCAAGTCGGATTTTTCCGACTTGAATCTTTCAAATATCACGCAACTCGGTATACCGAGTTGCTATGCATCCACGTCTGTTTGAAGAAAGTCGTGGATGCCCGGCACAAGGCCGGGCATGACGAGGATGAATCTTCCATGAGACTCCCGCGCGAGATCGGCCCCATTCATTTCGTCGGCATCGGCGGCATCGGCATGAGCGGCATCGCCGAAGTGCTCGGCAATCTCGGCTACACCGTGCAGGGCTCCGATATTTCCGAGAACGCCAACGTCGCGCGGCTGCGCGGCAAGGGCATCAAGGTGATGGTCGGCCACAAGGCCGAGAACGTCAACGGCGCGGATGTGCTCGTGGTCTCCACCGCGATCAAGCGCGACAATCCGGAATTGATGGCGGCACGCGCGCAGCGCATTCCGGTAGTGCGCCGCGCGGAAATGCTGGCCGAACTGATGCGGCTGAAAAGCTGCATCGCGATTGCCGGCACGCACGGCAAGACCACCACGACCTCGATGGTCGCGACGCTGCTCGATGCCGGTGCTCTCGATCCGACCGTCATCAATGGCGGCATCATCAATGCCTACGGCACCAACGCGCGGCTCGGCGAGGGCGAGTGGATGGTGGTCGAGGCCGACGAGAGCGACGGCACCTTCCTGAAGCTGCCGGTCGATGTGGCGATCGTCACCAATGTCGATCCGGAGCATCTCGATCACTTCAAGACCTTCGAGGCGGTGCAGGATGCGTTCCGGCATTTCGTCGAGGGCGTGCCGTTCTACGGCTTCGCGGTGATGTGCATCGATCACGCCGTGGTGCAGGCGCTGGTCGGCCGCATCGAGGATCGCCGCATCATCACGTACGGCGAGAACCCGCAGGCCGATGCGCGGCTCGTCGATCTGCAGCCGTTCCCCGGCGGTTCGAAATTCAAGGTGGAAGTGCGCCATCGCAAGGCGGGCGCGGCGCATGTCATTGCCGACCTCGTGCTGCCGATGCCGGGTCGCCACAACGCGCTCAACGCCACGGCGGCGATCGCGGTCGCGCACGAGATCGGCATGTCGGATGAAGCAATCCGCAAGGCGCTCGCGGGCTTCGGTGGCGTCAAGCGCCGCTTCACCCGCACCGGCGAATGGAACGGCGTCACCGTCATCGACGATTACGGCCATCATCCGGTGGAGATCGCGGCGGTGCTCAAAGCCGCGCGCGACACCGCGACAGGCCGGGTGATCGCGGTGGTGCAGCCGCATCGCTTCTCGCGGCTGCATACGTTGTTCGAGGAATTCTGCACCTGCTTCAACGATGCCGACACGGTGATCGTCGCCGACGTCTATCCGGCCGGCGAGGCGCCGATCCCGGGCATCGACCGCGATGCCTTCGTGCTCGGCCTGCGCGCGCACGGCCATCGCGAGGTGATCGCGCTCGAGAGCGCGGCGCAGCTCGCCTCCATCGTGCGTCGCATCGCGCAGCCGGGCGATTTCGTCGTCTGCCTCGGCGCGGGTAGCATTTCGCAATGGGCCTACGCGTTGCCGGGCGAACTGAAGGCGCTGGAATGATGGCGTTGCTTAGCCTGGCCCCCTCCCTGACCCTCTCCCGTAAACGGGGGAGGGGAAACAGAGCTGCGCAGTTTATCGCTGCTTGCGGCAGCGACGCTGGTTGGGAGATGCGTTCCACAGGCGCGATTTGCTCTCTCCCCCGCTTGCGGGGGAGAGGTGGAGAGGGGGCATGGTGAGCTTTCCCGACATCAGCGCCGACTTGAAATCCGCGATGCCCGAGTTGCGCGGCCGCGTGCTTGCGAACGAGCCGCTTGGCCCGCTGACATGGTTTCGTGTCGGCGGTCCGGCGCAGGTTCTGTTCACGCCCGTTGATGAAGACGATCTCGCTTATTTCCTCGCGCATCTGCCGGCGGACATTCCCGTTTATGTCATCGGCGTCGGTTCGAATCTGATCGTGCGCGATGGCGGTGTGGAAGGCGTCGTCATCCGTTTGTCGCCGCGCGGTTTCGGCACCATCGTGGCGGAAGGCGACACGGTGCGCGCGGGCACCGCTGCGCTCGACAAGCGCGTGGCGGAGGCGGCTGCAGCAGCAAATATCGGCGGACTCGAATTCTATTTCGGCATCCCGGGTTCGATCGGTGGTGCGCTGCGGATGAATGCGGGCGCGAACGGCGGCGAGACCAAGGACGTGCTGGTCGAGGCGCGCGGCGTCACGCGCGCGGGCGAGACCGTGACGTTCACCAACGCCGAGATGGGTTTCGTCTATCGCAGCCATGGCGTCGATCCCTCGATCATCTTCACCTCGGCGCTCTATCGCGGCACCCTCATGGAGCCGGAAAAAATCCGCGCGCGGATGAACGAGGTGCAGCAGCATCGCGAAACCGCGCAGCCGATCCGCGAGAAAACCGGCGGCTCCACGTTCAAGAACCCGCCGGGGCACAGCTCATGGAAACTCGTCGATGCGGCGGGGATGCGCGGCTTCCGCGTCGGCGGCGCGCAGGTCTCGGAGATGCACTGCAACTTTCTTATCAATACCGGCGATGCGACGGCCGCCGATATCGAGACGCTCGGTGAGACGGTACGTGACCGCGTGAAAGCCCATTCCGGCATTGAGCTGCAATGGGAGATCAAGCGGATCGGCGTGGCGGGCTGACGCGATTGTTATGAGACGGCTGGTCCGTCATGCGCGGACTTGATCCGTGCATCCATCTCAAAAAAAGATGGATTGCCGGGTCGAGCCCGGCAATGACGCTTGGTTGTTTCAACTAGTACTTCACACCCCGCCCAATGCCCGCAGCGCCTCGAGCGGGCCGGGCGAGAGGCGGAAGGCGCCGAAGAATGGATATTCCTGCAGCGCGACGAGGCCGAGCGTGACCACGGCTGCGGTGGCGAACACCAAAAGCGCCGCGGTCAATGCGCGCGGCCGTTCGAGATGCACGAGCGCGATCGAGATTTCCGTAATCAGGCCGAGCACGATCACTACGATCCATTTCAGATCGTTGGTGTGATCGGAAGCAATCGCAAGGCGCTCGGTGCGCGCATTGCCCGCGCGCACCGCTGCATTGAGAAGGGCGGCGTGAACCGCATTGCCGGAGGAGCGCGCGATGCTGGGATCGCTGATCTTGCGCAGCAGTTCGTCATAGGCGGCCGAGGTGCGGGGCGAGCCGTGGCCCTCCGCCATCGCCGGCCATTCGTCGGTGACGACCGATCCGACATAGGTTTTCAGCGCCTCGCGGATCGCGGCCATATCGGCGACGGCCGCAACGCTCAAGGTGTGGACGTTGCGCAATTCGCCCGCCTCGGTCTGTATCGCGCGGTTCGCCTGCCGGCCGCGGTCGCCGATGTCATTGGCGAGGAAGCCCACGAGCAGCGCGAACAGGATCGCTGAGGCGTTGAAGAACGGCGCGACGATGCCGTTCAGCGATTGCATGAAGCGGCCGCAGGGCGGACGGAAGGTCATCGCGCGCAGAAGAAGCGCGATGCCGAAATAGAGCGCGCCAAGTGTGAGGAAAATTCCGAACGGGGAAAGTTCGAGCCAGGCTCTGATCATAGCGAGGGCCGTTTCTTGAAGACGCGGAGAACGCGAGATCGCACGATGGAATCGTTTTGCCGACCCTACAGGCAGAAGGCGGCGGCGCGAACCCCTCCCGCGGAGTGCGGCCCCTTGGTGGAGGGCGCAAATCGGCGTAGGTAGGGCAAATCCTGAGGAGTCGCGATGACAGCCCTTCAACACGTTGCCGTCCTGATGGGCGGATGGTCTTCCGAACGCGAGGTCTCGCTGCGCTCGGGCGCGGCCTGCGCCGCGGCGCTGGAGCGCAAGGGCTATCGCGTGACGCGCATCGACGTGCAGCGCGACATCGCAACCGTTCTGCAAAATCTCAAGCCGGACGTCGCGCTGGTGATGCTGCATGGAAAGCCGGGCGAGGACGGCACCATTCAGGGCGTGCTGGAAACGCTCGGCATTCCCTACAGCCATTCCGGCGTGCTCTCGTCCTCGCTTGCGATGCGCAAGGACCTCGCCAAGACGGTGATGGCGACCGCGGGCGTGCCGGTCGCGGAAGGCCTGACGCTGACGCGCGCGGAAATTGCGAAGGCGCATGTGATGGCGCCGCCTTACGTCATCAAACCGGTGGCGGACGGCTCGAGCGTCGGGGTTTTCATCGTCACCGAGGATCAGGCCCACCCGCCGCAGGAGCTTTTCCGGGACGACTGGCCTCACGGCGAGGAGCTTCTGGTCGAAAAATACATCGCCGGGCGTGAACTCACCTGCGCCGTCATCAAGGGCGAGGCGAGCGACGTGATCGAGATCGTTCCTCTGTTAAAATTTTATGATTACGAGGCAAAGTATTCAAAAGGCGCGTCAAAACACGTTCTGCCCGCACCTGTTTTACCATTTGTTTACCAGGAAGTCCGAAGGTTGACGCTGGCCGCGCATGGGGCGCTTGGCTGTCGGGGAGTAAGTCGGGCGGATTTCCGTTACGACGATCGCATCGAGGGGACGGGTGGTCTCGTCTGTCTCGAGGTGAATACCCAACCCGGCATGACCGAGACGTCACTTGTTCCAGAGCTTGCAGGATATGCGGGCGTTGCATTTGACGAGTTGGTTCAATGGATGGTGGAGGACGCCTCTCTCGATCGGTGAGACAGACGCAATCGCGTTCTGCCCCGACCCGGAAGGCTGCCCCGGTCACATCCCGCTCTAGCTCCAACCCCTCGACGCGCCGCTACGTCTTCGAGCCTGAGCGCGAGGACAACCCCAACGGATTTTTCGCGAAACTCGAGCGCCGCCTGCCGCGCGGCCTCGGTGTTGCCGCGACGGTTGCACTGCTGATCGGCGCTGGCACGCTCGGCGTCATCAAGGGCGGGCACGGCGACAATGTCGTCAGTGCGTTCCAGGATACCCGCAACGCGCTCGCCAACGCCGTTGGCTTCCGAATCACCTCGGTCGCGATCTCCGGCCGCAAGCAGCTCACGCAAGACGAAGTGCTCGCGGTGGGTGGCGTCAATGGCCGTTCCTCGCTGCTGTTTCTCGATGCCGCCTCGGTGCGCGACCGCCTGAAGGGTGATCCGTGGATTGCCGATGCGACCGTGCAGAAGCTCTATCCCGGTCATCTCCAGATCGATCTTGTCGAGCGCAAGCCCTATGCGCTGTGGCAGCTCGACGGCCGCCTCTCGGTGATCGCCGAGGACGGCACCGTGCTCGAGCCTTACGTCGCGAATCGCTTCAGCCTGCTGCCGCTTGTGGTCGGCAAGGGCGCCGAGACCCGCGCCCACGCGTTCCTCGATGTGCTCGCGAACTATCCGAACATTCGCAACCAGACCCGCGCCGTGATTCTCGTCGGCGAGCGGCGCTGGAACCTGCGCCTGACCAACGGGCTCGACGTCCGTCTGCCGGAAGAGGGCGTCGAGACGGCGCTTGCCACGCTCATCAAACTTGACGGCGAGGAGCAGCTTCTGTCGCGCGACATCACCTCGGTCGATATGCGGCTTCCCGACCGGCTGATCGTTCGGCTGTCGGAAGATGCAGCCAAGGCGCGCGCCGATGCGCTCGCAGCCGCGAGCAAGCAGAAGCGCAAGGCGGGTGACGCATGAGCGGTTTCGCCCACGAGTGGACTCCGAAGACCCGCCAGGTGCCGCCGAACAAGACGGCGCTGGTGGCGGCGCTCGACGTCGGCTCCAGCAAGATCGCCTGTCTGATCGCGCGGCTGAAGCCGTGCCTGCCGAGCGAAACGCTGCGCGGGCGCAGCCATGCGATCGAACTGATCGGCATGAGCCACATCCAGTCCCGCGGCATCAAGGCGGGTGCGGTTTCCGACCTCAGCGAGTGCGAGCATGCGGTTCGCCATGCGGTGGCGCTGGCCGAGCGGATGGCGCGGGTTCGCGTCGAATCAGTTTTGCTGTCGATGGCTTCGGGCCGCCTCAGCGGTCATCTGATGGAAGCCGCCGCGGAATTGCGCCAGGGCGCGGTGACGCAGACCGATATCGACCGGATCGTCAGCGCCGGCGTGCATCATGCGGCCGGGGAAGGGCGAACCGTGCTGCACACCCTGCCGGTTGGCTATTCGCTCGACGGCGTGAAGGGCGTGCGTGATCCGCGCGGCATGGTCGCGCGCCATTTCGGCGTCGATATGAACGTCGTCACGGCCGACGTGTCGGCGGCGCGCAACCTGATGCTGGTTGTCGAACGCTGCCACCTCAACGTCGAGGCGATGGCGGCGGCGCCTTATGTGGCGGGTCTTGCGGTGCTGACCGATGACGAAGCCGATCTCGGCGCTGCTGTGATCGACATGGGCGCCGGCACCACGACGATCGCGACCTATTCGGGCGGGCAGTTCGTGCACGCCTCGGGCTTCGCGCTCGGTGGCCATCACGTCACCATGGATCTCGCCCGCGGACTTGGGGTCTGCGTTGCGGATGCCGAGCGAATCAAGACGTTATATGGCACGGTGCTGACTGGCGGCATCGACGCGCGCGAGACTCTGAGTGTTCCGGCCGCGGACGATTACGAGCGCGAGGCGCCGCAGGTTGTCACCCGCGCCACGATCGCGAACATCGTCCGGGAGCGGGTCGAGGAGATTTTCGAGATGATCCGCGACCGTCTGGCCAAATCGCCGTTTGCAAGCGAGCCGCGCGCGCAGATCGTGCTGACCGGCGGTGCTGCGCAACTCACCGGATTGCCTGACCTCGCAAGCCGCATCCTCGGCCGCCCTGTGCGCATCGGCCGCCCGCTCGGCTTCGGCCGGATGCCCGGCGAGGCGAAGGGCGCGTCCTTCGCAGTGCCTGCGGGCCTTCTCGTTTATCCGCAATTCGCACAACTCGAATACACCGAACCGCGGACCACGCGGCACCTTATGACAGGGACCAACGGCTATTTCGGAAAGGTCGGACGATGGCTTCGCGAGGGCTTCTGATGACACCGAACGACTTCATTCCATCAACGTCTTCGGCGCTGCGCCGAAGTGACAGCGCGCACGCGTAACGAGAGGCAAGCATGACCATCAATCTTCAGAAACCCGACATTCGCGAGCTGAAGCCGCGCATCACTGTGTTCGGTGTCGGCGGGGCGGGCGGCAACGCCGTCAACAACATGATTACGGCTGGCCTCGAGGGCGTCGACTTCGTCGTCGCCAACACCGACGCGCAGGCGCTGACGATGTCGAAGGCCGAGCGCCTCGTGCAGATGGGCACGCAGGTCACGCAGGGTCTCGGCGCAGGCTCCCAGCCGGACGTCGGCGCAGCCGCCGCGCAGGAAGTGATCGACGAGATCAAGGATTACCTCTCGGGTGCGAACATGGTGTTCGTCACCGCCGGCATGGGCGGCGGCACCGGCACCGGCGCAGCGCCTGTGATCGCGGCCACCGCGCGCGAGATGGGCATCCTCACCGTCGGCGTTGTCACCAAGCCGTTCCACTTCGAGGGCCAGCGCCGGATGCGCACGGCGGAATCCGGCATCATCGAATTGCAGAAGGTGGTCGACACCCTTCTCATCATCCCGAACCAGAACCTGTTCCGGGTCGCCAACGAAAAGACCACCTTCGCCGACGCCTTCGCGATGGCCGACCAGGTGCTCTATTCCGGCGTCGCCTGCATCACCGACCTGATGGTCAAGGAAGGCCTCATCAACCTCGACTTCGCCGACGTGCGCGCGGTGATGAAGGAGATGGGCAAGGCGATGATGGGCACCGGCGAATCGACAGGCGAGAAGCGGGCGCTTGCCGCCGCCGAAGCCGCGATCGCCAACCCGCTGATCGACGATTCCTCGATGAAGGGCGCGCGCGGCCTTCTGGTCTCGATCACCGGCGGCAAGGACCTCACCCTGTTCGAAGTCGACGAAGCTGCGACCCGCATCCGCGAGGAAGTCGATGCCGACGCCAACATCATCGTCGGCGCGACCTTCGACGAGGCGCTCGACGGCCTGATCCGCGTGTCGGTGGTGGCCACCGGCATCGACAAGGATGTCGAAGCCCGCGCGACTACGCCGGCTGCCGCGCCTGCGGCTGCTCCGATCGGCAACCCCGAGAATCGTTTGGCCGAGCTCACCGCGCGGCTGCGTGCCGACAACCTGCGCGTCGCCGAGCGGATGCAGAAGCTCGAGACCGCTCCGGCTCATGCCGCACCCGCACCGGGCCGCGCCACCGCCGAGCAGATCGACCGCGCCGCACTCGCCGCGATTGCCGAAGCCGTCTCGCCCGCGCCGCCGGCCGCACCCGCGGCTGCGTCCTACGGCGATGTCAGCATTCGCCCGATCCCGCCGAAGCCCTCGCTGTTTCCTGAGAAGCAAGAGCCGATGGAACTGAACGAGCCGGCTCCTGCGGCTGCGTTCATTCCCCCGTCGGCCGAGCGAGTGCCGATGCGTGCGCCGCGGATGCCGAACTTCGACGAACTGCCGGTGCCGGCTCAGAACGAGATCCGCAAGGCACGCGGCGACCTCAACGAGGAGCATCCGCAGAAGACCCGCACCTCGCTGTTGCAGCGCCTCGCCAATGTCGGTCTCGGCCGTCGCGATGAAGATCGCGAAGCGCCGATCGCGGCCCGCGCGTCCGGCCCGGCCATGCCGCAGATGCCGCCCATGCCCGAGCGCAAGCCGCAGCGTCCGAATCCGGCGAATATGGGCGAGCCGGTGTCCGAGTACGGCCGCCGCCCCGCGCCCCAGGGCCTCGACCAGCACGGCCGTCCGGCACAGGCTCCGGCCTCTGTGGATGACCACCTCGATATCCCGGCCTTTCTGCGTCGGCAGGCCAACTGAGGTCTGTAACAATTGCTCTCAAAGCGCCCCGGTCATCCGCCGGGGCGCTTTCATTTTGGATGGCCTGATTGGAACTCTCAAAGCTCTCCGGATTCCTCACAGGATTTTGATTCTTAAGGAAAAAATCCCGTGATCGGAGCACTTTTCAAAAGCCCACGGCGGCACCGATTATGGCGAGATCGGGTGCGAGATGCGGCGCCTTTGGGGTAACAATCGGTAAACAACCGTGAGTGGCGCTGCTCGTATGAGCGAGTATGGTCCTTCTCACGTTGGGGGGACCTTCGGGAATCACTGGTCAGTTTCTGACCGCCATGTCGTGAAATCGCTCCGCTTTCTTTGGTGCTCGATGTCGCACATGAGCTCTCGATATGAGCTTTCCGGGGTCTGTTGAAGTTAGGTAAGGCGGGGATGAAATTCAGCCGGCAAAAGACGCTCCGTTCGCACGTCTCGTTGACAGGCGTCGGAGTTCATTCGGGAGCTGACGTCCACCTCACCCTTGGACCGGCGAACGTCGATGCCGGTTTTGTTTTCATTCGCACTGAAGCCGACGGCACCGAGCGCAAGGTCCGCGCGCAGGCAGCTTCCGTTTCCGCCACCGCTTTCGCGACTGTGCTTGGCGACAAGAATGGCGCCGTGGTTTCCACCGCCGAGCATGTGCTTGCCGCGCTGCGCGGCATGGGCGTGGATAACGCCACCATCGAGATCGATGGGCCCGAAATTCCGATCATGGATGGTAGCGCCGCGGCCTTCGTCGCGGCGATTGACCGTGCGGGGGTTGTCGAGCAGTCCGCTCCCCGCCGCTACATTGAAGTTCTGAAGCCGGTTGAAGTGACGCTCGGCCGCTCCGTCGGCGAACTGCGGCCTTATGCCGGCGGCTTCCGCGCCGAAGTCGAAATCGATTTCGCCAATCCGCTGATCGGCCGTCAGGCTTACCAGCTTGATCTGACCCCCGAGACCTTCCGCCGTGACATCGCCCGCGCCCGCACCTTCGGCTGCATGAAGGACGTCGCCGAGCTGTGGAAGGCTGGTTACGCCCGCGGCGCGTCGTTCGAGAATTCCGTGGTGTTCGATGAGGACCGCGTCCTCAACGCCGAGGGCCTGCGTTACGCCGACGAGTGCGTGCGCCACAAGGTGCTCGACGTGGTGGGCGATCTCGCGCTCGCCGGTCTGCCGCTGATGGGCCTCTATCGCTCGGTTCGTGGCGGCCACAAGCTCAACCATGCGGTGCTGACCGCTTTGATGGCCGACCGCCATGCCTGGCGTGTGGTCGAGGTCGAGCCGGTTGCAGCCCGCCGTGCCCGCGCCTCGGTCTCCGACGCCGTGGGCGGCATGCTGGGCGGCGGTATCGTCGCCCCGGCGTTTGCGCCCGACGTGTCCTGACGCCGCTGCCGGCGTCTTCTGCCTTTTGCCAAGATGCCCAAAGGCCTGTGAGCACTGCCTTATTGCAGGCGAAATGTCTCCCTATCCGGTTGGTCGAGAACGCGGTTTCGGCTACATAGGCCGGCAAGAACGGCCAGAGGGTGGTCAAGAGGTTCCGGCGCGGCCGGGCAGGCTGTCGGTCCGGCTCTTTCATCCAGGTTTTGCACTCAGGTCTTGCGACACACATGACGACGCCTCAGCGCCATTTGCCCAAGCAGCCTCTTTTCGCCCGGATGGCTCGCCAGCTTTGCCTTGCCCTTGGCGTCATCACGCTTGCGGCGCCGCTCGGCGGCTGCGGTACCGGCAACCTGTGGGACAAATTCTTCGCCAAGGACGAGACGTTCGTCGATCAGCCCGCCGACAAGCTCTACAACGAAGGCCTCTACCTTCTGAACGAGAAGAAGGACCGCAAGGGCGCGCTGAAGAAGTTCGAGGAAGTCGACCGCCAGCACCCGTATTCCGACTGGGCGCGCAAATCGCTCCTGATGTCGGCCTACGCCGCCTACGAGAGCGGCGACTATGACGAGTGCATCGCCTCCGCCAACCGCTACATCAGCCTGCATCCCGGCAGCCCGGATGCGGCCTATGCGCAGTATCTCGTCGCGGTGTCGCACTACGACCAGATCCCGGACGTGAGCCGCGACCAGACCCGCACCGAGAAGGCCATCGCCTCGCTGGAAGAAGTGGTGCGCAAATATCCGAACTCGGAATACGCCACCACCGCCAAGAAGAAGATCGAAGGCGCGCGCGACCAGCTTGCCGGCCGCGAGATGACCATCGGCCGCTACTACATGGAGAAGCGCGACTACACCGGCGCGATCAACCGCTTCAAGGTGGTGGTGACGCAGTATCAGACCACCCGCCATGTCGAGGAAGCGCTGGCCCGCCTGACCGAGGCCTATATGGCGATCGGCGTGGTGAGTGAGGCGCAGACCGCCGCCGCCGTGCTTGGCCACAACTTTCCGGACAGCCGCTGGTACAAGGACGCCTACAATCTTGTAAGGTCGGGTGGCGTCGAGCCCCGCGAGAATCAGGGCTCCTACATCAGCAAGGCCTTCAAGAAGCTGGGCCTCGGATAGGAATTCACGGCATGTTGGCCCGCCTTTCGATCCGTGACATCGTCCTGATCGAGCGGCTCGATATCGATTTCGCCAAGGGGCTTGCCGTGCTGACCGGCGAGACCGGCGCAGGCAAATCCATTCTTCTGGATGCATTCGCGCTGGCGCTCGGCGGGCGCGGCGACGCGAGCCTCGTGCGCCACGGCGCCGAGCAGGGGCAGGTGACGGCAGCCTTCGACCTGCCGAAGAAACACCCGGCGTTTGCGATCCTGCGCGAGAACGGCCTCGACGATCCGGGCTCGGGCGAGATGATTCTGCGCCGTGTGCAGTTTGCCGACGGCCGCACCCGCGCCTTCCTCAACGACCAGCCGGTCAGCATCCAGACATTGAAGGCGATCGGCGGGACGCTGGTCGAAATTCACGGCCAGCATGACGAGCGCGCGCTGGTTGACGCCGCGACGCATCGCCAATTGCTCGATGCCTTTGCAGGGCTCGAAGACAGTGTCGGCAAGGTCGAGGCGCTGTGGGATGCGCGCCGCACCGCGCGCGAGGCGCTGGAAGAGCATCGTGCCGGGATGGAGCGCGCTGCGCGTGACGCGGACTATCTGCGCCATGCCTCCGAGGAGTTGATGAAGCTCGCGCCGGAGGAGGGCGAGGAGACGCACTTGGCCTCGCGCCGCACCACGATGATGCAGGGGGAGAAGGTGGCCGAGGATCTGCGCGAGGCATTGGCCGCCGTCGCAGGACCGCAATCGCCGGTGACGTCATTAGCTGCGGCCGTCCGCCGGCTGGAGCGACGGGCCGCGAGTGCGCCGGCGCTGGTCGAGGGCGCGGTGCGGGCGATGGATGCCGCGCTCAACTCACTCGCCGAGGCCGAGCAAAACCTGTCCGCCGCGATCGATGCGGCCGATTACGATCCGAATGAGCTGGAACGCATCGAGGAACGGCTGTTCGCGCTGCGCGCCGCCTCGCGCAAATACGGCACGCCGGTCGATGATCTCGCCGCGCTGGCACAAAAATTCAAGGACGATGTCGGGCTGATCGATGCCGGCGCCGAGAAGTTGACCGGTCTGGAAAAGGCCGCGAATGCAGCCGACGCCGCCTATCTCGACGCCGCGAAAAAACTCTCGGCCGCGCGCGCCAAGGCGGCGGAGAAACTGAACAAGGCCGTCAACGCCGAGCTTCCACCGCTCAAGCTCGAGCGCGCGAAATTCTCCACGCAAATCGAAAGCGAGCTGCAATCGCCCGGGCCGCAAGGCTTCGACCGCGTGCAGTTCTGGGTGCAGACCAATCCCGGCACCAAGCCTGGGCCATTGATGAAGGTGGCGTCGGGCGGCGAACTCTCGCGCTTCCTGCTCGCGCTGAAAGTGGTGTTGTCGGATCGCGGCTCCGCGCCGACGCTCGTGTTCGACGAGATCGATACCGGTGTCGGCGGCGCGGTGGCGGATGCGATCGGCGCCCGGCTGGCGCGGCTGGCCGACAAGGTGCAGGTGATGGCGGTGACGCATGCGCCGCAGGTGGCCGCGCGTGCGGACCAGCATCTGCTGATTTCCAAGGAGGCACTCGACAAGGGCAAGCGCGTCGCCACCCGCGTCGCGCCGCTCGTGAAGGAGAACCGCCGCGAGGAGATCGCTCGTATGCTGGCCGGCGCGGAGATCACCCGCGAGGCCCGCGCTGCGGCGGAACAGTTGCTGAAAGCCGCAACGGCGTAGTCATTCTGGGGCGCTTTTGCTCCCGTCATTCCGGGGCGCGAGCCAACGGGTCGGCGCGAATGCGCCGCCCGATGACAGGCTCCGCGAGCGAACCTCTCCGTCATGCCCGCGCTTGTCGCGGGCATCCACGTCTTTTAAGACAGACGCGAAATGGATGACTGAGGCGCGCTCGGTCATGAGAAAAACGATGGCCGCCAAGTCGAAGAAACCGCTTCCCTCCGTTGATCAACTCACCAAGGCGCAGGCCAAGGTGGAGCACAAGCGGCTTGCGCTCGAAATCGCGATGCACGACGAGCGCTATTATCAGAAGGACGCGCCGACGGTCTCCGACGCCGCCTATGACAGTCTGCGCCAGCGCCTCAATGCCGTCGAGGCGCGTTTCCCGGAACTGGTAACGACGGACTCGCCCTCGCAAAAGGTCGGCGCACAGCCGTCGCGCGCATTCGCGAAAATTCGTCACGCCGTGCCGATGCTCTCGCTCGGCAACGCGTTCAGCGACGAGGAGGTGGCGGAGTTCGTCGCGCGCGTGCGTCGCTTCCTCAATCTCGGCGCGGATGAACCGCTTGCCGTTGTCGCCGAACCGAAGATCGACGGGCTGTCTCTGTCGCTGCGTTACGAGAACGGCGAACTGGTGAATGCCGCGACGCGTGGCGACGGCTTCGAGGGCGAAGACGTTACCGCCAATGTCCGCACCATCAAGGATGTGCCGCACAAGCTGAAAGGGAAGAATATTCCGGCGGTCTGCGAAGTGCGCGGCGAGGTCTACATGCTGCGCGAGGATTTTCTCACGCTAAACAAGAAGCAGGCCGATTCCGGCGATACGATCTTCGCCAATCCGCGCAATTCGGCGGCAGGGTCATTGCGCCAGAAGAACGTCGCGATCACCGCGTCGCGGCCTCTGAAATTCTTCGCCTATGCCTGGGGCGAGATGAGCGCGATGCCTGCGACGACGCAGTTTGAGATGGTGAAGTGGTTTGAGAAGGCAGGCTTCGCCGTCAACCCGCGCATGATCCTGTGCCGCGATGTCGAAGCGCTGCTCCGATATTATCGCGAGATCGAGACCGAGCGTGCGCAACTCTCCTATGACATCGACGGTGTCGTCTACAAGGTCGATCGCCTCGACTGGCAGACCCGCCTTGGCTTTGTGTCGCGCAGTCCGCGCTGGGCGATCGCGCACAAATTCGCCGCCGAGCAGGCGACCACGGTGCTGGAGAAGATCGACATTCAGGTCGGTCGCACCGGCGCGCTGACGCCAGTGGCGCGGCTCGCGGCGGTCACGGTCGGCGGCGTCGTGGTGCAGAACGCGACGCTGCATAACGAGGATGAGATTGCCCGCAAGGATATCCGCGAGGGCGACACGGTGGTGATCCAGCGCGCTGGCGACGTGATCCCGCAGGTGGTGAGCGTCGTTACCGACAAGCGCCCGAAACATGCGAAGCCCTATTCCTTTCCGCATGTTTGCCCGGTCTGCGGCAGCCACGCGGTGCGTGAGGAAGGCGAGGCGGTGCGCCGCTGCACCGGCGCGCTGATCTGCCCCGCGCAGGCTGTGGAGCGGCTGAAGCATTTCGTCTCGCGGCTCGCCTTCGATATCGAAGGGCTTGGCGACAAGCAGATCCACGAATTCTACGACGCCAAGCTGATCATGCATCCTGTCGATATCTTTACGCTGGCGAAGCGTGATGCACATGCGACGGACAAGCTGAAGGATCGCGAAGGCTACGGCGATGTGTCGGTGCGCAATCTGTTCGCCGCGATCGATGCGCGGCGCAGGATCGAGCTCAATCGTCTGATCTTCGCGCTCGGCATCCGCCATGTCGGCGAGGGCAATGCCAAGCTGCTGGCGCGCCATTACGGCACCATCGAGAATTTCCGGGCCGCGATGGCGGAAGCGGCTGCGGCGCAGACGGAAGAAGGTAACCCCTCAGAGGCCTATGCCGATCTCAACGCCATCGGCGGCGTCGGCGATATCGTGGCCGATGCGGTGGTGGAGTTCTTTGCCGAGGAGCGCAACGTCAAGGCGCTCAACGAACTGCTTCACGAGATCGAGGTGCTGCCCGCCGAGCAGGTGCGCGCCGATTCCGCCGTGGCCGGCAAGACGGTGGTGTTCACCGGCTCGCTGACGAAGTTCACCCGCGAGGAAGCCAAGGCGCAGGCCGAACGGCTGGGCGCAAAGGTGTCGGGCTCAGTGTCGAAGAAGACCGATTATGTCGTGGCGGGCGAGGAGGCGGGCTCCAAGCTCACCAAGGCGCGCGAACTCGGCGTTGCGGTGTTGACCGAAGACGAGTGGCTGAAGCTGATAGAGGGCTAGGGCGCTTCACTCTACTCGGAATGTCATGCGCGGACTTGATCCGCGCATCCATCTAAAAAATATTCTCAAGAAGATGGATGGCCGGGGCATAAGGGCGTTCACGCCCGTCTGCGACGGGCTATGCCCGGCCACGATGTGTTGAACCATCCAACGTGAAGCGCTCTACTAGGCCAGCGGCTCCGTTGCAGCCTCGAGCCACACCTTGGTGGCCTCATCCACCAGCGGCCTGATCTCCGTTCGCACCCGCGCATGGTAGGCGTCGATCCAGGCGCGTTCATCGTCACTCAACTGCGCGACATCGATCAGCCGCCGGTCGATCGGCGCGAGCGTCAGGGTCTCGAATGTATCCATCGGCTTTTCCGCGCCGTCGATTTTTGCTTCGACGATCAGTTCGAGATTCTCGATGCGGATGCCGTAGGCGCCGGTTTTGTAATAACCCGGCTCGTTGGAGAGGATCATGCCACGGCGCAGCGGCACATGGCCGAGCTTCGAGATGCGCGCCGGGCCCTCATGCACCGAGAGATAGCTGCCGACGCCGTGGCCGGTGCCGTGCTCGAAATCGAGGCCTGCTTGCCAGAGGAATTGCCGCGCCAGCGCGTCGATCTGCACGCCGTGGGTGCCGTCGGGAAAGATCGCGCGCGCCACTGCGATGTGGCCGCGCAGCACGCGGGTGAAGCGGTCGCGCATCTCCGCGCTCGGCGTGCCGATCGCGATGGTGCGGGTGACGTCGGTGGTGCCGTCCTCGTATTGCGCGCCGGAATCGATCAGCAGCAGATCGCCCGGCTGGATGCGGCGATTGCTCTTGCGGGTGACGCGATAATGTACGATGGCGCCGTTCGCACCGGTGCCGGAAATCGTCGGAAACGACACATCCTTCAGCGCGCCGGTGTCGCGGCGGAAAGTCTCCAGCGCTTCCACGGCGTCGATCTCGGTCAGCGTGCCGCCGGGTGCCTCATGATCGATCCAGGCGAGGAAGCGCGCGAGCGCGGCGCCGTCGCGGCGATGGGCTGCGCGGGTGCCGGCGATCTCGGTATCGTTCTTGATCGCCTTGAGTTGCGTGATCGGATCGGTCACACGCCGAGGGCTGCCGCCCGCAGCCGTGATCGCGCGGCTCAGCGCATCGGCGGCGGTCGCGCTGTCGAGGCCGATCACGGCGTCGCCCTTGGCGGTGGCGTTCAGTGCGGCCAGAAGCGCCTCCGGCCCCGAGATCTCCGCGAGGCTTGCGAGATGCGCGCGCGCCTCGTTCGAGAGCTTGCGGGAGTCGATGAAGATGGTGGGCTGCCCGTTTTTCGGCAGCAGTGCGTAGGAAAGCGGCAGCGGCGTATGTGCGACGTCCGCGCCGCGGATGTTGAAGGTCCACGCCACCGCGTGGGAATCGGACAGCACCAGTGCGTCGAGGCCGAGCCGGTCCATCTCGGCGCGGATGCGCTCGAACTTGTCCGCTTCGCTTTCGCCAGCGAGGGTAAGCGTATGCACCTTCACCGGGCCGAGCGGCGGGGCGGGGCGTTCGCTCCAGATCGCATCGACCGGGTTGCTCTCGACCGCGACGAGTTTCGCGCCGGCTTTTTCGCAGGCGCTGGCAAGCCGTTCCGCACCGGCCGTGGTGTGCAGCCATGGGTCGAAGCCGAAGCGCTCGCCGTCTTTCAGATGTTGCGTCAGCCATTGCTCCGGTGGCGGATCGGTCAGCGGCTGGATGCTCCACGCGGTGGTGTCGACCTGTTGCCCAGCCTGCAACGTGTAGCGGCCGTCGACGAACAATGCGGCCTCGCGCACCGTCACCATGGCAAGGCCCGCCGAGCCGGTGAAGCCGGTGAGCCAGGCAAGGCGCTCCTCCGAGGGAGCGACATATTCGTTCTGCTGGCTGTCGCCGCGCGGCACGATAAATCCGGCAAGGCCCCGCTGGACGATCTCCTCGCGGAAGGCCGCCAATCGTGCGGCGAGCGCGGTGCCGCCTTCCGGTTCATCGAATGTCTGAAACTGGGCCTCGAACATGACCATCTTCCCGCAAGCGCAACGTGGCACGGAGCGTGCTTAACCTAATCGCCGGGCGTGCGGAAGGCGAGCCACGGAACCATTGGTGCTTCTGCGCGTTTGCTTCGTTCGGGAGAAGACTGCCGGGAGTGCTGCGTTTCGACTGGGTGGAGGTTGGAAATGCCGTCACTGCGTTTTGAGAAGATCCTGCGGAGGGGCCTGCCCCCGAGCGAGATCGGTGTGGAAGGCCCGATGGACGTTCCCCTGGCTATGGTCTCCAAGCGGCGCGGCCTGATCGTGGAATTGCTCGATCGGTTGACCGAAGCCCGCCTGCAGCGCGACGCCCGCCGGATCGGTTACACCGAAGGCGATGTCACGCGGGAGCGGACGCGGGGATTCTAAGCAGACTGCCGCATCAACAGGCTGGTCCAGCCGTCGAGATCGTAGCGGCGGACAAGACGCAAGCCCTGCGCGCGATAGGCCGCGATGACGCTACGTGCCTGCGGCGGCAACAACCCTGACAAGATGACGTGACCGGACGGCGCAACGTGCCGCGCCATCGCCGGTGCGAGTTGCCGCAACGGGTTGGCGAGGATGTTTGCCAGCACGAGATCGAACGGCCCGGCCTGCGCAAAGCGTGGCGAGCCGAAGCCGATGGCCTGGAATGTCTCGACATACTGCCCGACGCCGTTGAGCACGGCGTTGTCGTGCGCGACCAGCACCGATTGCGGATCGATATCGCTTGCGAGGATGGGACGCCGCAACGCCTTGGCCGCGGCAATCGCAAGCACGCCGGTGCCGGTGCCGAGATCGAGCACGCGCCGTGGTGCGCGCCGGTGCAGCACGCGGTCGAGCAGCAGGAGGCAGCCGCGCGTGGTGCCGTGGTGGCCGGTGCCGAAGGCAAGCGCGGCCTCGATCTCGATTCGCAGCTTGTTCGGTGCAATCCGCTCGCGGTCGTGATGGCCGTGGACGATAAATCGTCCTGCTTCGACCGGCACGAGGTCGGCCAGGCTCGCTTTCACCCAGTCTTTCGGCTCGACGGTATCGAAGGCGAGCGTGGCGGCGACGTCATCGCCCGCGACCTGCGCCAACAGCGTGCGGATCGCGACCTCGTCCGGGGACAATGCGAAATAGAGCGACACGCTCCATGTGCCGCCCGGCTGTTCAAAGGCGGCAACCACCGTCTCGCCGTCATCGACCATCTCGGACAGGGTATCGGCGATGCGGTTGGCCCGGACTTCGGTTCCCACCTCGCAGGTAGCGTGAAACGTGGGCGCGGAGGTTGATGTCGGGGCGGGAGCGGTCATGGGTCTCGAAAATCAAAAGAGATGTAGGGAGATAGTTATTGCCTCCCACAGGTTATCCGCATGAGACGAACAGGTTTCGCACAGTCTTTCCACAGGCTTTTCCACAGAGTTCTCTACAGGAAAATCCGCTGGTGGTCGCGCAGCACGGTCTGGGCCGCGTTATAGCCCGGCGCGCCGGTGACGCCGCCGCCCGGGTGGGCGCCCGCGCCGCAATGGTAGAGGCCTTTGAGAGGCCCGCGGTAGTCGGCATGGCCGAGCAGCGGCCGCGCCGAGAACAACTGGTTCAGCGTCAGCTTGCCGTGGAAGATGTCGCCGCCGATCAGCCCGAATTCGCGTTCGAGATCGAGCGGCGAGAGAATCTGGCGGGCAATCACGCTTTGGGCAAAGCCGGGGGCATAGCGGTCGACGGTGGCGATCATCAGGTCGGCCACTTCCTCGCGGTGATCGTCCCAGGACTTGCCCTCCGGCAGTGTGGGTGCGACGTGCTGACAGAACAGGCTCGCGATATGGGCGCCGGGTGGGCTCAGACTGTCATCGAGCGTCGAGGGAATCAGCATCTCCACCACCGGCTCGCGGCTCCAGCCGAACTGCCGCGCGTCCTGATAGGCGCGCTCCATATAGGCGAGCGACGGCGCAATGATGATGCCGCTGGTAAGATGATCGCCCGCGCCGGGGAGCGCCGTGAACGACGGCAGTGCCGAGAGCGCGACGTTCATGCGGAAGGTACCCGAGCCGTTGCGGTATTGCGCAATCCGCTTGGCGAACGGCGCGGGCAGCGCCGCCTGCGGCACCAGCCGGGTATAAAGCAGCGTCGGGTTGACATTGGAGACGATATAACGCCCGCGCAGTGTCTCGCCGTTATCGAGCGTGACGCCGATCGCGTGGCCGTTCTCGACCAATATTTCGCGCACACCGGCATCGGTCTCGATCTCCGCGCCGTGGCTGCGTGCCGATGCCGCCATCGCTTGTGTGATTGCGCCCATGCCGCCGATGGCGTGGCCCCATCGCCCCTTGCGGCCGTTCACCTCGCCGAAAGCGTGATGCAGCATCACATAGGCGGAGCCGGCCGCGTAGGGGCTCGCATAATGGCCGACGATGGCATCGAATCCGAACAGCGCCTTGACGAGATCGCTCTCGAACCGGTCATCCAGCATCTCGCCCGCCGACAGCGTGAACAGATCGAGCAGCAACCGCTGCTGTTCGAGCGACAGCCGCCGGAGGATGGCGCCGCTCTCCAGCGCGTTGAAGCTCTCACGCAGCGTGTTGAGCGAAACGCCTTCGACCACATTCGGCGGCGCGCGCAGCACGAACTGCCGCAGCACGTCGGCGATGGTCTCGAGCTCGGCGTTGAAGGCGTCGATCTCCAATGAGTCGCGCTCGCTCAGCTTCGCAAGCGACTGATGGGTGTGGCCTTCGCCGGTGAGGAGATAACTGCCGTCCGGTGCGGGCAGGAAATTCTGTGCCCGCCGCTCGACGATGCGCAGCCCATGGCCGGCAAGATCGAGATCGGCGATCACCTGCGGGTTGAGAAGGCTGACGGTGTAGGCGGCGACTGAATTGCGGAAGCCGGGATGGAATTCCTCCGTCACCGCCGCGCCGCCCACCACCTTGCGCCGTTCCACCACCTTCACGGTGAGACCGTTCATCGCAAGATAGGCTGCGCAGGTGAGGCCGTTATGGCCCGCTCCGATGATGATGGCGTCATATCGTGACATCCGCTCTTCTTAAATGCGGCCCGCCTGTGGCGCGAGCGATATTTGGTATGGGGATGCGTCACGGCCTTGTTATTGCCCGTTCATCCGCGCTGTGATCCATTGGCGAAAATGGCATTTCCGGCCCCGAGGCCGCGTGTGGAGCTTTCATGACCGCCTCATCTCCGGCCGGCGCGGCATCTTCCGCAACGCGCGAGCGTGCGGTGCTTGCGGTCTACACGGTGACGATCTTTACCAGCGCGCTACTGCTGTTCTCGGTGCAGCCGCTGTTCACCAAAATGGTGCTGCCGCGGCTCGGCGGCTCGCCCGCGGTGTGGTCGGTGGCTATGGTGTTCTTCCAATCGCTGCTGCTCGGTGGGTATGCCTATGCGCACGCGCTGATGATGCTGAAAAGCCGCGTGCTGCCGGTCGCGATCCATCTCGTGTTGCTCGCGGTGGCGGCGACGTTCCTGCCGCTGTCGATCGCGAGCGGCTTCGCCGAGCCGCCGGAGAGTGGATACGCGTTCTGGCTGCTCGGTCTGTTCGCCGTCTCGATCGGCCTGCCGTTCTTTGCGCTCGCCGCGAACAATCCGCTGCTGCAGGCATGGTTCGTGCGCACTGGCCATCCGGACGGGCCGGACCCTTATTTCCTCTATGCCTCATCCAACATCGGCAGCTTTCTGGCGCTGCTGTCATATCCATTGCTGCTTGAGCCGTCGCTGACGCTGCACGCGCAGAATCTCTGGTGGGCCGCGGGCTATGGCGTTCTCATCTTGCTGATCGCCGTGTGCGGTTATATGATGCTGCGAGCGCCCGCGATGGCGGTTGCCTCCACCGCCGCCACCGATGCGGCGCCCGCGCCGTCATGGACGCAGTGGGGACGATGGGTGTTTCTCGCTGCCGTTCCTTCGGGGCTGCTCATCGCCGTCACCGCCCATATCTCGACCGACGTTGCCGCCGCGCCGCTGTTATGGGTGCTGCCGCTGTCGCTTTATCTCCTGACATGGGTGCTGGTGTTTCAGTCGCGCCCGTTGCTGTCGCACGACTGGATGCTGGCGATACAGCCGTTTGCGATTGCGGGTACGGTCATTCTGCTCGCAATTGGCGGCGAGCAGAATCTGCTGCTGACGCTCGGCGGACATCAGCTCTGCTTCTTCCTTATCGCGATGGCGTGCCACGGCGAACTCGCGCGCACCCGTCCACCGGCGCGCTATCTCACCGGATTCTATGTCGCGCTGTCGTTCGGCGGCATGGTCGGCGGCTTGTTCGCCGGGTTGCTCGCGCCGTTCACGTTCTCATGGGTCGCGGAATATCCGATCCTGCTTGCGCTCGCCGCATTGTGCCGCCCGAAGTGGACACCACGGCGTGGCGCGATGCGGCTGTGGCTCATCGCGATGGTTGCAGGTCTGGCGCTGATCGCATTCGCCGGGCACCTCGGCAAGGTCGAGGCGTTCCTTGAAACGTGGCGGGTCTGGGCAATCGGTGCGGTGGCCGTCGTCGCCGCGCTGCTCGCAGTGGCGATGCGGCTCAATCGCTTTCAGTTCGCGGCGCTCGTCGCGCTGGGCCTCGTGCTGGTGCGCGTCTATCCGCTGGACGAGGGACGGGTGGAAACGGTGCGCAGCTTCTTCGGCGTCCACAAGATCGTGGTGACCCCGGACGAGCAGTATCACGTGCTGATGCACGGCACGACGATCCATGGCGCGGAGAAGTTCAAGGCCGATGATGGCACGCCGCTGACGGGGCGGCCCGAACCGATCACCTATTACCACAATGACGGCGGCATGGGCCGCGCGATCGCGGCCGTTCGTGCGCGCAAGGACGCGCCGTTGCGCGTCGCCGCCATAGGGCTCGGCGCGGGCACGCTTGCCTGTCAGGCAGCGCCGGGAGAGACGTGGCGATTCTTCGAGATCGACCGGACCATGGTCGAGACCGCGCGCGATCCGAAATACTTCACCTATGTCTCGTCCTGCATGCCGCAGATGGAGCCGGTGATTGGCGATGCGCGGCTGACCTTCGCGCGCGAGCCGGACGGCGTGTATGATCTCGTCATTGTCGATGCGTATTCCTCGGACGCGATCCCGATCCACCTCGCGACCAAAGAGGCGATGGCGATCTACAAGGCAAAGCTCGCGCCGAACGGCGTGGTGATGATGCATGTCTCCAACCGCCATCTCGAACTTGCGAGCGTCGCGGTCGGCATTGCCGATGCCAATGGCCTGATGAGCTGGGTCTTCAACGAGGACAGCGGACGCAACGGCGAATACATCTTCACCACCAACGTGGTGGCGTCGGCGCGCGTGCCGGAAGATGTCGGTGCCCTTGCATCCGATCCGTTATGGGAGCGCACCGCGCCGCGCTCTGATGTGCGGGTGTGGACCGACGATTATTCCAACGTGCTTGGCGCGGTGATGCGGCGGCTGCGCGAGGGCGACTAGGCGCGTTAGGTTCGCGCCTTTCAAGCTGTTTTCGTTTTAATGGAAGTGAGATCTGTCATTGCCGGGCTTGACCCGGCATTCCATCTTTTTGAGGAAATTCTTCCCTTTGGATGGATGCGCGGGTCATAGGCGAGCGGAAGCGACGCCGTTCTTCGAACGGCTATGCCCGCGCATGATGATTTTGAGTGAACCGAAATTGCTCTAGTCGTCGTCATCCTCGTAATAAGGACGGACCTGATAGCTCCGGCGCCGGTAATAGCGCGGGGCGTCGCTTTCGGCGTAATCGTTGGCATAGCCGCGGCCATAGCGCGGATCGACATAGATGCGCCGGGTCGGGTCGCGCGGATCGGGCGCGGACATGCCGTAGCCGCTGTTGTTGCCGTAACCACTGTTGCCGCCATAGCCGTAATAAGGCTGCCGCTGCACCTGCCGTTCCTGATAGGACGGTTGCGCCGTATCGTCGCCCGGCCGGTCGAACATCGCACCGGGCGCAAGGCGCCGCGGCGTGGTATCGAGCGGCTGGCCTGCAGTCGCGCCCGCATTGGCATCGAGCGTGGTGCCGCCGCGCGTCGCCACGTTGCGCGGATTGCGCGCCAGCGCCACGCGCGAGGAGCCGGTGAGGCGGACGGAGGTTTTGAGGAGGCCTTCCCGCTTTACCAAATTCCACAGCGTGGTTGCGTTGGCGCGGGACAGGCGCACGCAGCCGTGCGAGACCGGCATGCCGAGATTTCTGACCGAGTCCGTGCCGTGGATGGCATGGCCCTGCTTGGTGAAGAAGATCGAATGCGGCATCGGCGCATCGTCGAACTCTTTCGAGTAGTGATCTTCTTCCATGCGGAAGGTCTGGAATTTTCCGTTCGGCGTCTCGTGCGTGGGATTGCCGCTCGACACCGGCCAGCGATACAGCACCTGACCATCGACCGAGACGGTCATCTGCTGAATATCCTTGTTGACCTCGATATCGACCGCGGCATGAGCAAGCGAGGTGCCGGCCGCAAAAGCGAGCGCCGCAACCGCCAGGACCAACTTACGCATCTCACTCACTCCAGCGGCCGTGCCATGGGGTTGATCGGGGCCGATACGTATCGACTTAAGTGCTGAAGATGGCTTTTTCCAGCAGGCTCAGGATACACTGACGGCATCTGTTTGCGGCTGAATGAAGCGTTAACCGCTTTAACGTTTGCGTGACGGCCGATGAAACCAAAGCTTGGCTGGTGCGTTGTGTTTGCGTTGTTCTTTGACCCGTTCACTCTGTGAGAGCCTGAAATGAAAGCAGTCACGACCGCCGCGCAGCCGGCGAAACGAACCTTTGCATGGGCATCCGCCCTGACCCTTTTGATGCTGCTTGCGGCGCCGCTCGCAGGTCATGCGCAGGGCATCATCGGCGGCGCCGAAGAGGGCGCCTATCGCGGAAATCGTGCGGCAGGGCCGGTTGGTGGTGTTGTCGGCGGCGCTATCGGCGCTGGTGTGGGTGGCGCGGTCGGCGCGGTCCGCGGCGTTATCGGCGCACCGAACCATCGTTATCACAATCGACGCTATGACAGCCGGCGCTATCACCATCGCCGCCATTCCCATCACCGCCGCTATCGTTAATCAGCGGATTAGATGTTGAATCGAAACGGCCCCGCATGCGGGGCCGTTGGCATTTGAGGGAAGGTTAGCGCTTCAACCGATAGCCGGTTTTGAAAATCCACCAGATCACCGCCATGCTGACGGTGAGGAAGACCAGAATCATCCCCATGCTGTGGGCGACGCTGACGTCGGCGATCTCGGTGAAGCTCCAGCGGAAGCCGCTGATAAGATACACGACCGGATTGAACAGCGTGATGAAGCGCCAGGTCGGCGGTAGCATGTCGATGGAATAGAAGCTGCCGCCAAGGAACGTCAGCGGCGTCACGATCAGGAGCGGCACCACCTGCAGCTGCTCGAAGCCGTCGGCCCAGATGCCGATGATGAAGCCGAGCAGGCTGAAGGTAATCGCCGTGAGCGCGAGGAAGGCGAACATCCACGCCGGATGCGCGATCTTGAGCGGCACGAACAGGCCGGCGGTCGCCAGAATGATCAGACCGAGCACGAAGGATTTCGTCGCCGCCGCGCCGACATAGCCGATCACCGCTTCAAAGGCCGACACCGGCGCCGACAGCAGCTCATAGATCGTGCCGGTGAATTTCGGAAAGTAGATGCCGAACGAGGCGTTGGTAATGCTCTGCGTCAGCACCGACAGCATGATGAGGCCCGGCACGATGAACGCACCATAGCTCACGCCATGGATTTCCGGAATCCGCGAGCCGATCGCCGAGCCGAACACGACGAAATACAGCGAGGTCGAGATTACCGGCGAGACGACACTCTGCAGCAGCGTGCGGAATGTGCGTGCCATCTCGAATTTGTAGATCGCGCCGATAGCGTGAAGATTCATGCGCGGTGCACCAAATTGACGAAGATGTCCTCGAGCGAGGATTGCGTGGTGTTGAGATCGTTGAAGTTGAGCCCGGCGGCGCGCAGATCGTTCAGCAGCGTGGTGATGCCGGTGCGCTCGCCCTTGGTGTCGTAGGTGTAGGTCAGTTCCTTACGGTCCTCCGACAGCTCCAACTGGTAGATGCCGAGCGAGGCGGGCAGCGTCGTAACCGGCTCGTTGAAATGCAGCGTCAGTTGTTTGCGGCCAAGCTTGCGCATCAACGTCGCCTTGTCCTCGACAAGCACGATCTCGCCTTTGTTGATGACACCGACACGGTCGGCCATCTCCTCGGCTTCCTCGATGTAATGCGTGGTGAGGATGATAGTGACGCCGGAGGCGCGCAGTTCGCGCACCACCTCCCACATCGATTTGCGCAGTTCGACGTCGACGCCCGCGGTCGGCTCGTCGAGAAACAGAATCTGCGGCTCGTGTGCGAGCGCCTTGGCGATCATCACGCGGCGCTTCATGCCGCCGGAGAGGGTGATGATCTGGCTCTTGCGCTTGTCCCACAGCGCGAGGTCTTTCAGAATCTTCTCGATCAGCGGTGTGTTCTTCGGCTTGCCGAACAGACCGCGGCTGAACGCGGCGGTCGCCGTCGGTGTTTCCCAAGCGTCGGTATGCAGTTCCTGCGGCACGAGGCCGATCATCTCGCGCGCGGCACGATAGTTCCTGACATTATCGTGGCCGCCGATCGTCACGGTGCCCTTGGTCGCCATCGCAAGGCCGCAGATCGTGCTGATGAGCGTCGTCTTCCCCGCGCCGTTCGGGCCGAGCAGCGCAAAGATCTCACCCCGGCGAATCTCCAGGTTGATGTCGTTCAGCGCGGTGAAGCCTGACGCATAGGTCTTGGTCAGATTGGAAACGGTAATGATTGCGGACATGAGGATGTGATTTGCGAAAGGCGGGGTCGCGGACAGATAGAGACGCATGATGGCCGCGACAAGAGGGCGCAGAGGTCTTTTCGCGCGCCTCAGGCCCGCGTCACGAAGCTGTCGATCACTTTTTTCTCACCAGCCTTGTCGAAGGCGATGGTGAGTTTGTTGCCGTCGACGCGTGCGATGCGGCCGTAGCCGAACTTCTGGTGGAAGACGCGCTCGCCGGGCGCGAATTCGGATTCGGTGCCGGTCGATTTCGCGATCAGTTCGCCTTCGATGGTGAGCGGCTTGCGGCGCCCGCCGCCACCATATCGCGCGCCGCTTTCGTTGAACCCACCGCCGCGGCCACGGTTCGATTGCGCGCGCTGCCAGCCGGGCGTCGAATAGCTCGAGCCGAACGATTCGATGTTGTCGAAGCGCGAGGCGCCATAACCCCCCGCGCCGCCCCATCCCGCACCGCCTTTGGATTCCAGAATCTCGACATGCTCGGCCGGCAGTTCGTCAAGAAAACGCGAGGGAATGGTCGTCGACCATGAGCCGTGAATGCGGCGGTTGGTGGCGAAATAGATTTTCGCCCGCCGGCGTGCGCGGGTGATGCCGACATGGGCGAGGCGGCGTTCTTCCTCGAGCCCTGCGCGGCCCTGTTCGTCGAGCGCGCGCTGATGCGGAAACAGCCCTTCTTCCCAGCCCGGCAGGAACACGTTGTCGAATTCGAGGCCCTTCGCCGAATGCAGCGTCATCACCGACACGGCATCTTCGTCGCCGCCGCCTTCGCGGTCCATCACCAGCGAGATGTGTTCGAGGAAGCCGTGCAGGTTCTCGAACTCTTCCATCGAGCGCACGAGCTCTTTCAGGTTTTCCAGCCGGCCAGCGGCGTCGGCGGAGCGGTCCTTCTGCCACATCTCGGTATAGCCGCTCTCGTCGAGCACGATTTCGGCAAGCTCGGTGTGCGGAATGGCGTCGCGCTGCGCGCTCCAGCGGTCGAAGCTGGCAAGCAGATCGCGCAGGCTGCCGCGCGGCTTGGGCTTTAACTCGTCAGTCTCGATAATGGCGCGCGCGGCTTCCGTCAGCGGCACGCGGCGCTTGCGGGCGTGGTCGTGCAGAAGCTGCACCGTGGCGTCGCCGAGCCCGCGCTTCGGCACGTTGACGATGCGCTCGAACGCAAGATCGTCGGCGGGCGAATTGATCACGCGCAGATAGGCCAGCGCATCGCGGATTTCGGCGCGTTCGTAGAAGCGCGGACCGCCGATCACGCGATAGGGCAGGCCGAGCGTGACGAAACGGTCTTCAAACTCGCGCATCTGAAACGAGGCGCGCACCAGAATGGCGATCTCGTTGAGCTTCTCACCCGCGCGCTGAAACTGTTCGATCTCCTCGCCGATCGAGCGGGCTTCTTCTTCCGAATCCCAGGCGCCGGTGACGCTCACCTTTTCGCCGTCGACATCCTCGGTGCGCAGCGTCTTGCCGAGGCGGCCTTCGTTGTGGGCGATGAGGTGCGAGGCGGTGGCGAGGATGTGGCCGGTGGAGCGATAGTTACGCTCGAGCCGCACGACTTTCGCGCCGGGAAAGTCGTGATCGAAGCGCAGGATGTTGTCTACCTCCGCGCCGCGCCAGCCATAGATCGACTGGTCGTCGTCGCCGACGCAGCAGATGTTTTTGGGCGTCTGCCCCCTCTCCCCGTTTACGGGGAGAGGGTTGGGGTGAGGGGCGGAATCTTCAAGCGAGATGTCGAGGTTTTGCCCCTCACCGGATGCACTTCGTGCCAAAGCCGTGGCTTCGCCACGGCGTCCTTCCTCAAGGACGTCGGCCGAAGGCCGACTATGCTCTCCCCGCAAGCGGGGCGAGGTGAGAGGCGACGGCGCCTGCGCCAGCAGTCGCAGCCAGAGATACTGCGCGACGTTGGTGTCCTGATATTCGTCGACCAGAATATAGCGGAAGCGATGCTGATACTGCCGCAGCACGTCGGGGTGCTCGCGGAAGATGCGGATGTTCTCCAGAAGGAGATCGCCGAAATCGGCGGCGTTGAGAATCTTCAGCCGCTCCTGATAGGCGGTATAGAGCTTGCCGCCTTTGCCGTTGCCGAAGATCGCGGCTTCGCCGGAGGGCACCTGCGAGGGCGTGAGGCCGCGGTTCTTCCAGCCGTCGATCAGGCCGGCGAGCATGCGCGCGGGCCAGCGCTTGTCGTCGATGCCCTCGGCCTGCAGAAGCTGCTTGAGAAGACGGATCTGGTCGTCGACGTCGAGCACGGTGAAGTTCGACTTCAACTGCGCGAGTTCGGCATGCACGCGCAGGATGCGCCCGGCGATGGCGTGGAAGGTGCCGAGCCACGGCATGCCTTCCACCGTCTGGCCGAGCATGACGCCGAGCCGCTGCTTCATCTCGCGCGCGGCCTTGTTGGTAAACGTCACTGACAGGATTTCGGACGGCCGGGCGCGGCCCTCGCTCAGGATGTGGGCGATGCGCGAGGTGAGAACGCGGGTCTTGCCGGTGCCGGCGCCGGCGAGCACCAGCACGGGGCCATCGAGCGTCTCGACCGCCTCGCGCTGCTCGGGGTTCAGCGCTGTGAGATATTGGGGAGCCGCCGCCGCACGGGCGCGCGCGGCAATGCCGCCAGCGGCAGGCTGGTGGGCAGGCACATCGGCAACGGGTCGGCGAACAGGTTCAGTCATGCGAATCGGTTGCCCCACGATGGCACCGCGGGCGCGTGAAAGGGAGCCTTCTTTCTCGAAGGATATCGAGACATATAGGCGGTTTGCCCCCGACCGTACAGGCAAGGAGCCAGGCTGCCCAACGACGATTTGTTCCCGGAAAAGCCGGCATTTTTCCGGATCGGGCGGCGGCTTGTGCCCGGAACTTCCAAATCGGTCACGGATTGGTTTCGCAAAGGAGCAACACCTCCTGCAACGGAATCGACACAAGGAGACTGCCATGTTGGGTTGGGTTGTGACGTTTCTCATCATCGCGCTGGTCGCGGGCCTTCTCGGCTTCGGCGGCATTGCCGGCGCGTCGATCGAAATCGCCAAGATCGTGTTCTTTATCGCCATCGTGCTGTTCGCCGTCTCGGCCGTTGTGGGCCTGATGCGCGGCCGACGACCGATGGTGTAGCGGCATTGATCTAGCGCAGATTGATCACCGGCCGGTCGGCTTGACCGGCCGGTTGCCGTTTGCGACGGTTGCGTGGCTTTTCTTGCAGGACACGCGCCTTGACCACGACAACGGCACCCCGGGTTTCGCCGCAGACTCTCAGCAATGCGTTTGAAACCCTCGCCACGCGCTTCCAGCGCGATTTTTTCACCTCGCAATCCCAGCGCGAGCAGCACAGCCACACCACGACATGGATCGCACCGCAGTTGCCCGACGCGGTGGTGCTGGTGCGCAGCGTTGCCGACATTCAGGATGCGGTGCGTATCTGCGCGCGCCACCGCCTGCCGATTGTGCCGTTCGGCGCGGGCACCTCGCTGGAAGGGCAGGTGAACGCGCCCTTCGGCGGCATCTCGCTCGACCTGCGCGAGATGAACCGCGTGCTCGCGGTGCATTCGGAAGACCTCGATTGCGTGATCGAGCCCGGTATCACCCGCAAGACGCTGAACGAGAACCTGCGCGATCAGGGGTTGTTTTTCCCGATCGATCCTGGCGCGGATGCAACGCTCGGCGGCATGGCCTCGACGCGCGCGTCGGGCACCAACGCGGTGCGCTACGGCACGGTGCGCGACAATGTGCTGGCGCTGAAAGTGGTGCGCGGCGACGGCGAGATCATCACCACCGGTACGCGGGCGAAGAAATCCTCTGCGGGATACGATCTCACGCATCTGTTTATCGGTGCGGAAGGCACGCTCGGCATCATCTGCGAAATGACGATGCGGCTGCGCGGCATTCCGCAGAGCATTGCCGCGGCGTCCTGCTCGTTCGGCAGCGTGAAGGGCGCCTGCGACGCCACCATCCTCGCGATCCAGAGCGGCATTCCGCTGGCGCGGATCGAGCTTCTCAATGCCGCGCAGGTCGCCGCCTGCAACGCCTATTCAAAGCTGACGTTGCCGCTGACGCCGCTTCTCCTCTTGGAATTCCACGGTAGCGAGGCCGAGGTCGCCGAGCAGTCGTCGGCGTTCGCGGAGATCGCCAAGGATTGCGGCGGCGGCGCGTTCGAGTGGACGACGCGCGCGGAAGATCGCACGCGGCTATGGCAGGCGCGTCACGACGCCTATTGGGCGGCAGCGGCGATCCGCCCGGGCTCGCGGCCGATGTCGACCGACGTCTGCGTGCCGATCTCGCGGCTCGCCGATTGCGTCAGCGAGACGGAACATGACATCGAGCGCTTCAAGCTGATCGCGCCGATCGTCGGCCATGTCGGCGACGGCAATTTCCATTGCCTCATGCTGTGCGACGTCAACGATCCGGACGAGGTGGCGCGCGGCCACGAATTCGTGCATCGCCTCGCCGAGCGCGCGCACCGCATGGACGGCACCTGCACCGGCGAGCACGGCATCGGGCAGGGCAAGCAGGACTACCTTGTTCCCGAACTGGGGCCGGAGGCGATCGAGGCGATGCGCGCGATCAAAAAGGCGCTCGATCCGAACGGCATCTTCAATCCCGGAAAGATTTTCCCGCTGCCGTAACCCTTTTGCGGCGTTGTGACTTCGCCACACTTTTCCCTATGATGGGGCAGGCGCGGCCGGGATGATCGCGCCGTTTTCCGCGGGGATCAGGGTTGCAGACGACGCTGCTCGGGTTGGCGATAGCCGCCATCATGGCGCTGGTTGCGGCGCTCGCGGCGCCGCTGTTCGTCGACTGGAATAAGTATAAGCCGCAGTTTGAAGTCGAGGCTTCACGCGTGGTCGGTGCGCCGGTGCGCGTCGAGGGTGCGCTCGATGCGCGGCTGCTGCCCGCGCCGATCCTGCGGATGCACAAGCTTTCTGTTGGTGCGCCGAAGGACCCGACGAAACTCACCGCCGGCAAACTCGACGTCGAGTTCAGCCTCGGCTCGCTACTGCGTGGCGAATGGCGCGCAACGCAATTGTCGCTGACGGGGCTCGCGCTCGATATCGGCCTCGACAAGGACGGCCGCATCATCGCGCCTGCCAAGGGCGAATTCAATTTCGGCGAATTGGCGATCGACCGGCTCGACCTTGCGGGGCGCGTGACGCTGCACGATGCCGCGAGCGGCGCCGCGCATGTGCTCGACGGCCTCGACTTCCGCGGTGACGTGCGCTCGCTCGGCGGCAACCTGCGCGGCGAGGGCAGTTTCCTCCTGCGCGACGCAAAGCAGCCGTTCCGGCTCGCGCTGTCGAAGGCGGGCGACAACGAGGCGACGCGGCTGCGGCTCGATCTCGATTCCGCAGCGGCGGGCAGCGTCGCATCGTCGTTCGACGGCACGCTAGCGTTCGAGAACCGCGTGCCGCGCTTTGCCGGTGCGCTGGCGCTCGGTGCGGCGGATGAGATGCCCTGGCGTATCACCGCGCGCACCACGCTCGATCCGTCCGGCGCAGCGTTCACGCAAGGACAACTCCTGTCCGGTACGGAAGCGACCGGCCTGAAGCTCGCGGGTGAGGGCGCGCTCGCGTTCAAGCCGGCGAAGCTGCGCGTGGCGCTGTCGGCGCCGCAACTCGATCTCGACCGTGCATTGGCCGAGAACAAGACGCTGCATGGCAAGACGCCGGCCGCGCTGCTTGCCGGCGCGATGGCGGTTTTGCCAACGCTGCCGTGGCTCTCGCAGATCGATGTCGCAGTGGATCGTGCGAATGTCGCGGGACATGCGTTGAATGGGCTGTCGGTGCGTATTGAAGGCCGTGACGACGCATGGACGGTGGGCAAGCTTGCGCTCGGTGGCCCCGGTGATTCTCGTCTTACGTTGAGCGGGAAGGTGACGCGCGGAAGCGATGGCGAGCGTTTCGCCGGCCCGGTCAGCCTTGATGCTTCTGATGCGCGAGCCTTCACGGAGTGGGCGTTCGGCAAATCCGAGCTTGCGCGCGCGCTACGTGGCAATCTGCGTCTCAAGGCGGCGATAGCGTTCAGTGCCCACGAACTCGTGCTCGATGAGATGAAGCTCGATCTGTTCGGCACTCAGCTCGAGGGCCGTGTCGCGCAGAAGGCCAAAGAGATCGACCTCACGTTGCGGTCGCCGTTTGTCGACGGCGACAAGCTCGCGAACCTTGTGCGCGAAAGCATGGCATGGCGCGAGAAGGCGGGGCGTGCCCTGCGCGCGCAGCTCGATTTCACCAAGGCGAAAATCCTTGGTCATGACATCGCGCCGCTGCAGGCCGAGCTTGCTACCGTCGCGGATGGCGGACCGTCGAAGCGACAGGCGTTCGACCTCAAGCTGCGTCGCGCGGTGGTCGCGCCGTGGCTGGCACCGGATACGGCGATCAACGATGTTTCGGGACGTCTTGTCGTCACCGATGATGCGTTCGCACTGGAAAAATTTTCCGGCAAGCTCGGTGCGGAGGTTGTTGCCGGAAACCTGTCACTGTCGCGCGAGGGCGAGCGCAGTCTCTCAGGCAATATCGATGTCGGAACGCTCGATATCCGCACCCTAGTTGCTGCCATGCTCGGTGCGGATGCGCGCACTGCGACCGAGCCACTCGCGCAAGGCTGGTTCGGATGGCGCGGATCGCTCGCGGTAAAGGCTGACAAGGCGCTTCTGCCGGGCGGCGCGGAAGTGACGGCGGTCAGCGGCGCGCTGCGCGGCGACGGCGCTTCGCTTGCATTGGATGACGGGAAGGCATCGATCGGTGGTGGCGCGCTCAGCCTCTCGGGTGTCGCGCAGCGTGGCGCGGCCGATACCGCAATCGAGGCAAGCTTCAAACTCGACAAGGCCGACGCGGCTGCCCTGAAATATCGTGAGTTGGCTTTGCCACCCGGCCAGGCTTCGCTGCGAATGACCCTCGCCACCCATGGGCGCAGCGCGACAGCGTTGCGTAACGCGTTGTCAGGCAACGGCGTGCTGACGCTCACCGATGCGCATCTGCCGCGTCTTGCTGCGGCAACGTTCGATATGGTGAACCAGGCCTCCGAGCAGCCGATGAAGAACGAGGACCTGAAGGAGGCGGTGGCACTGGCGCTCGATCAAGCACCGCTTGCGGCGGCAACCGCCGATGTGTCCTTCGCCATCAAGGATGGGCGCCTGCATGCCGACCCGGCGGCGTTCCGGACGGAAGCGGCGCAGGCGACGATTTCCGGCGGTTACGACATTCCGGAAGAGCAGGGCGATCTTCGGATCGCGTTCAAGGCAACATCGTCCGCGTTGAAGGATGCGCCGGAAATCCAGATATTCCTGCATGGCACACCGCAGGGTCTGACGCGCGATGTCGATGTCGCGGCGCTATCGTCATGGCTGTCGCTGCGCGCGATCGAGCGGGAGACGCAGCGCCTCGATGCGCTGGAGAAGGAAGGCCGTCCGCAGCCGCCAAAGCTTCAACCGCAGCCGCAGCTTCAGCAACAGATCCAGCCCCAGCCGCAGGTCCAGCCGCTACCGCCGCGCGATGCTGTTGCTGCTCCGGCGGAGATGAGTCTGCCGCCGGGCGAGGTGAAGCTGCCGCCGCTCGATCCGCGCCGGCGCAAGGCGGCCGCGCCACCCACGACAGCGGCTCCTGCCTCGCCACCGCCGGTCACTCTGTCGCCGGATGCGCGCGTCACACCGCTGCCGCCGCCGATCGACATCAAGCCTGCACCCGGCGCGCTGCGCACACCGCGTGCACCACGTTCTTCTGCGACGTTCTAAATTTAGTGAGTAGGCGAGAGCGTCGGTGCGCCTTGCCGCTCGCCGATAAACATCGTGCCGATCGCGCGTTCGCGGAAGTAATCGAGCACGAACAGCCGGATCGCCGACGACAGATTGTTGGTCTGGCGGTTCTGATCGATAGTGGCAATCTGCATCGACAGAGACAGTCCGCGCCGCGCAGCGATATCCTTCAGGCTCGCCCAGAAGGCGTCTTCAAGGCTCACGCTAGTCTTGTGTCCGTCCACCACAACGGATCGCTTGATGACGGCAAATCCCTTTGCGCCGCCGATGGCGGGGTCCCTGAGGTCACGCTGGCTGATCATCACCTTCATTCCTTCTGAAACGCAGGCGGCCGCATTCGCCGGCAAAACCGCACGGTTTCTCCAGCGGCCTGCGAGGCACGTTATCGACTGAACGATCCGATCGTCGCGCGCGCATAGTGCACGCTAACGATGCGGTGTTCTGACGGCCCATGACAAAGGGTCATCAGGACGAACGCATCGTGCCTGAAACGAAGTACCGTTGCTATTCGGTGAATGCCTTAACCGACGAGTCAGGATATTGCGGAGGCGATCCGTATATTCCCGCAGAGCCGATGTTACTCGGCGGCCTGGGGACTCATCAGGCTCTCGTGCATCGCGCTGTGCACTTCGGCCGGGCTCACCGTCATCGAGCGATAGTGGTCGAGGACGAACAGCCGGATAGCCGAGGACAGGTTGCCCTGTTTGCGTTGACTGTCGATCTCGCCCACGAGTTCGGACAAGGTCATGCCGCGCGCGGACGAGATTTCTTTCATGCCGTTCCAGAAGGCTTCTTCCAGACTGACACTCGTCTTGTGTCCAGCGACCACGATCGAGCGTTTAACGACAGGGGACTTCATGAAGACTTTCCATCATCGCGTAGGTGTTGATTGAGAAACGCCTCTGCACGCTGGTCGAGAATACGTTGGTTGTTCTTTTCGGCTTTTGTACGTCCATGCTTCGCGCGCTGACTGTTCGCATGCACATTGGCACGCTCCCGGTCGAGGCGCTTCTTGAACCTATTTAAGTTGACCAACTCGCCCACAGGAGTCTCTTTGCTTCTTTGTTATTGAAGGTCGACCCGCCGGTCGCCGCTTGCAGCGCGTATATAAGGTCGTGGAGGCCATAAGTCTCTGCGACATGAGCTACGCGACTGCGCTGTAACAGACGCATCATAAGAGCGGTAGCAAAACAATACTACGTCTTTGGATGCAAGAAAAACGCATCGTATCTGAGGTATTGCGTATACCAGGTGCCAGACGTTTCAATTGCTCGAACTGGTCATCTTTTCCGGCCGCACGATAGAATCAAATTCTTCCGCGGTGACAAAACCAAGTCTTAAAGCCTCTTCTTTCAGCGTCGTGCCGTTGGCATGTGCGGTCTTGGCGATCTTCGCGGCATTGTCATAACCGATCTTCGGTGCAAGCGCGGTGACAAGCATCAGCGAGCGCTGCATCAGATCGCCGATCCGCTTTTCATCGGCGCGGATTCCGATCACGCAATTTTGAGTGAAGGAACGTGCCGCGTCCGCCATCAGCCGGATCGAGGTCAGCATCGCGAACACCATGACGGGTTTGTAAACGTTCAGCTCGAAGTGGCCCTGGCTGCCTGCAGTCGTCAGCGTGGTCTGGTTCCCGAAAATCTGGCAGCACACCATCGTCAAGGCTTCGCACTGCGTCGGGTTGACCTTGCCCGGCATGATCGATGAGCCCGGCTCGTTTTCCGGCAGGATGAGCTCGCCGAGACCCGAGCGCGGACCGGAGCCGAGCAGGCGGATGTCGTTGGCGATCTTGAAGAGGCCGGTCGCGGTCGCGTTGATCGCGCCATGGACGTAGACGTAGCTGTCGTTCGAGGCGAGCGCCTCGAATTTGTTCGGCGCTGTCACAAACGGAAGTCCGGTGATCGCGGCGGCGTGTTTCGCAAAGCCTTCCGCAAATCCCGGCTTGGCATTGAGGCCGGTGCCGACGGCAGTGCCGCCCTGCGCCAGCAGATTGAGGCTCTTCGCGCTCTCCTTGATGCGGGCGATGCCGCTTTCGACCTGCGCGGCGTAGCCGGAAAATTCCTGGCCGAGCGTGAGCGGCGTCGCATCCTGCGTATGCGTGCGGCCGATTTTGACGATCGAAGCGAATTCTTTCTGCTTGGCGCGGAGCGCGGCGAGCAGTTCTTCCAGCGCGGGAATGAGGGTATGAGCGATCTCTTCCGCCGCAGCGATATGCATTGCGGTCGGGAAGGCATCGTTCGACGACTGGCCCATATTGACGTGATCGTTGGGGTGAACCGGCTTCTTGGTGCCGCGCTCGCCGCCGAGCATTTCGTTGGCGCGATTCGAGATCACCTCGTTCAGGTTCATGTTGGTCTGGGTGCCGGAGCCGGTCTGCCACACGACAAGTGGGAAATGGTCGTTGAGCTTGCCGTCGATGATCTCCTGCGCGGCGGCGATGATGGCGTCGGCGAGTTTCTTGTCGATCAGCTTGAGGTCCAGATTGGTTTTTGCCGCGGCGAGCTTGACGATGGCCATCGCGCGGATCAGCGGCAGCGGCATGTGTTCGGTGCCGATCTTGAAGTTGTTGCGCGAGCGTTCGGTCTGCGCGCCCCAATAGCGGTCAGCGGCCACCTCGATCGGACCAAAGGTGTCGGTTTCGGTGCGGGTGGTCTTGTTCGTCGGTGCCATGTCGTCCTCATGCGGGTCGCGACGGACGCAGAAGCGATCGCTCCGGCCCGTCTTTCGCGCGCGAGTATGCCGAAAGTGACAGGCCCGAGCCATGCCACCTCGGTAGACGAGACCGTCGCGGAGTGAGCTTACTTTTTGCGGAAGCGATCCAGCCGGACCACCTGCGCGCCGCCATCGTGAGGATGGTCGTCGCCGTCGTCGTCGGGATTTTCGGTCGTCTCTGCCGGAATGGCGAGCTTTTCGGCTTCCTCGATGGTGGCGGGCTCGATCTCGCCAGCCATCTCCGCGGTCTCGAACTGCAGGCCGAACTGCACGGCCGGATCGAAGAAACGGGTGATCGCGTTGAACGGCACCACCAGCCGCTCAGGGATACCGCCGAAGGACAACCCGACCTCGAACTCGTCCTCCCGCACCACGAGATCCCAGAACTGGTGCTGCAGGATGATGGTCATCTCCTGCGGGTACTGTGACAGCAGCCGCGGCGAGATCCGCACGCCGTCCGCATTGGAGAGGAAGGTAATGTAGAAGTGGTGTTCACCCGGTAATCCGTGTTCGGCGGCGTCGGTCAGAACACGCCGGAGAACGCCGCGCAGCGCATCGCGGGTCAGAACATCGTAGCGGATCAGATCGGTGGCCATCGGTCGGTCCTGTCAAAACGTCAAAAGGTCGTGCCGGAAGAAGAGGGCCGACTCGCACTTTTGTTCCATGCGGGTGGTCGCAGGCCCGTCTCCGCTCCCGGAGAGCACGCGTCACCCCCTTCGCGAACGAACCGCAGTGGCGGCAGACTACCGTTTCCGGTGGGCTGCGTCAGTAATCTTGTCGCGGGGCATGGGCAAGACTCACGGCTAAATTTGTGCAAACGGCCTCATAAGCCGGAGCGCCTTTCGCGCGCGACATAATCGGATCGCTCAAACTACATAATTAAAAGAAAGTGGCGGAGAGAAGTGGAGGCTTCTGTTGCCAGGTGCCTCCGGACCCCGCCTGACGGGGCTTAATCCATCAGGACTTTAATTCGGTATTTCAAACTGCGTTACGCAGCCTGAGCAACCGGAGCATAGTTGTCGTTTGCAACTATTGTAGAGCCCGATAACGGCGGAACAATACCGGGAAAAAACACGCCCTTTACGCCCTCGTCGATCCTGTTTCGCCCCCGCCGAAGCCTGCCTTGCAGGTGAATTCAAAGTGAATTCAGGCTTTGGTGGAGGCGCCGGGTGCTGCCCCCGGGTCCGAATGGTTTATTGCGACGGCCATTTATTTCCATAGCCGGCGAACCGGCATTCCCAATATAGGGGGCAATGATTGACGAAAAAAGGCCCCTCGGTCGGGTCGCGTGCGGGGCCTTGGGACGCAGGCGGGGATCAAGTTCCACAGCCGGGCTATTCTGCCGTGGCACCGGCCTTTCCGAGGAGGTGGCCCGCGCTTACTTTTGTTGGGACAACACGCGGTGCGGCGTTGATTCGCCCGCGGATATGCTTCCTAAACGAGGGAAGCGACGACCGGCGACGCCATGCATCAGTATCAAGACCTGCTCGAACATATCCTCAGCGACGGCGCGGAAAAGCACGACCGCACCGGTACCGGCACGCTGTCGGTGTTCGGTCATCAGATGCGCTTCGACCTCGCGGCAGGCTTTCCGATGCTGACGACGAAGAAGCTGCCGTTCAAGGCGATCGTCCATGAACTGTTGTGGTTTCTCGCGGGCGACACCAACGTGCGCTACCTGCAGAACAACGGTGTCAGCATCTGGGACGAATGGGCGGATGCCAACGGCGATCTCGGCCCGGTCTACGGCAAGCAGTGGCGCTCGTGGCAGGCGCCGGACGGACGCAGCATCGATCAGATCACGAACCTCGTGCAGATGATCCGGACCAATCCGGATTCGCGCCGCCTGATCGTCACCGCGTGGAATCCCGCCGATGTCGAGCAGATGGCCCTGCCGCCGTGCCACTGCCTGTTTCAGTTCTACGTCGCGAACGGCCGACTGTCGTGCCAGCTCTATCAGCGCTCGGCGGATGTGTTTCTCGGCGTGCCGTTCAACATCGCGTCCTATGCACTGCTGATGATGATGATTGCGCAGGTGACGGATCTCGCGCCCGGCCACTTCGTCCACACCTTCGGCGACGCGCATCTCTATTCCAACCACCTCGATCAGGCGCGGCTGCAATTGACCCGCGCGCCGCGCGCGTTGCCGACGCTGCGCATCAATCCGGCGGTGCGCGATATCTTCGGATTCCGCTACGAGGACTTCAAACTCGAGAACTACGATCCGCACCCGCACATCAAGGCCGAGGTTGCGGTGTGAGCGCCTCTGCGCCTGCCGTCGTCTTTATCGTCGCCATTGCTGACAATGGCGTGATCGGCCGCGACAACACGATGCCCTGGCACCTGCGTTCGGACCTGCAGCGGTTCAAGCAGTTGACGCTGAACAAGCCGGTCGTGATGGGCCGCAAGACGTTTCTCTCGATCGGCCGGCCGCTGCCGAAGCGCACCAACATCGTGGTGACGCGTGATCCGGCGTTTCGTGCGGCCGGCGCCGTGGTGGCGACCACGCTGGACGCCGCCTACGAGATTGCGCTCGGCGATGCGCTGCGGCGGGGCGCATCGGAGATTATGGTGATCGGCGGCGCGGAAATCTTCCACCAGTGGATGCCGCGTGCCACGCGCCTCGAGATCACCCATGTCCATGCCGAGCCGGAGGGAGACACGTTCTTACGGTTCGAGATGGCGGAATGGCAGGATGTAGCGCGCAGCCGTCCTGCGCGCGGACCTGACGACAGTGCCGATTTTTCCTATGCGACATATGCTCGCGCGGGCCGTCATTAACCCCGCTTGTCAATGTTTACATTGACAATTTCGTCATGCGGATTAGCTGCTAGAAGTTGCGCGAGGCCGCGTTGTACCGCGGCCTTCGGTCTTTTATAACCCTGCGACTGCCGCGAGGCGGCGCTAAGGAGTTTGCTGATGGCCTGGAAGAATCAAGGCGGAAGTCCATGGGGTCCCGGCCCGAAGGGCCCATGGGGCTCCGGTCCGCAATCTCAGGGCCCCAAGCCGTCCGACCTTGAAGACCTTCTGCGCCGCAGCCAGGACCGGATTCAGCAGATGATGCCCGGCGGCCACATGAGCGGCATGGGCATCGCCCTGCTGGTGGTCGCGGGCATCGCGATCTGGGGCCTGTCCGGCTTTTTCCGCGTGCAGCCCGATGAGCTTGGTGCGGTTCTGCGCTTCGGCAAGCATGTGCGCACCGTGCAGCCCGGTCTGAACTACCATATGCCTTATCCGATCGAGACGGTGCTGCTGCCGAAGGCGCTGCGCGTCTCGACGCTCAATATCGGCATGACGGTCAGCGACGACAGCGGACGCCGCGGCCGTGTCGTCCGTGACGTGCCGGAAGAAAGCCTGATGCTGACCGGCGACGAAAACATCGTCGACGTCGACTTCACCGTGCTGTGGCGCATCGCGCCGGACGGTGTCGGCAACTTCCTGTTCAACATTCAGAACCCGGAAGGCACGGTGAAGGCCGTGGCCGAGAGCGCGATGCGCGAAGTCATCGGCCGCTCCGACATTCAGCCGATCCTGACCGGCGCGCGTAACACCGTCGAAGCCGCTGTCCATCAATTGATGCAGAAGACGCTCGACGGCTATGGCGCCGGCATCATGATTCAGCAGGTGCAGTTGCAGAAGGTCGACCCGCCGCAGCAGGTCATCGACGCCTTCCGTGACGTGCAGGCGGCCCGCGCCGACCTCGAGCGTCTGCAGAACGAAGCTCAGACTTACGCAAACCGCGTGATCCCGGATGCCCGCGGCCGTGCGGCGCAGGTGCTGCAGCAGGCACAGGGTTACAAGGAACAGACGATCGCGGAAGCTAAAGGTCAGGCCGCGCGATTCCTCAGCGTCTTTGATGAATACAAGAAGGCGCCGGACGTGACGCGGCAGCGCATCTATCTCGAAACCATGGAGCATGTGCTCGGACCGGCCGAGAAGATCGTTCTCGATTCCGGTGGAGCAGGAGGACAGGGCGTGGTGCCGTATCTGCCGCTCAATGAACTTGGTCGCAAGGCGCCCGCCGCGCCGGGCCAGCAGCAAAGCGGAGCAAGCCGATGAAAGCCGGTCTGACGGGCATGGTCGCCCTCATCGTTCTCTTGTTGCTGGTGATCGTCGGCTACAGTTCGGTCTTCGCCGTCCGCCAGACCGAGCAGGCGCTCGTCGTGCGATTGGGTGAACCGATCCGCGTCGTCACCGAGCCGGGCTTGAGCTTCAAGTGGCCGTTCGTCGACAGCGTCATCAGCATCGACAACCGCATTCTCGATCTCGAAAATCCGTCGCAGGAAATCATCGCCTCCGACCAGAAGCGGTTGGTCGTCGATGCATTCGCGCGCTATCGCATCAAGAACGCGCTGCGCTTCTATCAGAGCGTCGGGTCGGTGCCGGCTGCGAACCTCCAGTTGACCGCACTCCTGAACGCAGCTCTTCGCCGCGTGCTCGGCGAGGCGAACTTCATTCAGGTGGTGCGCGACGAGCGTGAACCTCTGATGGGTCGCATCCGCGATCAGCTCGACAAGCAGGCGGAAGCCTACGGCATCGGTGTCGTCGACGTCCGCATCCGCCGCGCCGATCTGCCGGACCAGAACAGCCAGGCGGTCTATCAGCGCATGCAGACCGAGCGTCAGCGTGAGGCGGCTGAATTCCGCGCTCAGGGCGGACAGAAGGCGCAGGAAATCCGCTCCAAGGCGGATCGAGAGGCGACGGTCATCGTCGCGGAAGCGAACTCCGAGGCCGACCGCATCCGCGGTGAGGGCGATGGTGACCGCAACCGTATCTATGCCGAAGCCTACTCCAAGGACCCGCAGTTCTTCGCTTTCTACCGGGCGATGACTGCCTATGAGACGAGCCTGAAGAGCGGCGACACCCGTTTCGTGCTGAAGCCGGACTCCGAATTCTTCCGGTTCTTCAATTCGGCGAGTGGGGCGGCCCCTGCGGGCGCGCCTGCCACGTCAAGATAAGCTGAATAATTCTCTCAACGGGATTTCCCTTTGGATAAGTCTCTGGTGAAATCCCCGCTATGAGAGATTTGCTGGTTGGGCTTGGCGTCCTTTGCGTGATCGAGGGTTTGACCTTCGCGGCGTTTCCCGAAGCGATGCGCCGCGCGATGGCGGCGGCGCTCGAGCATTCCGAGAATGCGCTGCGGATTATCGGCCTCTGTGTCGCAGTCGTTGGGCTGGGGCTGATCTGGTATCTGCGATACGGACCGGGCGTCGGGTGAACCCGGCGACCGGTATTTTGCCGTATTCGCGACGTTGATACGCTTGCGGGTCAAGCGGGCCGGGCGCACTCTCGCCCTTGGCGGCATTTGTCCATTTCAGGAGACACTCGATATGATCACCGGGTTTGTGCGTTTCGGCCGCCTGCTTCCGCTCGCCGTCGCGGGAGGTTTGTTCGTGCTCACGGCAGGCACCCCTGTTCCAGCCTCCGCGCGGGGACCTGAGGGGATTGCCGATACCGCGGAGAAGGTCATCGACGCGGTGGTCAACATCTCGACGTCGCAGACGCTGAAGAACCGCGACCGCGACGAGGACGCTGCGCCGAAGAAGAACGGCCGCGAGAAGGGGGACCCGCGGCTGCCGCCGGATTCGCCCTTCAACGAACTGTTTGACGAGTTCTTCAAGAACCGCCGTGGCGACAAGAGCCCGCAGCAGCACAAGGTGAATTCGCTGGGCTCCGGCTTCATCATCGACACCGACGGCTTCGTCGTCACCAACAATCACGTCATTGCCGATGCCGACGAGATCAACGTCATTCTCAACGACGGCAGCAAGATCAAGGCGGAGCTTATCGGCCGCGACAAGAAGAGCGATCTCGCCGTGCTGAAATTCCAGCCGCCGGAGAAGAAGCTCACCGCGGTGAAGTTCGGCGATTCCGACAAGCTGCGGCTCGGCGAATGGGTGGTCGCGATCGGCAACCCGTTCAGCCTCGGTGGAACGGTGACGGCCGGCATCGTCTCGGCGCGTAACCGCGACATCAATTCGGGGCCGTACGACAATTACATTCAGACCGACGCGGCGATCAATCGCGGCAACTCGGGCGGCCCGCTGTTCAACCTCGAGGGTGAAGTCGTCGGCGTCAACACCGCGATCATCTCGCCCTCGGGCGGTTCGATCGGCATCGGCTTTGCCGTGCCCTCGAATACGGTGGTCGGCATCGTCAATCAGTTGCGGCAGTACAAGGAAGTGCGGCGTGGCTGGCTCGGCGTGCGGATTCAGCAGGTCACTGACGAGATTGCCGACAGCCTCGGTATCAAGCCGCCGCGCGGTGCGCTTGTGGCGGGCGTCGACGACAAGGGACCGGCGAAGCCTGCCGGCATCGAAGCCGGCGATGTCATCATTTCGTTCGACGGCAAGGCCATCCGCGAGATGAAGGACCTGCCGCGCGCGGTTGCCGATGCACCTGTCGGCAAGAACGTCGATGTCGTGTTCATCCGCAAGGGCAAGGAAGAGACCCGCAAGGTCACGCTCGGCCGTCTCGATGATGGCGAGAAGCTCGCCGAAGCCTCGCTGAAGGTGCCCGAGCCGGAAGTCGAGAAGACGGTGACGCAGAAGGCGTTGGGCCTCGATCTCGCCTCGCTCGGCAAGGATCTGCGCACGCGCTACAAGATCAAGGAGAAGGTCAAGGGCGTGGTCATTGTCGGCGTCGATCGCAATTCGGATGCGGCCGAGCGCCGTCTTTCCGCTGGCGATGTGATCGTCGAGGTCGCGCAGGAGGCCGTGAATTCTCCGGCCGACGTCAAAACGCGGATCGACAAGCTCAAGAAGGACGGCAAGAAGTCCGTTCTGCTGCAAGTCTCGAACGGCGAGGGCGAACTGCGCTTCGTCGCGCTCAGCGTGGATTGAGGGCGATTTTACGCCACCTCTCCCCGGTGGGGAGAGGTCGCGAGCGTCAGCGAGCGGGTGAGGGGGCTCCAAAAGCCGTTTGAGGCATCGTACGCCCTCACCCGAAGGCATCGCTTCGCTCCACCTTCGACCTCTCCCCACGGGAGAGGTGAAGAGAAGAACTACTCCGTCACAAATTCTGTTCGCTTGTAGCCCTGCGCATAGAGAAGCGCGGTGAGGTCGCCGTGGTCGATCCGCGCCATCGCGGCGGCAGCGACTGCGGGCTTGGCGTGATAGGCGATGCCGAGACCGGCCTTCTCGATCATCGCGAGATCGTTGGCGCCGTCACCAATGACGATGGTGTCGATATCGTCGAGCTCGAACGACTCGAGCAGATCGACCAGCGTGGCGAGCTTGGCGGCGCGGCCGAGGATTGGCTCCTCGACACGGCCCGCCAGCTTGTCGTTCTCGACAATCAGAACATTGGCGCGGTTCTCGTCGAACCCGATCGCCTTCGCGACACGCTGGGTGAACAGCGTGAAGCCACCGGAGACGAGGCAGGTACGTGCGCCGTTCGCGCGCATGGTCCGCACCAGTGCAGGCCCGCCAGGCGTCAGCGTGATGTGCTTTTCGAACACCTCGTCGACGACGTTGACCGAAAGGCCTTTGAGCAATGCGACGCGCTCGCGCAATGCCGGCTCGAATTCGATTTCGCCGCGCATGGCGCGTTCGGTGATCGCAGCCACATGATCCTTGAGCCCGACGAAGGCCGCGAGTTCGTCAATGCACTCCTGACCGATCATGGTGGAGTCCATGTCGGCGAGCAGCAGCTTCTTGCGTCGCGCGATACGCGGCTGCACCACGATATCGACGGGTATTCTCTGAAAGGCGTCGCGCAGTCGATCGGCGACGACGCGGGCCGGCTCCTCGCTCTCGAAGGGAATGTCGGCGGCGATGCCGGCATCGAGCCATTCGGCGGGGGCAGACGCGGGCAATATCGCGCGCGCAGCCTCCAGCACCGTGCTATCGAGCGAGGGCTGCGCCGGGTTGCAGATCAAGGTAGCGACGAGGGACATGGATTCTGGCCGAAATAATGTGAAGGCGGTGCTTATCGCAGGGCCGACCGCAAGCGGCAAGTCGGCACTGGCGCTTGCGCTGGCCGAGGCCGCGGGCGGGACCGTCATCAATACGGATTCGATGCAGGTCTATCGCGATCTGCGCGTGCTCACTGCGCGCCCGACGATTGAGGAGGAGGTGTGCGCGCCGCACAGGCTCTACGGCCATGTCGATGCCGCGGTGAATTATTCGGCGGGCGCGTGGGTGAACGATGCGGCAGCGGTACTGGCGGAGGTCCACGCGGAGGGGCGCCTGCCGATTTTCATCGGTGGCACCGGCCTCTACTTCAAGGCGCTGACGCGCGGGCTCTCCGATGTGCCGCCGGTACCGGATGAAGTTCGTCAGGGCGTTCGCGCGCGTCTTGATCGCGATGGCCCGGAGGCGCTGCATGAGGAACTGGCGCGGCGCGATCCGCAGGCGGCAGCGCGGTTGAAGCCGCGCGATCGTGTCCGCATTGCGCGCGCGCTCGAAGTCGTCGAGGCGACCGGACGTCCGCTTGCGGACTGGCATGCCCATGGCCTGCCGCCCTTGTTGCCTGCCGAGGGTGTGACGGCACTGTTTCTCGCGCCGGATCGTGCGGCGCTTTATGAACGGATCGACCGGCGATTCGAGGTGATGGCGGCAAGCGGCGCGCTGGCGGAAGCGGAGGCGCTGGGGCGCCGCGGCCTCGATCCGCTGTTACCTGCGATGAAGGCGCACGGCGTGCCAGCCTTGATCCGCCATCTCGCGGGTGAGTTGACGCGCGAAGAGGCCATCGCCATCGGCCAGATCGATACGCGCCATTATGCCAAGCGGCAGTTCACCTGGTTTCGGCATCAGTTGCCGGAATTCGAATGGATCGCGCCGAATGATGCGCGGGCGTGGCTTGGCGCGAAGCTCGGCATGACGCTGCCTTAAACTGCTGGCAGGCTTCCCGCTATCGGTGTCCGAAAACCACTCGATAGTTGCACAGGAATGCATATTGCACAGCCCGAACGTCTTTCCGACAATCCACGCGTTTCCCAAGCATTGCAGACTGCAATATCAACGCATTTTGCCTATGGATGCAGTTGTGCATTGATCAGGCAGATGTCTTCGAAGGAGAGCGCTCAGCGAAATGGGTGTTCGATATGAGACCGCTCGAAAGTGTCGGGGGTCCTGGTGGCCCTCCCGGTCTTCAGAATATGTGAGACCGAGCAACTCGGTCTCGCAGGCTCGAGTCCTGTCCGCTTCCGCCAATCGCTTTAACCCCGACGCCATCGAGGTAGTCGACAGCCTGCGCGACGCGCAATGACGACGCACGTTGTCGCGACGGCCGGTCACGTCGACCACGGCAAGAGCACTCTGATCCGCGCGCTGACCGGGATGGAGCCGGACCGCTGGGAGGAAGAGCGCCGCCGCGGGCTCACCATCGATCTCGGCTTTGCCTGGACGACTCTGCCCTCGGGCCGGGAAGTTGCCTTTGTGGACGTGCCCGGCCACGGGCGGTTCATCCGCAATGCGCTGGCCGGCCTGGCGGCGGTGCCGGTGGTGTGCTTCGTGGTAGCTGCTGATGAAGGCTGGTCGGCGCAATCCAGCGACCATCGCGACGCCATCGCAGCGCTTGGCATCCGCCACGGGATGATCGTGGTGACCAAGGCCGACCGCGCGCCCGATCTCGTGGCGGCAACCATCGAGCGCGCCCGCAGTGAGTTCGCGCATACCGCTTTGCGCGATGCGCCAGCGGTCGCCGTATCGGCCGTGCAGGGCACTGGATTGGGCACGTTCAGGCGGACCCTCGACGACGTGCTGGCCGAAGCGCCTGCGCCCGACGCCAGCGGCCGGCTCCGGCTGTGGATCGACCGCTCGTTCAGCGTCTCGGGGGCCGGCACGGTGGTCACCGGCACCCTTGTCGCCGGGACGCTGACCAAAGGGGACCGGCTCGAAGTAGTGGGCCAGGGGCGGGCGCCGCGCGAAGTCGTGGTTCGCTCTCTGGAATCGCGGGATGCGCCTGCCGATGCCGTCCACCCGATGAACCGGGCCGCGGTCAACCTGCGCGGCGTGTCCGCGGAGGATGTCGGCCGTGGCCAGGCACTGATTGCACCGGGCGCCTGGGTCATGACCACGGAGGTCGATGTGCGCCGCATTGGCGGTGCCGCGCTCAACGAGGTGCCCACACAGCTCACCGTGCATGTGGGGACCACGGCCGTGCCGGCTCGGCTGCGCGTATTCGATGCCGAGCACGTCCGGCTCACCCTCGACTGGCCGCTGCCGCTGATCGTGGGCGATCGGCTGCTGCTCCGCGATCCGGCACGCCACCTCGTGCTCGGCGGCGTCGGTGTGCTGGACCCGGATCCGCCGGCGCTGCTACGCCGCGGGGAGGGGACCCGGCGAAGGGCGGTGCTGGCTGCCATGCCGCCGGAAGGCGACGTACTGGCCAAAGTGGCCAGCCGGGGCGCCGTGGAGGTGGACGATCTGCGCCGCATCGGCCTAATCGGCCCCGATGCCGTGCCGCCATCCGAGGTCCGTGAGCTCAGCGGCTGGTGGGTGCACGTTCCCGCCTATGACGAGTGGCGAGAGAAGCTGCGGGCGCTGGTAGAGAGCGGCGCCCAGCGCGACCAGCTCACGCCCGGTGTCTCCCAAGGAGCCGTGCGCGACGCCCTCGGTATGCCCGCGGCGCGCTTCATCGATCGGCTTGTCGCGGATGCCGGCCTTGAGCAGCACAGTGGGTATGTCCGGCTGCCGCGGCCCCGCGCCGACCTTGGCCGCGCCGAGGCCGGAGTGGCCAAGCTCGAGGTGCGGCTGCTCGCGGATCCGTTCCTCGCGCCGCTGGCCGGTGATCTGACTGCCCTTGGTCTGGGAGTCCGTGAGTTGGCCGCAGCTGAGCGCGCCCAGCGGGTGTTACGCCTTCAAGGAGGTGTGGTGCTGCTGCCGTCCGCGCCGGAGCTTGCGATACAGGCACTGGCGAAACTGCCGCAGCCGTTCACCACCAGTCAGGCGCGGCAGGCTTTGGGCACCAGCCGCCGGGTCGCGATCCCGCTGCTGGAGTATCTGGATGGACGCGGCCGGACGCGCCGGGTCGATGACGATCATCGCGAAGTGGTGAAGTAAAGTTGAGTCGTGCGCACAAGTGTCGAAGCAGGACGATAGGCTGTGGGGTGCTGGTGCGGTTTTCGCTTATGACGGAAACACCCGATCCGTCATGACCCGCCATAGCCGTTCGAAGAACGGGTTCTAAAGAACGCCTATGTGCCGGGCATCCACGTCTTTAGCAGCGATTCAGGAAACCAAAACGTGGATGGCCGGGACGAGCCCGGCCATGACGAGTTGTTGATTCCATGTGAGCGAAACCGCTCTAGCCATTGTCGCTACCGTCTTCTTTTTTGCGACTCTGGACGTGCGGGAAGCCGAACCGGCCCTTGATGCAGAGATTACCGTGGCCGATGTCGTGATCGTGGGGCGAGGTCACCTTGACGATCTCGTTGTCCTGCACATGCAGTGTGACGTTGCAGCCGACGCCGCAATAGGTGCACACCGTGGTCGTCTGGGTCTGCTTCGACACATCCCAGGTGCCGGCCGCGCGCATGTCGTATTCGGATTTGAACGACAGAGCACCCGTCGGGCAAACTTCCACGCAGTTGCCGCAGAACACGCACGCGGATTCCGGCAGTTCGACAGCAAACTCGGTAGAAATCTGGGCGTCGAACCCGCGTCCCGCGATCTGGATCGCGAAGCTGTTCTGCCACTGGGTCCCGCAGGCATCCACGCACTTGTAGCAGAGGATGCACTTGTCGTACTCGCGGACGTAGAGATCGTTGTCGATCTTGTCCGGCTGGGCCATCGTGGCCGCGACGTTGCCGTTCCCGAGGTTGTGCTCACCCGGCTCATGGACATCGCGCCTGCGGTTCACGCCGGCCCTCGGGCCATAGCGCTCCGAATCGACGTTGTAGCGCTCTTTCCACTCGGGGATGTGCGGCGTGGTGGAAAGGTCGACGGAGGAATCGAGCAGCTCCAGCACGAGGCGACGGCTGTGCCGCACCCGTTCGCTGTCGGTCTTGACCACCATGCCGGGCTGAACCTTGCGGGAGCAGGAGGGCACGAGGACGCGCGAGCCTTCGAGCTCGACCATGCAGACGCGGCAGGCATTCTTGGGCGTGAGGGTGTCGCCGTAGCAGAGCGTCGGCGTGTCTTTCCCCGCGGCGTTACAGGCGGTCAGGATGGTGCTCCCCTCCGGGACGCTCACCTCCTGGCCGTCGACCGTGATCGTGATCTGCCGGACGGGGGTATTCGTAGCACCCATATAGTGCACGTTCATCTGCTCTTACTCTCCTCCAGTACGCCGAGGCGGTCGATCGCCGACTCGACGGCGTTCCAGGCAGCCTGACCGAGGCCGCAGATCGAGGCATCTTTCATCACCAGGCCGACATCGCGCAGGATGTGGATGTCGTTGCCCTTGGCCTTCGCATCGTGGCCGTTGTGCATGATGCGCAGCAGCGCTTCTTCCTGACGCACCGTGCCCACCCGGCAGGGGACGCACTGGCCGCAGGATTCGTCGCGGAAGAAGCTCGCGATGCGCAGCAGAATGCCGGACAGATCGACAGTGTCGTCGAACGCCAGCACCACGCCCGAACCCAGCGTGGCCTTGGCGGCGCGGACGCCTTCGAAAGTCAGCGGAATATCGAGTTCGTCAGCGCGCACAAACACGCCTGCAGCGCCGCCGAGCAGCACCGCCTGCAGTTTCCGGCCCTGCGGAACGCCGCCCGCCAGTTCGAGAATGTCACCCAGGGTTGCGCCGAACGGCACTTCGTAGACGCCGGGGCGCACGAGGTTGCCCGAAACACAGAACAGCTTGGGTCCGGTGGAGCCCTCGGTTCCGATCTTGGCGTACTCGGCGCCGCCCAGCTGCATGATCAGCGGTACGTTGCACAAGGTCTCGACGTTGTTGACCACCGTCGGCTTGCCGAAGAGTCCGGCCTCGAACGGGAAGGGCGGCTTGGTGCGCGGCTCGCCGCGATAGCCCTCGATCGAGTTGAAGATCGCGGTCTCTTCACCGCAGATGTAGGCGCCGGCACCGCGGCGGATCTCGAGCTCGAAGCTCCAACCCTTGCCCTGGATGTTCTCGCCGAGGAATCCGCGTTCGCGGGCCTTCTCGATGGCGTTGCTCAGCATCCGGTAGGCGCGGGGATATTCGCCGCGCAGGTAGATGTAACCGCGCTCGGCGCCGATGGCGTAACCGGCGATGGTCATCGACTCGATCAATGCAAAGGGGTCGCCTTCGAGGATCGAACGATCCTTGAACGTGCCGGGCTCGCTTTCGTCGGCGTTGCAGACGAGGTAGCGAGGCGTCGCCGGCTGCTTGGCGGTGCTCTCCCATTTGATGCCGGCCGGGAACGCCGCACCGCCGCGGCCCATCAGCCGGGAATCTTTGACTTCCGTAATGACCTGCGCAGGTTCCATCTCGAACGCGCGCCGCAATCCGGCGTAGCCGTCGGTCGCGAGATAATCGTCGATGCTTTCCGGATCGACCTTGCCGATCCGCTTGAGCAGCATCAGGCCGTCCTGACCGGCCTGTGGCACGGCCATGATCGGTGGCGCCTCGGCTGCGAGGGCCTCAGGACCGTCATTCAGCGCCAGGACGACTTCGTCCATGGTGGCGGGCCCGATCAGGTGCTCGTGAGGCGGATCGCCGGCCTCGACCGCCAATGCGGCAGGGGCGCGTTCACACACGCCGAGGCAGGGGCTGTGCTTCCAGCCGGTCATGGCCGAGGCCGGACCGAGCTTCTTCTCGAGGCTGGCACAGAGCTCCTTGGAGCCACGCGCCATACAGGCAATGTCGGTGCAGACATGCACGACGCGCTTCGGTCGCGGGTTGGTAGAGAACAGCCCATAGAACGTCGCGACGCTGTAGACATCGGCTGCCGACACACTAAGTCGTTTTCCGATATAATTCAGCGCACCGGGGCTGATCCAGCCCACGCGGTCATTCACCGCGTGCAGTGCCTCCATGACGAGGTGCCGCTGAGCCCGTGCCGCATGGCCGGAATGCGCGCGCCGGTGGTCCAGCTCATCACGCTCACCGCCATGCCAGCCGCCTTCGCCGGGCCCACCAAGCCGCCGATCGATTGCATCGCGTTCCTCCGCGAACGGCTCGGCGTCCGAGAACTTCAGATCCACAACTACTCATCCTTCCTAGTTCGCGGTCACGAGCTCGCTGTCTTGACGCTCGCGATCGATGGTCTCGGCCAAGCCTTGGTCTTCAGGCAGGGCTTCGTTTGTCTTTTCCACCCTGACCGCTGTGGCCTTGAACTCCGCGGTTTTGGCGATCGGATCGTTCGCCTCGATGGTGAGCGAGTTGGTGTCCACATCGTCCGGGAAGTTGCAGGCCATGAAGAGCAGCCCGGGACGCAGGCCCGGATCCCGACGTGCGGGAGCCAGCACCGATCCGCGGCGGGAAGTCACCCGGACCACCTCGCCGTCGTTGATGCCGAGCCGAACCATATCCTCCGGAGAGACGTCGACGCAGCCGCCGACACGGATCGGCGAGTTGAAGCCGCCCGACTGCACGCCGGTGTTGTAGTCGGTCAGTCGCCGGCCGGTCGTCAGGCGCAGCGGGAACTCGTCGTTGAGCTTGTCCACCGGCAGCTTGTGCTCGACGATGCCGAACGGAGCCAGACGCCCGCGCTTTGCGGGATCCTTCTCCCAGAGCCGGCCGTGCAGGAACGGTGACTCGGGCCCGTTCTCGTCGGGGAAGGGCCACTGTACGCCGCCCCGCTCCGCGAGCACCCGGTAGGTCATTCCATGATGTGCGGGCGACAGCGCGCGCAACTCGTCCCAGATCTCTTCTGCAGTCTGGATCGGCCAGGCGTGACCGAGACGCTCCGCAACCAGGCGGATGATCTCGATGTCGTCCTTTGCGCTTCCCGGAGGCTCCAGTGCCTTACGCACAAGCTGAACCCGCCGTTCGCTGTTGGTGAAGGTACCATCGCTCTCGCACCAAGCGGCCGTGCAGGGGAGCACGACGTCGGCGAGCGAGGCGGTCTTGGTGAGGAAGATGTCCTGCACGACCAGATGGTCCAGGTTCCTCAGCCGCCGCTCCACCGCTGTGGTGTCGGCATCTGACTGCACCGGATTCTCGCCCACGATGTAGACGCTGGTGAGGTGGCCCTCGTCCATCGCCTCCATCATCTCCGAAAGCGTCAAACCGCCCTTCGGAGGCAGCGTAACGCCCCACATGCGCTCGAACTTCGCGCGATGCTCGGCATTCTCGACGCTCTGGAATCCCGGCAGGTTCTTGGGAATCGCACCCATGTCGCCGCCGCCCTGAACGTTGTTCTGGCCGCGCACCGGAACGAGACCCGCGCCCCAACGGCCGACCTGGCCGGTGAGCAGGGCGAGGTTGCACAGCGCCCGCACGTTGTCGGTGCCGTTGTGATGCTCGGTGATGCCGAGCGTCCAGCACAGCTGCGCGCGCTTCGCCTTGGCATAGTCGTGCGCAAGCTCACGGATCAGCTCCGCGGGCACGCCCGTTTCACGGGAGGTGACTTCCAGAGTCCACGGCTCGCATGCGGCAATGTACTCTTCGAAGCCGGTGGTGGCGTTCTCGAGGAACTCCTTGTTGACCAATCCGGCATGGATGATCTCGCGGCCGATACCATAGGCCAACGCGACGTCAGTGCCGACGTCCAAACCAAGCCACGTGTCGGCCCACTCGGCCGTTTTGCAGCGGCGCGGGTCAACGGAATACACCTTCGCGCCCTTATGGATTCCCTTCAGGGCGTGATGGAAGAAGATCGGATGGGCTTCCCGGGCATTGGAGCCCCAGAAGATGATCAGATCGGCATCTTCGATTTCGCGGTAGGAAGAGGTGCCACCGCCAGCACCGAATACTGTCACCAGACCGGCGACGCTAGGAGCGTGTCAAGTTCTGTTACAGGAGTCGATGTTGTTGGTGCCGATCACTGCCCGGGCGAACTTCTGAGCGATGTAGTTCAACTCGTTGGTCGAGCGCGAGCAGGCGAACATGCCAAACCCGTCCGGGCCGTGGAGTTCGCGATTGCGGCGAAAGCCCTCGGCTGCGCGGTCAAGAGCCTCTTCCCAGGAGGCAGGCCGCAGTACGCCGTTCTCGCGGACGAGCGGCTCGGTGAGTCGCGTATAATGCTGCTTCTGTCGGGCCATGTTTGCCTCCAGTGTGTTGTTGCTTGGATATTTCATATACCAATCCATACCGCTCAGGGTATATGAAGGTGCTTGCATATAAGGGGTTTTCTGCCTCGCATGCGGCGCGCGGCGAATGTCGTAAACGACTGCGCGCTAGCCAATCACGCGATTCTACATGCGCCTGCGCTGCAGGTAGCAGCACATTAATAATATATAGGGCGGCCACTGCCGGATCGCGAGCGCGTGCGACACTCGCTGATACTCGTAGCGCCAACCTCGATGCTGCTTGTTACGATTGTTATTGAGCAATCCGTGCTGACGGATGCCGTTCCCGATATGATGTCACAAGCCCGGCAAGTTCTGTGCGGCGTCGCTGGAGCGCGCTGCTCTTTGATTATCTCCAGACGGGGCTCATAACGTCGGTCTTCAGACACTCCCTGGCGCGGGAATGCGTCCCGATCGGTCAGCGCAGTGATGGACTCGCGAACCTGCGGCCCTTGCGTCCCGAACGCAGTGCTCTCCCGGCTCATCCGGAAAGGGCTCCCATGCGCATTTTGCATTCGGCGGTTTGCCCGATGCGGGCTATCTTGCGATGCAAGAAGGGCTTGACTTACCGCGCGAGGGGTCTATAAGGCGCGCAACCTTTGGAAATAAAGAGCCAATTATGCGTAATAAAATTACCAATCGGATTGGTAAGGTCATTGGCCTCGTACGCTGGCACATCGTCGGGGTGAGCTAGCTCGACCCCAAACAGGCGATGTGCGCAAAGGTCCTTTCGAGGGCCTTTTTTATTTCCCGAAGCAGATGATCCAGGACGGCGCGACGGCGCAGCGGAGCGAAAGATGAGCGAGACGAAAAAGACTGAATCCCGGCAGATGACCGGCGCGGCAATGGTCGTGCAGGCGCTGAAGGATCACGGCATCCAGCATATTTTCGGCTATCCCGGCGGCGCGGTGCTCCCTATCTATGACGAGATTTTCCAGCAGGATACAGTCCAGCACATCCTCGTTCGTCACGAGCAGGGTGCGGGTCATGCCGCGGAGGGTTATGCGCGTTCGACCGGGAAACCGGGTGTGGCGCTGGTCACGTCGGGGCCGGGCGCGACCAACATGGTCACGGCGCTGACCGATGCGCTGATGGATTCCATTCCGCTGATCTGCATCACCGGGCAGGTGCCGACGCATCTGATCGGCAACGACGCGTTCCAGGAATGCGATACGGTCGGCATCACGCGGCCCTGCACCAAGCACAACTGGCTGGTGCGCGACGTCAACGATCTCGCCAAGATTCTGCACGAGGCCTTCTATGTCGCGACCACGGGCCGCCCCGGTCCGGTCGTCGTCGATATTCCGAAGGACGTGCAGTTTGCGACCGGTACCTATCATCCGCCGCGCAAGAACGACGTTCATGTGTCGTATGCGCCGCGCGTGAAGGGCGATGCCGCGCAGATCCGCAAGGCGGCCGCGCTGCTCGCTTCGGCGAAGCGGCCGGTGATCTATTCCGGCGGTGGCGTCATCAACTCCGGTGCCGAGGCGACGCGCCTGCTGCGCGAACTGGTCGGCACGACCAACTTCCCGATCACCTCGACGTTGATGGGCCTCGGTGCCTATCCGGCGTCCGGCAAGAACTGGCTCGGCATGCTCGGCATGCACGGCACCTACGAAGCCAACATGGCGATGCATGATTGCGACGTGATGCTGTGCGTCGGCGCGCGGTTTGATGATCGTGTCACCGGCCGGCCGGATGCGTTCTCGCCGAACTCGAAGAAGATCCACATCGACATCGATCCGTCGTCGATCAACAAGAATATCCGTGTCGATGTGCCGATTATCGGCGACGTCGCGCATGTGCTGGCCGACCTGCTGGATATCCTCAAGGCCGACGCCAAGCGGCCGGATCTCAAGCCGTGGTGGGCGCAGATCGCGAAGTGGCGCGCGCGCAATTCGCTCGCGTTCAAGAAGAACGACGACGTGATCCTGCCGCAATATGCGATCCAGCGGCTCTACGAGCAGACCCGCCATCTCGACACTTACATCACCACGGAAGTGGGTCAGCATCAGATGTGGGCGGCGCAGTTCTACGGCTTCGAGCAGCCGAACCGCTGGATGACCTCCGGTGGCCTCGGCACCATGGGTTATGGTTTTCCGGCGGCGATCGGCGTGCAGGTTGCCCATCCGGACAGCCTCGTCGTCGACATCGCGGGCGATGCCTCGATCCAGATGATGCTGCAGGAGATGTCCACCGCGGTTCAGTTCAATCTGCCGGTGAAGATTTTCATCCTCAACAACCAGTACATGGGCATGGTGCGTCAGTGGCAGCAGTTGCTGCATGGTAACCGCCTGTCGAACTCCTACTCGGAAGCGCTGCCGGATTTCGTCAAGCTTGCGGAAGCCTATGGTGGCGTCGGCATGCAGGTCACGAAGCCGGGCGACCTCGACGGCGCGATTGAAGAGATGATCAAGGTCAAGAAGCCGGTGCTGGTCGATTGCCACGTCGCGACGTTGGAAAATTGCTTCCCGATGATTCCGTCGGGCAAGGCGCATAACGAAATGCTTCTGCCCGCGGAAGCGAATGACGAAGCGACCGCGGCGGCCTTCGCCGGCGGCAAGGCTTTGGTTTAAGAGGCTGGTGTGATTGCTATGGACAAGCAGACGAACGAACAACCCGCATCGGCCTATTTCATCGAAGAGCGGCACGATCCGAACGAGACGCACACGCTTTCGGTGCTGGTGCAGAACGAGCCCGGCGTGCTTGCGCGCGTCATCGGCCTGTTCTCCGGGCGCGGCTACAACATCGAAAGCCTGACGGTGTCGGAGACCGAGCGCAACAAGCACATGTCGCGCATCACCATCGTCACCACCGGCACGCCGATGGTGATCCAGCAGATCAAGAACCAGCTCGATCGCATGGTGCCGGTCTATCGCGTCGTCGACATGACGCTGACCGGGCATTCGATTGAGCGCGAGCTTGCGATGGTGAAGGTGCGGAGCAAGGGCGATGCCCGCGTCGAGGCGTTGCGGTTGGCCGACGCTTTCCGCGCCCGCGTGATCGACGCGACCACGGAAAGCTTCGTGTTCGAGCTCACCGGCAACACCGACAAGATCAGCCAGTTCGAGGCCCTGATGAAGCCGCTCGGCCTCGTCGAGGTCGCCCGCACCGGCGTTGCGGCCATCACCCGCGGCGCGGACGGTATGTGAGGGCGGCGAGAGGCTGAAAACCCGATTTTACTTCCTCTGAAAATGCATTAGACAACCGGGGATTTTCGAGGGCCGCCCGGCCCTGACGGCCCGTTTCGGGCTTTGAGAAGCCCCTCCACCACAAGGAAAGCACCATGCGAGTTTATTACGATCGCGACGCCGATCTGAACCTGATCAAGGGCAAGAAGGTTGCCGTCGTCGGTTACGGCAGCCAGGGCCATGCCCACGCGCTGAACCTCAAGGACTCCGGCGTCAAGGACGTGGCGATCGCGCTGCGCAAGGGCTCGAGCTCGGCCAAGAAGGCCGAGGGCGCGGGCTTCAAGGTGATGGATGTGGCGGAAGCCGCGAAGTGGGCCGACGTCGTCATGATGCTCACCCCGGACGAGCTGCAGGCCGACATTTATCGCGATCATCTGCATGACAACATGAAGAAGGGCGCGGCGCTTCTGTTCGCGCACGGCCTCAACGTCCACTTCAACCTGATCGAGCCGCGCGAGGACCTCGACGTCCTGATGGTCGCGCCGAAGGGCCCGGGCCACACCGTGCGTGGCGAGTATCAGCGTGGCGGCGGCGTGCCGTGCCTGCTCGCGATCCACAAGGATTCCTCGGGCAATGCCCATGACCTCGGCCTGTCGTATGGCTCGGCAATCGGCGGCGGCCGCGCCGGCATCATCGAAACCTCGTTCCGCGAAGAAACCGAGACCGATCTGTTCGGCGAACAGGCCGTGCTGTGCGGCGGCACCGTCGAACTGATCCGCGCCGGCTTCGAGACGCTGGTGGAAGCAGGCTACGCGCCGGAGATGGCGTACTTCGAGTGCCTGCACGAGATGAAGCTGATCGTTGACCTGATCTATGAAGGCGGCATTGCCAACATGAACTACTCGATCTCCAACACTGCGGAGTATGGCGAGTATGTGTCCGGTCCGCGCGTCATCACGGCGGAAACCAAGGCGGAGATGAAGCGCATCCTCGGCGATATTCAGAGCGGCCGTTTCGCCCGCGACTGGATGCTCGAGAACAAGGTCAATCAGTCCTCGTTCAAGGCGACCCGCGCGCGCAACAACAAGCACCAGATCGAGGAAGTCGGCGCACGGCTTCGCGACATGATGCCCTGGATCAAGAAGGGCGCTCTGGTCGACAAGTCGAAAAACTAAGAGTCTCGTACTCCATAAACTCAATGTGAGCGCGCGGCAGCTTGATCGGCTGTCGCGCGTTTTGCATTCTGTCCTCTGAACTAACAAAGTCGGGAGGAGAGACATGGCTCGCTTCAGGCTTGCCGGATATTGCGCAGTTGCCGGCGTACTACTGCTCAGCGCACCGGTCGCGTCGTTGGCCGACCCGCTGGTGCTGACGTCACCGAATTTCACCGACGGCGGAAAGCTGCCGGTGAAGCATGCCGGTGCTCTGAAAACGAACCCGAATTGCGTCGGCGAAAACGTGTCGCCGGCTTTCGCCTGGAACGATCCGCCAGAGGGCACGAAGAGCTTCGCCTTTGTGGTTTACGACCCTGACGGCGGCCGGGGTCTCGGCGTCTATCATTGGGTCGCCTATGGCATCGCGCCTGACCGCCGCAGCTTTGCCGAAGGCGATGTCGGGCAGCCGTCCGACAAATTTGTCGGCGGCAAGAATACGGCCGGCCTCAATTTCTATCTGGGGCCGTGCCCTCCGCCGAACACCGGGCAGCATCATTACAACTTCAGTTTGATCGCGACGGACCTCGAGCCCAACGCGCTGCCACCCGGTCTCACGCGCGATGAACTGGTGGAAAAGCTCAAGGGACATGCCAAGGGTGTCGGCACCATCGTCGGGCTGTTCGGCCGCTAGCTAATTTTGTCCGGCGCTGCGCATGGCAATGCCGGGATGGCGCTGCTGGCGGATCTTCGATCTGTCCGGTAGCGTTGACGTGAAAGAATGGAGCGCACGTCATGGGCAAGAACGGCAAGTCGGCGAAGCAGGATATCGCGCGCTTTATCGATCCATTCCGGATCGACGGCTCGCGCGAGTTTCATCTTCGCTCGCACGCTTCCGATGAATGCGCGGGCCTCGGCAAGAAGGAGGCCAAGGACCTTTTCGGCGCGAGCAAGAAGCGGCTGCGAGATCTTCAGGAAAAGCTTTACGCACATGACCGCTGGTCGCTGCTTCTGATCTTTCAGGGCATGGACGCCGCCGGTAAGGACAGTGCGATCGAGCACGTGATGACGGGCGTCAATCCGCAGGGCTGCGAGGTCTATGCGTTCAAGCAGCCTTCCACGCTGGAGCTCGATCACGATTTCATGTGGCGTTGCCTCACCGCGCTGCCGCAGCGCGGGCGGATCGGCATCTTCAACCGCTCCTACTATGAGGAGCTGCTGATCGTGCGCGTGCATCCGGAGGTGCTTGCGAAAGAAAAGGTTCCGGCACGCCTTGTCACCAAGAACATCTGGCACGAACGCTTCGAGGACATTACGGCGATCGAGAAATATCTCGCGCGCAACGGCACGGTGATCCTGAAATTCTTCCTCCACGTCTCGAAAGGCGAACAGCGTAAGCGCTTTCTCGAGCGGCTCGATCAACCGGCGAAGAACTGGAAGTTCTCCGCGCAGGATGTCGCCGAGCGCGCGCTGTGGGACAAGTATCAGGCGGCCTATCAGGATGTGCTGCGCCATACGGCAACCAGGGATGCGCCGTGGTTCGTGGTGCCGGCGGACCACAAATGGTTCACGCGCCTGGTCATCAGTTCGGCCATCGTCGATGCGCTGGAGAAGCTCGATCTTGCCTATCCGGCAAAACCGGAAGCCTCGCAGGCCGAGCTGAAGAAGGCGCGGGAACAACTTGAGAAGGAAAGCCGGGGTCGCCCGGCCGTGCCGCGCCGGGCCGCAGCGCCAAAGGCATCGGCCAACGGGCAGGGCGCATGAGGTAATTTTCGCTGCGAATTGCAGGGATAAGTCAGGATAGCTGACTGTTTTTTGGCGTTGCGGCGAAGCGAAAATCGTCTAAATATGAAGGTGATGGCGGTGCACCGCAACCAAGCCTCAAGGATTTGGGCGGATCATGCGCTGCAGACGGCATTGTGACGACAGATAGCGATTCAAAGCGATGATGAGTGGCAGGTCAAAGAGGGTGCAGGGACGGGCGGTTGCGATCGCTCGCGTCGCCGCGCGCCCGGCTGCCACGTCGCTGTCCTTCGCCCTCCTGTCCCTTGCCGCTCTTGCCGGCGGGCTTCTGCTTCTTATCCGCCCCTGAGGGCCGTCTGGGCATGCGCCTGGGCACTCAGGGGACCCGCGATGAAGCTGACACCCCTTGAGCGCCGCTGGCGCCTCTGACCGAAGGAATTTTTCTGATGACGAGCCCCTCCACGTCCGACAAGGACCGCGTCGTTATTTTCGACACCACGTTGCGCGACGGCGAGCAGTGCCCCGGCGCCACCATGACTCATGAGGAGAAGCTGGAAGTCGCCGAGATGCTCGACACCATGGGCGTCGACATCATCGAAGCCGGCTTCCCGATCGCCTCCGTCGGCGACTTCGAGGCGGTGGCCGAGATTGCCAAGCGTGCCAACAACGCGGTGATCGCCGGTCTCGCCCGTGCGATCCCGGCCGACATTGTCCGTGCGGGTGAAGCCGTGCGGCATGCCAAGCGCGGTCGCATCCATACGTTCGTATCGACCTCGCCGATCCACCTCGCGCACCAGATGCGCAAGAGCGAAGAGGACGTGCTCGGCATCATCACCGCGACGGTGGCGCAGGCGCGCAATCTCGTCGATGACGTCGAGTGGTCGGCGATGGATTCGACCCGTACACCGATCGACTATTTGTGCCGTTGCGTCGAGACCGCGATCGCGGCGGGCGCGACGACGATCAACCTGCCCGATACCGTGGGTTATGCGGTGCCGGAAGAGTATCGCCGCATGTTCAAGGTCATCCGCGAGCGGGTGCCGAACGCCGACAAGGCGGTGTTCTCGGTGCATTGCCATGACGATCTGGGCCTGGCGGTTGCGAACTCGCTCGCCGGCGTCGAGGGCGGCGCACGCCAGATCGAATGCACCATCAACGGCATCGGCGAGCGCGCCGGTAACGCCGCGCTGGAAGAAGTCGTGATGGCGATCAAGACCCGCGGCGATGTGATGCCTTACTGGTGCAACGTCGAATCGACGACGCTCACCCGCGCCTCGAAGGTGGTGTCGGCAGCGACGTCGTTCCCGGTGCAGTACAACAAGGCGATCGTTGGCCGTAACGCCTTCGCCCATGAGAGCGGCATCCATCAGGACGGCGTTCTGAAGAATGCGCAGACCTATGAGATCATGACGCCCGAAAGCGTCGGCGTGAAACAGACCTCGCTGGTGATGGGCAAGCACTCCGGCCGTCATGCCTTCCAGCACAAGCTGCGGGAACTGGGCTACGAGCTCGCCGATAACCAGTTGCAGGATGCCTTCGTGCGCTTCAAGGCGCTCGCCGACCGCAAGAAGGACATCTACGACGAGGACATCGAGGCGCTGGTCGATCAGGAGCTGGCGCAGACGCATGACCGCCTGCGTCTGGTGTCGCTGACGGTGATCGCGGGCACCCATGGCCCGCAGCGCGCGACCATGAAGGTCGAGGTCGACGGCAAGGTGCGGATCGACGAGGCCGAGGGTAACGGCCCGGTCGATGCGGTCTTCAACGCCGTCAAGACCTTGGTACCGCACGAGGCGAAACTGGAGCTGTATCAGGTCCATGCCGTCACGGCGGGAACCGACGCGCAGGCGGAGGTTTCCGTCCGGCTGTCGCAGGATGGCCGGTCGGTGACGGCTCGCAGTTCAGACCCGGATACGCTCGTGGCCTCGGCCAAGGCCTATCTGAGCGCCCTCAACAAGATCATTTCCCGCCAGCAGCGCGAGGCGCCGGTAGCTGCGGCAAGTTGACACATTTCCGGCTTTTCGGCTAAGGCGGCGTCCAGCGATGGACGCCGTTTTTGTTCGGTTCTTCTGCGAAGGATCAATAGGCTTGGTCGTATTTGTCTGTAATGGTCGCCACCCATCAGGCTGCGACATTGTAGCCTGATCGGACTTCTAAAGTGGGCCCTGGGAGGAATATGCCTATGAAGAAAATTACAATTGCCGCTGCTTCGATCGCCGCAGCCTTTATGGTTGGGCCCGTCACCACGGTCGGACCGGCCAGCGCGCAGAGCCCGGTCGTCATCAAGTTCAGCCACGTCGTGGCTCCGGAGACCCCGAAGGGCAAGGGCGCCGAGAAGTTCAAGGAGCTTGCCGAGAAGTACACCAACGGCAAGGTCAAGGTTGAGGTCTACCCGAACTCGCAGCTCTATAAGGACAAGGAAGAGGTCGAGGCGCTGCAGCTTGGTGCGGTGCAGATGCTTGCTCCCTCGCTCGCGAAGTTCGGCCCGCTCGGCGTCAAGGAATTCGAGGTTTTCGACATTCCCTACATCATGCCGGACAAGGCCGCGCTGAAGCGCGTCACCCATGGCGAAGTCGGCAAGAAGCTCCTTGCCAAGCTCGAGCCGAAGGGCATCAAGGGCCTCGCTTACTGGGACAACGGCTTCAAGATCATGAGCGCGAACCGGCCTCTGCATAAGCCGGAGGATTTCCGCGGTCTGAAGATGCGCATCCAGTCGTCCAAGGTTCTGGAAGCCCAGATGCGTGCATTGGGCGCCATCCCGCAGGTCATGGCGTTCTCGGAAGTCTATCAGGCGCTGCAGACCGGCGTTGTCGACGGCACCGAAAACCCGCCGTCCAACATGTACACCCAGAAGATGAACGAGGTTCAGAAGCACGCCACGCTCTCGAACCACGGCTATCTCGGCTACGCCGTGATCGTGAACAAGAAGTTCTGGGAAGGCCTGCCGGACGACGTCCGCGGCCAGCTTGAGAAGGCGATGGCGGAGGCAACCGACTATGCCAACGATATCGCCCAGAAGGAAAATGACGACGCTCTCGCCGCGATGAAGAAGGCTGGCACCACCAACTTCTACACCCTCACGGCTGAAGAGACCGCCGCCTGGCGCAAGGCCCTCGATCCGGTCGCCGATGAAATCGGCAACCGCGTCGGCAAGGACCTGATCGCCGAGTTCCGTAAGGAAGCTGCGGCTTCCGGAAAATAATGTGAGATGCGAAACGGCCCGGTGCAAAACCGGGCCGTTTTGTGCTTCTCTGCACCCAAAATAATATCGTGCTGTTGCTGATCGTCCGTTACCGGTCCGGTCGTCGATGGGGGGACACGTGACGCTTTTCTTGCGCATCCTCGACAGGCTCGAGGAGATTCTAATTACATTCCTGATCGGGGCCGCGACCGTCGTGATCTTCATCGCGGTCGTGCATCGCTACGGCTCCGGCGTCTCTTTCCTCTATCCCTATCTGCACAAGATCCACATGTCCTGGGCGCAGGAACTGTGCATCTACATGTTCGTGTGGATGGCGAAGTTTGGCGCGGCCTATGGCGTGCGCACCGGCATCCATGTCGGCGTGGACGTTCTCGTGCTGAAGCTGCCGCCGAAGTCGCGCAAGGCCACCATTCTGTTCGGATTGCTGTGCGGCGCGCTGTTCACCGGCGTGATCGGCACCATGGGCGCAAAGTTCGTCTATGGCCTCTCTCTCACTGACCAGACCTCGCCCGACCTCGAATGGCCGAGCTGGATCGTCTATCTGTGCGTGCCGCTCGGTTCGTACCTGATGTGCTTCCGCTTCCTGCAGGTCGCTTATTCGTACTGGCGCACCGATGAACTGCCCCAGCACGACCATTCGCATGTCGAGGGTATTGAGCTCGACGATGCAGTTGGCCCGACCCCGGAGGCCCAGCGATGAGCACGCTTTTCATCTTCCTGCTGCTGGTCGCGCTGATGCTGACCGGCATGCCGATCTCGATCGCACTCGGCCTCACGGTGCTGACGTTCCTGTTCGTGATGACGCAAGTGCCGATCGAGTCGGTGGCGCTGAAGCTGTTCACCGGCATCGAGAACTTCGAGATCATGGCGATCCCGTTCTTCATCCTGGCGGGCAACTTCCTCACTCATGGCGGCGTCGCGAGACGCATGATCAGATTCGCCACATCGATGATCGGCCACTGGTACGGCGGCCTCGGCCTCGCGGGCGTTATGGCGTGCGCGTTGTTCGCCGCGATCTCCGGCTCCTCGCCTGCGACGGTGATCGCGATCGGCTCGATCCTGATGCCGGCGATGGTGCAGCAGGGCTTCCCCAAGCGCTTCGGCGCAGGCGTCATCACCACCTCGGGCGCACTCGGCATTCTGATCCCGCCGTCCATCGTCATGGTGATCTATTCGGTCGCGACCGGCGGCAGCGTCGCGCTCGGGCCGAACGGCGAGCGGGTGCTCTCGGCCTCAGTCGGCCAGTTGTTCATGGCAGGCGTGATCCCGGGCATCATGCTCGCTTCGCTCCTCGGCATGACGACATTCTATCGTGCCTGGAAGAACGATTATCCGCGTTTGCCGCGAGCAAGGTGGGCCGAGCGGATCAAGGCATTCCGTGAGTGCGTCTGGGGTCTGCTGCTGATCGTCATCGTGCTCGGCGGCATCTATGCCGGTTGGTTCACGCCGACTGAAGCGGCGGCGATGAGCGCGGTCTATGCCTTCGTCATTGCGGTGTTCGTCTACAAGGACATGACACTGCGGGACGTGCCGCGTGTGTTGCTCGGCTCGGCCAACATGAGCGCGATGATCCTCTACATCATCACCAACGCCGTGCTGTTCTCGTTCCTGATGACGAGCGAGCAGGTGCCTCAGGCGATGACCTCGTGGATCACCGAGAACGGCGTGAACTGGGTCACCTTCCTGATCTTCGTGAACATCCTGCTGCTACTGGCGGGCAACGTGATGGAGGCGAGTTCGATCGTGCTCATCACCGCGCCGATCCTGTTCCCGATCGCGGTGAAGCTCGGCATCCATCCGGTGCACCTCGGCATCCTGATGGTGATCAACATGGAGGTGGGCATGTGCCACCCGCCTGTCGGCCTCAACCTCTATGTGGCGTCGGGTATCGCCAAGATGGGCATCACCGAGCTGACAGTTGCGGTGTGGCCGTGGTTGCTGACGATGCTGATGTTCCTCGTCGCGGTGACGTTCATCCCGGAAATCTCGCTGTGGCTGCCGCGCATGCTCGGCATGCTGTGAGGCTGCTTCTTCAAGGCCGGCAGGGTCGCGTGACCCTGCCGGCCTTTTAATTTTGGGACGTGCAGAATTTTCTTTGAGAGTTGTGCGGGAATGACCGGCGATGAGGCCATCGGCGCCGCTGTTGCGGGCGCTCCGTCAGGAAATCCACAGCCTGAAAATAGACCATGATTTTCCGAACGAAATCGTCCCGCTCTTTGCTGGACATCGGGGAATGGCTTTGCTAAACGACGGCCTCCCCCACGGACATTTTATCCGGTCGGAGCCGGGCGATTAGCTCAGTTGGTAGAGCAGCTGACTCTTAATCAGCGGGTCGTAGGTTCGAGCCCTACATCGCCCACCAAAAACTCACAGAAATCCCAGCCATTTGATTCTCCGTGCGATGTAGCGCGGGGATGTCATGTTTCGCATCGCCTCGATAGGCGAGTCGGACTAGAGCGCGGCCTCCCTTATGGCGGCGCCTGGTAGCGAGGCAGGGCAATGGGGGCGGGGCAGGCGAGTGGTTTCCGAAATCGCCTAAGAATTTGCTTTGTCGGGCGGGCTCTAAATTGGTATGACCAGAATCAGCCCGGTTTAACAATGAGGTCCCAATCCCGATGGGCAGGCATGAGGTCGCATCCACAACGATCAGCCGGATTCTGACGTTCATTCGGGCCCGGAACTACGAGCCGAAGGAGCGCCTGCCATCCGAGCGCGACCTTGCGGAGAAATTCGCCACCAGCCGCAGCGCAATCCGCGAGGCGCTGGCGACGCTCGAGGCCATGCGGGTGATCGAGCGGCGGCCGAATTCCGGCATTTATCTCCGCGAATGGGACCAGAGCAGCATCGAGGCGCTGGTGCTCCATGCCGATTCCGGGCTGTCGCTGACGCGCGAGGAGGTCGCCAAGGCGCTCGAAGTCCGCCGCATCCTTGAGGTCGAGGCGGTGCGGCTCGCCTGTTCGCGCCGGACGGCGGCCGACCTCAAAAGCCTCCGCGAAATTCTCGATGAGACCGCTGCGCGCGTGGCGAAGCGGCAGTCGATCGAGAACGAGGATCAGGCGTTTCATCTCGGCATCGTCGTTGCGACGCGCAATGACGTTCTCGTCCGCGTCGTGAACGCGTTTTACGAAATGTCGAAGCAGCGCCGCCAATTGTATTTTTCGGACGCCGACCGCTGCGAGCTGTCCTATCGGGAACATTGCCGGATCGTCGATGCCGTGGAGGCGCGCGAGCCCGATGCCGCCGCCCAGCGCATGAGCGAGCATCTCTCGCAGACCGCAGGATCGTGGGCGAGCCTTCTCAGCGATACCGACGCCTGAGATCGCCTCTGCCCTGAAGGACGGCTGCACCGCGTGTACCTCTGGTGCGCGCTCTTTTAGCCGTCCTGTATGCCCCAAGCAGGCGCCCAAGCGGTTTCTGCGCCCGTGCGCTCCCGCAACTTTCCACCAATCCCTCGTCCGTTCCTGCCTCCTGCGGGGATAGCTGCCTGCTGCCCGGTGCATGTTTTCCCGGAACAAGCGGCTTGCGCCTTGACAGGCTACCGCTCGCCAGCAATAGTGGTATGACCGGATTGGAGATACCAATCTACACCGCCCACATGCGATGCAACGCCGGCATTCGGCTGCCGTAGGGGCACACAGGGAGACCATCGACATGCATGGCGGATCGCAGGAGCGGCGCAGAAAGTTCTACGGGTGGGGCTACGAGGGTGACGAAGTCACCCCGGCTGAAATGGTCGAGTTCGAACAGGCCTGGACCAAGCTTCTGGGCGTGACCGATTTCAGCGCGCTGCCGTTTCCGACCGAGGATTCGGTCAAGATTCGCGATCCGCGCGTGAAGGTCCCGGCTTCGCTGCAGCACATCTGCGCGACCGACAAGTATGATCGCCTCTATCACACCTACGGCTCCGGCACCGTCGATGTCGCCTTCTCGATCCGTGGCGAATTCCGCAATCCGCCGGATGCCGTCGCTTATCCGCGCACCGAAGACGACATCGTGCAGATCTATCGCTGGTGCGAGAACGACAACCTCGCGGCCGTGCCTTACGGTGGCGGCACCAGCGTCGTCGGCGGTGTCAATCCGCCGTCGCATGATCGCTATCGCGGCGTCGTGTCGATCGACATGAAGTATTTCAACAAGGTGCTGGAGATCGACAAGGCTTCGCAGTCGGCGCGGATTCAGGCCGGCATTCTCGGGCCGGATCTCGAGCGGCAGTTGAAGCCGAGCGGGCTCACCATGCGCTTCTTCCTGCAGGCGTGGGAGTTTTCTTCGCTCGGCGGATGGATCGCGACCCGCGCGGCCGGCCACTTCGCGACCGTCTACACCCAGATCGACGATCACGTGCAGAGCCTCAAGGTCGTCACGCCGTCGGGCAACATCGAATCCCGCCGCTTCCCGACCTCTGGCGCGGGCCCGAATCCCGACCGTCTGTTCCTCGGCTCGGAAGGCGCGCTCGGCATCATCACCGAGGCGTGGGTGCGGCTGCACAAGCGTCCTGTGCATCGGCAGATGGCGAGCGTGCGGTTCGCCGATTACGACAAGGCGGTCGAGGCGACGCGGGTGATCTCGCAGGCGAACCTCTATCCGGCGAGCGCGCGTCTCGTCGAGCGGGAGGAGGCTGTCTACACCGGCTCGAGCGACGGCAGCTACGACATTCTCGTGCTTGGCTTTGAATCCGCGGACCGTCCGGTCGATGCGCTGATGAAGCGCGCGCTCGAAATCTGTGGCGATCACGGCGGCAAGTGGGATGATACCGCGCTCGGCGGCGATGCCAACGCCGACAAGAGCGCGAAGAACTGGCGCGATAAGTTCTTGCGCGGGCCGTATTTGCGCGAATACGCGATTGCACGCGGTGTGATGCGCGAGACGATGGAAACCTGCGTGCCGTGGAGCGGCTTCGCGCACCTGCGTGAGCACGTGAAGGCGGAGACCCATCGTGCGATCCGCGAAGTGACGGGCCGCCCCGGTTCGGTGACGTGCCGCTTCACGCACATCTATCCCGACGGACCGGCGCCGTACTTCACCTGGTTCGCTTACGGCGACAAGATGCGTGTTCCCGAGCAGTACATGGCGATCAAGAAGATCGCGGAGCAGGCGATGGTCGATGCCGGCGGTACCGTCACGCACCATCACGCCTTGGGCCGCGATCATCGCCCCTGGTACGACAAGGAACGGCCTGAGTTGTTCTGCTCGGCGATGAAGGCCGCGAAGGACATCTTCGATCCGAAGATGATCCTCAATCCGGGGATCCTGTTCGATCCGTCGTGAGCGATGAATAGGTGCTCTGCAGCCACGCTTGTATCGCTGCTGCAGATTATATCGTATAGCGGCGGCGGCTTCGGCTTCCGCCGCTGTTACGCGTTCTAAAGTGCGTCTCAGTCAGTACTTGACGGTATTGTGTGCGGGTGACGTCGTCTTGCGGCGTTTCGCGTCACGGCGAAATGCCGGAAGGCTTCCTATATAGCCCGCGTCGGTGGCGCGGTTCGCTGTGCGGTATTGTATGGCGGCACTCCCGGCGCAGGCAAAAAAACAAAAAGCCTCAAAAACCTTGGGAGACTATCAATGGCTTATAACATCCTCATCCTCGGCGCGTCTTATGGTTCGCTGCTCGCATCAAAACTGATGTTCGGCGGGCACAATGTGACTCTCGTCTGCCTTCCCGCCGAGGCCGATCTCATCAACAGCGAAGGCTTCCGTGTTCGCATGCCGGTGCGCGGTCGCAAGGAGCAGATCGAGATCGAATCTCGCAAGCTTGCGGGCAAGGTCACGGCGGCAGGTCCCGCCGATGTCAATCCGGCCGATTTCGATCTGATCGGCCTTGCGATGCAGGAGCCGCAATACCGCTCGCCAGGTGTGCGCGAACTGCTCGATGCCGTCGCGAAATCCGGCAAGCCGTGCATGTCGATCATGAACATGCCGCCGCTGCCGTATGTACGGCGCATTCCGGGCCTCAATCACGATGCACTGAAGCCCGCGTACACCGATCCGTCGGTATGGGGTTCGTTCACGCCCGGCAACGTGACGCTGTGCAGCCCGGACCCGCAGGCGGTGCGTCCGCCGGAAGAGAAGGTCAACGTGTTGCAGGTGACGTTGCCGACCAACTTCAAGGTCGCGCGCTTCGACAACGAGAGCTACAACACCATCCTCAAGAAGTTGGCAGCCGACGTCGAGGCGGTGCGCTTCGATGCGCCGGAAGGCAAGATCGAACTGCCGGTGAAGCTCAAGTATCACGAGTCGATCTTCGTGCCGCTCGCGAAGTGGGCGATGCTGCTTGCTGGCAACTATCGCTGCATCACCAAGGACGGCATGCGCACGGCGCAGGAGGCGGTGCATTCCAACATCGATGAATCCCGCTCGGTCTATAACTTCGTCAACGACCTCTGCGTGAAGCTCGGTGCGGCGCCGACCGATCTCGTCCCCTTCGAGAAATACGCGGCTGCGGCCGAGAGCCTGACGCGCCCGGCCTCCGCCGCCCGCGCGCTCAACAACGGCGCGCCCTATATCGAGCGCGCCGACAAGCTCGTGCAGTTGATCGCGAAGGAGAAGGGCCTCAGCCATCCGGTGATCGACGGCATTGTGGACCTGGTCGATCGGCGGCTGGAAGCCAATCGCGCCAAGGCGGCTGCTTAAGGCTGCTGCGTAAGCGGCCCTTCGCCCGTCTTGCGTAAAATGGCCGGTGCTGCGTGCCAGCCCGGTCTTTTCGCACAGGGTTATTCAGGCCTGCCGGAAGCTGTGACCAAGCCTCCGGCAGGTCTTTTTCTCGAAAACCGCGGTTGCGGGAACCCGATTAGGGGAGGATGCTAGGGCACCTGCACTTAATCGGCATTTAACTAAAATGCCGCCTTAATGCAGCGTTCGTGGTTCGCGGGGGCAGACCTAAAGGTTTCCGTTGCCATGACAATTCCGTAATTGGATGGTCCACGGTATGTGCCGCCACATACTGAAGGGGCCGGAGTGAAGCTGAATAGGTCGCAAGGCGAATGAAGTCTCGTCCCCGCAAGCCTTGTGATCGGAAAGCGGCTGCACGCCAGCGCCATTCCCACAAGGCCGTTCGGCAGACCTTTATTGGTGGCGTCCTGCTCGCGGGGGGCGCGCTTTCCTGTCTCTGGATTCTCAACGTCAGCCTCGGCGAGGCCTCGACCCAGCCGTCGTCGCTGCCGCCGTTTGAACTCGCGACCACCGTTCCCTCCGTCAGCGCTGCGCCCGCGCGTTATGCGGCGCTGCTCGATGCCACCTCGTCGCTCGGCCCGGCCACGTCGTTCAACAAACCGGTTGCCTTTGACGAGCGCTGGGCATCCCTGGCGCCCGCACCGGAGCCGGCCAGAATCGATATTGCCGCAACGCGCCCGGTAGAGCCGCCTGCGGAGGTGACGCAAGAGGTTGCGGCCGCCGTGCCACTGCCGGCGCCGCGCCCGGCCATCGCGAAGAACGGTCCCTCGCGCGAGGATGCGACTCAGGAGAACAAGGACGTCGCGCTGGCCCAGCCCGCGAAGGAGCCTTCGATCTTCGAGCGGCTGTTCGGCAAGCTCACCCCTGCCAACACCACGCTCGCTTATGCCGCACCGGATGGCGGTATTTTCAGCGATGGCACCAGCCGCACCGGCGGCCGCTATGATCGCTACACTGCCGTCTACGATATATCGGCGCGTACCGTTTACATGCCGGACGGCACCAAGCTCGAGGCGCATTCCGGCCTCGGCAGCCGGCTCGACGATCCGCGCTTCGTCCATGAGCGGATGCGGGGTTCGACGCCGCCCGCGACTTACGAGCTGAAAATGCGCGAGGCGCTGTTTCATGGCGTCGAGGCGATCCGCCTGACGCCGGTGGACAGCAACGTCTATGGCCGTACCGGGCTACTGGCTCACACCTACATGCTGGGGCCGAAGGGCGATTCCAACGGCTGCGTCTCGTTCAAGGACTACGACGCCTTCCTCAAGGCCTACAAAAACCAGCAGGTGAAGCGGCTCGTCGTCGTCGCCCGCCTCAACTCCTGATCCTGAACCTCCCGTTTTCTTGATCGACCGAGCGCGCCTGCAAGCCTTGCATGCGCGCTTGAGGGCTTGCCAAGACAGGGCTTCTCACGCCATGCACGGACGCGACATATCGTGTGCGGCCGCGCCCGCGGGCCGCTCCTGCGAAGGTATTCCGGCCGAATGGAGTTCGATTCCCCGCGCGATATCCTGCGGCACCGGCCGTTTCAGTTCTTCTTCGTGACGCGGAGCTTTTCGCGTTTCGCGACCCAGATCTCGACGGTCGCGATCGGCTGGCAGATCTATGATCTCACCGGTAGCGCGCTCTATCTCGGCCTCGCCGGGCTGACGCAATTCCTGCCGACGGCGATCCTTGTGTTCGTCGCGGGCCATGTCGCCGACCGCTACGACCGCCGTCGCGTGTTGCAGGTCTGCCAGAGTGCGGAGGGACTGGTGGCAATCGGGCTCGCGCTCGGCAATGTCTTCGACATTCTCACCGTGCCGGGGATTTTTGCGGCGCTTATCGTGCTCGGCACCGCGACCGCATTCGAGAGCCCGGCGACCGCGGCGATCCTGCCTGCGGTGGCGCCGCCGGGCCGGCTGCAGCAGGCGACCGCACTCTCCACTGCGGGCAACCAGATGGCGACAATCGTGGGTCCGGCGCTCGGCGGATTTGCCTACGCGGCCTCTCCAAGCGTGCCGTACGCTATTATGACCGTATTGTGGCTTTTCGCTTCGGTGATGACGCGCGCGATTCACCTCGAACGACCACCGGCGCCGAAGGAGATGCCGACCTTCAGTGCGCTGTTCGGGGGCGTGCGGTTCGTGCGCGACAACCCGATCATCCTCGGCGTGATCTCGCTCGACCTGTTTGCGGTGCTGTTCGGCGGTGCGACTGCGCTGCTGCCGATTTATGCGCGGGATATTCTGCAGACCGGCCCGTGGGGACTCGGGCTGTTGCGGGCGGGACCGGCAGTCGGCGCGCTGGCGATGACGGTCGTGCTCGCGCATCTGTCGATCAATCGCCGCGCGGGCTTGCGGATGTTTCAGGCGGTGATCGCGTTCGGCGTCGCGACCATCGTGTTCGCGTTCTCGGAGACGATCTGGCTGTCGCTGCTGGCGCTCGCGGCGATGGGCGCGGCCGATACCGTGAGCGTGGTGATCCGCTTCTCGCTGGTGCAGCTCTCGACGCCGGATGAGATGCGCGGCCGGGTGGGGGCGGTGAACTATCTGTTCGTCAATGCCTCAAACCAACTGGGCGAGTTCGAGAGCGGCGTCGTCGCGGAATTTCTCGGCGCGGTGCCGTCCGCGGTGCTGGGCGGCGTCGGCACCATCCTGATCGCGCTGGCATGGATGCGGCTGTTTCCAACACTGCGCGCGGTCGAGCGGCTGGACGAGCCGATGCCGTCGTCGTCTCTCGCATCTTCCGCGCCGCCTGCCGATGTGGCAATGAGAGCTCGGCCCCCGGCGTGAGACGTGATGGACACCGTTATCCTGCAATTCGACGATGATGCGCGGCCCTCGCGCGCGAGCGCGAGTGGGCAGGGCGCTGCGCCGTCGCTCGAGGGCGTCGATCATCTCGGGCTGGCGTTCTTCGATGTCGCGCGTGCGCGTGGTGCGCATCCCGCGATCGAAACCGAAAAGGCGGCGTTCACCTATGACTGGTTGCTGCGTGCCGCCGAAAGCGTGCGCCGCTATCTCTGCAGCCGCGAGGATTTTGCACCGGGTGCGCGCGTTGCGCTAAAGCTTGCGAACTCGCCGGAGTACGTCGCGGCGTTTTACGGCACGCTGCTCGCCGATGGCGTCGTGGTGCCGTTGCCGGTCGCGCTCGAACCGGCGCGGTTGCAGCAGGTCGAGGATGCCTGCCGCCCCGACATCCTGATCGTGCCGAAAAATCTGGCGGACAACACATCCGATGTGGTGACGCTCGTTGCCGATACGCCAAGTGATCTCGCACGCCCGGTTGTGCAGCGTAGCCGTGACGATCTCGCGATGCTGCTGTTCACCTCGGGCTCGACCGGTTTGCCGAAAGGCGTGATGCTGAGCCACGGTAATCTTCTCGCCAATGCACGCGCGATCCTGCACGAACTGCCGATCACGCCGGACGAGCGCGCGCTGGTGCTGCTGCCGTTCTGCCATGCGTTCGGCAATTCGATTCTGCAGACGCATATACTGGCAGGCGCGACCATGGTGTTCGCGGGCGCGCTGATGTTTCCGGCGACGATCCCGCAGGCCATTGCCAAATTTTCCGCGACGAGTTTTTCCGCCGTGCCGGAAGTCTACGGCATGCTGCTGAAATACGGTGGCCTCGGCGACCAGAAGATGCCGAGCCTGCGCTATATGTCGGTCGCGGGCGGCGGATTGCGCCACGATCTCTCGCTGCGGATGGCGGAGCTAATCAAGCCTGCCGAATTCTATGTGATGTATGGGCAGTCGGAGGCGAGCGCGCGGCTTGCGGTGCTGCCGCCGGCCGAGCTTAAAGCACGTGAAGGCTCGATCGGCCGGGCGCTCGACGGCGTCGCGCTTGCGGTGATGGATGACGCGGGCGCGGCGTTGCCGCCGGGTGAAGCCGGCATGCTGTGCGCACGCGGGCCGAACGTGATGCTCGGCTATTGGCAGGACAGCGCTGCGACCGCGGACGTGCTTGGCGCGGACGGCTGGCTGCGGACCGGCGATCTCGCGCGCCGCGATGCCGACGGCTACTTCTACATCGAGGGACGGGCGAACCTTCTGGTGAAGGTGCAGGGCTATCGCGTTCACCCGGCCGAGGTCGAAAGTATCGTGGAGGCGGCGTTTCCCGGCGCCCGCGCGGTCGCGGTGCCGGTGCCCCATGCCGGGGATACGCGCTTTGCGCTGTTCGTCGCTCCGCAGGGCGCGGCCGTCGATGTCGGCAGTCTGCAGGCGGCCTGCCGGGCGGCGCTGGCATCCCACAAGGTCCCTGTCCATATCGAGATCGTGGAGGAGCTTCCGCTCACCTCCGGCTACAAGGTAGACCGCGCTGCCCTGAGCGCACGGGCCGCCGCGGCAGGACAGCCGCCTTCACCCGAATAGGTTAACAGCAAGCCTCTGCGCGCGCGAAGCCGGATGTGCTAAAGCGCGGCGGGACATTAAGCGCGGCGGGACTGGAGAGAAGCGGAAATGGCATTGCAGCGGGCCGAGGTCGAGGCCGAGATTTTGAAGTTCGTGGCGTCGCGTTGCCCGAATTATTCCGGCCTTGGGCGCGACACCGATCTTCTTGAGGAAGAGCTTCTCGATTCGCTGCTGCTGATCGACGTGATCTATCAGATCGAAGAGCGCTACGGCATCAAGCTCGGCGGCGAGCATGTCGGCCCCGTGCATTTCCGCACGCCCGGCACGATCGTCGATCTGGTGCTGAGCCAGGCAGCGCCGCAGGCATAAGGGTCGCGCAGCCATGAAATGGCCTTTGCTGAGTCCTGCGCGGCGAAACGCGGATATCCCGCTCTACAACCGCTATTACCTGCACGCGCCGAAGGCGAGCCATGCCGATCCGGTGATCGTGATGGGCACCGAAGTCGAGGCCGATGCGCTGCTTGCCTTCCTGCAGGACAAGAACCGCGCGGGCGGCACGCTGCTCACCACCGCGCATACGCTGATCCGCGCCACCGCACTGGCGCTGGTGCGTTATCCCGAGATGAACAGCCGCGTGGTCGGCCGCCGAATCTATCGTTTCAGCGAGATCGCCATTCGCATGGGCTTCTTCCATCGCAAGGCGAATGAGATCGACCTTTTGCTGATCGCCTCCGCCGACAAAAAGAGTCTGGAAAAGATCGCCGCCGAAGTCTGGCAGCGGCTTGTCGAAGCCGCGCGCGGCAGCGGCGCGCGCGACCGCGATTTGGCGCGCATGCGCAAGGTGCCGGCGTTCCTGTTCCGGCAGGGGCTGCGCTTCTACGGCCTTCTCGATCGGCATTTCCATTTGCCCGCCGTGAGTCGCCTCGACGAACTGCGGCGCGGCGGGGTGATGGTGAACGATCTTTCGCATTCGGGCGCGCCGCCGATGCGAATGTACAAGCCGAGCCGCTTTGCCGATGGCAGCGACTCGCTCAATCTCACGCTCGGGCCGGTGGAAACGAAATTGGTGATGCGCGACGGCAAGCCTGTCGAAGTGCGGGTCATGCCGCTGTTTCTGCGTGCCGATCATCGTTTGGCCGACGCCTATCAGATCGGTCGCTTTCTCGCCGCGGTGCGCGAGGGCTTGCAGGAGCCGGGGCGGCTTGAGATGAGCGATCCTGCGGCGATGTCCTCTTCACCTCTCCCCAGTGGGGAGAGGTCGCGAACGAAGTGAGCGGGTGAGGGGGATTAAGTATTCGATCGAGGCATTTAGAGCCCCTCACCCCAACCCTCTCCCCAACGGGGAGAGGGAGCACATCGCAATCGTTGTTTGAATTGGAGTAACACTTCGGTCAGTGAATGAGTGAACATCCGTAGCAAATGACGGCAGTCCACTTCACGTCCTCTAGTAAATCCCCGGCAGGACGCGCGCGGTGCGGCGCATGTAGGCGCGATATTCGTCGCCGAAGGTGTCGATCATCATCTGCTCTTCGTGCCCGACGCGCATGAAGAACAGGATGCCGAAGCCGATCAGTCCGGCCGGTCCCGCGATCCAGTTCGGCAGCAGAAACACTTGCGCCAGCGCCCACAGCCAGAACGCCGCGTACATCGGATGACGGACGCGATTGTAGACGCCTTGGGTGACGAGGCGGTGCTGGTCGCGCACTTCGAGCGTCACCGACCAGTTGCGGCCGAGATCCTTGTGCGTGCGGCGGAACATCCACAGCGCCACCGCGAAGATGAGGCCGCCGATCACCACCTGCAGCGGGTGCAGCGGATAGTCGGCAAACGAGAAGGCGTGCAGGAAAACGTAGAGCGCAGGCAGGATGCCGAGGCCGGTGGTGGAGGAGGCAAGCAGCAGTTTCTCGCGCAGCCCCGAGGCCTGGCGGACTTTCGGCGTGCGCCGCGCGCGGCGATCGTGCGGATAACGAATGACGAACCAGCCGACGACGCCGATGGCCCAGATGATCTTGCTCGCCAGAAGCAGCACGGCGGTCCTGTTCTCCAAAGAGTGTTCACGAGTTCCCGGGCGAGAGCATTCGCACAAAGCGGTTCTGGCCGGAAGACGTTGGGCTCTATCCCATACTTCGCGGCTCTATCCCATACTCCGGCCCTGAACGCCACGGGCAGCGTCGCCGGGCTGTCGTAAAAGCCGGTGGATTTAGTTCCACTGTGAGCGAAATTTGCAACACACACGAGCGATGAACAGAGCCATCCACCGCGACGGTTGTCCGCGGCTTGATTTCCGCAGTGCGGTACATTTTAAGTGCGATGATTGGTGTTAACTCTTTCGCGGCGGTGGACGATGCGTGCGGTTTGGCTGGCAATTGTTTTCACGGTGGGGCTGATTTTTGCTCCGGCAGGCGCACAGGCTGCGCCCGGCCATGTCTATTTGCTGAAGGGGCTTGCGAACGTGTTCTCGACCGGCCTCGACAATTACGCGGCTGAACTCACGCGCCGCCGGATTCCGGTGACAGTGGCGAACCACACCGAAGCGGCGAGCCTCGCAAACGAGGCGGCGCGGCTTTACAAGGCAGGCAAGGGTCCGATCGTGATCGTCGGTCACTCGCTCGGCGGCGCGGCTTCGACCCAGATGGCCGAGATCATGCAGCGGCAGGGCGCGAAGGTGGCGCTGATCGTCAATTACGGCCCGCCCGGCAATCAGGTGATTCCGGGCAACGTCGCGCGCGTGGTAAACTATTACGGTGTGGTGGGCGGCATCGCGGTGCGCGGGCCGGGCTCGCGCGCCTCGATCACCAACGTCAATCTCGGCAGCGATCCGGCCATCAACCATTTCAACATGGAAAAGTCGCCGCGCCTGCAGGCGAAGACGATGGGCCAGATTCTCTCAGTGCTGCGCGGCGGTCATCGCGGGCCGAAGGTAGCGCGGACTCCGCAGCAGCATTCTGCTTCGGCCGGCGTCGCCCAGTAACATTGCGCTGATGAGATGAGCGTCCTCGCGCAAGCGGGGACGTGGCGTACTGATTTTGGCCTGAACCAGACCGCGCTACATCTCGCCGACCGAATGGCGGCGGTGGCGCTCGGTTTCCTCCGCATAGCGGCGCAGTGCGTGCGCCTCGGTGAGAAGCCCGATGACGCGGCGGGTGTCGGCCTTGTCGATCACCGCAAGCGATTCCGCCTCGGCGCGGTCGAACGCCGCGACCGCATCCTGCACGCTCATCTCCGGCAACAGCGCGATGCCGCGATAGCGGATGATATCGCTGATGGTTGCGGCGGGCTGGTCGCGCGGGCCGTGCGCGTCGGCGACGAACACGATGCCTGCGTATTTCATCTCCGCATCGACCGCGACCACCTGCGTTCTGGAGCCGAGCGGATAGCAGCGGCGGAAGGTGTCGATCGGCGTGTCCATCGGAATGGTGGTGATGTCGCTGCGCATCATGCTGCCGACGGTGAGTTCGCGAATCCAGCCGATGTCGGCAGCGCTGCGGATGGTCTCGCCGCGCAGATGGAAGCGCCAGGTCGCGAACGAGTAGCCGAACAGTTCGCGCGTCACCTGCGTCGAGACGATGACGGCGATCAGCACCGCGGTGGTGAGCCAGAGATTGCCGGTGGTCTCGAGTGCGATGAACGCCATGGTGAGTGGTCCGCCGACCACCGAGGCTGAAAATGCGCTCATGCCGATCACGGCATAGACGCTGATGTCGAGATGCAGCGTCGGCACCAGCGTGTTCATCGCCGCCGCGAACAGATGGCCGCCGAGTGCACCGCTCAGGAGCGAGGAGAAGAACAGGCCGCCGCGGAATCCCGAGCCGAGCGAGACGATGGAGGCGAGGATCTTCAGTGCGAACAGCGTCGCGACGGTCAGCACCGGTAATGCGACGAGGTTCGTCGTGTGCAGCGCGCCGTGGCCGGAGGACATCACCTGCGGCGCATGCAGCGCGAACACGCCGACGATCAGTCCGCCAATTGCCGGGCGCAGCGGCAGCCACAGCCGCATCCGCGTCATCGCCGTGTCCCAGATCGCGACCGAGCGCATCACGGCGATGCCGACGAGGGCGGAGAGCAGACCGAGCGCGAGTGCGATGGCGATGTCCTGGCTCGTGACCTCGCCGACCTGGCTCAGGATAATACCGGGAACGGTCGGCGCGAGCTGGTGGGCAACGGCGTAGCCGGTGATGGCGGCAACCCCGATCGGGGCGAGGCTCGCGGGCGTATAGCCGCTGATGATCAGCTCAAAAGCGTAGAACGCACCCGCCAGCGGCGCGCCGAATGCGCCTGCGATGGCGGCGGCCGAGCCACAACCGAGCAGAATGCGCTGGTCGGAGCGGCGCAGGTGAAACGCCTTGCCGAGCGAAGAGGCGACGCCACTGGAAATCTGGGTGTAGCCCGCTTCGGTGCCGACCGAGGCGCCGACGCCGCTCGACCACACCGTCTGCAGCGCCACGATGATGCTGCCGCGGAGCGACATCTGCCCGCCATGCAGCGCGTTGGCCTCGATCGGGTCGACCTCGCGCCCCGGCCGCCAGCGGTGCAAGGCGAGGAGCCCGAGGCCGAAGATGAGGCCGCCGAGCGAAGGCACGAGCAGGGCGCGCAGCGGCTCCAGCACCGATTGCGAGGACAACCGCTCGCCATGGGGCAGGTTGAACAACGCCTCGTGCAGGAAGCTCACGGCGTGGCTCATGAGCGCGACGAGAAGCCCGCCGGCGATGCCGATGAGCGCCGCAAGGACGATGAGGCCGGATTCGCGGGCACGGACCAGCGCCCTCAGGCGCCGCGGAGCTTCCAGATAGAGTTTTGATGCCGGTCCCGTCATGTCCTCACGCGCGGGCCTCCGGCGCTGCACCGGCGGCTCGCGCCCTCTATAGCAGCGAAAACTTGGAAAAATCGATAAGGACCGGGATTTTGCGGCCATTCATGCCAGCATTGCAGCACGGGTTATATCGTTCCGGGCGGTTGTGAGCCGCCGCTGGTCGATCTGCCGCGACCGAGTTGCGGTTCGCATGGAACATCCGCCGCAGCAGGGCATTTTCCTCACGGCCGGCTGCGCGATGGCGCACGGCGAGAGGAGGCGTGATGAACGAGAAATTTGACCCGGCCCCGCATGACAAGCACGCGGAGAGCGCCAAGGAGGCCGCGCGCAAGGATCGCCGCGCCAAGAAGGAGCTCGACGAGGGGCTGAAGGACACCTTTCCGGCATCCGATCCGGTCAGCGTCACGCAGCCTACGACCGCCAAAAAGTCCGACCCGGCGACCAGCGAGTAGGCCGCGGGCGGCTTGGAGCGCTGCGCCGACGGTCAGGAGCGTCTCACAGGTGCGCAATCGGGGCGAAAGCCTCATCCTGTCCTTGCGTTGCTACCTAAAAATTGCGACGAAAGTCGAAAGCAATCTTTGGAAGTGCGCGTAAATGGCGTCAGACGTTTCGGCTTTCGCGCGAAAGCCTGTTTCCGGTGAATCGGCCTCTCAAGGCCCTGAGACGACCCCCGACATGCCTCTCGATATGACCTCGGAGCGGGCGGACGCGCAGTTGCGCGCCGAAATCCGCCTGCTCGGGCGCATTCTGGGTGACACCGTCCGCGATCATGAAGGCACCGATGTCTTCGATCTCGTCGAATCGATCCGCCAGGCCTCGATCCGATTCCACCGTGACGAGGACGTCAGTGCGCTGCATGAACTCGAGGCCATGCTCAACGGCCGCTCGATCGCCGAGACCGTGCGCATCGTCCGCGCCTTCAGCTATTTCTCGCACCTCGCCAACATCGCCGAGGACCAGAACCACATCCGCCAGACCCGCAACCACAGCGACGCGGGACTCGCGACCGCGGCGACGACGCTTGCGGGCACTGTCGATCGCGCCTGCGACGCCGGTTTCTCGAAGGAGCAGTTGCGCGACTTCTTCAACGATGCGCTGGTGAGCCCGGTGCTGACGGCGCATCCGACCGAAGTGCGCCGCAAGAGCACCATCGACCGTGAAATGGAAATCGCCGAACTGCTCGCGGATCGCGACCGTACGCAGATGACGTCGGAAGAACTCGCCGAGAACGACGAGCAGTTGCGCCGCTGCGTCGCCACGCTGTGGCAGACCAACCTGCTGCGCCGGACCAAGCTCACCGTGCTCGACGAGGTGCAGAACGGCCTGTCGTTCTACGACTACACCTTCCTCAAGCAGTTGCCGCGCCTCATCAACCTCTTGGAAGACCGCCTCACGCCCGAAGACGACGATGACGACGAGCTTGCTTCCTTCCTGCGGATGGGAAGCTGGATCGGCGGCGACCGCGACGGCAATCCGTTCGTTACTGCCGACGTGCTGCGCGGTACGCTGCAGATGCAGTGCGAGCGGGTGATGAATTTCTATATCGAGGAACTGCAGCAGCTCTACGGCGAGCTGTCGCTCGCGGTGCCGCTGGTTAAAATCTCGCAGGAGTTGAAGACGCTGTGCGAGCGCTCGCCGGACGTGTCGGTCCATCGCGATCGTGAGCCCTATCGCCGTGCGGTCAACGGCATCTATGCGCGGCTCAAGGCGACCGCGCGGGGGCTCGACGTCGACACCGTCGGCCGCCCTGTCGACGAGGTCGATCCGTATCCGAACGTTGAAGCCTTCAGCGACGATCTCGACATCATCCATCGCTCGCTCGTGGAGAATGGCTCGCGCGTGATCGCGCGGGGACGGCTGCGCCGTCTGCGTCGCGCGGTCGATTGCTTCGGCTTCCACCTCGCGAGCCTCGATCTGCGGCAGAACTCCGCCGTGCATGAGCGCACCATCGCGGAACTGTTCGAGGTCGCGGCGTCGGGCACCGACTATCTCTCGCTGTCGGAAGAGGAGCGCTGCAAGCTGCTGGCGCGCGAACTCAAAACCGTGCGGCCGCTGATCTCGCCGTTCGTCAGCTACAGCGAGGAGACGACAAGCGAACTCGACGTGCTGCGCGCCGCCGCCGAGGCGCATGCGCAGTTCGGGCGGAAGGTGATCCGCCAGAGCATCGTGTCAATGGCGGAAGGCATTTCCGACATTCTCGAAATCGCGGTGCTGCTCAAGGAAGCCGGCCTGATCGACCCGAACGGCCGGAGTCACATCAATCTCGTGCCGCTGTTCGAGACCATCGAGGATCTGCGCAACTGCGCGGGCATCATGGATCGCGCGCTGTCGCTGCCGGAATATCGCCGCCTGGTCGACAGCCGCGGCGGCCTGCAGGAAGTGATGCTCGGCTATTCCGACAGCAACAAGGACGGCGGCTTCGTCACCTCCGGCTGGGAGCTTTACAAGGCCGAAATCAGCCTCGTCGATGTATTCGCCAAGCAGAACGTGCGGCTGCGGCTGTTCCATGGCCGCGGCGGCTCGGTCGGCCGCGGTGGCGGTCCGAGCTACGAGGCGGTGCTGGCGCAGCCGGGCGGCGCGGTAAACGGACAGATTCGCCTGACCGAACAGGGCGAAATCATTTCGTCGAAATATTCCAACCCGGAAGTTGGGCGGCAGAACCTCGAAATTCTCGCCGCCGCGACGCTCGAAGCAAGCCTGCTCCAGCCGCAGCACTCTGCGCCGCGCGAGGAATATCTTGCGGCGATGGAAGAGCTCTCCGCGCTTGCCTTCGCGTCCTATCGCGGCCTCGTCTACGAGACCGAAGGTTTCGAGGATTATTTCTGGGCCTCGACCGTCATCAACGAAATCTCGACGCTCAATATCGGCAGCCGTCCATCCTCGCGCAGCAAGGCCAAGCGGATCGAGAATCTCCGAGCGATCCCGTGGGTGTTCTCATGGGCGCAGTGCCGGTTGATGCTGCCGGGCTGGTATGGCTTCGGCAGCGCCGTCACCGAATGGCTGGGCAAGAATCCGGACAAGGGCCTCGACTTCCTGCGCGAACTTTATCGCGAGTGGCCGTTCTTCCGCATGCTGCTGTCGAACATGGATATGGTGCTCTCGAAGAGCAGCATCGCCGTCGCCTCGCGCTACGCCGATCTGGTTCCGGACAAGACACTGCGCGACACCATCTTCCAGCGCATCCGCGCCGAGTGGCAGAGCTCGATCAACTGGCTGCTGAAGATCATGGATCAGGAGCGGCTGCTCGGGCACAACCCGCTCTTGGAGCGCTCGATCCGCCACCGTTTCCCGTATCTCGATCCGCTCAACCACGTGCAGGTCGAGTTTCTCAAGGCGCACCGCGCCAAGAACGAGGACCCGCAGGTGCTGCGCGGCATCCAGATCACCATCAACGGCATCTCGGCGGGCCTGCGCAATAGCGGTTGAGTCTGACGGCTGGGGTTGGTTACTCGCAGGCGGGCGTTTCTCTTCACCTCTCCCCGTAAGAACGGGGCGAGGGAGCAGGCAGCCGTTGCTTCGCTCGCAATGACGCGGCAGAAAGCAATCTGCTCTCAGCGCTCCAGTGTCCTGCGGAAAAAGGCTTCAGTGTCGGTGAGGCGCTGGTGGCTGCGGCGGACCAGAATGTTGCCGGTGCGCAGATTGCGGTTCGCCATGTGGAGAAGCCTGCGGCCTTCGCCGACCAGCGCGCGCGCCTGCCGGAGCTGTTCGTCGAACGTATCGACCTTGACCGTTTCAACGGCGGATTCGGCGGAGGTCATGATGCCTCTCCTTGACTGCCCGTCCCTAGCTTCCCGTCTCACCTCAACGCGTAGGGTGCCAAATCGTTCGGCCGCTGTCCGCCAGTGGGTTGTGGATTCGCCGCGCTCTCCACAGTCCAATCGCCGCAGACCCCTTTACAGGGGCGGTGAATCCCGCCTGCGGGGCGGCCTTCCGTCCACTGGCCGAGCGGGTGCCCGGTTCGGATCGAAATACCGCTTGGCGCCAGCTTTCATCATATTGGCAATGTTGACGCGGACAGCATTGGCGCGGCGAAAGGCGGAGTGCTAGAGCAGGGCCGTTTTCGACCCCAACACTCCGGAAGCCATCCCTCCATGCCTGCCCAGCAATTCGTTCTGACGCTTTCCTGTGACAATCGCCCCGGCATCGTGTCGGCGGTGTCGACCTTTCTGTTCGCGAGCGGACAGAACATCCTCGACGCCCAGCAGTTCGACGACACCGAGACCGGCAAGTTCTTCATGCGGGTGACGTTCAACACGGTGGACGGCTCCTCCGATCTTGCGACGCTGCGCGGCGGCTTCGGCGCCATCGCGGTGCCGTTCGGCATGGTCTGGCAGTTGCGCGAGCGGGGCCAGCACCAGCGCGTCATGCTGCTGGTGTCGAAGTCGACGCACTGCCTCGCCGATCTGCTTTATCGCTGGCGCTACACCGATCTGCCGATGGTGCCGACCGCGATCGTCTCCAACCATCCGCGCGAGACCTATGAGGGCATCGAGTTCGGCGACATCCCGTTCCACTATCTGCCGATCACGCGCGAGACCAAGGCCGAGCAGGAAGCGCAGATCTGGCAACTGGTGCAGGAGACGAAAACCGATCTCGTCGTGCTCGCGCGCTACATGCAGGTGCTGTCCGACGATCTCGCCGCAAAGCTCTCCGGCCGCTGTATCAACATTCACCACTCGTTCCTGCCGGGCTTTAAGGGTGCAAAACCCTACCACCAGGCGCATGCGCGCGGCGTCAAGCTGATCGGCGCGACCGCGCATTACGTCACCGGCGATCTCGACGAGGGTCCGATCATCGAGCAGGACGTCGAGCGCATCAGCCATCGCGATCCGCCGGAAATTCTGGTGCGCAAGGGCGCCGATATCGAACGGCAGGTGCTGGCGCGGGCGTTGCGCTATCATCTCGAGGATCGGGTGATCCTCAACGGCCGCAAGACGGTCGTGTTCAAGGACTGAGCGACCATGGCACCGGCGCGGCGGCATTTTCTTTTCGTTGTGCTCGGTGCCTTGTGGATCGCGGCGCAGCCGGTGATGGCCGCGGCCGAGACGTTGAAGGTTGGTCTCGTGCTGCCGCTGTCCGGACAACTGGCCGAGGTCGGCCGACAGATCGACAACGCGATGCGGCTCTATCTCGAGCAGAACGGCGACACCGTCGAGGGCACGCGCATCGAGGTGATGGTGCGCGACGACGAGGGCAATCCCGACCAGACGCGCGTTGCAGTGAAGAGCCTCATCGAAGAGGACAAGGTCAACGTACTCGCGGGCTTCGGCACCTCGCCGGCCGCTGCTGTTGCCGCGCCGTTTGCGACCGATGCACAGATTCCGGCCGTTGTAATGGGTGCGCAGACTTCGCTCGTCACGACGCGTTCGCCTTACATCGTGCGCTCGGGCGCAACGCTGGCGCAGTCCGCCGCGACGCTCGGCACCTGGGCGGCGAAACACGGCATCCGCAATGTGATGGCGTTGATCTCCGACTTCGCGCCCGGCAGCGATGCGCTGCATGAATTCAGCAAGGCGTTCATCGCGCAGGGTGGCGAGATCGCTGACGAATTCAAGATCTCCCTTGAGGAGCCGGCGTTCGGACCGGCGCTGGCGCAGATCGCGCAGGCAAAGCCCGAGGCGCTATTCGTGTATGTTGCGCCATGGCAGGTGCACGAAGTGCTGGACGCCATCGCTGCGCAGAAACTGCGGGAGGCGGGCGTCAAGGTGATCGCGACCGGCGATCTCACCGACGACGCCACGCTCGCGGCGCTGGGGCCTTCCGCGCTCGGCATCATCACCGCGCATTTCTATTCCGCGGCACATCCGTCACGGGTGAACCGGTCGTTCGTCGAGGCCTATCGTGCGGCCTATGACGAGACGCCCGGCGCGATGGCCGTGAGCGGCTATGACGGCATGCGGATCATTTGCGAGGCGCTGCGTGCACGCGAAGGCGACACGGGCGGCGAGGCGCTTCTCAAGGCAATGAAGGGCCTGTCGCTGAAAAGCCCGCGCGGGCGTGTCGTGATCGATGAGAAGAGTCGCGAACCGGTGCAGAACATCTATCTGCGCAAGGTCGAGCGCCGCGGCGAGGAGATCGTGAACGCCGAGTTCGAAACCATTGAAGCGGTCCGCGATCCGAACAATTCCCGCGCGGAACACTGATCCGTCAGCACAATCCCGGATGTCATCGATGACGTCCCATGTCGCGCTTCGATTTGAAAACAAAATCGAAAAATGCACGGGTTTATGTACCGGCCAACATCTGCGATAAGCGAGCGTGTACTCACCCAAGCAAGGGCTATCGGCTTGCTGAATCGAAACGGAGGTGTTGGGTTGCGGATGGATTTTTTACACATCAATCGCGCGAAAGCTGTTTTCGACGAAATTTATGGTTTGGACGATCCAAGAGCCTATTTCTCTGCCCTCGGAGACCTGGATTATATGATCCCGGATGTGGCTGAGCCGGTCGTGCGTCAAATTCTGTCAGCCAAAGCTTCGATGACTGGTGTTAAGCCGACTGTGCTTGATGTCGGTTGTTCATACGGCATCAATGCCGCAGTGCATCGATTTCCTTTGACGTTCACCGGCCTGCGTCATCGCTATGCCCGGCGCGAGATACGGGCGGTCAGTTCGGAAACTCTGGTCGAGCTTGATCGCAATTTTTATGCGGCCTGGCCTGATGTCGGTCTGGCTCGCTTTATCGGGCTCGACATATCGGCTCCCGCGATCAGGTATGCGACGGGCGTCGGCCTTCTCGAGCAGGGCGTTGTCGCGGATCTTGAAACGGGTGATCTATCGGTCGAGGACGCGCGTATTGTCCGTTCCGCTGACGTTATCATGTCAACAGGCTGCATCGGCTATGTGACCGAGAAGACGTTCGGCAAGATTCTCGACGCGACCGAGAGGCATCCGTGGATCATCTCCTTCGTGTTGCGGATGTTTCCATTTGAACCTTTGGCGGCGACATTCGCAAAGCGTGGTTTTGTGACCGAGCGCCTTGCCGGTGCGACGTTCATCCAGCGTCGCTTCCATGATGCGGAGGAATTTGAAAACACCCTGGCCACTTTGGCGGCCCTTGGCATTGACGCGACCGGTCTTGAATCGGAGGGGCTGTTCCACGCCGATCTTATCTTGTCCCGTCCTGAAGCGGACGCGCGTGCCGCTCCCCTGGAAGACATTGTCACGGTCGCCAGTGGTCGCGGCCGGCCCATCGGGTCGCGATACGTTCATGTTGAAGGCGACGAGGGGTTACGGGTCGCGTTGGAGCCATAAGCGCCGGGCGTTCGTGGCCTCATGCCGAAGCGGCACAGGCTTCGGTTCGATCGACAGGGCCTTTGTGCTGTGTGCCGCCGGAAAGGCGGTGCGAGCAGGCGCGGGCGGTCACCAAAAGCAGCAGCCGTGAGGGGTGGGCGCTGACCTGCCGTCCAGCTCCGCGAATGCTGTGCCCACCCTTGCGATCCTGTCCTGAAAAACCGTGATCTCCCAAAGAATCTTGGCTGGCCGGGTTTCGTCTATGGGCAGATAATGGTAGCAAGCTTAGCCAATATCCTCCTGCCCACCCCTTCGTCCCCAAGGTTCCATGAAGAACGAAGCCCTTTTGGCTGAGATTTCAGACTATTGCCGCGAGGCAGGGCTCGCGGAATCGACCTTTGGGCGGCGGGCCGTGAATGACGGCAAGCTCGTCACGCGGCTGCGCGAAGGCAAGCGCATTACCGTCGATACGCTGGAGCGAATTCGGGCGTTCATGGCTGACGGCACCCCGGCGCGGCGGCTGCCGGAGCCGCCGATCGAGCGGCGCGACCCGGCCGGCAATTTCCGCTTCTTCGAGAACCGGCAGAAATATCTGCTGTTCGTCCACACCTGCAGCGAGAAGCGCGTCATTGCCCAACGCGTCGCGCTGGAGCTTGGGAGTATTCATCCCAGCCCACCCGCTTTGCGCGTGTTTGACGCCGGGGTGGGCGACGGCACCGTGCTCTCGCGCGTGATGCGGTCGATGCATAACCGCTTTCCGCACATGCCGTTCTATATCGCCGGCAAGGAGATCAGCTTCGAGGACGTCAAGCTCACCCTCGACAAGGTGCCGGATCGGTTGTTCGAGCATCCGGCGACCGTGTTCGTGCTGACCAACATGAACTATGCCGAGGCGCCGTGGCTGACGCCGAAGTCGGCGGCGGCCGCCGCCGCGACGATCTGGAAAGAAGTAGTGCTGACCGGCTCGTCGTCCGGCGAGTTCGAGGCGCAGATCGGCGAGCTTGAGCCGTTCCTGGAAGAGAACTGGCGCGCCAGCATCTCCGAGCGCTCGGGCATGCCGGTCTATGAGCGGCCGGTCGCCATCGTGATCTACCGCAACGACCATCGCTTCATGCTGGATAGCGTGATCCCGCGCGCGGGCAAGGTGGAGGCGAATTTCGACCTCGTCATCGCCTCGCAGCCTTACCGTGCGAAGTCGTCGCTGAATTTCCGCGCCAAGCGCATCATCGGCCCGCTCGCCCGCTCGCTGCGGCCGGGCGGACGGCTGATCGGCATCCATTCCCACGGCCACGATCCGGGGATGGAGATCATCCAGTCGATCTGGCCGGACGAGAACCCGTTCTCGGTCAGCCGCCATGAGGTGCTGCGCGCGGTGAAATACGAGCTCGGCTCCGCCGGGCGCGAGCTCAACTTTAACGCCTATGCCGATAACCGCTCGATCTTCCGGTATGATATGGAAGCCCTGCCCAACGAGGTTACCGGCGCGATCGGCTCCTCGACCGCCTTCGCGGCCTGGAACGCGGCGGTCTATGTCGCCCAGATCGAAGACGAACGCCTTGCCGGGATCACCGCCAGCGGCCGCTATCTCGACGCCACGCGCGAGGTGCTGCGCAGGCACAACGGACTGTGGTTTTACGATGAATCTTACGTCATTTCGCGGCGCCGCGATTGACGCCTTGAACGGAATTTCTCAAACACACGCAGCTAAAACCGAAGGAATCCAAGATGCGCGCGTCTTACCTGTTCACCTCTGAGTCTGTCTCCGAAGGCCATCCGGACAAAGTCTGCGACCGCATCTCGGACGAAATCGTCGATCTGTTCTTCCGCGAAGGCCCGAAGGCCGGGATCGACCCGTGGGCGATCCGCGCCGCCTGCGAGACGCTCGCCACCACCAACAAGGTCGTCATCGCCGGCGAGACCCGTGGCCCCGCGATTCCGAAGGAGCAGCTCGATGCCGTGATCCGCGCCGCGATCAAGGACATCGGCTACGAGCAGGACGGCTTCCACTGGAAGACCGTCGATATCGATATTCTGCTGCACGAGCAGTCCGCCGACATCGCACAGGGCGTCGATGCGATGCAGCCCGGCACCAACCGCGAAGAGGGTGCGGGCGACCAGGGCATCATGTTCGGCTACGCCACCAACGAGACGCCGGAGCTGATGCCCGCGCCGCTGCACTACGCCCACAAGATCCTGCGGCTGATTTCGGAAGCCCGCCATGCCGGCATCGAGAAGGTGCTCGGCCCCGACTCCAAGAGCCAGGTCACGGTGCAGTACGAGAACGGCAAGCCGGTCGGCGCCCGCGAGATCGTCGTTTCCCACCAGCATCTCGTCGAGGACATGACCTCGAACCAGGTGCGCGAGCGCGTCGAGCCGTATGTGCGCAAGGCGCTGCCGCAGGGCTGGATCACCGACAAGACCGTCTGGCACATCAACCCCACCGGCAAGTTCTACATCGGCGGACCTGACGGCGACACCGGCCTCACCGGCCGCAAGATCATCGTCGACACCTACGGCGGTGCGGCCCCGCATGGCGGCGGCGCGTTCTCCGGCAAGGACTCGACCAAGGTCGACCGCTCGGCTGCGTATGCTGCGCGCTATCTCGCCAAGAACGTTGTTGCGGCGGGCCTCGCCGACAAATGCACGCTGCAGCTTGCTTACGCGATCGGCGTCGCGCGGCCGCTGTCGATCTATGTCGACACCCACGGCACCGGCAAGGTGTCCGAAGACAAGCTCGAGAGCGCGGTGGCGCAGTCGATGGACCTCACGCCGCGCGGCATTCGCAAGCACCTTGGCCTCAACAAGCCGATCTACGCCCGCACCGCTGCCTATGGCCATTTCGGCCGCGAGCCGGACGCCGATGGCGGCTTCTCCTGGGAGAAGACCGACCTCGCCGACGCGCTGAAGAAGGCGGTGTGATTTTACTTCACCTCGCCCCGCTTGCGGGGAGAGGTCGCCGCGCGTTTGCGCGGCGGGTGAGGGGCGACCCTCGCAACTAGAACATGATCATCGAGGTCGACGCATTGTTGGCCCCTCACCCCAACCCTCTCCCCGCAAGAGCGGGGCGAGGGAGCAGAGCAGGAACACACATGACCGCCACCAACGGCAAAGACTACATCGTCGCCGACATCGGGCTTGCCGATTTCGGCCGCAAGGAAATCTCGCTGGCAGAGACCGAAATGCCGGGCCTGATGGCGACGCGCGAGGAATATGGCCCGAAGCAGCCCTTGAAGGGCGCACGCATCGCCGGCTCGCTGCACATGACGATCCAGACCGCGGTGCTGATCGAGACGCTGGCCGCACTCGGCGCCGATATCCGCTGGGTCTCCTGCAACATCTATTCGACGCAGGACCACGCCGCTGCCGCGATCGCCGCGGCGGGCATTCCGGTGTTCGCCGTGAAGGGCGAGACGCTGAAGGATTACTGGGACTACACCGCAAAGCTGTTCGACTGGCACGGTGGCGGCCACCCGAACATGATCCTCGACGACGGCGGCGACGCCACGATGTATGTTCACCTTGGCCTGCGCGCCGAGAAGGGCGACACCGCATTCCTCGACAAGCCGGGTTCCGAGGAAGAAGAGGTGTTCTTCGCGCTCATCAAGAAGCAGCTCAAGGAAAAGCCGAAGGGCTATTTCCAGGCGATCGCCGACTCGATCCGCGGCGTGTCGGAAGAAACCACCACGGGCGTGCATCGCCTCTACGACATGCAGAAGGCCGGCACGCTGCTGTGGCCCGCGATCAACGTCAACGACTCCGTCACCAAGTCGAAGTTCGACAACCTCTATGGCTGCCGTGAATCGCTGGTTGACGGCATCCGCCGCGGTACCGACGTGATGATGTCGGGCAAGGTCGCGATGGTTGCGGGCTTTGGCGACGTTGGCAAGGGCTCGGCCGCATCGCTGCGTCAGGCCGGCTGCCGCGTCATGGTCTCTGAGGTCGATCCGATCTGCGCGCTGCAGGCGGCGATGGAGGGCTACGAGGTGGTGACGATGGAAGATGCCGCGCCGCAGGCCGACATTTTCGTCACCGCGACGGGCAACAAGGACATCATCACCATCGACCATATGCGCGCGATGAAGGATCGCGCCATCGTCTGCAACATCGGCCACTTCGATAACGAGATTCAGGTCGCGACCCTGAAGAACATGAAGTGGACCAACATCAAGCCGCAGGTCGACGAGATCACCTTCCCGGACGGCAAGCGGATGATCCTTCTGTCCGAAGGCCGCCTCGTGAACCTCGGCAACGCGATGGGCCATCCGTCCTTCGTGATGTCGGCCTCGTTCACCAACCAGACGCTGGCGCAGATCGAACTGTTCGCCAACAACAAGGACGGCAAGTACAAGAAGGAAGTCTATGTGCTGCCGAAGTCGCTCGACGAGAAGGTCGCGCGGCTGCATCTGTCGAAGATCGGCGTGAAGCTCACCGAGCTGCGCAAGGACCAGGCCGACTACATCGGCGTGAAGGTGGAAGGCCCGTACAAGGCCGAGCACTATCGGTATTGATATCGGCACGTCTTTCCGGGATGCGCGTTCTTCACGCGCAGACCCGGAATCCAGACGTGACGAAGAGAGATTCCGGGTTCGCTCGCTTGCGCTCGCATCCCGGAATGACATCACGAGACACGCAAAAGCCCCGGAACGATCCGGGGCTTTTGTCGATTTGTCTGCTGGTCGAGCGCACCGGATGCGGCAAGTCGCCTCCCAATGACCACAATTGAGTCCTTTGGCTTTGGTTTCGACCATGCTATGGACTGGCCCGTTCGATTGCTGGCCCTTCTTTTGTTAACGCGCCGCCAGGCTCCTTTCCCAAAGACGATGCTGAAATTGGATACCTCACGCATGGTGCGTGAGCGCGCATTCGCGCGTCTATTGGAAAGATGAGACAAATGACGATCGGTACAGTGAAGTGGTTTAACGGCCAGAAGGGCTTCGGATTTATCGCCCCGCAGGATGGCGGCAACGATGTGTTCGTTCACATCAGTGCAGTCGAGCGCGCGGGCCTGACCGGCCTTGCCGAAGGACAGAAGGTTGAGTTCGAGGCGAAGACCGACAACATGCGCGGCAAGACCAGCGCGGAAAATCTGTCGCTCGTCTAAGACGACACGATCTGCGCTGCCTGTCATCCGTTTGTGATGAGGTCGGCGCATCATGCAGGAATTCGAAGCGCCGTCACCGCGGATGTACCGGGACGCGCGCCGGATTTCACGCCTCGTTTCACGGATGTACTGAAACGCAGACGTTCGAGAGCCTCGTCAGAAATGACGGGGCTTTTTGTTTGTGCGGTGAGTGGAGGTCGTAGCACGTCATTCCGGACGGCTTGCACCGCATGCCGATCCGGAATCCAGACGTTCGAGATTCCGGGTCTGCGCGTAAGAGCGCGCATCCCGGATCGACATCGATGAAAACCAAAAGCCCCGGAGCGAGCGGTTTTTTGTTCGTTGGTGACGTACGGATAACGCGCGGGGAAGTGTTTCGCCGGGATCAATCCGTTGATCCGCGCCTCATATCCCGCAGCTATTCATTTCCGCATGCAAGCGATGCGCATGACATCTGCCGCCCGTGATTGTATGTCTCGGCCCCTATCCGGCCCGATTATATCGTCTGTCCAGCAGTAGAGCCCATGCCCACCGCCATCGTGCTTTCCATCATTGCGGCGCTTACCGGCGTTGCCGTCATCACCCAGCAGATCTTCAACGCCAATCTGCGCGTTGCGCTGAATTCCGCGGCGTGGGCGGGTGTCGTGAGCTATACCGTCGGCCTCGCGTGCATGTTCGTGTTCGTGCTGGCGATGCGCGATCCGGTGCCGTCGTTCGCGGCGCTGCGCAGCACGCCGTGGTGGCTGTGGAGCGGCGGTGCGCTCGGCGCGTTGTTCATCGCGCTTGCGATCTTCCTGGTGCCGAAGCTCGGCGCGGCGTCGTTCGTCGCGCTGCTGTTCGCCGGGCAGATGATTGCCTCGATCGCCTTCGACCATTTCGGTACGTTCGGGCTGGAGAAGCATGCCGCGAGTCCGGTGCGACTGGTCGGCGCGGCGCTGCTGATTGTCGGCGTGGTGCTCGTTCGCCGCTAGGCGAGGGCGGCTCGCGCCGCTTCCTTGTCGGACCGCCTCGATTATACTGGCGCGGAATCGAGGGGGACTCCGATGATGCGCATCTCGCTGCCCGCGGCTTTGGTCGCGGCTTCATTGTTCGCGGCGCCTGCCTGGGCCGATAGCCAGGGCGCCAGGCCGGATGGCGCAAAATCCGATGCGGCGACGGTCGCGAGGCAGGTGAACGTCCGCCCGATCGCCGCGCTGACGACGACCGCGGCGGGCCAGCCGATCGTGCTGCCGCAAAAGGACGCGCAGGTCCTCGTCTCCACCTACGAGATTGCGCCCGGCGCTGTGCTGCCGGTGCACAAGCATCCTTATCCGCGCTACGCCTTCGTGCAGGCCGGCACCTTGCGCGTCACCAATGCCGACACCGGCAAGGTGGACGACTACAAGCCCGGCGATTTCATTGCCGAGATGGTCGAGCACTGGCATTCCGGCACGGCGACCGGCACGGAGCCGGTGAAGCTCCTCGTTATCGACATTGTCGAGAAGGGCAAGGCCAACACGGTGCTGCGCGGCGCGCATTGAGGCCTTGCAGGCGGTGTGAGGAACCGGTGTCCGGGCGGCATTTTGCTGCGGACGCAAACGGAACCGTGGGTGTAATATCGCGCTTGTCCCTGCGAGGGAGTGGAACGATGCGGATCGAACCCGTCCAAGACCCGCGCAACACCGGCCGCGATAACGACAACGATCGCGACAAAGATGTGGGCTGGCGCACCAAGCGCGTCATCGATCTCGGCAGCATTCTCGTGCTGCTCGGGGTGATGGTGGCAGGCTATTACTATTTCAACCGGCCCGCGCCGCCGACGCAAACCTCATTCATCGTGCCGAGCCAGCACGTTCACTGGTGAGCGGGGGCGCTCAATTGTAGATGCTCTTTAATTCCGTGATTTCCCGGCAGCATTCCCTTCACCTCGCCCCGCTTGCGGGGAGAGGTCGACCGCCATAAGCGCATTTATGCGCTATGGGGGTCGGGTGAGGGGGCATCCAAGAGCACTGTGATGTGGCTTGTATAACGCGATGCCCCTCACCCCAACCCCTCTCCCCGCAAGCGGGGCGAGGGAGCAGGCGGCGGCTTCGCTGACGCTTGCAATGATGCAGATTTCCTAACCGAAGCTCACCGACAGCGGCTCCAGCCCTTCGACGCCGCATTCGATGCGGTCGCCAGGCGCGAGCGCGGCCACGCCCTTTGGCGTGCCGGTCATGATGATGTCGCCCGCGCCGAGCGTCACCTGCAGCGACAGCCGCGCGATGATCTCCGGCACGTTCCAGATCATCTGGTTGAGGTCGCCGCTCTGGCGTTCCTTGCCGTTGACGTTGAGCCAGATCCTGCCCTTTGACGGATGGCCGATCTCGGAGGCTGCACGCAAGGGCCCGCACGGCGCGGAATTGTCGAACGACTTGCCGATCTCCCAGGGCTGCTCTTTCTTGCGCGAGATCGTCTGCAGGTCGCGGCGCGTGAGGTCGATCGCGACGCCATAGCCGTAGACGTGATCGAGCGCCTGTTCGGGCGCGATGTTCGCGGCGCCGGATTTTAGTGCGACGACCATTTCGACTTCGTGCTGGCAGTCCTTGGTGAGGGCGGGGAAGGGGATGGTCGCGCCGCTTGGCACGATCATGTCGGCGTGCTTGGCGAAGAAGAACGGCGGCTGGCGCTCGTCGTTGCCGAGTTCGCGGATGTGTTCGAGGAAGTTACGCCCGACGCACCAGATGCGCCGCACCGGAAACATCTTCGTCGTGCCCGCGACCGGCAGCATCGGATACGCAGGCATCGGGATCACGGTTTCAGGCTGGCTCATGGCGGCAGGCTTTCGTGCGGATCAGGCGGTGGCGGCGAGCGGCGGCGTGGCGTTGTCGTCGCGCTGCTGCAGACGATAGAACGAGGCGTAGCGGCCGCCGGCCTGCAGCAGTTCATCGTGCCGGCCGGTTTCGACGATCTGACCGCCTTCGACCACCAGAATGCGGTCGGCATGCATGATGGTGTGCAGGCGGTGGGCGATCACGAGTGTGGTGCGGCCGCGGCACAACCCCGCGAGCGCTTCCTGCACATATCGCTCCGACTCGGAATCGAGCGCGGCGGTTGCTTCGTCGAGCAGGATGATCGGCGCGTTGCGGATCAGCGCACGGGCAATGGCGATGCGCTGGCGCTGGCCGCCGGACAGCTGCGTGCCATGCTCGCCGACCGGCGTGTCGTAGCCCTGCGGGAAGCTCATGATGAAATCATGCGCGAACGCCGCCTTCGCCGCGGCGACAATCTCCTCTTCGGTCGCGCCGGTGCGGCCGAAGGAAATGTTGTCGCGGATGCTGGCGCGGAACAGATAAACGTCCTGCCCGACATAGGCGGTCTGCTGGCGCAGCGAGGTGCGCGAGCAATCGGAGATGATCTGATTGTCGATGACGACGGCGCCGCGATCCACCTCGTAGAGCCGCAGCAGCAGCGCGAGTACGGTCGACTTGCCGCCGCCCGAGGGGCCGACCAGCGCGGTGGTCTGGCCGGGCTCGGCGACAAGGCTCATCCGCTTCAGCACCGGCTCGTCCTCGCGATAGGAGAAGGAGACGTCGCGCAGTTCGACGCGGCCCTGCGTGATGACGAGCGGCGGCTTGTCGTCGTCGGCAGGCTCCGAGGCGGGGCTGTCGATGATCTCGAGCAGCTTGCGTGCGCCGATCAGGAGGCCGTTGAGGTCGATGTTGAGGCGGGCAAGACGCTTTGCAGGCTCATAGGCCAGCAGGAATGCGGTGATGAAGGAGACGAACTGGCCGGGCGCGGCGTTGGTTGCGATCACGCGATAACCGCCATACATCAGCGCCGCGGCAATGGCGATGCCGCCGAGCATCTCCATCAGCGGGCCGGAGCGGTTGGCAACCCGCGCCATCTTGTTGGAGCGCTCCTCCACTTCGGAGATGCTTTTCTCGATGCGCCGCTGCATCGCGTCTTCGAGCGTGAAGGCTTTGACGGTGCGGATGCCCTGCAGCGATTCCTGCACCGTTTCCATGATGTCGGTGGTGCCGGTGAACTGATCGTGCGCGAGGCCACGGATGCGCTTCACGAGTGTGCGAATGAACAGGAACGCAGGCGGCGCGACGACGAAGCTCAAAAGCGACATCAACGGATCCTGAAACACCATCACGGCGAGAAGGCCGATCAGTGTGAGGAGGTCGCGTCCGAGCGAGGTGACGAGCAGCGCCAGCACCTGCGTCACCGAGGCGGCGCCGGCCGACAGCCGCGCGAGGAATTCGGACGAATGGCGCGAGGCATAGAAGCCGAGATTCTCGCGCATCAGTTTTGCGAACAGCTTGCGCTGGTTGTTGGCGAGAATGGCGTTGCTGATCCGCGACAGGATCACCGCCTGTCCGTAAGTCGCCGCGCCCTTGATGGTGAACAGCGCGATGATGATGCCCGACAGAAGGACGATGCCCTCGATGCTGCGGTTCACATAGGCCTGATTGATGACCTGCCCGAGCAGATAGGCCGAGCCCGCGGTCGCGCCCGCCGAAAACGCCATCATGCTGAAGGCCACGAGGTAGCGCCGCCAATAGGCGAGGCCCTGCTCGGCGACCAGCCGCTTGATGAGCGCTGCCGCGCCGTAGGGATCGTCAGTGATCTTGCGGGGAAGCTCGCTCATACCAATGCCGCGCTGCAATGAAACGTGCGCCTCATTGCCCGCTATGGCGGGGCTTTTCAAGCCAAATCAGGGCGTAAACGTTCCCCGGGAACCGTGCGGCGTCAGGCTGCCTCGCGGGCCTGCAGCAGCTTTTCTTCCCAGGCGAGCGCATGGGCGGCGATGGTCTCAAGCTCGGCGTAGCGCGGTGTCCAGTCGAGCGTCCGGCCGATCCGTGCGGTATCGGCAATCATCGTCATGATGTCGCCGTTGCGGCGCGGGCTCATCTGCACGGCAAATTGACGGCCGCAGACGCGGCGCACCGCCTCGATGGTTTCCAGCACGGAATAGCCGCGGCCGTATCCGCAATTGAGTGTCACTGAATCGCCGCCCTGATCGAGATAGGCGAGCGCGGCGAGATGCGCCTGCGCCAGATCGGTGACGTGGATGAAGTCGCGGATGCAGCTTCCGTCCGGCGTCGGATAGTCGGTGCCGAACACCTCCATTTTGGCGCGCTGGCCGGTCGCGGCTTCCACTGCGATCTTGAGAAGATGCGTCGCGCCCACGGTCTGCAGCCCGATGCGCGCCTGCGGATCGGCGCCCGCGACGTTGAAATAACGCAGCACGACATAATTGAGGCCGTAGGCCGTCGCGACGTCATGCAGCATGATCTCGGTCATCAGCTTAGACGAGCCGTAAGGCGACAGCGGCCGCGTCGGCGCGATCTCCGGCACCGGAATCTGATCGGGGTTGCCGTAGACGGCGGCGGTCGAGGAGAAGATGAAGTTCTTCACGTTGCACTTGACCGCGGCGTTGAGCAGGTTGCGCGTGGTCATGGTGTTGTTGCGGTAATAGGCGAGCGGGTCGCGCATCGATTCCGGCACGACCACCGAGCCCGCGAAATGGATGATGGCGCTGACGTCGTGCGCGGCGATTACGCCCTCGACGAGGTTTTCGTCCGCCGCATCGCCGATGAACAGCGGCACGCCTTCGGGCAGCGCGGTCGAGAAGCCGGTGGAGAGATTGTCGATCACCACGGTCCGGATTCCCGCCTCGACGAGGGCGAGAACGGTGTGGCTGCCGATGTATCCGGCTCCGCCGGTAACGAGAACGCTCATTCACATATCCATGATGGGCCGCCGGGGAGGCGGCTTCGCTCCCTCCATCATGTCGCGCAATGCCGGAATCGAAGTCTTAAACCTGAGGCTGTCGGGGCCGATTCCGTGGCTTTTCCGCCGGGAAACTGCTTTATGGTTTCCAAACCGTAAGACTGTTTCTCGAAAAACCGCGCTTCGCCATGGCCACCATTCTCGTCGTGAAAACCTCCTCGCTGGGCGATGTCGTGCACCAGATGCCGGCGATGACGGAGGCAAGGCGGAACCTGCCCGACGCACGGATCGTGTGGGTGGTCGAGGAGGCGTTCGCGCCGCTCGCACGATTGCATCCCTCAGTTGACGAGGTGGTTCCCGTCGCGACGCGGCGCTGGCGCGGGAACCTGTTCTCGCCCGCGACATGGGACGAGGTGCGCGCCTTCAAGGCGAAGCTGCGCGGCATTGCGAGTGAGACGGTTGTCGACACGCAAGGACTGATCCGCTCGGCGCTGATTGCGCGCGCGGCGAACGGCCGGCGGCACGGCTATGATTCCGCGAGCATTCGCGAGAAGGCAGCCTCGCTGTTTTACGATGTGCGGCATCACGTATCGCGCGCGATGCATGCGGTGATGCGCAATCGCGCACTGATGGGGCTGAGCCTCGGCTACTCTCTCGAGGACAATGGACTCGATTACGGTCTGGTGCGCCCGCCTGTGGACGCGGCCGCGCGCTATGCGGTGCTGCTGCACGGCACCTCAAGGGCCACAAAGGAGTGGCGCGAGAGCGAATGGATTGGTCTCGGCAAATGGCTGCACCAGCAGGGGCTCGAGGTGGTGCTGCCGTGGGGCAACGAGCGCGAGCGGCTGCGCTGTCAGCGCCTGGCCGGCGGCATTCCCGGCAGCCGCATTCTGGAGCGGCAGCCGCTCGACGTGACCGCGAAGGTGATCGCGAATGCATCGTTGGTGGTCGGCGTCGACACCGGGCTTCTGCATCTTGCCGCCGCGTACAGCGTGCCGCTCGTTGCGATCTTTCTCGCAACCGATCCGGGGCTGACGGGCCCGCTCGGTTCGGGGCCGATCGTCGTGCTCGGCGGCAAAGGCACATCACCTGCGTTCGCTGAAGCGATCCGCGCGGTGGAGGAGAAGGGGCTGTTGTCTGGGGGAGAGGCTTAGCGCTCTCTGGCCTGCACGATATCTCTCGTCGTCATGAGTGTCATTGCCGGGCATAGCCCGTTTAGACGGGCGTGAACGCCCTTATGACCCGGCAATCCATCTTTTTGAGAGGGATGGATGCGCGGATCAAGTCCGCGCATGACGTTTATGCGTTTTGGCAGGTTGCGAGCACTAATAACTAGGATTGCGCGTCCTGCTTCGTCAGCACGTCCGCCACGAACGCATCGAGATCGCCGCCCGCGAACAGATAGCCCGCAACGCCTGCGGCCTTCGCCGCTTCCATATCGCTCGGTTTGTCGCCGATCACAAAGCTGCGCGCGGCGTCGATCGGCCAATGCGCCATCAGATCGAGGATCATGCCGGGCTTCGGCTTGCGCCAGGGGTGGTCACTGCGGAATTGCGGCACGCTGCCGGCGATGTGATGCGGGCAATAGCGGATGTCGTCGATGCGCGCGCCCTCACGCGACAACTCCTCGCGTATCCAGTGATGCAGCGCGTGGACATCGTCCTCGGTGAAGAAGCCGCGCGCGACGCCCGACTGGTTGGTGGCGATGAAGACGAGATATCCGGCGGCGTTGAGGCGACGGATCGCGGCGGCCGCATTCGGCATCCAGCGCACGCGCTCGCGGGTGCCGATATAGCCGTCGTCGTGATTGAGAACGCCGTCGCGATCGAGGAACGCCGCCGGGCGAAGCGCGGCCGCGTCGCTCATGCCTTGCCGGGCTCGCTCATCACCGCGCGCTCGACGTCATCGCAGATCGCATGCAGCGCCACCATGTGGATCTGCTGGATCACCGGGGTGTCGTCGCAGGGCGCGATCAGGACGTGATCGCACAGCGCACGCAGGCTTTCGCCCCTGGTGCCGGTGAGACCGATAGTGGTGACGCCAAGTTCGCGCGCACGGCGCAGTGCCGCCAGAATGTTCGGCGAGCGGCCGGAGGTCGTCATCGCGATCAGCACGTCGCCCGGCCGTGCAAGCCCTTCGACCTGACGGGCGAACATGTCTTCGATGCCGTAGTCGTTACCGATGGCGGTGAGCGCCGAGGTGTCGGTGGTGAGCGCGATCGCGGCCCACGCGCGGCGCTCGCGCTTGTAGCGGCCGACAATCTCGGCGGCGATATGCTGGGCGTCGGCGGCGCTGCCGCCATTGCCGATCAAAAGGAGCTTGTTGCCGGCGCGCAGACTGCCGGTGATGGCATCGGCGATGGTCTTCACGGTCGCCTGCAACTCCGCGCTTTCAACGGCGCGCGTGAGCCCCGCAAGCGAGGCCTGGAAATGATCGGCAATCGGATTCTGGCTCACAGGGCACCTTGGTCGAGGGAAGGCTGGCGAACATTTTATCGCGTTCGTCATGCGCGGACTTGATCCGCGCATCCATCTAAAAAAGGAGATGGATTGCCGGGTCAAGCCCGGCAATGACAGGTTTTAGGCCGACACCGGCCGGTTTTTGATCTTCTCCGCGATCACCTTGAGCGCGGTGTCCACCACCTCGCGGGCGGTGATGTCGCGCATGCAGGCGTGGTCGTTCGCGGTGCAGACCGGCTTGTGGCACGGCTGGCACGGCAGATTGGTCGCGCGCTTCATGGTGGCGGCGAGGCCGTTGAGCGGCGCCCAGTGATAGGGGCTGGTCGGCCCGAAAATGCCGATCGAGGGCGTACCGATCGCGCCCGCGACATGCAGCAGGCCGGAGTCGTTCGAGATGACTTCGCTCGCGGCTGCGAGCGCGAGGATGCCGTTGCGCAGGTCGGTGCCGGTGAGGTCGCGCACGCGCGGCCCACCCGCGGCGACGATCTCGGCGGCCTGCTGTTTCTCGCCGGGGCCGCCGACGATCCAGATGTTGAAGCCGCGCTCCGCCAGTTTGCGCGCGGCTTCCGCGTAATAGGTCCAGCGCTTGGAGGGGCCGACCGCGCCGGGCGCCAGCGCAATGGCCGCGCCGTCGCCGAGATTGTTCCTGGCGCGCCAGGCTTTGATCTCGGCCTCGGGTACCTCGAGCTGCGGTACCGGCCACGTGTGGGCAGCCTTCACAACGTTACGGGGCAGCACCAGTGCCGCCATCTTGTCGACCATGCGGGGCAAAGCGCGCTCGCCCCGGCGCAGGTCGGTGACGAGGCCGAACCGTGCCTCGCCGATGAAGCCGATCCGCTCGGGGATACCGGCAAGCGTCGGCGCCAGCGCCGATTTCCAGGTCCGGGGCATCATCAGCGCAGTGCCATAGCCCTCGCGGCGGAACAGGGCGGCCAGCTCCCGCTGCCTGTCGAGCGCGATCCGCCCGCGCGGCAGGTCATAGACGATGGTCTTCCGGACACCCGGCATGTAGTCGGCAAGCGGCGCGCACAGCGTGGTGCTGAGCAGGTCCACCGGCCGGTTCGGCCAGCGCGCCTTCAGCAGCCGCACGGCGGTGTGCCCCCGCACGAAGTCGCCGATCCACATATACGGGACGATCAGGATCGGGCTCGTCGGGCGTGGGTCCGCCGCAATGGTCTCGATGGGTGAATTTTGATTCATTAATCGAGCGGGAAGCCTGCTAGAGATGGGCCATCGGGGTATCGCTTTCGCGAAAGGGCGTCTAGAAGCGTTTTGCTCAAGTGAGGCGAGCTTAGGGCCTGCCGGTGGCTTACTAGCCGGGCCGAGGCGGGGCCGCTTGGGCAGTACTTTGTCGAAAACGGGATAATTTCGATGTTTCTGGTGACTGGAGGCGCCGGGTTTATCGGCTCCAATATTGTCGCGGCGCTGAACGAGGCCGGCCATGCCGATGTCGTGGTCTCGGATTTCCTCGGCGACGAGGGCAAGTGGCGCAACCTCGCCAAGCGGCAAATCTCCGACGTCGTGCCGCCGGGCGAACTGATGGCATGGCTGCGCGGGCGCAGGCTCTCCGGCGTCATCCATATGGGCGCGATCTCGGCGACCACCGCGACCGATGGCGACCTCGTGTTCGAGACCAACTATCGCCTGTCGATGCGGCTCCTCGACTGGTGCACCGTGAACCCGACCCCCTTCATCTATGCCTCGTCGGCGGCGACCTATGGCGACGGCACGCAGGGCTTCCGCGACGACAACAGCCTCGAGGCGCTGAAGGCGTTGCGGCCGATGAACCTCTACGGCTGGAGCAAGTATCTGTTCGACGTCGCGGTGGCGACGCGCGTTGCAAAGAACGAGACGCTGCCGCCGCAATGGGCGGGGCTGAAGTTTTTCAACGTGTTCGGGCCCAACGAGTATCACAAGGGTTCGATGATGAGCGTGCTGACGCGCCGCTTCGACGACATCAAGCACGGCAAGACCATCCAGCTTTTCAAATCGCATCGCGAGGGAATTGCCGACGGCGACCAGCGCCGCGACTTCATCTATGTCGATGACGTGCTGCGCGTGGTGATGTGGCTCGTCGACAATCCGCGCGTCAGCGGCATCTTCAATGTCGGCACCGGCAAGGCGCGCAGCTTCCGTGATCTGATCGTCGCGGTCTATGCGGCGCTCGGCGCCAAGGAAAAGATCGCCTATATCGACATGCCCGAAGAAATTCGCGGCAGCTACCAGTATTTCACCGAGGCAGACGGCGAGCATCTGCGCCGCGCCGGATATAATGGCGGTTTCACGCCGCTCGAGGATTCGGTTGCCTCCTACGTCAAGAATTTTCTCGATCGGCCGGACCGCTATCGATGACCGCTATTTGCGATGAAGGCCTCGCATCATGATTGATTTCGATACGCTGTCGGAGCGGATGACGCAGCGGACCGTGCTGTGCATCGGCGATCTGATGCTCGACGAGTTCGTCTATGGCGAGGTGTCGCGCGTCTCTCCCGAGGCGCCTGCGCCGGTGATTGCCGCGCAGCGCAGCGAACTCAATGTCGGCGGCGCGGGTAACGTTGCGCGCAATATCGCAGCCCTTGGCGCGACCTGCATTTTCGTCGGCCTGATCGGTCAGGATGCGGCCGGCGAGACGTTGAAAAGCGATCTGACGCAGGATGCCTTGATCGAGGCGAATCTGATTGTCGATCCCTCGCGCCCGACGACGCGCAAGGTGCGTTTCGTCTCCGAGCATTACGCCACCCACATGCTGCGGGCGGACTGGGAGGTCGCGCTGGCAGCCGCGCCCGATGTCGAGTCGAAACTGATCGCCGCGGCGATCAAGGCGCTGCCGCGCGCCGACATCGTGCTGCTGTCCGATTACGCCAAGGGCGTGCTGACCCAGCGCGTGATCCGCGAGATCATCGATGCCGCGCATCAAGCTAACAAGCGCGTCATCGTCGATCCCAAGCATCTCAATTTTGCGGTCTACCACGGCGCGTCTATCCTCACGCCGAACCGCAAGGAATTCACCGAGGCGACCCGCAGCCGCGCCCGCACGCCGCAGGAGATCGGGCTCGCCGCGCGCGAAGCGATCGAGATTGCGGGCTGCGAGGCGATGCTGATTACGCAAAGCGAAAACGGCATGACGCTTGTCGCCAGGAATGGCGACGTGCTGCATGTGCCAGCCTATCCGGCCAAGGTCCGCGACGTCTCCGGCGCGGGCGATACGGTCGCGGCGACGCTCGCGCTCGCGCTCGCAAGCGGTGCGAGCGATGAGGAAGCGGTGCGTGCGGCATCGGCGGCCGCGGCGGTGGCTGTCGGCAAGCGCGGTACCGCAAGCGTCACGCGTGCCGAGTTGCGCAAGAAGATCGTGCCGCAGGCATCGCTGACGATGGAAGAGAAAGTCGTCTCCGGCTGGAAGGAGCTCGACGCGCGGCTCGATGACTGGCGCCGTGCGGGTCTGCGGATCGGCTTCACCAACGGCTGCTTCGACATTCTGCATCCGGGCCATGTGCGGGTGCTGACGCAGGCGCGCGCGACCTGCGACCGGCTCGTCGTCGGCCTCAACAGCGACTCGTCAGTCCGCCGTCTGAAGGGCGAAACCCGCCCGGTGCAGGCGGAGCTTGCGCGCGCCGAAGTGCTGGCGGCGCTGGAAGCCGTCGATCTCGTCGTCATCTTCGAGGAAGACACGCCGCTCAATCTGATCCGGCAAATCAAGCCGAGCGTGCTGGTGAAGGGCGGCGACTATACCCGCGAGCAGGTGGTCGGCCATGAATTCGTCGCCGCGAATGGCGGTGAGGTCGTGCTGATCGACATTCTGCCCGGCCACAGCACGACGTCGCTCGTCAATCGCGCGCGGCAGAACGGCGGATAGACAAACGCAAAACGCCTAAGACTCGTCGATGCGCGGAACGGCCGGCGTGATCCGGTCGCGTTTTTCCGGGCTTGAAATCCAAACCAGACCGCCGAGTGCGCCGACGATGAAGGTGACGATGCCGAACAGGATCGACACCACCGTGCCGTCGCCGGTGACAAGTCCGGCATAACCAAAAGCCACCGTCATCGCGGCCTCGCGCACGCCCCAGCCGGCGATCGAGATCGGCATCATGGTGATGAGCATGATCGGCGGGATCAGCAGGAAGAGTTCTCCGAACGACGCCGACGCGTGGATCGCCTGCACGCAGCACCACGCGACGACGACGGCGAGCGAGTGGATGGTGAACGACAGCACCGCGACCTTCGGCCCCGATGTCAGATTGAACAGTACTTTGTTCGCAATGACCCCGCAGGCATGGACGTGCCGCAGCGGCCACCATTTTTTCAGCCATGGCCATGACAGGCTGCCGACCACGAGAAAGCCGATGCTGCCCGCGAGCGCGGTGCAGCCGATCACGACAAGCGCGATCTGTCCCTTGGGGCTGGTGATGAGCGGATAGCTCCACGGCAGGCTGCCGACGATGATGACGGCGAGTGCGATCAGACCCACGGCGCGGTCCACCAGCACCGAGTAGGTCGCCTGCCGCCAGCCCGCGGTGCGGCCGAGAAGCCAGAGCCGCATGGCGTCGCCGCCGATGGAGGAGGGCAGCGTCTGGTTGAAGAAAGTGCCGATCATGTTGAACTTGATCGCGTGGGGAGTATCGAGCGCCGCGTCGCATTGCGCCGTCACCTCGCGCCACCGGTAGGCGCTGAGAACCACCTGCAGGAGTGTCGTCAGAATGGCGAGTGCGAACCACTCGAAGCCGAAATCGTTCAGCCGCGCCCACACCGCGTCGAAGTGAATGCCCCGGAGCGACAGATAGAGCAGCCCGACCGAAATCAGGATGCGGAGGGCGAGAAGGAGGGCTGAGCGCATCCGGGCTATGCCATGGCAGGGCGGCGTGAGCGGACGCCGGTGAGGATATTTCGCTGCGTGGTATGGCTTTACGCCGTAACTCGCAATAGGAAAGCAATCGTGAAGCCGCCATCTTTTTCGTCAACCGTTCTGGGATGATGTCCAAGAAAACCATTCTCGTTACCGGAGCGGCCGGGTTCATCGGCTTCCATGTCGCGCAGCGGCTGCTGCAGGCTGGCCACGAGGTCATAGGCCTCGACAATATCAACGATTATTACGACCCCGCCCTGAAAGAGGCGCGGCTTGCGATCCTGAAGAACGCCAGGGGCTTCGCCTTTGAGAAGATCGATCTGGCTGACCGCGCCGCAGTCCGCGCGCTTTTCGAGACGCATCGTTTCCCGCTGGTGATCCACCTCGCCGCGCAGGCGGGGGTGCGCTACTCGATCGACCATCCCAACGTCTATATCGATTCCAATCTGCAGGGATTCGCCAACATCCTTGAAGGCTGCCGGCATAACGGCTGCGAGCATCTGCTGTTTGCGTCGTCGTCCTCGGTCTATGGCGCGAACACCAAGCTGCCGTTCTCCGAGCACGACAGCGTCAACCATCCGATCAGTCTCTATGCCGCGAGCAAGCGGGCGAACGAATTGATGGCGCATACCTACAGCCATCTCTATGGATTGCCGGCGACGGGCCTGCGTTTCTTCACGGTGTACGGGCCGTGGGGCCGTCCGGATATGGCGATGTATCTGTTCGCGAACGCGATCGTCGCGGACAAGCCGATCCGTCTGTTCAACAATGGCGACATGCTGCGCGACTTCACCTATGTCGATGACGTGACGGAGGCGGTGGTGCGCCTTGCTCAGCGTCCGGCAAAGCCGAACCCCGCGTGGAATCCCGAAGCGCCGGACCCCGCGACAAGCCACGCGCCCTGGCGGATCTACAACATCGGCAACAACAAGCCGGAGAAGCTGATGGACCTCGTCGCGGCGATGGAGCGCGAGCTTGGCCGCACCGCGCGCAAGGAATTGCTGCCGATGCAGGCGGGTGACGTCTACGCCACCTATGCCGACATCGAGGACCTGCGGCGGGAAGTTGATTTCCGTCCCGACACGCCGCTCGCAGACGGCGTCGCGCGCTTTGTGGCATGGTATCGGCAGTATCACCGGATTTGAGCACGCGGATTTTTCAGAAAGCCGGCCTCGAATGACGAAACAGATTATTCCCTTGATCATGTGCGGCGGCGCCGGGACACGGCTCTGGCCGGCGTCTCGGGAAAACCGCCCGAAGCAGTTTTTGTCGTTGTTCGGTCAACACTCGACGTTTCAGGATACGCTGATGCGGGTCAGCGACGAGGCGCTGTTCGCACGGCCGATCGTCATCACCAACGCGCTTTACCGATTCATGGTGCGCGAGCAGCTCGCCGAGATCGAACGCGAGGCCGACATTCTGCTCGAGCCTTGCCGCCGGGATTCCGGACCCGCCATCGCCGCCGGTGCGGCGTTTGCCGCAAGCCGCGATCCGCAGGCGGTGGTGCTGGCGCTCGCCGCCGATCATGTCGTCAGCGACGCGGACACTTTCGTTGAAGCCTGCCGACAGGCGGTCGAGGTGGCGGCAAGCGGGCGGATCGTCACGTTCGGCATCAAGCCGGAACGGGCCGCGACCGAGTACGGCTATATCCAGCCCGGCGATAAGATCGCAGGCGACGTGCTGGCGGTCGCGAAGTTCGTCGAGAAGCCGGACGAGGCGACGGCCACGACCTATGTGCGCGACGGCTTTCTCTGGAACAGCGGCAACTTCATGTTCGCGGCCGGCACGCTCCTGTCCGAATACGAGGCGAGCGATGCCGCAAGCGTCGCTGCGGCGCGCGAGGCGGTGGCGAAGGCGGGCAGTGATCTCGGCTTTGTCACGCTCGATGAGGAGTCGTTTGCGCGCGCGACGCCGATGTCGATCGACTACGCCGTGATGGAGAAGACCGCGCGGGCGGCTGTCATTCCGCTGTCCTGCGGTTGGTCGGATGTCGGCTCGTGGCACGCGGTGTGGGAGCTTTCGCCCAAGGACGACGACGGCAACGCCGCACGCGGCACAGCGGTGTTCGAGGGCGCGACCAACTGCAACGTCGCATCGGACAAGGCGCTCGTTGCACTGGAGGGCGTCGACGATGTCGTGGTGGTGGCGACGCAGGACGCCATTCTGGTATCGCGGCAGAAGGACCCGAACGCGCTGAAGCGGCTCGTCGCGAAACTGAAGAAGGCGCAGCCGCAGGTGACGGAGGATCACCTCAAGGTGCATCGGCCCTGGGGCTCCTATCAATCGCTCGACACTGGCGACCGGCATCAGGTGAAACGGATCATCGTCAAGGCGGGCGGGCGGTTGTCGCTGCAGAAGCACCACCACCGCTCCGAGCACTGGATCGTGGTGCGAGGTGCCGCGAAGGTGACGCTCGACGGCGCCGAGTCGATCGTCCACGAGAACGAATCGATCTACATCCCGATCGGCGCGACTCACCGGCTGGAGAACCCGGGCAAGATCCCGCTGGAGCTGATCGAGGTTCAAACCGGTAGCTATCTCGGCGAGGACGACATCATCCGCATCGAGGACGATTATCGGCGCTAGGCTTACTTGTCATTGCCGGGCTTGACCCGGCAATCCATCTCGTTGAAGTCGTTCTTCTTTTCCGATGGATGCGCGGGTCATAGGCGAGCGGAAGCGACGCCGTTCTTCGAACGGCTATGCCCGCGCATGACGATCCCACGTACACCTGAGCCATCCCAGGTTCGGTTTTTGGGTTTTTTCGAGGTCCGGCTGACATTTTTTGCATCAAAACGTGTTCGGGCGGCCGCCCTGAGCCTGCCCTTTGAGGGTCGGCGGGGCGCTTTCGCCGTGCTAGGAACGGCGCAGCCTTACGGCGGTTTTAAGGGGTGAATCATCAATGAGTTCCAAGGGATTGACGCGTGACGGGGGTGCGTTGCGCGTAGGCGTGATCGGTGCGGGTGTGATGGGCAGCAACCATGCACGCGTGTTGGCGGGGTTGCCCGGCGTGAAGCTCGCGGGCGTTGCCGATCCTCTCGCGGAAAGCCGCTCGCGGGTCTCCGGGTTTATCGATTGCCCGACCTTCGCGAGCGTCGATGAACTGCTCGCCGCCGGCGTCGATGCCGTCACCATTGCCGCGCCGACCCATCTGCATCGCGACGTGTCGCTCGCCTGCATCGCGCATGGCGCGCACGTTCTTGTCGAGAAGCCGATTGCGACCACCGGCGCTGAGGGGCGCGAGATCATCGACGCCGCCCGCAAGAAGGGCGTTGCCCTGATGGTCGGCCATGTCGAGCGCTTCAACCCGGCGGTTGCGACCATCAAGGAAGCGCTGCGTGGCGAAGAAATTCTCTCCGTCGCGATCACCCGCGTCGGCCCGTTCCCGCCGCGCATGTCGAATGTCGGCGTGGTGATCGATCTTGCCGTGCACGATATCGATCTGATCCGCTGGTTTACCGAATCCGACATCGTCGAGGTGCAGCCGCAGCTCACCAGCGCGGTCGCCGAGCGTGAGGACATTGCGCTGCTGCAATTCCGCACCGAGTCCGGTGTGCTCGCGCACATCAACACCAACTGGCTGACGCCGTTCAAGGCGCGCACCGCGACGATCGCGACCCGCAACAAATACATCCAGGGCGATCTGCTGACGCGGCAGGTGACCGAGTGCTTCGGCTTCCAGCGCGATGGCAGCTATTCGATGCGTCATCTGCCGGTCGGCCATGACGAACCGTTGCGTGCCGAACTGATGGCCTTCATCAAGGCGATCGAGAATGGCGGCAAGCCTGCGATCACCGGCGAAGAGGGCGTTGCGAGCCTCGAGATTGCGATCAAGTGCCTCGAGACGCGGCCGAAGCCTGCCGCAAAGCCACATCCGCACGCGCCGCGCGCCGCTGCGAGCTGACCTTAGCTTCCTGCCCATTCCTGTTTCCCTTTTGATTGGTGACTAGCCATGAATGAACGACCCTCGCCTGTGGCCTTTATCGACATTGGCGCGCAGCGTCGGCGCCTGGGCCCGGCGATCGACGAGGCGGTCGGCCGTGTGCTGACACATTGTCAGTTCGTCAGCGGGCCCGAGGTGACGCAGTTCGAGGCCGATCTCGCGGCGTTCTGTGGCGCGAAGCATGTCGTCGCCTGCGCCAGCGGCACCGACGCGCTTTTGATGGTGCTGATGGCGAAACAGGTCGGCCCGGGCGATGCGGTGCTCGTGCCGTCCTTCACCTTCTGCGCGAGCGGTGAAGTGGTGGCGCTTGCCGGTGCGACGCCGGTGTTCGTCGACGTCGACGAGACCACCTTCAACATCGATATCGCTTCCCTGAAGCGTGGCATCGCTACCGCCCGCAAGGCCGGGCTGAAGCCCAAGGCGGTGATCCCGGTCGATCTGTTCGGCCAGAGCGCCGACCACGATGCGGTGGCTAAGGTTGCTGCGGAAGAGGGGCTGTTCGTGCTCGACGACGCCGCGCAGAGTTTTGGCGCGACCTATAAGGGCAAGCGTCTCGGCACCTTCGGCCTTGCCACCGCGACGAGCTTCTTTCCGGCGAAGCCGCTCGGCTGCTTCGGCGACGGCGGTGCGATCTTCACCGACGATGCGGCACTTGCAGAAGCGCTGCGTAGCGTGCGCGTACACGGGCAGGGCAGCGAGAAATACGATAACGTCCGCCTCGGCCTTACCGGCCGGCTTGACACCATGCAGGCGGCGATCCTGATCGAGAAGCTGAAAATTTTCCCCGACGAGATCGAGGCGCGCAATCGCGTCGCGGAGACTTACGCCAAGGGCCTCGGTGACGTGGTGACCGTGCCGAAGGTCGTGCCCGGCAATCTCTCGGTCTGGGCGCAGTACACGATCCGCGTCAAGGACGGCACCCGCGAGGCGTTTGCCGCAGCCTTGAGGGACAAGGGCATTCCGACCGCGATCTACTACCCGAAGTCGATGCACCAGCAGACGGCCTACCGGCATTACCCTGTCGCAGATGGTGGCCTGCCGGTCTGCGAAAAGCTGTCGCGGGAGTGCATCAGCCTGCCGATGCACCCCTATCTCGACGCGGCGACGCTGGACCGTGTCATTTCGGCTGTGCGCGACGCGGTGCGCGGCTGATGATCGGCACTTTGTAAGAGTGTCGCCATGCCCGGCTTTATTCCGGGCATCCACATCTTAGCCAGCCTCCAAAAAGGCGTGGATGGCCGGAATAAATCCGGCCATGACGGAGCAAGTTGAGCTTTCACCAGTTCGCGAGAAAGCTTCCGTACTGTAGAAACATCGGATGCTCGGCCGGATCTTTACTGTTGGCGGTTATACGCTGCTGTCGCGCGTGACGGGCTTTGCGCGCGACATCATGCTCGCCGCGATTCTCGGCGCGGGCCCGCTCGCGGACGCTTTCTTCGTCGCGTTGCGGTTGCCGAATCACTTCCGGGCGATCTTTGCCGAAGGCGCGTTCAACGCCGCCTTCATTCCCGCCTACACCCATGTGCAGGACAAGGGCGGGCCGGCATCCGCGCACCTGTTTGCCGACCGCATTTTCACGCTCCTGTTCGCGAGCCAGATTGTGCTGCTCGCGGTGGCGTGGCTGTTCATGCCGCAGGCGATCTCGCTGCTCGCGCCGGGCTTCTCGGATGACCCCGGCCAGCGCGAACTCGCGATCGAACTGACCCGGATCACCTTTCCATACCTGCTGCTGATTACGCTGGTGACGCTCTACGGCGGCATCCTCAACGTGATGCAGCGCTTTGCGAGCGCGGCGGCGGCGTCGATCCTGCTTAATCTGTCGATGATGATGACGCTGGCACTCGCCGCGTTCTTTCCGAGTGCGGGACATGCGGCGGCGTGGGGCGTGCTGATCTCCGGCTTCCTGCAATATTTCCTGCTGGCGGGCGATGCTGCGCGCACTGGCGTGCTGCCGCGTTTCGCCAAGATCAAGTTCGATGAAGACATCGTCGGATTCTTTCGGGCACTCGGGCCCGCCACGGTGGGCTCGATGGGCACGCAAATCGCGCTGTTCGCGGACACCATCATCGCGACCTTCCTCGCCTCCGGCGCGCTGTCGGCGCTCTATTACGCCGATCGCCTGAACCAGCTGCCGATTGGCGTGATCGGTATTGCGATTGGCACCGTGCTGCTGCCGGACATGGCGCGGCGGATCAGCGGCGGCGATCATGCCGGCGCGATGGCCGCGCAACGCCGTGCGTTCGAGTTCACGCTGTTGTTCTCCGTGCCGTTCGTCGCGGCCTTCCTCACAGTGCCGGACGTCATCATGCGCGCGATGTTTGCGCGCGGCGCGTTCTCGAGTGCGGATGCTGCAACCGCCGGCGCGACGCTTGCGGCTTATGCGGTCGGCCTCATCCCCTTCGTGCTGATCCGCAGCGCGGTTGCGACGTTCTACGCCCGCAAGGACACCGCGACGCCGGTGAAATCGGCGCTGACCGGGATTGCCGTCAACCTCGTGCTGAAGCTTCTGCTGATGGGCTCGCTGGCGCAGATCGGCCTCGCGCTTGCAACCGCGATCGGGCAGTGGGTGAACCTGCTGCTTGTGCTCGGCTTTGCGGTTCACCGTGGTTTTCTCGACATCGATCGCGCCTTCACGCAATCGCTCGGTAAATTCGCCATCGCGGGCGTGAGCCTCGCCGCCGCGCTGTGGGGCGCCTCGCTGCTCGCCGCGCGGTGGCTCACATCTGTCACGGTCGCGCACGACGAAATCGCGCTGCTGATTTTGGTGGCGGTCGGCACCGTGGTTTATGCCGCACTGATTATCGCGCTGTTCGGCCCGCGCTGGCTGAAGGCGCTGGTACGGCCATAAAGCAATTGCGACGGCTGTGTCGCATCATCTCGTCATTACGGCGAAGCGAAGCAACCCGGCATGACTGGATTGCTTCGTCGCATGGGTTTCTCGCAATAACAGGTGAGTTTACTTCACCACCTGTGCGCGGATTTCACCGCCCGGATGTGCCGCGGTGTGAACGTTGATGTACATTTTTCCGGCCATCAGGTCGGTGGCCTGCGTGTCCGTCAGCGTAGCACTGCCCTGCGCACCGCTCGCGACATCCTTGAACGGGATCATGATGCCCGCGTTCTTGCCGGGCTCGGCCGGGCCGTGAAAATGGGCCATGGTTGCAGGACCGGTGAGACCGGAATAGGTGACCTTCCACGTCAGCATCTTCGAGGCGGTATCGTAGTTCACGTCGGCGGTGCCTGTGGCTTTGCTGTCGTTTGGTGGCACCTCGCTTGCGCCGCTGAGGTTGAGCTTCATTGCGATCTTTTCGGCGTTGGCCGGTGAGACCATCACGAGGGTCGTGAGGATGGCAGCCGCACTCATGGTTTTGCCGTACATGGGATTCTCCCGTAGCGGGGGTGAAGAATGTTTCTACAACCCCGGCTGGGGCTATTTAGTTCGCCGCTGGCGGAAGTTTGATAGGGTTTCGGGTGGGGTTGCCGAAAGTGATGCAGGGGCCTCAAATCGGCGGTACTAGTGTCGGTTGGAATGGTTTGAGGATTGTTTGGACGATGACGATACCGGTTGCACTTTCGATTGCGGGCTCGGACACGATCGGCGGCGCGGGCATTCAGGCCGACCTCAAGACTTTTTCCGCGCTCGGCGTCTATGGCACCACCGCCATCACCGCGTTGACGGCGCAGAACACCAGGGGCGTGACCGCGATTCATGAATCGCCGGCTGATTTCGTCGCCGCGCAGATCGATGCGGTGATGAGCGATCTCGCTGTCGGCGCGGTCAAGATCGGGATGACGGCGTCGGAGCCGATCATCGAGACGATTACCGAGCGGCTCATTCACTGGAAGGCGAAGAACGTCGTGCTCGATCCGGTGATGATCGCAACCTCCGGCGACCGGCTTCTCGCCGAAGATGCCGTCGAGGCGATCCGCACGCGGCTGATCCCGGTCGCAAGCCTCGCGACGCCGAACCTGCCCGAGGCAGCGGCGCTGCTCGAGGAAGACGTTGCGCAAACCGAGGACGAGATTGTCGGGCAGGGCCGCCGCATTCTGCGGCTCGGCGTGCCGGCCGTGCTGATCAAGGGCGGGCACGGCGAGGGACCGCAGAGCATCGATTATCTCATCCGCGAGGATCAGGTGATTCGTCTTGCCGCCGAACGCGTCAGAACCAAAAACGTGCACGGCACTGGCTGCACGCTGTCGTCGGCGATTGCCGCTGGCCTTGCCAAGGGCCACAGTCTTGAAGACGCGGTGGGCGAGGCGAAAGACTATGTGAGCGCGGCGATTGCCGAGGCCGACCGCCTGCAGCTCAGCCGCGACCATGGCCCGATCCACCACTTTCACGCCTTCTACTGAACGTGCGGCCCTTCGCTGTCGCGCATTTGTCGCACGACGCTGTTAGGTGCGATCCATCGCAAACGCCCAAACGCCTTTCTGGATCGCAACCATGAGCACGGATCTCGACCGATCGACCGTTGAAACGGCCTATGCCCGCTGGGCGCCGATCTATGATGCGGTGTGCGGGCCTGTGATGGTGAAAGGCCGCCGCGCCGCTGCAGCCGCTGCCTGCGCCATCGGCGGAAAAATTCTCGAGGTCGGCGTCGGCACCGGCCTTTCCTTCGACGATTACGATGCGGGGACCGAAATCACCGGCATCGACATGAGCGCGCCGATGCTCGCCAAGGCGCGGGCGAAGATGGAAAGCGGACGCTACCCGCACGTCAGGGACGTGCTGCAGATGGATGCGCACCGCATGTCGTTTGCCGATGCGACATTCGACTGTGTCGTGGCGCAGTTTGTTATCACGCTGGTGGCGAACCCCGAGCAGGTGCTGTCCGAATGTCACCGCGTGGTGAAGCCGGGCGGGCGCATCATTCTCGTCAATCATCTCTACTCGGAGGTGGGCGTCGCGGCTGCGGTCGAGCGCTGGGCGGCGAAGCGTACCCGCGCGCTGGGTCTGCGCCCCGAATTTCCGTTCGCGCGGCTTGCGGCCTGGGCGCAATCCAATGCCGAAGCCGCGCTGATCGAGCGGCGGAAAGTGGCGCCGTTCTACACGCTGGTTTGCTTCGAACGCACGCCATCGATTGCTGCCTGATGAAGGCCGCGCGCCGTCATCGCCCTGTCACACAACTCTGCTAGCTGCACGCCCATGGAAAACGTCTCTATCTCAGATGGCATTCCGGAACGGACCTTCCGCACTTTATTTATTTCCGATGTCCATCTGGGAGCAAGAGGATCGCAAGCCGAGCGGCTTCTCGATTTCCTCCGCGTGCACGATGCCGAGACGATCTATCTCGTTGGCGACATCGTCGATGGCTGGGCACTGAAGTCCCATTGGCACTGGCCGCAATCACACAACGATTTCGTGCAGAAGATGCTCCGCCGCGTCCGCAAGGGCGCGAAGGTTTTCTATGTGCCCGGCAATCACGACGAATTCCTGCGCTCCTATTACGGCACGCATTTCGGCGGTGTCGAAGTGGTCGAGCAGGTGATCCACGAAGGTCTCGACGGCAGGCGCTATCTCGTCATCCACGGCGATCTGTTCGATCTCGTCGTGCAGAACGCGCGCTGGCTCGCGCATCTCGGTGACAAGGCCTACGACCTCGCCATTCAGGCCAACCGTTTCGTCAATGTGTTTCGTCGCATGTTCGGCTCGCCCTATTGGTCGCTGTCGCAATGGGCGAAGCTGAAGGTGAAGAACGCGGTGAATTACATCGGCGCGTTCGAGCAGACGCTCGCCGCCGAGGCGCGCCGGTACGGCGCGGACGGCGTGATATGCGGCCACATCCATTACGCGACGATCGGCGAATATGACGGCATCCGCTACATGAATTGCGGCGACTGGGTAGAGAGCTGTACGGCACTGGTCGAGCATCACGACGGCCGCTTCGAGATCATCCGGTGGACGGTGCCGTTGCGGCAGCTCGCGCCGGTGCCCGCCATCGCGGCGCAGGCGGCCTGATGCGCATTCTGGTCGCCACCGATGCGTGGCATCCGCAGATCAACGGCGTCGTTCGCACGCTCACCATGATGGCGGAGGCCGCGCGTGGGCTCGGTGCGGAGGTGACGTTTCTCACGCCGCAATCCTTCGCCACTGTGGCGCTGCCGAGTTACCCCGATCTGCGTGTTGCGTTGCCGGGGCCTGCCAGGGTCGCGGCGCTGATCGAAGACGCGCGGCCGGACAATATCCATATCGCGACCGAAGGGCCGATCGGCCTTCTGGTGCGGCGCTATTGCTTGAGGCGGCAGCTCCCGTTCACCACGAGCTTTCATACCCGTTTTCCTGAGTACGTCTCGGCGCGCTCGCCGATCCCGGAATCCTGGGTCTGGGCGGGGCTGCGGCGCTTTCATGCGCAGAGCCAGGCGGTGATGGCAGCAACGCCGGCGCTGGCCGATGAACTGCGCGGACGCGGCTTTCATAATGTCGCGCTGTGGCCGCGCGGCGTCGATACCAACCTGTTTCATCCACGCGCGCTCGATCTCGGTCTGCCGCGGCCGATCTTCCTCTCGGTCGGGCGTGTCGCCGTTGAGAAGAATCTTGAGGCGTTTCTCAGCCTCGATCTTCCCGGCACCAAGGTGGTAGTCGGTGATGGCCCCGCGCGCGCGGAACTGGAGCGCCGTTATCCCGATGCGATCTTTCTCGGCGCGATGCAGGGCGATGCGCTGGCGAAAGCCTATGCGGCAGCGGACGTGTTCGTGTTTCCGAGCCGGACCGATACGTTCGGGCTGGTGCTGCTGGAGGCGCTCGCAAGCGGCGTGCCGGTGGCGGCCTTCCCGGTGAGCGGGCCGAAGGACGTGATCGGCGATGTGCCGGTCGGTGTGCTCGACGAGGATCTCGCCGCTGCCTGCCGTGGCGCGCTTGCTATCTCCCGCGACGCCTGCCGGGATTTCGCGCTGGCGCACACCTGGGAGGCCTGCGCGCGCGCCTTCATCGATAATATCGTCCACGCGCGCCGCGACCTCGCGCCGGCGATCTGCGCCGCGGCCTAACTCTTGATCGGCGGCGGTCTGTCGCGATAAGACGGCACGATGGACCAGACCCTCCCTGTCTATGCTGATATCGAAGCCGCCGCCCGCAGGCTCGCCGGGCACGCGGTCCGAACGCCGCTCCTGAGTTCGCCGGCGCTCGATGCCGCGACCGGCGCTCGTGTTTTCGTCAAGCCGGAAGTGCTGCAGCGGACCGGCTCGTTCAAGTTTCGCGGCGCGTTCAATCGTCTCTCGCTCATTCCGGAGAACGAGCGCGTCAGGGGCGTCGTCGCCTATTCGTCGGGCAACCATGCGCAGGGCGTTGCCGCCGCCGCGCAAATCATCGGCCTGCCTGCGACCATCGTGATGCCGGCCGATGCGCCGGCGTTCAAGCGCGAGCGCACCAAGGGGTACGGCGCCCGTGTCGTCCTTTACGACCGCGACCGCGAAAGCCGCGAGGGCATTGCGGAGGCGATCGTGGCCGAGAGCGGCGCGACGCTGGTGCGGCCGTTCGACGATCCGCAGATCATTGCGGGGCAGGGCACCGTCGGTCTCGAGATTGCCGAGGACCTGCATGCGCGCGGGATTGCACCCGATCTCGTGTCCGCGCCGGCTTCGGGCGGCGGATTGGTGGCGGGCATCGCGCTTGCGACCAACCATCATTTTCCGCAGGCGCGGCTGCTGACCTCGGAGCCTGCCGGCTATGACGACCACGCCCGCTCGCTGGCGAGCGGCGTGCGGCAGCGCCACGATGCGAAGGCTCGCTCGATCTGCGACGCGCTGATGGCGCCGGAGCCGGGCGAACTGACGTTTGCGATCAACCGCCAACTGGTAGCGGGCGGTGTGACGGCGACCGACGCCGAGGCGATGCAGGCGATGGCGTTCGCCTTCAGTGAGCTGAAGCTGGTGGTGGAGCCGGGCGGCGCGGTGGCGCTGGCGGCGCTTCTCGCCGGGCGGATGGACGCGCGCGGAAAGACCGTGGTGATCGTGCTCTCCGGCGGAAATGTTGATGCCGGGCTTTATGCCGAGGCGATTGGACAGCAGGCGAACGACTGATCGTCCGGGCTTCCTTTCAGTTGCTCCCGCGCAAACCGAACCAGACTGACTCCCTGCCTTCGCGGGGACGACAGATACGACTGCATCGACCCCGATGGATCGCTCTAGCTGAAGAACGCGATCCGTTCGGCATGGCTCATGCGGCGGATCGGCGCCAGCAGGTCGGCGGTGGCGGCTGAGGGCCGCACCACGCCTTGCGCGATCAGCGTCGCGCCAAGCGAGGCGCCGTTCTCGAGTGCGGGCAGGGGGGCGATCTCGGCCTCGATATCCGCCCAGAGGTCGTCCTCGGTTGCAACCGGTTCGCTGCTCGCCGCAGTAGCAGCCTCGACGGTGGTCGGGTCGACCTTCGGAAGGCTGGCGGCTGTTGCATGAACCGCGGTTTCGCGGGCGGGCTCCGGCTCGGCCATTGGCTGAGCAACCGTCTGCGGCGAGGCGGACGCGTTCAGGATCGTCACGGGGCGCGGAGTCTCGGCCTCAACATGGACCGGTTCGGGCGCCGCAACTTCGGGAGCGATGGCTTGCTGCGCAGCCGCTTCAGATGCGGGCTGCGGCACGGCGGCGGCCTCTGGTGTTTCCGATACAGCCTCTGCGGCCATGGCAGGAGCTGCGTCCATATCGAGCGTAGCATCCACGGCTGCGATGTCGGTGGCCTCGGCTTCGAGGGCGACAATATCCACGCTCTCAGTAGTTGCGGCTTCGACCGGCGCGCTCATTTCCGGCGCAGTCGCGGATTGCGCGTGCACGGCTTCGGCTTGCTCCGGCAGGGATATCTCAAGCTCTGTGTCGGAAGCGGCTTCGACCATCGTTTCAGCGATCGCCTCGACGGCAACGGCTTCAACAGCAGCCTCGGCCTGTGTCTTCGGAGCAGCGGCGATTTCCGGTGCAGCGACAGTTATGGCATCGCTCTCCAGCGCAGCGCTTGTCTCCTTTGCAACAGCCTCGCCGTCGCCAAGCAGTTCGTTGATCGGTGCCAGAATTTGCCGGCAGATGTTGTCCAGCGGGAATTCGTCACACGCCGCCTCGATGGCGCGCACCTGGCCGTCGAGGATGTTGCAGATACGCGGATCAGAGCCGGATTCCCGCAGGCCCCAGATCACCTCGCGGATGATCCGCAGGCTTTTGCGCCACGGCAGGAAGGTGTGGTCGAAGGCCGCTTCGCTGAACTCGGCGCGGATCGTGGCCCGCGCCTGTTCGAGCGCCGCGCGCACGGCCTCGGGCAGGCCCTCCGGCTCCGGAGCGGGTTGCACTTCGGCCGCAGATTGTGCTTCGGCCGCAAGGCTTTGCTCGATCCGCGTCACGGCCTCCAGCACCATGGCGGTGTCGGCATTGCGGTTGCGCCGGGCATATTCGGTGAGAAACCAGCGGCCGCGTGAGGTCTCCATGAAGGCTTCGCGGATGGCTTCGTAATCGGCATCGGTCGGCACCGCAGAACTCGTGGAAATCGGCGACAGGGCAAAGGCTTCTTCAGCCATGGGCACACCCTCACTCGCCCGCGCAAACGGCACATGCGCGCGCGGGCCCGGCAATTGGAACATGAAAACCGCTCTGATCGAATCTGATTTTACTGAGGCAGGCAACCGGCGGTTTTGAGTTATCCGCTGACTTATTTGCCGCGCCGCCGAGAGTCGCGCTTGGATGGAATCAAAGCGTGCTCTCTAACCCCACAGAGCTACCTCGGGAGGATGAAGAATCGAACCTTCATAACGCAAAGCGGGCGTGCGGTCCTTGGCGAGCAGAAGTGGGCCGTCGAGATCCACAATAAAGGCGCCTTGCGCGACGAGGAGCGCGGGCGCCATCGCAAGCGAGGTCGCGACCATGCAGCCGACCATGATGCGCAGCCCGAGGCGGTCGGCCTCGCGGCGCATCGCCAGCGCCTCGGTGAGGCCGCCGGTCTTGTCGAGCTTGATGTTGACCGCGTCGTAACGCCCGACGAGCGCGGCAAGAGATGCGGTCGCGTGCGCGCTCTCGTCGGCACACACCGGAATGGGGCGGATGATGTGCGCCAGCGCCTCGTCCTGCCCGGCGGGCAATGGCTGCTCGACCAGCACGACACCGGCGGCGGCGCAGGCATCCAGATTGCGCGGGAGGTTCGCTTCAGACCACGCCTCGTTGGCATCGACGATCAACGTCGCGGCAGGCGCCGCACGGCGCACGGCTGCGATGCGCGCGTCGTCGCCGTCGCCGCCGAGTTTCACCTTGAGAAGCGGACGATGCGCGGCGGCGCTTGCTGCTTGGGCCATATCGTCGGGCGTACTGAGCGAGATCGTGTAGGCGGTGGTCACAGGACCGGGCGGCGGTAAATCCGCAAGCTCCCAAACTCGGCGCTTCGCTTCCTTCGCTTCCAGATCCCACAACGCGCAGTCGATGGCGTTGCGTGCGGCGCCGGGCGGCACGCGCTCGCGCAACTCCTCGCGCGTGAGGGTCGCCCACTGGCCGACTGAATGTATCGTGTCGGCAGCCGCATCTGGCGTTTCGCCATAGCGCGGATAGGGCACGCACTCGCCGCGGCCGGTGACGCCGTTGCGGCTGATCTCGGCGACGACGACGGCGGCTTCGGTCTTGCTGCCGCGGCTGATGGTGAAGCGGCCCGCGATCGGCCAGCGCTCGATGTGCGCGCGGAGCTGGAATGGAACGGTTGTCATGGAAATGTGTCGGTCAGTTGAAGACGGGCTTGCCGTTGTGCCACAATTATGGCTCTTAGCAGGTCCTCCTTACAAGCAGGACCGGGAACCTGTTAGCTCGCGATTGGCGGGCATCATATTTGCGGGAGCCTTTCGTGAACGGCCATCCAACCCTCGAGCAGACGCCGCTTGGCGCCGGTGTGGCGTTGCGCGCGGCCGGGGAATGGACCGTGCATCACGCGCCCGCGCTGGAGAAGCTTGTCGAGCACACCGAGCGCGCAGGCAAGAGCCGCAATGCAGCCCTCGTCATCGATGTCTCGCAGGTCTCCCGGCTCGATACGTTCGGCGCCTGGCTGATCGAACGGCTGCGGCGCGCGCAAATTCGTGGCGACGTCGCTCCGCCGATCGCGGGCCTGTCGGCGGATTACGCGAGCCTCGTCGAAGAAGTGAAGCGTGTGAAGGCGCCGCCGGTGCAGCCGCGCCCGGCGTTCGGCCCGATCCGTGCGGTCGAGGCGGTCGGCCGCAGCGTCGTCGAGGTCGGGCAGACGCTCCTCAGCCTCCTCAACATGATGGGCTCGGTTCTTCATGCGCTGTGGCGTGTGATCCTGCATCCGAGCCACTTCCGTTTCACCTCGACCATCCATCATCTTGAGCAGGTGTGCTGGCGCGCAGTGCCGATCGTGCTGCTCATTACGTTCCTGATCGGCTGCATCATTGCCCAGCAGGGCATCTTCCAGTTCCGCAAGTTCGGTGCGGACGTGTTCGTGGTCGATATGCTCGGCGTGCTCGTGCTGCGCGAGATCGGCGTGCTGCTGGTCGCGATCATGGTCGCGGGCCGCTCCGGCAGTGCCTACACCGCCGAGCTCGGCTCGATGCGGATGCGCGAGGAAGTCGATGCGCTGCGCACCATGGGGTTCGACCCGACCGAGGTGCTGATTCTGCCGCGCATTCTCGCGCTCATCATCGCAATGCCGATCCTCGCCTTTCTTGGCGCGATGGCGGCGCTGTACGGCGGCGGCCTCACCGCGTGGCTCTATGGCGGCGTGCAGCCCGATGCGTTTCTCGCGCGGCTGCGGGAGGCGATCTCGATCAACCATTTCACCGTCGGTCTCGTAAAGGCGCCGTTCATGGCGCTGATTATCGGCATCATCGCCTGCGTCGAGGGTGCGGCGGTGCGGGGCAGCGCGGAATCGCTCGGCCAGCACACGACGGCCTCGGTGGTGAAGTCGATCTTCTTCGTGATCGTCGTCGACGGCATTTTCGCCATCTTCTTCGCCTCGATCGGAGTCTGAGATGGCGGCAGCGAGCGATGCGATCATCCGGGTGCGTGACCTCACGGTCGGGTTCGGCGACAAGCTGATCCTCGACAAACTGAGCCTCGACGTGAAGCGCGGTGAAATCCTCGGCTTCGTCGGCCCCTCGGGCGCGGGCAAGTCGGTGCTGACGCGCACCATCCTTGGACTGATGCCGAAGCGCTCGGGCACCATCGAGGTGTTCGGCGTCAACATGAACGAGGCCGACGATAAAACGCGCAGCGCCATCGAGCGCCGCTGGGGCGTTTTGTTCCAGCAGGGTGCGCTGTTTTCCTCGCTGACGGTGCGGCAGAATATCCAGTTCCCGGTGCGCGAGTTCATGAACGTGTCGGAGCGGCTGCTGGACGAGATCGTCATCGCCAAGCTCACCATGGTGGGTCTGCGGCCGGAAACGGCGGATCTTTATCCCTCGGAACTGTCGGGCGGCATGATCAAGCGCGTGGCGCTGGCGCGTGCGCTCGCGCTCGATCCGGAGATCGTGTTCCTCGACGAGCCGACCTCCGGCCTCGATCCGATCAGCGCCGGCGACTTCGACGAGCTCGTCATGACGCTGCAGCGCGCTTTGGGGCTGACTGTTTTCATGGTAACGCACGACCTCGACAGCCTGAAAACCGCATGTAACCGCATCGCCGTGCTCGGCGACAAAAAGGTGCTGCTGGTCGGCACCATGCAGGACATGCTGGCGTCGCCGCACCCGTGGTTGCGGCAATATTTTCACGGCAAGCGTGCGCGTACCGTTATTGCGTAGAGCGGAGTTTGAGTGATGGAAACGCGGGCCAATTATCTTCTGATCGGCGCCTTTACGATCGCGGTGATCGCGGCGGCGTTCGGCTTCGTGTTCTGGTTCCAGAACCTCGGCGCGGTGGCGCAGCGCACTCCGATCCGCATCATCTTCGAGGGCGCTGCTTCGGGCTTGCGCACCGGCGGCAACGTCAATTTCAATGGCATCAAGATCGGCGAGGTGACGTCGATCAAGCTCGACGATCCGAAGCGCGTCGTGGTGATCGCAGCCGTCGACAAGAGTGCGCCGATCCGCGCCGACACTCTGGTCGGGCTGGAGTTCGCGGGGTTGACCGGCGTGTCGTCAGTTTCGCTGAAGGGCGGCTCGCTCGATGCCGGTGGCATTCCGGTGGCGGATGACGGCGTGCCGACGCTGAACGCCGATCCGAACGCGATCATGGATATCGGCGAGGCGGTGCGCGCGACGCTGCAGAACGTCAACAAGCTCGTTACCGACAACAAGGATGCGCTTCACGACAGCATGGCGAACCTGAAGGCGTTCTCGAAGGCGCTCGCCGACAATTCGGGCCGCATCGACAACATCATGGCCGGCGTCGAATCCCTGATGGGCAACAAGGAAGGCCAGGAGGGCGATCTGCAGCAGGCCGCGCGCTCGTTCCGCGAACTGGCCGACAATCTCGACAAGCGCACCGCGGTTCTCCTGTCGGACGGGCGGGCGCTGATTACGGACAGCCGCCGCACCCTCGCGGACATCTCGCGCGCGGTGAACAATTTCGATCGCAACCCGACCCGCGTGCTGTTCGGTGCAAGCAACGCCGACGTGCGGCCCGTGCCGCCGCAGGCTGCTCCTCCGGCTGCGCCGCCCCGTTCCCGAGCACACCGCCCGTAATGACGGCGGCGAACCGCGCAAGATCCGATGATTTGGGGCTCGATGATCTGCGGATCATCGGTGATATCGGCGGAACGCATGCGCGCTTCGCGCTCGCCCGGCACGGTGCCTACACGCATCTGCAGCGCGTCGAGGTGAGCCGCTACGACTCTCTGCTTGAGGCGATGACCGATTATCTCGCGACGCTGCCGCCTGACTTCAAGCCGACAGTCGCGGTGATCGATGTGGCGGGGCCGGTGCGTGGCGACGCGGTGAAGATGACCAATCTCGACTGGTCGTTCTCGGCAGAGGCGATGCGGCGCAGCCTCGGGTTGACGGCGTTTCGCGTGCTCAACGATTTCGCCGCGGCGGCCTCGTCCATTCCCTATCTGCCGCAGACCGATTGTTTCCCCATCGGACCGGATGTGCCGAACGCGAGCGGCCCGATTGGCGTGGTCGGTCCCGGTACCGGGCTTGGTGTCGGCGCACTGGTGCCGCATGGCGCGCAGTGGACCCTGGTGCCGGGAGAGGGCGGGCATGTCAGCTTGCCGGCTTCGACCGGGATGGAGGATCGCATCCTCGCCATTCTGCGCCGGCGGTTCGGCCATGTCTCGGCCGAGCGCGCGCTGTCGGGAGCGGGGCTCGTCAATCTCTACGAGGCGGTGTGCGAGATCGAGGGCGTTGCCGCCGAGCTACTTGCGCCATCCGATGTCACGGAGCGTGCCATCAAGGGCAGCGATCCGCGTTGCGTGAAAGCGTTCGCGCATTTCTGCGAACTGTTGGGCACGATTGCGAGCGACCTTGCGCTGACGCTTGGTGCGAACGGCGGCATCTATATCGCGGGCGGCATCCTGCCGCGTTTCAAGGAGGCGTTTGCGGCCTCCGGCTTCCGCGCGCGGTTCGAGGACAAGGGCCGCTTCCGCGACTGGCTGCGCACGGTGCCGACGCGGCTTATCCTTGAAGAGTCGCCCGCGCTGACCGGCCTCGCGAATGTGCCGGTGGGGGCGGATTACTAGAGTAGTTGCGTCGTGAGACATCCCATCGGGAGAAAATGCGAGACTCAGCGGGGACTAAGTTTGAGCGCACCTCTCCCGTGGGGAGAGGTCGGAGGCGGAGCGTAAGCGACGCCTCCGGGTGAGGGCGTACGCTGTTGCTGGGATTCGTGAAGCCTGCCTCAAGTAATCTTAGGAACCCCCTCACCCGCTCGCAGACGCTCTCCACCTCTCTCCAACGGGGAGAGGTGGAGAGAAGCAATCCTGACTTGTCTGAAAAATGAATCTGGATTGCTTCGTCGGCTTTGCCTCCTCGCAATGACGACGACCAAAGCCAGTTCATAAAAAAGCGGAAGCTTTTCGGCTTCCGCTTTTTCATTTCAGTCCTGCGCCTGCGATCAGACGAGGCGGCCTGCGGCGTGTGCGAGCAGGGTGTAGACGAGGCCCGTCTCGGAGACGAGGTGGTTGCGCAGCACCGCCGGTCCACGCTCGTCGCGTGACACGTCGTCGAGCAGCCGCTCGAACTCGGTGATGTAGCGGTCCACCGTCTGCTTGAAGCCACGGTCGGCGCGATACTTGCGCGCGACCTCGTCGAACGCCTTCTGGCCCGCGGGCGTATAGAGGCGCTTGTTGAACGCCTTGCGCTCGCCGCGCTGGTAGCGGTCCCACATCTCGGCGGCGAGGTCGCGATCGACCAGCCGCGTGATGTCGAGCGAGAGCGCTTCGAGCGGATTGGCAGGGCGCGCGGTGCGGCCACGTTCGGTGACGGTCGCGTCGGTGCGGTTCAGCAGATCCGACAGCCAGCCGTCACGCGCCTGATCCGAACCAGCCGGGCTCACCGGAGGCGCTTCAGCACGACGCTGCGGCTGCGTGGCGCCGAGATCGGGCGGCGGCAGGCTGGATGCGCTGCCATAGTCGCGGCCACGCGGTGCAGCGGGGCGGCTTTCGGTGCGTCCGCCGGCAGCCACCATGACGGGCTCTTCCTCGCGCTGGCGCGGGGCGACGTCGAGGCCGCGGCCATGACGGGCAACGATGCGGTTGAGTTCGGCCAACGCCTCGATCTGGTCGACGATCACTTTGCGCATCTGCGCGGTGCTCTCGGCAGCTTCCTGCGGCAGTTCGAGAACGCCACGGCGCAGGTCGGCGCGGGTGGAGTCGAGTTCGCGGTGCAGCTCGGCCGCCATCTCCTTCATGGCATGGACGACGTCGCTGAACTTCTCGGAGGCCTGGCCGAACATCGCGGCGGCATCCTGCGTGCCGCGATCGTAGATCTCGCCCATCGCCTCGAGCGTCTGGCGACGCTCTTCCTCGACGGCGACGCGCACCGCCTCGAACTGGCGACCGACAGCGGAGGAGCTTGCTCCGGCGCTTTCGGCGACGACGCGTGCGATGTCGCGGGCACGCAGCTCGGCGGCGTTCAGTGATTCTTCAAGCAGGCTGACGAAGCGGCTGAGGCGCTCGTCGAGGTCCACGGTGCGGGTGTCGATGGTGGTGACGAGCTGATCCATCAGGGTCTGACGCTCGCCAACCGATTGCGAGGTACGCTCGTTGCTTTCCTCCACCTGACGAACCGCTTCGGTCAGCAGCCGGCCATGGCTCTCGAACTGCGTCGAGAGGCTGGTGAGACCTTCCAGCGCGCTGGTCGTGGATTCGTTGAAGGTGCGCAGGTGCTCTTCCAGCGCGGTGGTGGAAGAACTGTTGCGGTCGGTGACGTCGTTGAGCGCGGTGACGAAATCCGCGACCCGCGTGACGAGCGCGCGCTCGAGCGAGTTGAGGTTTTCGTGAGCTCCGGTGAGCACTTCCTGCAGAAGGATGTTGCCTTCGCGCAGCCGCTCGAACAATGCGACGGTGTCGGTGCGCAGGATCTTGCTCGTTTCCTGCATCTCGGTGACGGCGGCGGTCGCAACCTGACGCGACTGGTCGATCGCGGCGCGGGTGCTCGCCTCGACGTCCTTCAGCGCCTTGCTGACGGAGCCGGTCGCAAGCTCGCTCGCGGCGGCGATCTGGCGCGAGATGTCCGAGCTGTGGCTCATCATCTGCACGGTGAAATCGCCGCTCTGGGTCTCGATCGACTTGAGCGCGCTGGTGGTTGCGGCGCCGATCGCATGGGCGAACGCGTTGCTGCGCGTGTTGAGCGCTTCCACGAGCTGGCCGCTCTTGCTGTCGAGCGTGCTGGTGAGCTGGCTCGTGGAGCCGTCGAGCGCCTGGGTGAGTTGACGGCTGGTGCCGTCGAGAACCTGGGTCAGCTCGCCACTCTTGAGGGTCAGCGTCTGGGCAAGCTCGTTGCTCTTGCCGCTCAGGGTTTCGGCCAGCTCGCCGGTTCTGGCGGCGAGCGTCTCGGAGAGTAGGCCGGTCTTCGTGGTTAGCGTCTCGGCAAACAGGCCGGTCTTGGCGTTCAGGGTCTCGGCGAACTGATCGGCCTTGGCGTCCAGTGCCGTGACGAGTTCGTTGTTCTTCTCGCCGATGGCGGCGGCAAGCAACTCGGTCTTGGCGGCGATCGCCTCGGTGAGCGGCGTGCGCTTCTCGTCAAGGATGAGCGTGAGGTACTCGGTCTGCTCGCGGACCCCGCCGGTGATCGCATCGATCTTGCCGGTGAGGGCAAGGCCGAAGCTCTCGGTGCCGCCGGCGATGGTGCGCTCGATCTCGGCCGCGGTCGACTTGATGTGAGCGCTCGCATTGTTGGAGGCGAGGAAGAGGGCGCCCTCGGCCTCGCGGGCGCTGGCCTGCACCGCGCGCTCGATGTCGCCGGCCGTCCCGCGCAGTTGCGAGCCGACTTCGCCCGACAGAGCGAGCAGCGACTGCTGGGCGCTGCGTGCGCCAAGCTGGATCGCTTCGCTCGTCTCGGCGACGAGATTGGTGAGCGTGCGCTCCGAATCCTCGACCCGCGACTTGATGCTCTGGGTCAATTCCTCGGTGCGGGAGACGAGAGTCTCGCCGGCCTTCTGGCCGCTCGCCTCGATGCGGTTGGCAGCCGACTCGACACGGATGTCGAGCAGGTTCTCGAAGCGCACCACGCGCGCCTCGATGTCGGAAGCGACCGAACCGGCGTGGGTTTCGAGGCCCTTCTGCATTTCGCCGAAGCGGGTGGTGAGGGTGTCGGCGAGCGCGGTGCTCTGCGCGTCGATCGTCTGGGTGACGGCTTCGGCGCGCTTGTCGAACGACAGTTCGAGCGAGGACAGGCGCTGATCGATTGTGCTGTCGAATGATTTGATGGTGGTGTCGAGCGACACTTCGAGCGTGGTGACGCGGGAGTCCAGCGCGCTCTGGAAGGCGCCGAGGCGCTCATCGAGCGTGTCGCGGATCTGCGCGCCGTGGGCGGTGACGCGGGTATCGAAGGTGTCGACGTATGTCTTGAGGTTGTCGGCGATGCTCTGGGTGTGCTGGCCCATGCGGTCGACGATCTCGCCGCCATAGCTGCGCACCGTGCGGTCGAACTCCGCCACGTGGCGGGTGATCAACGCGCCGAGCGTGCCGCTGTCGCGGGCGAACTTTTCAGCGAGTTCGCTGCCCTGTTCGCGGATCAGGTTTTCGAACGATGAGATGCCGGAGACGAGCGCCTCGTGCGAACTCTCGGTCTGTCCTACGACCTTGGCGACGAGCGTGTTGACGGTGACGTCGAGGGCTTCGCTGGTCTTTTCGCCGCTGATGAGGATGCGCTCCGCCAGACGGTTGCTGACTTCGTCGACGCGGGCGGCAAGATCGGCTGCACGCAAATCCATTTCGGTGAGCAGCGAGTCGCCGGAGTTCTTCAGCGTGTCATGCACCTGCTCGGTGCGTAGCGTGATGCCATCGACAATGGTGTTGGCGCGCTGGTCGAAGTCGCCGGTGATGCGCTCGACCCGCTCGTTCAGAAGCTCGTGAATGTTGTCTGCGAGTTCGGCGAACTCTTCCTGAATGTGGCTGGTCTTGAAGTTGAGGTTGGCGGTGAGCTGTTCGCTCGCCTCCAGCACCGCGTTGGCGGTCTGGTTGCTCGCTTCCTCGAGGCGGTCGAGCAGGTCGCCGCCACGCTCGCCGAGTGCGATGATCATGTTGTCGCCGGCGGCGGCGAACGCGCCGGTGATGTGATCGCTGCGCTCTTCGAGCATATGGGTGATGTTGTTCGTCACCTCATCGACTCGCGAGGCGATGGCGTCGCTGATGATGGCGATGTCCTGACGCAGATCGATCTGCACGCCGGAAATCGCGTTGCGGACCTGCTCGGCCTGGCCGACGAGGGCGTCGCGCTGGGCGGAAATGTCATCGAGCAGGGCGCGGATGCGGACTTCGTTGTCGCTGTAGGCGCGCTCGAGCGCCGAAACTTCGTTGGTGACGAGGGCTTCGAGTTCACCCGCACGCGCGATGGCGCGTTCCACGCCGTCGCCCATCGCCGCAACCTCGCGGCGGATCGCCTGGCCGACCGTGACCATGGCGTCGTTTGCGACATGCTCGGGCTCCGAGAAGCGCACGGCCATCTGCGCCATCGATTGCGCGATCATGCTGAGCTCCTGGCTGCGCCAGGACACGCTTGCGATGAAGTAGAACAGAATGAGCGGCGTGACGAACACGCAGGCGAGGCCCACGAGGGCCAGCATGCCGCCATTGGTCGAGCCGATCATGGCCTGCAGCGAGGGCAGGAAGGCGAAAATCAGAAACGCGGCGGCGACCACCCAGAGGGCGGAGAAGATTCCGGCGAACAGATACGAGCTGTGGCGCGGGCGGCTGCGCTGAAGCGTCTGCAGCACGCTGCCGATGGCTTCGCGATCGTCGTTCGCGGCAGGGCGGCCGAAACGGGCGTCGTCGAAATCACTGTCGGGCGTGTGGAGAGGCTCGTTCGGCGCGGTGATCTTGTCGTCCGCGACATGCGAAGGGTCGGAGATGTTCAGCGCTTCCTGAATCGCAGAGAGGGCGACTTCAGTTGGGTCTTTGACCTTCGAGTTTTTCGCCATTTACTGGTACGCCCTTGTTTTAGCACGCATTACTAACAGGTGCCGAGGCGCGAGAGTGCCACGGCAGTCCGTCATTGCCACAATCCGCCGGCCATGGCGCTGGCGGATGTTGGCTTGTCCCCCATTTCCGCCAACATCCTATTGGCTGATTGGGTCGAATGAAATGGCTCGCGTTAAGAACATTTTAATCATCGTTAACGCGCGCGGCAGCGCGGACGCGCCAAATCCCCGGATTTCGGGCCTTGGTGAAAATGTGGCAAAATCGTGTTTCCGCGTCGAGGTCCGGTTCGGAAAGGTTCCGTTAACCGGATTCATGTTCGCTGGGCGCTACGGCCGTCCCGCGGGCAGGTGCAATGCAGTTTTCACTCGAACAGGTCCCTTGGATGCCTTCACCGCCGCTGGCCCCGATATCGGCCTCGCTCGATCTCGCCTATCTGCGCAGCATGACGCTCGGCGATGTCCGGCTCGAGCGCGAAGTGCTGGAGCTGTTCAAGGCGCAGACCCGCGACCTCATCGCGAGGCTCGCCGCGCAACCGGCGAATGCCCGCGAGCTGGCTCACACATTGAAAGGCTCCGCGCGCGCGATCGGCGCGTTCGAAGTCGGCGAGGCGGCTTTGGCGCTTGAGGATGCGATGCGTGAGCGCAAGCACGTCAAGGCGTCGTTCAAGGCGCTTGAAACCTGCGTCGCGGAGGCGTTTGCCGCAATCGACGCCGTGCTCGCGAATAGCAATTAATCCCTCGTAATCGGCGGTTGATGCTGGCATGACGCTGTTGGAGCGGCTATAGACTGCTGCAAGTTTTTCCGCCGAATTCACGAGATCATGGTCAAAATCAACTTCATCGATCACGCCGGCACCACCCGCACCGTTGACGTCGAAGCCGGCGCGACGGCGATGGAGGCTGCCATCCGCAACGCCGTTCCCGGCATCGAAGCCGAATGCGGCGGCGCCTGTGCTTGCGCCACCTGCCACGTCTATGTCGACGAAGCCTGGCAGGAGAAAGTGGGCGCGCCCTCGCCGATGGAAGAGGACATGCTCGATTTCGGCTATGACGTGCGCCCGAACTCGCGTCTGTCGTGCCAGATCAAGATGACCGACGATCTCGACGGCGTCGTGCTGCACACACCCGAGCGGCAGGCCTGAGCGGGCCTTCCGCGACCTCCGAGCTGGTTAGAATTCTTCTATTTTCCAATCTGTTAGCGGTATAGCTGGGGTGGGTATTTTAGCCCTTTCCCCGGCCGCGATCCTTGGCTAGACAGACGCCGACTGTGGCCGCCGTCTGCGGCCCTCCGGCGCCCATCCATCTGTTAGCGACGAAAAACCATTATGAGCGAAGCGATCAAGACCGATGTGTTGATCATCGGCGCAGGCCCCTGCGGGCTGTTTGCAGTTTTTGAACTCGGCCTTCTCGATATGAGAGTCCACCTCGTCGATATTCTCGACAAGATCGGCGGCCAGTGCGCCGAGCTCTATCCGGAAAAACCGATCTACGACATTCCCGGCATCCCGATGGTGACGGGGCAGGGCCTCACCGAGGCGCTGATGGAGCAGGTCAAGCCGTTCAACCCGACTTTCCATCTCAACGAGATGGTACAGACCGTCGAGAAGATCGGCGATCCGCTGTTCCGCTGCACCACGGACGCCGGCACGGTGTTCGAGGCCAAGGTTCTGGTGATCGCGGCCGGCGGCGGCTCGTTCCAGCCGAAGCGTCCGCCGGTGCCCGGCATCGAGGCCTATGAAGGCACCTCGGTGTTCTACGCGGTGCGCAAGATGGAGCAGTTCCGCGGCAAGGAATTGCTGATCGTCGGCGGTGGCGACTCCGCGCTCGACTGGACGCTCAATCTTCAGCCGATCGCAAAGCGCGTCACGCTCCTGCATCGCCGCGACGATTTCCGTGCCGCGCCTCACAGCGTCGAGCAGATGCGCAAGCTCGTGGCCGAAGGCAAGATGGATCTCAAGATCGGTCAGGTCACCGGCCTCGACGGCGAGAACGGCGTTCTGAAGGGCGCACAGGTCAAGGGTAACGACGGCGCGATGTCGACGGTCTCCTGCGATACCATCCTGCCGTTCTTCGGCCTCACCATGAAGATCGGCCCGGTTGCCGATTGGGGCGTGAAGCTCGAGAACAATCTCATTCCGGTCGGTACCGAGACGTTCGAGACCAATGTGCCGGGCATTTTTGCTATCGGCGACATCAACACCTATCCCGGCAAGCTGAAGCTCATCCTCTCCGGCTTCCATGAGGGTGCGTTGATGGCGCAGAAGGCCAGCCGCTACGTGTTCCCGGACAAGCGTGTCGTGTTCCAGTACACCACCTCGTCCTCGAGCCTGCAGAAGAAGCTCGGCGTCAACTGAGCCGCGACGCGTCCGCCTTTCTTCACCTCTCCCCGTGGGGGAGAGGTCGGCGCATAGCGCCGGGTGAGGGGGCTCCACAAATCTGATTGAGGCATTTAAAGCCCCTCTCCCCATAAGAGCGTTTACGCTCGTCTTCGACGAGCTATGGGAGAGGGAGTAGAGGCATCGCGCTTGCGACAACCTCGCTCAATCACCGCTTCGGGGCGATCGGATCGATCGGCTCACGCGTGACGCCGGCTTCCACCGGCGGCAGGCCGAGGATCGCCGCGGCCGCGGGCCAGGCGGCATCCGCCATCATGGCGTGGCCTTCCGCGGTCGGATGGATCGCGCCGCCATAGACTGCCGACAGAACGCCCCATGTCGCATCGTGAATGTCGGTCGGCTGGCTCGCAGTGCGTGCCGCGAGCGGGTAGGTCATCGCGGCGAAGTAGCTGTCGTTGGCGTCGCGAATCCAGCGTGCGCGCGGCAGATACGCGCGGAAGCGGCTCGCCGCCTCGCCGCAGGTGAGCGGGTTCGCCGCCGCCTGCACGATGTCGGTGACGAAGCTGTCACCATCGGCGCGGAAGCATTTCTGATCGAATTGCGGATCGCTCTGGCTGCGGGCGCAGAAGCCGTGATCCTCGAACGCACGCTGATGCTGATCGACGAACGTCATCACATCGCTGCGGCCATCACAGATCGTGCCGCCGGTGCACTGCACGATATTCTTGAGCTGCGGCAGGAATTCGCTCTCCACGAAGCGTGAGGTTTTCGCAAGCCGCTCCGGCCGTGCATTGAAGGCCGGATGAATATCGAATCCCGCAAGGCCGCCGGGGCAGGGTGCGCCACCCGCGAGCGTCGGGTTGGCGTAGGACACGAACACCACGCGCGAGAGGTCGCCGCCGACGAGCGGCTTTAGTGCACGCCGCAGCCGCTGGAAGTTCTGCGGCAGGGTTCGCGCCAGCGTGCCGCGTGAATCCTCGACATTGCCGATCAGGCCGCTGCGCTGAAACAGCGTGCGCTCGGTTGCGCTGTCGACGATCACGTCGGCGACGAGGCCGGAGAAGTTGATGTCGTTCGCGCCGACTGACAGGAACACGAGATCGAGACCGCGCTCAGGCTGACGGCGTTGTGCGGCGGCGAGCGCCTCATGCAGTTCGGCAACCTGTCCGCCGACCGTGCCCGCGCAATTCATCGCCGTCTTGGTGACGAGACATTCACGCGCACGCATCGAGCCGAGAAGCCCTTCGGGGATCGTCGCGCCCGAACAGGCGAGCGGCAGATAGGTCACAGCGATGTGCGGATACTGCACGGCGAGCGCCAGCGCGGCGCGGGTCTGGTAGCTGTAGAGCGAACGGTGGCAGGCGGCATTGAACCATTGCGCGCCGAGCTTCTGCCAGTTGAACAGCTCATTGGTCGAACCCGGCGCACTCTCGCAGGCGCGCGCGCCTTTGTAGTTCTTGCGGCTCGGCCGGAAGTATTGCCCGGTCGAGCCTTCGAGATAGGAGCGGAAGCAGAAGCCGTCGTCGGAGAGCGCGACCGGCCGGTCGGGATTGCCTTCGCCCGATGCGATGGAATCGCCAAGCCCGGCGATGAGAATGTCACGCACGGTAATCGGCGTCGCGTCATGCAGCGGCGCCTCGCTGCCGCTCGAGACATCGACGCTTGCCGTGGTGGTGCGGCCATAGCGGACGCGCAGATTGATCGGCTCGGCGCAATCGAGCGTGCTCTGGATCGGCGGCGCGTCGTTGTCGCTGAAAGTCCATGCGCAGACCGCGCCGACCGGCACCGCGCCGGCGAGGTGGACCGTGACCGCGTGATCGGCGGGCGTGAGGTAATCCTCCTTCACGCCGTCGCGGGTACAGGGTGAGTTCACCCGCCCGGTGGGATCGATACAGAGGCGGCCGACGGTGTTGCGGGCCCAGCCGCGTCCGTCGCTTTGCAATTCGAGCGCGCCTTCTGCGGCGAGCACGCTGCGGCCGGAGGCCATCGCCTCGACCTGAAGCGCGAAGTCGCGCTCCTCGCGGAATAGCCGGAAGCGGTTGCGGACTTCCCACACGATCTGGATGCCGCCGCTGTCGGGCGGCGCGAATCCGGCCTCCGGCGCGGTTTGCACTTGCGCGCGGGCGGCGCCCGCGGAGAGCGCGAAGATGAGAGCGAGGAATGTAGCAGTCAGGCGGGTCATGGTGTCGTTTCACAGCACAGGAGCGAGACGGGCTGGAATGACAATTCCGGTCAGTCGTTTCGGTTCGGCGGCGAGGAGCGCTGCGCAACGGCATGCGCGGTCTGCACATGGCAGGCCTTGCGGCGTTGCTGCCAGGGCTGAATGACGCTGAGCCACAATTCGCGCGTGCCCATGATGGTAATGGAGACGGCGAACGGGATGAAGAAATAGAGGATGCGGAAGATCAGAAGCGAGGCGAGCAGCTCCTCGCGGCCGAACATGCCGAGCCCGACCAGCATCGCCGCATCGAACACGCCGAGGCTGCCAGGCGCGTGGCTCGCGAAGCCGAGCAGCGTCGCGAGGATGAACACGACCGCCATCGACAGGAAGTCGATCTCCGGCTGGTTCGGGATCAGGAGATACATCGCAAGCGCGCAGAACCCGAGATCGACGACGCCGATCATGATCTGCACCAGCGTCAGCGGTGCGGAGGGCAGTACCACCTTCCAGCCGTTGCGGCCGAGTTCGCGGCGGTTGCGGCCGACCGCGAGCCAGCCGAGATAGGCGAGGATGGCGGCAATCAGCCCGAGCCCGATCAGTTGATTGACGATCTGCGGCAGCAGCACGATGGATTCGGCGGCGGCGGGGTGCGTGATCAGGCCGATGCCGAGCACGAAGGTATTGCCGAGCCAGAAGGTGAGGCCGGAGATGAAACAGATCTTGGCGACGTCGATCGCGGAGAGCTTCCAGTCCGAATAGATGCGGAAACGGATGGCGCCGCCGGTGAACACCGTGGCGCCGATGTTGTGACCGATGGTGTAGCTCGTGAACGCCGCCAGCGCCGCGACGCGATAGGGGACGTGGAGCTTGCCGAGCGTACGCAGCGCGAACAGGTCGTAGAACGTCAGCGTGCCGAACGCGCAGCACACGCACAGCGCGGCCAGCGCGATATGTCCGAACGACTTGTCCTCGAGGGCGGAAATGATCGCCGAGGTGTCGATACCCTTCAGCGTCTTGACGAGATGCAGAACGGCAATGGTGACGATGGTGAGGCTCGCCAGAATGCCGAGCCGTTTCCACCCGATCCATTTATCGAACACGCTTCGCGACGCGCTAAGCAGACCTTGCATTCATCCTCCGGCGACCGTCATGAGCCGATTGAGGGATACGAACGCAAACGGCCGAGCCGGATACTCATATGGCAAATCATCGCGTCGAAAAACAGGTCAATTTGCGGATGCATGACAAGCCTCATCGGACATCATGACGCAAGGGGCGAAAGGTAAATCCGGGGCGGGGCAGTCAGGGCGGGGCAGTCAGGGCGGGTCCGTCTGGCAGGGGCTTTGGATGTCAGTCTCGTGACAGTCCGTATCGGGGAGAAAAGCGGCTCAATTGCGCCGAAACCGCGCCGGCCCCCGTCTCATACAAAACTTTTGTTCCTCAGAAACCTGCGGCGGCGGCCCCCGTTGAGCGAGCAGTCATTCCCCGCGGGCGGCATGCCCGATGCCCCCGCACAACACCCGAAGGAGCCGACGATGGGACTGTTCAGCAAGGATATCAAGACGCTCAATGACCTGTTCGTGCACCAGCTTCAGGACATTTATTACGCCGAGAAACAACTCGTGAAGGCTCTTCCGAAGATGGCCGAGAAGGCGACCAATCCGCAGCTCAAGCAGGGCTTCCTGTCGCATCTTGAGGAGACCAAGGGCCATGTGACGCGGCTCGAGCAGGTGTTCACCATGCACGGTGCCGAGGTGAAGGCCGTCAACTGCCCGGCGATCGACGGCATCATCGAGGAAGCGGACGAGGTGTCGGGCGAAGTCGCCGACAAGGAAGTGCTCGATGCCGCGCTGATCGCGGCCGGCCAGGCGGCCGAGCATTACGAGATCACCCGCTACGGCACGCTGATCGCATGGGCGAAGCAGCTTGGCCGCAGCGATTGCGCCTCGGTGCTGCAGAAGACGCTCGACGAGGAGCGCGCGACGGACAAGAAGCTCACCGCGCTCGCCGAGTCCAAGATCAACCTCAAGGCTGCGAGCTGAGGTCGAACGGCGCCACGCACACCGCGTGGCGTTGTCGCATTACGATGCTTTGGTGCGGGCGAGGGCGAAGTGCGCGCCCGCATACGCCATTGCCGCACCAAGCATCAATGCGACCATGCCGTTGGAGACGCCGTGCAGGGTCGGCACCGGGCTCGGGCCTGATGCCGCCTGTCCGGCTGCGATCAGAAGAAGAAGCCCACCGGCGATCAAGGCATGCTGCAGCCGGCGCGGTAGATGGCCGGAGACGGCGCTGTGCAGCAGCGTTGCGGTGATGTGTCCGCTGCCGAAGGCGACCGCCGCGATCAGCCACCAGGCGATGGCGGCGCGGATTGGGATCATGCCGCCCGTCGCGTCGCCCCACAGATCGCCGAGGTCAAGCCCGAAACGCTGGCCGAGGATATGAACGCCGAGCGCGAGCAGCATGCCGAACATCGCGGCACCGGTCAGGATCAGGCGGGGGGAAAAATAGGGCGAGCCAGGCATCATCTGCATTCGTGTTGCAAATGAAATAGTAGGACGGCTGCGGGTGGTGAAGCAAGCGGGGGGAGAGGCTGCGCATCTGCTGACTTCTATGCGCGTGAGCGCGTATTGTCTCAAAGCTCATCCTCTCGAAGTCTGGAAAGTCTAGGCGGCCTCTTGAACGGAGGTGACCTTTTCCAGATCCTTCGCGATTGCCACTTTTGCCACCCGCAGATCGTAGTCATTCTGCAGGTTGAGCCAGAACTGGGCGGAAGTACCGAGCGCCTTGCCGAGTCGTAGAGCAGTGTCTGCGGTAATGCCGAAACGCTCGCTGGCGATACGCTCGATGCGCGTACGGGGAATGCCACAGGCCTTGGCAAGTTTGCCGGGCGAGAGATTCAGCGGCTCCAGATATTCTTCCCGAAGAACTTCCCCGGGGTGCAGTGGCGGCAGTGTCTTGGCCATGGGGTGCCTCCTAATGATAATCGACAAGCTCGACTTGTTCAGCTCCATCCTTCGTCCATATGAAGCAGATGCGAAACTGGTCGTTCACCCGAATTGAATGCTGGCCCGCTCGCTCCCTGGTGAGAGCTTCAAGTCGGTTGTTGGGCGGCGAACGCAGATCATCCAGGGATGTAGCCGCATTCACCATCGCCAGTTTGCGGCGGGCAACTTTGAGTAACTGAGCCGGAAAACCTTTGCGTGCCTTCCCGTTGAAGGCTGCTTCAGTCAGATCGTCCTTGAAGCTCTTGATCACCCCCGTACATGTATCATTCCATGATACATAAATCAAGAGCTATGTATCATGGAATGATACGTGAAATGAACAGGGTATGAGGCCCCGCGCTAAGGGACGTCGCTACTCGCCTTGAGTTGCTTCGGTGTCACGAAGGCGCGGAGGCGGCCCTTCTGCAGCGAGACTTTGCTCCATGTCGAAACCGGGTATTCGAGAACGACCGCGCCGCATGTCGGCAGGTTCTCGGCCAATGCCGCGCGCTCGGCTGCGTTGGCCTCGCCCGCGAGATTCCACGCAAGTTCATGCAGGCCCGGATTGTGGCCGAGCACCAGAAGCGAGACGACAGAATCCGGCACGGCGCGGATCGTCTTGAAGATTTTCATCGCGCTCGCGAGATAGAGCGTGTCGAGGAATTCGGCACGGCAGCCGGGCAGATACGGGCCGACGATCTCCCAGGTCTCATGCGTGCGCATGGCATCGGAGATCAGCGCCAACTCCGGCTGGGGATGTTGTGCGGCGAGCCATGCGCCGATCAGCGCGCTATCCTCCCGTCCGCGCGGATCGATGCGGCGGTCGTGGTCCTCGCCGCTGTCGGATTGGCGTTCGGTCTTGGCATGGCGCAACAGGATCAGGTGGCGCATTGCTCCTCCCTGCGGGTGATGGACAAAGGCGGCGCGGCGTTGAGTATGGGTCTTACATGTGACCTCATATCCGCGCCATCGTGACAAGCATGGCGTCCACGGCTAAAGAAATCCAATGACAATTCCCCCCGCCGAGGCGCCTGTCCACGCTCTTTGGGACGATTTGCCTGCGACAGAGCCACGCGCAGCGCTGACGCTCGATCGTGACGTCGAGGTCTGCGTCGTCGGCGCCGGACTTGCGGGGCTGACGGTTGCGCGCGAGGCCGCGCGTGCTGGCATGAGCGTCGCGGTGCTGGAGGGGCGGCGGATCGGATGGGCTGCATCCGGCTGCAATCTCGGTTCGGTGCTGCCGGGCTACGGCGTGCCGGTCAACGATCTCATCGCGCGGGTCGGCGTCGCTCATGCGCGTGAGTTGTGGATGCTTGCGGAGGCGGGCGGCGACTACATCCGCGAGACCATCGCGCAGGATGCGCCGGAAATCGCGATGGTACCGGGTGCGCTTGAAGTCTCGACCACCGATGCGGGTGAGCGTCTGATCCGCTGGCTGCAGATCATCGGCGGCGAATTCGGCACCGAAGTCGAGGGTTGGCAGATCGAACGTGTGCGCGAAGCGCTCAAGACTCGCCGCTACTTCCATGCGCTGCACTTCCCGAGAGCGTTCCAGATCGACAGCGCGCGTTATCTACGCGCGCTCGCCGCGCTCGCGGAAGAGGCAGGCGCGCAGATCTTCGAGGGTACGCCGGTGGTGAGCATCGACGCCGCGGGAATCCGCAAGCGCATCGTCACGCCGTCGGCCAATCTTCGTGCGGCGCACATCGTGCTCGCGGGCAACGTCCATATCGGCACGTCGGCCGAGCGACTTGCGACGACACTGATGCCGGTCTGGCGCTACGGCGCGCTGACCGAGCCACTCGGCGATCTCCTTCATGAGGCGATCACCTATCGAGGTTCGGTACACGATGATGACGGCATCGATCATTTCCGCGTCGTCGGTGACCGGCTGTTGTGGGCGAGCCCGGAGACGACATGGGAAAACAAGCCGGAACGTTTCGCCCGCGCAATCCGCCGCCGTATCGCGACGGTGTTTCCGCAGCTCGCCGGTGTCGCGATTGCGCGGACCTTCGCAAGCCCGTTCGGCCAGACCGTGCATGGCATGCCGCAGATCGGCGAATTGCGGCAAGGTCTGTGGGTCGCGAGCGGGTTCGGCCGGCAAGGCCTGAACACGAGCGCGATGGCGGGCCGCCTGATCGCGGACGGGGTCGTGAATGGCGACGACCGCTGGCGGCTGTTCTCGCCGTTCGAACTGGTCTGGGCGGGCGGCCGGGCCGGGCGCATCGCCGGGCAGTTTGCCGATGGGCTCACGCGAAGCCGTTCGGCCGCGGCGGGTGCGCTTGCCCGCTGGCGGGAACGCGCGGCGGCGCGTGAACTGTTGCGCGAGGAGCGGCGCAGCGCGCGGATTGCGGCGGCACAGGCCCGCACCGCCCGCGCGGCGCAGCACTTCGACGCGGACCGGCGTTAGAATATAGCTCTGGAAATTTTGCCGGGGCGGCGTAACGCAAGGCCCGCGCCTGCCGTAACTTGGACAACCGGCAAATATGCGGAGATTGTGCCATGATCGATCGGCGTGTTCTTCTATCCAGCGCAGCGGGGCTTGCGGCGATGTCGTGGTTTTCTCGTCCGGGCAAGGCCAGCGCGACCAAGCGGTTTGAGGTCGAAAAGACGCCCGAAGAGTGGAAGCGGCAGTTGACCCCAGCGCAGTATCGCATCCTGCGCGAGCAGGGCACTGAGCCTGCCTATTCAAGCCCGCTCAACAACGAGCATCGCAAAGGCACGTTTGCCTGTGCGGGCTGCGATCAGGCGCTGTTCGCCTCTGAGACAAAGTTCGAGAGCGGCACCGGCTGGCCGAGCTTCTACGATCATCTTCCCGGTGCTGTCGGCACCACGACCGACCGCAGCTACTTCATGGTCCGCACCGCGGTGCATTGCAGCCGTTGTGGCGGTCATCTCGGCCACGTCTTCAACGATGGTCCGAAGCCGACCGGCCTGCGCTACTGCACCGACGGGCTTGCGCTGAACTTCAAGCCGGCCGCCCCGACAGCCTCGTAACGCTTGCGGCAATTCTTGCCGGATAGGCAAGAGCGCCCCGGTGATTGCACCGGGGCGTTTTCTTTAAGCCTTTGCAGAAATTGATTTTTCCGTTTGGCACGAGGCTTGCCAATCCATCTTCGAATGCGGCTTTTTTCGGCCCCCGGCAGCCGCCCGGTTTCGAAGCTGGAGACATAGTAATGGGTATTTTCGGCGCTCTCACCACCTCAGTCGCGGGTCTGCGCTCGCAGTCCTACGCGCTGGAAAATATCTCCGGCAACATCGCGAACTCGCAGACGACCGCCTTCAAGCGCATCGACACGAGCTTCCTCGACCTTATTCCCGACACCGGCTCCAACTCGCAGCTCGCCGGCAGCGTGCGGTCGAGCTCGCGCGAAACCAACACGGTGCAAGGCGACGTGCAGGCGGCCGCGGTGTCGACCTACATGGCGATCAACGGCGACGGCTTCTTCGCCGTGCAGAAGCCGGGCAGCTTTACCGACAACAACCCGGTCTTCGACGGCGTCGACCGTTACACCCGCCGTGGCGACTTCACCCTCGACAAGAACGGCTATCTGGTGAACGGCGCGGGTTACTACCTCGAAGGCATTCCGATCGACCCGACGACCGGCAATGTCACCGGCAGCGTGCCGCAGGTGCTGCGCTTCAGCAACGACTTCCTGCCGGCGCAGCCGACCACGGCCGTGACCTATCGCGCCAACCTCGCGAGCTATCCGCTCACCACGAAGCACGACACCTCGATTCCGGGCTCGGAGCTGATCAACGTCGGTGACTTCACCGCAAACCCGTTGATCATCGGCACGCCGCCGCAGCCGTATACCAACGGCGCGAAGAACGGCACCACGCAGAACAGCAAGCTGACGACGCCGACGCCGATCACCACCTCGACCACGCTGTCCGGCCTTGCCAACACGGATTCGCTCGGCGTCGATTTCGTTGCGGGCAACACCATCACGGTGAACGGCACCACCATCACCTTCACCGTGGCGGGCGGCACCAACGACGCGACCAACATTCCGGTGGATGCGACGATCGGCGACTTGCTCGCCAAGATCGATGCCATCTCCGGCAACACCACCAATCCCTCCACGGTGGCTGGCGGCGTCGTCACGTTGAACTCGGGCCTCGCCGGAAACCTCACGGTGAGCAGCAACAACTCGTCGGCCTTCGGCGCACTCGGCTTCACCGGCACGGTGACGGCTGTGCGTGGCGGCGGCGGCACCGCGGGCACCGGCACGGTGATCGGCTCAGACTCCAAGAACTTCATCGACGAGTCGGTATCGGGCGGCGCGACCACCGCCTACGATATTTCGGGCGCACCGGTCAGCCTGCAATTCCGCTGGGCGAAGACCGACAGCGCAAGCCTCGGCGCCGGGCATAACGACGTCTGGAACCTGTTCTACCAGACCGATCCGAACGCCACCGGCACCCAGGTTGCCTGGCAGAACGTCGGCGTCAACTTCACCTTTGGCCCCAACGGCCAGATGAACCCGGCAGTGCCTTCGGTCACGCTGGCGAACGCCACGATCGGCGGCATCGCACTCGGCGACGTCACCGTGAACTTCGGCGCGAGTGGCCTCACGCAGTTCGCCGACGCCAACGGCAACGTGCAGGTCAACCAGATCCAGAACGACGGCTTCCCGGCCGGTCAGTTGCAGACGGTGTCGATCTCCAACAATGGCCGCGTTGTCGGCAACTACTCCAACGGTCGCAACATCGATCTCGCAGCGATCACGCTCGCGACCTTCAACGGCCCGAACTTCCTCAAGCGCGTTGATGGCGGCGCATTCGAGGTGACGGACGAATCCGGTCAGGCGCTGTTCGGCAAGGGCGGCACCATCGTCGGCTCCTCGCTCGAGGGCTCGAACACCGACATCGCTGACGAGTTCACCAAGCTGATCGTGACGCAGCAGGCTTATTCGGCGAACACCAAGGTCATCACCACGTCGAACCAGATGGTTCAGGATCTTCTGAACGTCCTGCGCTAGGCGAGTGGCGCCGTTCGTAGCTGAGATGGGCAGTTTGTTATGGGTCTGACACAAGCTCTTGCTACCGCGATGTCCGGTCTGCGGGCCAACCAGGCCGCGCTGGCGCTCGTCGCCTCGAACGTCTCCAACATCGAGACGCCCGGTTACGTTCGCAAAAGCCTCAACCAGGCGCAGACGACGACGGGCACCGGCAGCTCCGGTGTCATCGTCACCGGCGTCAACCGCGAGCTCAACGTCTACGTTCAGAAGCAGGTTCTGACTGAGACGTCAGGCGCATCGTACGCGACCACGATGTCGAATGCCTTGCAGCGGCTGCAAGGCATCTACGGCGATCCGGGTTCGAACACGACGCTTGAAGCGGCCTTCAACGCGCTGACGGCTGCGCTGCAGGCGTTGTCGGTGACCTCCGATTCACCGGCCGCGCGCTCGACCGCGGTCAACGCCGCGCAGTCGCTGGCGCAGATGCTGAACTCGACCTCGGCAGGCATCCAGTCGCTGCGCGCCGATGCGGAATCCGCGATCAAGAGTTCGGTCGATGCCGCAAACAATGCGATGCGGCAGATCGCGACCATCAACAACCAGTTGCTCGGCACCACCGGTGACGATGCGGCAGCGGCTTCGCTTCTCGATCAGCGCGACCAGTACATCACCCAGCTCTCGCAACTGATGGACATTCGCGTCCTCACCAACGAGCGCAATCAGGTGACGGTGTTCACCAATTCCGGCGTGCAGCTTGTCGGCAGCGAAGCCTCCACGATCTCCTTCGATGCGCAGGGCACAGTAACGCCGAACACTGCGTGGAATTCCGACCCGTCGATCAGCACGCTCGGCACGCTGACGCTGACCTTTCCGCATGGCGGCGATATCGACCTCATCGCGACGCGTTCGATCCGCTCCGGCGCGATCGCGGCGAACCTGGAATTGCGCGACGAGACGCTGGTGCAGGCGCAGGCGCAGATCGACCAGCTTGCCGCCGCGATGGCGAGTGCGCTGTCGGACAAGGTGACGCCCGGCACCAAGGATGACGGTCCGCCGGCGAATTTCACGCTCGATCTCACCGGGTTGCAGAACGGCAACAAGGTGCAGTTCAGCTACACCGACACCACGACCAACACCACCCGCACCATCACGCTGGTGCGGGTGGATGATCCGTCGGTCGGCGCGTTGAGCAACACCGCGACCAACGACCCGAACGACGAAGTGTTCGGCATCGATTTTTCCGGCGGCATGGCCTCGGTCGTGAGCCAGCTCACCGGTCTCCTCGGCAGCCGTGGATTGTCGTTCGCAAATCCGGCAGGGCCGGGCGATCTGTTGAATATCAGCGGCGATGCGGGCGGCGCCACGGTGGTCGGCTCGGCGTCCTCGACGATCACCATCCGCGATCTGGCAGGTGGCGATCCACAGCTTCCGTTGTTCGTCGATAACGGCGTGCCTTATACCGGTGCGATCACCGCAACCGGCTCGCAACAGACGGGATTGGCGGCACGGATCAGCGTCAACAATTTGCTGCTCGCAGATCCGTCGCGGATGGTCATCTACAACACCACGCCGACGACGCAGGCGGGCGACACCACGCGCGTCGATTTCATTCTCTCGCAGTTGACGCAAGGCTCGTACTACGTCTCGCCGCAGACCGGCATCGGCTCGAGCGCAACGCCGTTCAAGGGCACGATGCTCGGCTTCCTGCAGCAGTTCACCACCATGCAAGGGCAGGCGGCGGCATCCGCGAAGCAGCTCGCGGACGGCCAGAACGTCGTGCTCTCGACGCTGCAGAACAAACTCAACGCCACCTCCGGCGTCAACATCGACGAGGAGATGGCGCATTTGCTGGCGTTGCAAAATGCCTATTCGGCAAACGCCCGGGTGATGTCCACTGTGAAGGACATGTTCGATTCGCTCCTGCGGTCGATGTGAGGTCGCCATGACGATTGAAGGCGTAAGCGGACGGACATCCTATCTCGGCACCTCGCTGATCAACATCAGGACCCAGCTTGACACGCTGACGCAGCAGCTTGCGAGCGGGCGGAAGTCGGATACCTATTCCGGCCTCGGCATGAATAGCGCGTTCGCGACCAACCTGCGCTCACAACTGTCCTTGCTGTCTGGCTACCAGAACACACAGTCGAACGTGACGACGCGCATCAACGTCGCGAACCTGTCGTTGCAGGGCCTCATCAAGATGCGCACCGAGGTGCAGTCGGCAGCGACCGGCTCCTCGCAGGTGCTCAATGCCAACGGCCAGACCGCGGGCCAGCAGATCGGCTATGCCTCGTTCACGCAGGCGATCTCGATGCTCAACACGCAGTCGGCCGACCGCTATCTGTTCTCCGGGCGTTCGATCGATACGCCCGCGACGGCGAAGGCCGACGACATTCTCAACGGCGCGGATGGCAAGGATGGTCTGAAGGCCGTGATCGACGATCGACTGATTGCGGATCAAGGCACCGGCAATATGGGTCGGCTTGAGACCGACGCCACCGGCAGCGTGGTGACGGTCGGCGAGGACTTTGTCGACTCGCCGTTCGGTCTCAAGATCAGCCGCATCGCGACATCCATCGCAGGCGCGGTGGTGACGCAGCCGTCGGTGCCTGCGCCCGGAACGCCGTCCTCCGAGACGATTGATCTTGCGGCGGCAACGCCGAAGGAGGGCGACACCGTCACCTTCACCTTCACGCTGCCGGACCAGACCACGGAAACGATCCAGCTCACCGCGACGAGCGAAACGCCGCCGCCGGCCGGCAGCTTCAATTTCGACGCGTCCGATCCGACGGTAACGGCCGCGAACATGAAAGCCGCGCTCGATTCCTCGATCCAGACTCTGGTGAAGGGGCCGATGGTTGCGGCGTCCGCGATGGCTGCAGGTGAGAATTTCTTCGACGATCCGCCGCTGCGTGTCGCCGGCGGCTCGCCGGTGTCACCGACCGCGACCGCGCTTGTTGATGGCTCGGCCAACACCGTGCAGTGGTACACTGGCGAGAAGCTTGCGAACCCCGATACGGATGCGCGCGGCACGGCGGTGGCGCAGGTCGATGGCGCGGTGCAGGTCCGCTACGGCGCGACGGCGAATGAGAGTGCCTTCCGCAATCTGCTGCAGAACATGGCGGTCTATGCCGCGGTGACGACGACGGTCGATCCGAACGATCCGGCCGGGCAGAACCTCGCCAACGCGCAGATCAGCGCGCTGAACGAGCGCGTCAACGCGAACCTCGCGGTGAAGGCCGGCGCGACTTCGGTCGAGGATATCGAGGCGCAGTTTGCCGGCTCCCAGGCGGCGACGAAGGCGGCCAGCACGCGGCAGGCGCAGACGACATCGATGGCGCAGACCATGCTCGATCAGATCGAGGGCATCGACGACAACGAGGTCGCCGCCAAGATTCTCGCGCTGCAGACGAGCCTGCAGGCCTCCTATCAGACGACGGCTTCGCTCTATCAGTTGAACCTGCTGAAATTCCTCTGACGCGGTTTGATCGTCATGCGTCTGTCCTCCGATATGATCGGGGATGATCCGCGCATCCATCTTTGAAAGAGCAATACGATCCCGCAAACGAAAAGGGCTTCCTTCTGGAAGCCCTTTTTCATTGTCCTGCGGTGTGCGGGTGTCAGGCAGCGCCTTGAAATTTGGCGGCTCCGGCGCTTTCGCGCGCCGTGGCGAGAATCTTTGCCTCGTGCGCGATCAGCTTCCGCGATTCCTTGAGCGCTCTGTAATAGTCGCCGCTTAAAATGTGGTTATTGATTTCCTGGATGAGCAGCGACGAACTCGGCATCGCGCTCAGGAGATCGCGCATCAGATCGAAATAGACCGGATGATGGTCCTGCGGATCGCGCGCCACATACATGAGCTGCACCGCGAGATAGAGAAGCTTGGCCGGCGTATCGGCGGTCGCAGGCGTGAGGATGTCCTTCTCCCGCAGGATCGGCACCCGTTCGCCTTCGATCAGGAGCTTGGCGCGCTGATCAGTGTTGGTGATGACGCAGGAGCCGATGATGATCTTCTCGTGCGGCTTCAGTTCGACCTTGAGAGCCATGTTCTCCTCCGGCTGATACCTGCTGTCCGAAGTCGCGATCCGCCGCAGGCGATGCAGGGACTTCAATTCGGCTGCGCGAGGATGAATGCCGCAACGGCCGCGTGCGTGCCGATCCTTCACCGATCATGGTTAACGAGACGTAAATATCGTGCCTTGCGCAAACGCAAAGCGATTGCTCCAGCACGCATGAAAACGGCAATTATGCCGATGTTTAACGGGTTTTTACCAAGTTCTTTTCGTGTAATTGGCGGCGTCACATTCACGTTTTTTTAGACTGTTGGTTTCAGTCTGTCGCCTACCGTCGGCTCGTATGGCCGGCGTCACGCTCACACACGACGTGCTCTTACCAGAAAGGTGATTATTATGTCGAATATCGTTCTCTCGGCGTCGGTGCGCCAGAACCTGCTGTCGCTCCAGTCGACCGCGGACCTGCTTGCGACCACGCAGAACCGCCTTGCCACCGGCAAGAAGGTCAACACCGCTCTCGATAACCCCACCAACTATTTCACCGCGGCGTCCCTCGACAACCGCGCGAGCGACATCAGCAACCTCCTCGATGGTATCGGCAACGGCGTGCAGGTTCTTCAGGCCGCCAACACCGGCATCACCTCGCTGCAGAAGCTCGTCGACTCCGCGAAGTCGGTTGCCAACCAGGCGCTGCAGGCGGCCGTCGGCTATTCCAGCAAGTCGGCCATTTCGGCGACGATCACCGGCGCGACCGCTGAAGACCTGCGCGGTACGCCCACCTATAGCGACGTTGCGGCGACTGCCGGCAGCGCGATCTATAGTGCGTCCGGCGCAGCGGCGACCACCGCGACTGTTCTCTCGGCGCTGACGGACGCGACCGGCGGCACGACGGGCACGGGCCTTGCCAACAACGACACCCTCGTCGTCAACGGCAAGACCATCACGTTCCAGACCGGCACCGGTGCGCTGACCGGTTCGGGCGACACCTGGACGATGGGCATTGGCACCACCGTTGCTGACTTGATGACCGCCATCGATACGCTGCAGGGCGGCAGTGCGACCACGAGCTTCGCCACCGGTCAGCTCACCCTGCACACCGGTACCGATGCCGACCTGAGCGTCTCCGGTAGCGCGCTTGCCAAGCTCGGCCTGAGTGCCGCTGCTGCCAACACGGCAACGCGTACGTCCACCACGCCTCTCGGCGGCACGACGCTGCACTTCGACGCGATTGGCGACGGCCAGGCGGTTGACATCACCTTCGGCGATGGCACCGGCGGCACCGTGAAGTCGCTCAACGACCTCAACGCCAAGCTCTCCGCCAACAACCTGCTCGCCACCATCGACGGCCAGGGCAAGCTGACGATCACCACCACCAACGATGCGGCTTCGGAAGCGATCGGTGCGGTGACCGGCACGGCGACAGGCTCCGGCCTGCCGTTTGAAGGCAAGGTTGGCGGCGCTCCGGTTCAGGACGCTGCGGCTCTCGCGAACCGTGCGAACCTCGTGGCGCAGTACAACAACATCCTAGATCAGATCACTGCGACTGCTCAGGATGCCTCGTTCAACGGCGTCAACCTGCTCAATGGCGATCAGCTCAAGCTGACCTTCAACGAGACGGGCAAGTCGACCCTGAAGATCCAGGGCGTGACGTTCAACGCCGCCGGCCTCGGCCTCTCGGCGCTGACCTCGGGCACGGACTTCCTCGACAACGCCTCGGCGAACAGCGTGATCGCGAACCTCGACAAGGCAAGCTCGACGCTGCGTTCGCAGGCTTCCGCTCTCGGTTCGAACCTCTCGATCGTGCAGATCCGTCAGGACTTCTCGAAGAACCTGATCAACGTGCTGCAGACCGGTTCGTCGAACCTGACGCTGGCCGACACCAACGAGGAAGCGGCGAACAGCCAGGCGCTCTCGACCCGCCAGTCGATCGCGGTCTCCGCGCTCGCCCTCGCCAACCAGTCGCAGCAGAGCGTTCTGCAGCTCCTGCGCTAAGTCGGGCCAACAGCCAAACGAAATCGAAGGCGGGGGAAACCCCGCCTTCTTTTTTTAACCCGCCATTAACCATGATGGCGGCACTTTGATCGGGCCCCAGTTTAAGGATCGCGAGCGGGACCCGCGCCGATGAACCGCCAGCAGCGCCGAGCCGCCGCCAAAGCAAACCCGCCCGCGCGGGTCGCGCCCCCGGCTGCCTTGCAGCTTGGCATCGCAAGTCACCAGATCGGCCGTCTTGCCGAGGCCGAGGCCTATTATCGCGAGGCGCTTGCCGCGCCGCGCCAGCAGCCGGATGCTTTACATCTGCTCGGCGTCGTTTTCATGCAGACCGGCCGGCTGGCGCCGGGGATCGAACTGATCCGCCGCGCCATCGGGCTGAACGGCACCAACGGAGAGTATTTCTCGAACCTCGGCGCTGGTTTGAATCGTCTGGGCGATCTCGCTGGCGCCGCCGATGCCTTTCGCCGTGCGCTTGAGCTCAAACCGGACTTCGCGACGGCTTTCCACGACTACGGCAACGTCTTGTTGAAACAGGGCAAGCTCGACGAGGCGCTTGTCTCTTTCACGCGCGCGATCGGGATCGATCCGTTTTATACGAACGCGCATCATCAGCGTGCGAAGGTCCTGCAGAGATTCGGGCGTCACGCGGAGGCGCTGGCGGCCTTCAATGAGGCGCTCGCGATCAAACCGGACAATGCGGAGGCGCTGTGCCGCCGTGCGCTCGTGCTGCTCGCGATGAAGCGGTTTGACGAGGCGCTGGCCAGCGCGGAGGAGGCGAAGCGGATCGATCCATCTTATGCTGAGGCCTTCAATGTCTGCGGCAGCACGCTGCATCGTATCGACCGCTTCGAGGAAGCGCTGGTAAATTTCGACCAGGCGCTGTCGCTCGCACCGCAGCGTTCCGAAGTGCTGCTCAACCGCGCGGCGACGCTTGACGAGATGCATCGTTTCCCGGAGGGCGCGCGTGATATCGCAGCCGCCTTGCGGAACAATCCATCCTACGCGGATGCCCACTGGAACGATGGTTTGCGTCGCTTGTTGCTCGGTGACTTTGCGCAAGGTTGGCCCAAAACCGAGTGGCGCTGGAAGAGCCCGAGCATGATGATGCGGAATCCCCACGCCGCATCGCCGCAATGGATGGGTGAGCCGATCGAAGGCAAAACGATCCTGCTCTACAGCGATCAGGGAATGGGCGATGCGATCTTTTTCGCGCGCTATGTGCCGCTTGTCGCCGCGCGTGGGGCGCGGGTGATCCTGCAGGTCGAGCCGCTGCTGGTCGATCTTCTCAAGGATGTCGACGGCGTCGCCATGTGCGTCGAGAAGGGCACTGCGCCGCCACCGTTCGATCTGCATTGTTCGCTCATGAGTCTGCCGCTCGCGTTCGGCACCGCGGCCGACAGCATTCCCGCAGAAGTGCCTTATCTTCGCCCTGCGCTTGATCACGAGCGCTGGCGGGAGCGGTTCGCCGGTCTGCGCGCGCCGCGCGTGGGACTGGTATGGTCGGGCAATCCGAACCACATCAACGATCATCGCCGCTCGATGGCGTTCGCGCAGCTTGCGCCGCTGTTCGATCTGCCGATGACGTTCGTGAGTTTGCAGAAGGGCGGCCGCCCGGCGGATCGTCAGGCGCTTGCGCAACATCCGCGGGTGCTCGACCTCGATTGCGAGATCGAAAACTTTACGGACACCGCATCGGTGCTGTCGTGTCTCGACGTGGTGGTGAGCGTCGACACCAGCGTCGTGCATCTCGCCGGTGCGATGGGGCGTCCTGTATGGGTGATGCTGCCCTATACGCCGGACTGGCGCTGGCTGCTCGAGCGAACGGATTCTCCATGGTATCCGACCATGCGTCTCTTCCGGCAGGATGCGTCGCGGGATTGGTCGCGTGTGATAAGTGAGGTTAAGGCCGCGCTGCAGGGGCTTCTTTAGTGCACAAACGCAATGTTTCCAGCAGTTTCCGACGACTATCAGAACACCAGTAATCTTATTTTAAACCATGATGTTTACAGATTTTAACAGAGATAACCAAGGCTGGGACCTTTGATGACGAACGCCGCCAATGCTTACGCCCGTGTTGCTCAGACTACTTCATCGCCGCGCGAGATCGAGGCCCAGGCATTGCTGAAGGCGGCACGCCAGCTTCAGGATGTGATGAGCAACTGGGGCAAGGCCGATGTCGATGTCTCCGGCGCGCTTCTGTTCAACCGCAAGCTCTGGTCGATCCTGCTCAGCGCCGTGACGAGTGACGAGAGCCCGCAGAGCATCGAGATCCGTCAGAACATTGCCAATATAGGCACGTTCGTCATGACGCAGACGGCCGAGATGCAGATCGCGCCGAAGCCGGAATTGCTGAAGCCGTTGATCGAGATCAATTGCAACCTCGCCGCAGGCCTCTCCGGCCGCGCCTGATCCTTCCCTCGGGAGACGCGTGTGGCAGATATCTACGGTATCCTCTCATCGAACTACGTCACCGTCGGCGGCAACATTGCGGGCCTTGCGGTGTCGCGCACGCCCTACGTTGCGGTCGATGCGACGCTGTATGAGGGAAACTGGTCCGGCGCCTATGCGAACGGCACCAAGTTCACCGTCCAGATCTCGAGCGTCAACGGCTTTCGCGCCAAGGTGCGCTATCAGAGCGGCAGCACGCTCAAATATCAGGACGTGCTGATCCGGGATAATTCGTTCAAGTTCGGCGATTCCAAATTCACGCTGACGCAGACCGGCAAGGCGCAGGTGAAGACGGTGATGACCAATGCCGTCACCGGCGGGCAGACGCTCGAGACTGCCTACGCCAGCAAGGCGTGAGGCGGGCACCAGGCGCGCCTCATTTTCTTCATTCATCGCACAAAGAATTTGCGTCGCGCAGGCGGCGCGCAAATACGCATGCGCGCCGCGCAGAGGCGCAGCGATCGAAATAATCTCCGTCGTGCCGGTCAGGCCTGTCGGTCAGCCTGCTGTGCGACCTTTTCCTGCCTCGCCTCGTCGAGCGAGCGCAGATAGGCCCGTGCGCGAAGTCGCGTCTCGTCGGGATATTGATTGACGACGATGTTGGTGCGGTTGTCGACGACCTGATAGACGACTTCGGCGGCGGCGCGATCGATGGTGATCTGGTGACCCAGATTGGCGCGCGGGTCCGTGCTCGGTGTCTGCACGCTCGCGGCCGCAACCACGGCCTTGTCGGAATCAAGTTGTGTCGGCACAGCCGATTTCGCGGCTTCCGGCACTTGCTGAACGATAGTGGGCGTCGCGATGGACGCCCCCACCGGTCTGATGCTGAAGTCCGTACTCATGGTAGCCTCCTGGCCTCCTTCTGAGTCAAAGTGCTCCCTTTGCGGAACACTTTGGAACAGCAAGTCTGAAGGTGAGGCTAGGACGCGTATCGCAATTTAAATCGAATTGTATCGTGTGGGTGAGCTCAAAGACGCGGATGCCCGGCATGAAGTCGGGCATGACGTGGCCGGTTCTGTTTGAACCAACTACTCCTGTGTAAGAGGCAGGTAGTCGCTAAAGCGAGCGGCTCACCGCGAGTGGCGTCGCATAGCGATGGTTCGGCGCGGCACGCTGGCCGGCGGCGGTATAGCCCTGCGGCATGCGGCGCTGCTGAATCTCGCCGTTGACGCCGCGGATGATTCCTTCCGAAACGGCATGCGCGGTCGCAAGCACGGTGAGGTTCACCTGCAGCATGGCGCGGAACGTATCGTGGTGACGATGCAGCGTTGCAAGCAGGTCCGGCGTCGATGCCTTGAGATAGGCGGCGCTGTGTTTGATCTCGGTCACGGCGCGCATGTACTCGCGCGAGGCTTCGCTCTTTCGCGTCTCGAGCGCGATCGCCTCGCGCACCTTGCCGGCGCGTACGAGCTCGGTTTCTTCTTCGACGAGATCGAGCAGGCTCGTCATGATGCCCATCAAGCCTTCTGCAAGGCGTCGTGCCTCGGCAGGTGTCGAGGCCGGGACGGCCGGTGCAGGGGTGGGCGTGGGGTGAGGTTGGGCGTTCATCGGATGCTCCCGGCCTTGCTTAGGCTGCACGGTTCGCCTGCTGCATGATCAGCGTGCGATAGACTTCATCGCCGATGCCGATGCCGCCGGCCTGCGCGAACGAGCGCGCATACTGGTCCGTCATCATCGAACGCCAGACGCCGGTGCTGGGCGTATCGCCAAACGGGCCTTCGCTCTTCAGCCCCGCCGTCATCTGCGCGAACATCGCGTTGAGAAACACTGCCTCGAAATCCTGTGCCTTGGCTTTGGTCTTGGCCTGATTTTCCGGCGAAACCTTTTCGAGCGCCTGGGCGAAAACCGGATCGGGGCGGCTATTGATCAGCGACATGGAGGATGAGGTATTCATCACATCACCTCGATGTCGGCCTGGATCGCGCCTGCGGCCTTGATCGCCTGCAGGATGCCGATCATGTCGCGCGGGCCGATGCCGAGGCCGTTGAGGCCGTCGACGAGCTGCTGCAGCGAGACGCCGTCTTTGACCAGCGCGAGCTTCTTGCCATCTTCCTGCACGCCGACACGTGTGTTCGGCGTGACGACAGTCTGCCCGTTGCCGAACGGCGCCGGCTGGCTCACCTGCGGACTTTCGGAAATCGTCACGGTGAGGTTGCCTTGCGCGACCGCAACCGTGTTGACGCGCACATCGCGGCCCATGACGATGATGCCGGAGCGCTCGTCGATCACGATCTTGGCGCCGGCATCCGGCTCGACCTGCAACTGTTCGATCTCCGTGAGCAGCGCGACGGCGTTACCCTTGAACTCTGGCGGAATGCTGAGCTGCACGGTGGAGGGGTCGACCGGCTCGGCCACCTTGGTGCCGAGATAGTCGTTGACGGCGGCGGCGATGCGCTTTGCCGTGGTGAAATCGCTGTTGCGCAGCGCGAGCCGCACATTCGGCAGCCGGTTGAGTGCGAATTCGATCTCGCGCTCGACCAGCGCGCCGTTGGCGATGCGCCCGTTGGTCGGCACGCCGCGGGTGATTTTGGCGGCGTCGCCCTCGGCCTGGAAACCGCCGATCGCGAGCGAGCCTTGCGCGACCGCATAGACGTTGCCGTCGGCGCCGAGCAGCGGCGTAACAAGAAGGGTGCCGCCCTGCAGGCTCTTGGCGTCGCCCATCGCCGAGACGGTGACGTCCATCCGCGTGCCCTGGGTAGCGAAGGCGGGCAGATTGCCGGTCACCATCACGGCGGCGACGTTGCCGGTGCGGATGGTGGCGCCGCGGATGTTGACGCCCATGCGCTCCAGCATCGCCTGCAGCGACTGCTTGGTGAAGGGAATGTTGTTCAAGGTGTCGCCGGTGCCGTTGAGGCCGACGACGAGGCCGTAGCCGATCAACTGGTTCTGGCGCACGCCTTCGATGTTGGCGAGGTCCTTGATGCGCGATGTCGCATGGGCCGGCGCGCCCGCGATCCAGATCGCGACCGCCGCTCCGCACAGCGCCTGAAATAGCCGAACCATCCTCGCTCCCCGCTGAGGTTCCCGTATCCTTGGTCCGTCCGCTCCCACAGAAGGGCCGGATCAGGCCTTGCGAGAGCCGTGCCAGTTTGAGCGAGAAAAGATGTGTTGAAATTGCTTGCCTTTTCCGGGCGAGGGCAAGGCGCAGGCGCTGTATCGCCGCTCCGAAACTGCCGGACCGGCAAATTCTGCCGGGTCGTTTAGGAATTTTTAACCATGACGGGGTCAGGGTCGGCCAAGGTTTGAACAGGGCTCGTGTGTCCCTGTCGGGCTTGGCGTTGCAAGGCAACAGGCCGAACGGCCGGGCGAGGCGACCATGCGAATTAACGGACCCCACGGCACGACGTTTACCTCATCGACTTCGAGCGCCCGGCGCAGCAGCGGCGGCGGCTTCACGCTCGATGAGATGGCGACGACGACCGAGACGCGTGCTGCGAGCGCACCGCGCGCAGCCGCTGGCATCGACGCGCTGCTGGCATTGCAGGGCATCGAGGAAGACCCGACCGAGCGCCGTCGCCGCTCGGTTGCGCGAGGCAAGAATGCACTCGATCTGCTCGATGATCTCAAGATCGGCATGCTTGCCGGAACGCTCGATCCTGTGATGGTGAACCGGCTGCGCGGCGCCGCCAGCGATCTCAAAACGAGTTCTGGCGACCCGGGCCTCGATCAGGTGCTCTCCGAAATCGAGCTGCGGGTTGAGGTCGAAATTGCGAAAGCGGCGCGCTGAGCGTCGATTCGTTTGTTGACCGCGCCTGCGGCAAAGGTGCCCCGCACGGTATGTGAAAAAGTCATATTATTGCGGTGCGACAAGGGTTTTTAGCGATTCTATTCCCAGTTCCCTAGCGAATCCGGGGTGGTCCCAAGGGGGTATTTCCCCGCGTATTGTCTGTCATGGACGAGCGCTATATAAGCACCGCCCGGCGACCCGGATCGCCCTGGCTGGGGATGAGAATCGGTGTTGGAAAAAGTGAAGCCTTATAAACCGTCCGAGAAAGAGCCGTTCATGAACGAGCGGCAGCGCGAATACTTCCGCGCCAAACTTCTGGCTTGGAAGGAAGAGATCCTGCGCGAGGCAAAGACCACGCTTCAGCAGTTGCAGGAAGAGAACGTCAATCATCCTGATCTTGCCGACCGCGCGTCGTCGGAAACCGACCGCGCGATCGAGTTGCGCGCGCGAGACCGTCAGCGCAAGCTGATCTCGAAGATCGACGCTGCGATCCAGCGCATCGAGGACAACACCTACGGTTACTGCGAGGAAACCGGCGAGCCGATTTCGCTGAAGCGGCTCGAGGCACGGCCGATCGCAACGCTTTCTGTCGAGGCGCAGGAGCGCCACGAAAAGCGCGAGAAGGTCTATCGCGACGAATAGGGGTGAGTTCCATTCTGATAAAAGGGCGCGATGCGGCGAAAGCCGCTCGCGCCTTTTTTGTATGCTCTTCGCGTATGGCACCACGCATTTATCACGACTGCGGTCGTCGGGCTGATGACGCAGACGAATGGGTAATGCTAACCGCTTTCGCCGCCCGGAAGCTGGTGAATGAGACCCTTCTCCTCATTCAGAACGTTATCCTTCCGCAATTGCTCTTGCGTCTTGCCATCCAGATGATCTTGGTCCGGCCATTTGTCCTGCTGGCCCGGCTTTGGCGGAGAGTTCTGCCCGCTGCCTAGCGGATGGGATTCGTGGCCCTTCGGGTTCTGGTTCCCTTGGTTGTCCTGATTGTAGGCCGACATCATGCGCCTCCACTGCTTCATACAAACCAAGCAGGAGACCGCCTTTCAGTTCCGTGGGATGTCACGCCGTCGACGGGGTTGCGTCCACGCTCTCTCAACAAAAAGCCTGCCCTCCATACTCGGAGCGGCGGGTTTTCGCTGCTGTCCAAGCAGCCACAAAACAACCGCGGCTCCCGTCAGGGGAGCTGACGAGAGCCGCGTTGGATACGCCTTTCCATGCCTAGGTTCACGGATCGGCGTGGGAGCTCGGATAATCGCGAGGGGAGAATTCGCGATCAGAACGGAAGCAGGATATCCATCACCTGTTGGCCGTAGCGCGGTTGCTGGACGTCGGTGATCTGGCCGCGGCCGCCGTAGGCGATGCGGGCCTGCGCGATCTTGCTGGAATCGATCGTATTGTCGCTCTGAATGTCCTCGGGCCGCACGATGCCGGCGACGACGAGTTCACGCATCTCGAAATTGACGCGAATTTCCTGCTTGCCTTCGACAACGAGGTTGCCGTTCGGCAGAAGCTGCGTGACGACAGCGGCGACGTTGGTCTGCAACGCTTCCTGACGCACGACCGAGCCCTTGCCGTCGCTCGAGGCAACCGAGCCCGTGGTCAGCATGTTGCCCGCGCCGTTGGTGCCGGGCACCTTCTTGATGCCGAAGAAATTGGTGATGCTGGAATCCTCGGTGTTGGCGCGGCTGCGCTGAGTCTCGTTGGCGATGTTCGCCTTGTCGGTGATGTTGACGATGACGGTGAGAATGTCGCCGACCTGATGGGCGCGCTGGTCCTTGAAGAAGGCGCGCGAGCCGTTACGCCACAGCGAATTCGGATTGTAGGAAGCAGGCTGCGGCGTTGGCATCGGCATCGACACCGGCTTGTAGCCTGCCTTCGTCGTCGGGTTGTCGATGGCCGTCAGCTTCGGCTGCTCGCCGATCTGGGAGAGACGCTCGATCGAGGAGCAGCCGCTCGCGAGGCAGCCGACGGCGACAAGCGCCGCGGCAGTGCGAAGGGCATGAGACGTGCGGAGACGGGACATTTACTCGGTCTTTCCGGCAGCGGCCGTGTTGGCGGTAAGAGTGTTGGCGGCGAGCGTTGCGGTGTGCAGGATGCGCGGCGTCGTGGCGATGATCGCGACCTGGCCCGGGCCGACCACGATACCCTGCACGGTGCGCTTCGATTGCAGGTTCAGCACGCTCACGGTGTCGCCCTTGGTGCCGGCTTCGAGTGCCTTGCCGCGGCTCGTGAGATAGAGGCCCGGCGTCTCGTAAACCAGCGAGATGGTCTGATCGCGCGTCACGAGGTCGGCCTTGGCGAGATCGGAGCTGCGCAGCGCATCGCCGATCCGCATCGCGCGTCGCGTCTGCATGCCGATCGCCTGTTCGAGCGGGATGGCGTCGCCGCCGACCTCCGCTTTCGGGCGGCGCTCGACATTGAGGTCGGAGGCCTTGATGATTTCGTTGCGACCGATCGGGCGCATCAGCACCGCGGCCTGAACTGTCTCGACGGCGAAACCGGTGAAGCGCAGTTTCGCGGGCGTCGAGGAGGTGTCGCTTGCGATATCGAACAGCACGTCGAAGCGACGGCTGCGGGAGTCGTAGCGCACCGCGACCGGCATCAGTTCGCCGGTGAGCGCGGGATCGAGCTGGAGGTCGCGCAGTTCGCGGTCAAAGGTGATGGCGATATCCGCGGCGTCGCCGAGACCGGAGCGGCGCTCCAGCGCTTTCGCGACCTGCTGCTCGACGTCCTTCGCCGAAAGTGCGCGCGAGGCGCGGGTGATGGTGATTTCCTTGATGTTGTGGGTGGCGACGCCGATCACCTGATTGGCCCGCAGTGTCTCGATCAGTTGCGCGGTGCGCAGTACGCCGGTGGTGCCGAGATCGGGGGCGCGGTAGATTGCGATCTGCGAGGCGGTGCCTGCGTTGTCGACGAGATCGCCGATCCGCACCACGTCGCTCATGATGATCGCGCTTTCGCGCAGCGACGGACCGACGCTCTCCGGTGCAGGCTCGGCATGCAGCGGCGCTGCGGCGAGCAGCAGAGCTGCAAGTGCGAGACCGGTTGTCTTAATCGTGGCTTTCATGATCGCCCCCATCGTCTAGCGCAGCATGCCGGTGGTCGATTGCATCATCTGATCGGCGGCGCTTACCACCTTTGCGTTCATCTCGTAGGCGCGCTGGGCCGCGATCAGGTCGGAGATTTCCGACACCACCTCGACGTTCGCCTGTTCGAGATTGCCTTGCTGGATGTCGCCGAAGCCGTCGGTGTTGGCGATGCCGTCCTGCGGCGGGCCGGAGGCGGGCGTGTCGGTGAAGAGGTTATCGCCGATCGACTGCAGACCCGCCTTGTTGATGAAGCGGGTGAGGCCGATCTGCCCGATTACTGATGGCGTGGTCGAGCCTGGCAGCATCACCGAGACCTGGCCTTGCGCGTTGATGGTGAGCTGCGAGGCGTTCTGTGGTACCGCGATGGTCGGCTGCAGAAAATTGCCCTGCGCATTGACGATGCGGCCCTGACCATCGGTCGTGAACGAGCCGTCGCGGGTGTAGGCATAGGTCGAGTCGGGTAACTGGATCTTGAAGTAGCCTTCGCCGCGCACCGCGATGTTGAGATCGCCGCCGACCGGCAGCAGCGTGCCTTGCGTCATCAGGCGCGGCGTGCCGACGGTCTTGACGCCGCCGCCGATGTCGATGCCGACCGGCAGCACCGTACCCTGATCGGACGCCTGTGCGCCGACGCGCTGGACATGCTCGTAGAGCAGGTCCTGAAAGCTCGCCATCTGCTTCTTGTAGCCGGTGGTACGCAGGTTCGCGATGTTGTTGGAGATGACCTGCACGCTCAGTTCCTGAGCGGCCATTCCCGTCGCAGCGGTGTAGAGAGCGCGCATCGTTCAATCTCCTCAGAGCGGCACGTCGGCCAGAGTCTGAATCGCGTTCTTGCGCAGGTCGGCCTGCTGCTGCATCAGATTCGAGATGTTCTGGTAGGTGCGGGTAATTTCGAGCATCCGGCTCATCTCGGCGATCGCGTTGACGTTCGATCGCTCGATGAAGCCCTGCTTGACGGTCGAGACAGTGTCGTCCTGCCCGGTGACGTTCGCCGGCGCGGTGAACAGGTTCGAGCCTTCCTTCTGCAACTGCTGCGGGCTCGCGAACGAGGTGAGGCGCAGCCGGCCGCGGATGGAGTCGGTCTGGGTGATGGTGCCTTCGAGCACCGTGATGGTGCCGTTGTCGGAAATCTTCACATCGTGGTCGGTCGGCTGGAAGGTGATGACGCCGTTGGTGCCGAGCACGGGGTAACCGCTCGAATTGACGAGCTGGCCCTGCGCGTTGATCTGGAGGCGGCCGTCGCGGCTGTAGCGCTCGCCGTTCGGCGTCTGCACCGTGAAGAAGCCCTTGCCGCTGATCGCGACATCGAGTGGGGCTTTGGTGTTCTCGAGCGGGCCCTGGCCGAAATCGCGGAGCGTCGCGCGGTCGTGCACGAAGCTCACGCGGCGGTCGAAGCCGACGAAATTGTCCTCATGGGCGCCGGAACGCAGATATTCCTCGAACAGCGAGGAATCGGCCTTGTAGCCGTTGGTCCCGATGTTCGCCACGTTGTTGGCGACAACGCTGAGCTGGCGCTCAAGCGTCATCTGGCGCGATAGCGCGACGAGACTCGTGTTCTCCATCGCAGATCTCCCCTTGCAAAACCGCGACCGGCCTCTCCCAAAGCCGATGGTGGTCCGTTAAACCGTTCGCTCTCCCAAGCGGACGGTTCGCACCCAGCAATGCGAGAGCCGTGCCAGTTTTGAAAATCTCATGATTTCAATTGGATGGGCTTAGGAAGCGGGCCGGGCGAGGGCGGCAATAAGGGTTCGTTGACCATGTTTGCCCGGCAAAATTTTCCCAGTTCGGGATCAAAAGAAAGAAACCGTTAACCATTGCGACCTTAGCGTTGCCGCAACAGGGCGCTCATGCGCCGGCGGCCTTCGTTTCGCGTATTCAGCCAGTTCGGCACAGCGGGGCTCATCCGAACGGGACGGGCGATGGCAGACGAGGATCAGGTCGAGGAATCCGCCGCTGAGGTTGCGGTGGAGGCTGCGCCGAGCAGCCGGCGCAAGATTTTCATGATTGCAGGTGCCGTGGTGCTCGCCTTGATGGTCGGAGCGCTCGGCTGGTTCGTGTTCCTGCGCAGCCATGACGAGACGCAACACGCCGATGCCGCAGCCGCCAAGGTGGTGCCGCCGGTGTTTCTCGACGTGCCCGACATTCTTGTGAACCTCGCGAGCAATCCGGGCGAGCGGATTCAATATCTCAAGGTTAAGGCCGTACTCGAGCTGAAGGAGGCTCCGCTGGTCGACAAGGTGAAGCCGTCGATGCCGCGCGTCACCGACCTGTTCCAGACCTATCTGCGCGAGCTGCGCGCCAACGATCTCAATGGCTCCGTCGGCCTGTTCCGGATGAAGGAAGAACTCACCAAGCGCGTCAACGTCGCGATCGCGCCGGAGCGCGTCAATGCGGTGCTGTTCAAGGAAGTGGTGATCCAATGACGGGTGACGTCGACCAGGACGCCCTTGCCGCCCAATGGGAGGGCGCACTCGATTCGGAGGATCCGGAAGAGGCGGCTGCCGAAGCCGCCGCCAATGAACTTACCGAGTCAATGGCCGAGCAGTGGGCCGCCATGGTCGACGGCGGCAGCCGCGGTCTCAGCAGCGGCAAGTCGAGCGGCGAGCGCGTCCTGTCGCAGGAGGAGATCGACAATCTTCTCGGCTTCAATGACAGCGAAGTTCATCTCGAAGATCATTCCGGCATTCGCGCCATCATCGACTCGGCGATGGTGTCCTACGAACGTCTGCCGATGCTCGAAATCGTGTTCGACCGCCTGGTGCGGTTGATGACGACGAGCCTGCGCAACTTCACCTCCGACAACGTCGAAGTCTCGCTCGACCGCATCACCTCGGTGCGCTTCGCCGACTATCTCAATTCGATCCCGCTGCCGTGCGTGCTCACCGTCTTCAAGGCCGAGGAGTGGGAAAACTTCGGGCTGTTCACCGTCGATTCCAGCCTGATCTATTCGATGATCGACGTGCTGCTCGGCGGCCGCCGTGGCCAGACCTCGCTGCGCATCGAAGGCCGGCCCTACACCACGATCGAAACCAATCTCGTCAAGCGCCTCGTCGAGGTGGTGCTGGCGGATGCCGAGCAGGCGTTCCGGCCGCTGTCGCCGGTGACGTTCACGATCGATCGTCTCGAGACCAACCCGCGCTTCGCCGCGATCAGCCGTCCCGCCAACGCCGCCATTCTGGTGCGGCTGCGCGTCGATATGGAAGATCGCGGCGGCAACGTCGAATTGCTGCTGCCTTATGCAACCATCGAACCGATCCGCAACGTGCTGTTGCAGATGTTCATGGGCGAAAAGTTCGGCCGTGATCCGATATGGGAAGGCCATCTCGCGACCGAGATCGCGCAGGCGGAGCTTTATGTCGATGCGGTGCTCTACGAAGCCGAAATTCCGTTGAAGCAACTGATGTCGCTGCAGGTTGGCGACACGCTGCCGCTCGATATCCGCCCCGATGCGCTGGTGTCGGTGCGCTGTGGCGATGTGAAACTCAGCGAGGGGCGGATGGGGCGGGTCGGCGACCGCGTCGCCATCCGGGTGTCGAAGCCGCTGCACAAGCCGCGCACCACCTACGCGATGTTTGAAAAACAGGACGAACAAACAAAATTAATGGAGGCACAATGAGCCATCTGATGGGACTGGCGATCGAGAGCCTCGTTGCTCTCCTTCTGGTGTGGACGATCGTCTATTGCCGCATGCTCAACAAGCGGCTGAAGATTTTGAAGGCCGATGAGCAGTCGCTGAAGGCGACCATCTCCGAGCTCATCACCGCGACCGAGATCGCCGAGCGGGCGATCGGCGGGCTCAAGGTGACGGTGCGCGAGTGCGATGAAAATCTCGGCGCGCAGCTCTCCGAAGCATCCGACCTGTCGGGTTCGCTCGGCAAACAGATCGCGGTCGGCAGCGAGATCCTCAAGCGGCTGTGCGATATCGCGGTCGCGGCGCGGGCCACCAGCGAGACGGCGGCGCCGGCGCGTGCCGATGCGAAGTCGGTCGTCGCCGCGGCACAGGCCTTTGCCGAGCGCCGGCGTGGGCTTGCCGCATGAAGCTCCTCCGCGAATTCCGGATCGTTCCGACGCTCTTGATCGCGGCGAGTTGTCTCGCCGTGCTCAAGGTCTCGGGCCTGCTTCTGGATGGCGGATATATTTTCCGGGACGACACGCCGCGCCCGAAATCGTGGGCGGAGAGCTATCTGAATTTCCCGACCGGCCGCACCAATACGATCGACACTGCGGACATTACGGGGTCGGTGCAGGCTCCATCCGACACCAAGCCCGCGGAGGCGAGCAATGTTTCGACCACGCGGCCCGAGGACGTCGCGGCCTCGCCCGATCCGGCAACGGCGGTGTCGCCTGCGGAGCGCGCCGTGCTGGAGCGGCTGCAGAACCGCCGTCAGGAGATCGAGGCGCGCGCGCGCGAGATCGATATCCGCGAGAGCCTTGTGAAAGCGGCCGAGAAGAAGCTCGAAGGCAAGCTGCAGGAGTTGAAGGCGACGGAAGCACGCATCACCGCCGTCGAGGAGCAGAAGACCAAGGCGGAAGCCGCGAAGCTGAAAGACCTCGTGACGATGTACGAGAACATGAAGCCGAAGGACGCCGCCAAGGTGTTCGACCGCCTCGATATTGCCGTGCTCTATCAGATCGCCTCGCAGATCGTTCCGCGCAAGCTCTCTGATATCGTCGGCCAGATGCAGCCGGAGAACGCCGAGCGGCTGACGGTCGAGATCGCGCGCCGCGCGGGCGGGGAGAAATCGGCTTCGCTGTCGGACCTGCCGAAGATCGAAGGACGGCCGATCAATTGAGGCCGGGGAGGTCATGATTAACAGAGCCTTAAACGGCAGATTCTAGGGTGGTTTGATTATTTCGGCCCGGTGTTCGGGAAGCCGACAGACGCCCAAGAGATATGTCCAAAAGATATGTCGAGTGACATGCCGGAGAGACGGACACATGGCCGGTGAGGCTGCGGTGGGATCCATGACGGAGCGGGGGGCGTCCTTCGGGCGGCTTGCGTCTGCGTGTGGCATCATGCGCGCGGCATTCGCGGGCGCGTTGCTCCTGGCCGTACTCGCCGTTGCGCCTCGCGCCGCGCAGGCAGAGACGATCCGGGGCGAGGCGATGCTCACGCAGGAGGCCGGCTATGCACGTCTCCTGATGCGCTTTGCCGAGGAGGTGCCGACCGAGGTGTCGGTCGCGGGCGCGGTGCTGATCGTTCGTTTCGCCAAGCCCATCGAGATGTCGATCGACCAGCTCAACGATGCGGTGCCTTCTTATATTGGCGCGGCACGGCGCGATCCGGATGGCGCGGCGATCCGCCTTGCGCTCAATCAGAAGGTCCGCGTCAACCTGATGACTGCGGGCGAGCGGGTCTACGTCGACCTGTTGCCGGAGAAATGGGTCGGGTTGCCGCCGCCGTTGCCGGCCGAGGTGGTGAAGGAGCTATCCGAGCGTGCGCTCGCTGCCGAGCGCATTTTGCGTATGCAGCGCCAGGCCGAAGCGGCGAAGAAGCGTCCGCCCGTGCGCGTGCGCACCGCGGTGCAGCCGACCTTTGTGCGGTTCGTGTTTGAACTGCCGGACGGCGTCGGCGTCTCGTCTTCGCTCAACGCCAACAAGTATACGCTGTCGTTCTCGAGCGCGCTGACGTTCGACCTGGCCGATGCCAAGGTCGTCGCGCCCTCGAACATCAAGAGCATGAACCAGGCGATCTCGGGCGACAGTTCGTCGGTCGAGATTGCGCTTGTCGGCGACGTCGATGTGCATGGCTTCCGCGAGGAACGCAATTATATCGTGGACATCGGTTTCGACACCGGGAAGGCGGGCTTGGCGCTCGGCCCGGTTGGCTCGCGGCCCGCGATCACGCTGCCTGCGCCTGCGCAGAGCGCCCCTGCGCGCGAAGCTGCGCCTCATGCTGCGGTTCAGCCCGCGCCTGCCGCACCAGCGGTTGAAGCCCCGGCCGCGCTAACGCCGGCCGAAGCCAAGACACCCGATCATCATGCGGCTGCACCGCAGGCTGCCAAGGTTGCCGAGCAAGCAGTAGAGAAGGCGGCTGAAGCAGCGCAGCCGCAGCCGTCACAGGCGCAAGCTGCGGAGGTTGCGCCTACACCAGATACAGAGCCTGCGCCCGCGAAAACGCCGGTTGTGAAAGCAGCAACAGAATCCGCCCGCGCGATTCTGGCGAAGCGAACCAGCCACGATTTCTCCATCACGCTTCCGTTCGGTGGCAATGTTCCGACGGCGCTGTTCCGCCGCGCGGATTCGATCTGGATCGTGGCGGCGGATACGCGCCCGCTCGATGCCAGCCCGATCAAGGCGGAAGGCGGTGCGCTGGTTGCGGCCGTCAACACGCTCGCTGTGCCGGGTGGGCAGGCGATCCAGATCAAGCTTGACCGGCCGCAACTCTTCTCGCTCGGTGGCGACGATCAGGCGCTGGTGTTGACGCTGGCCGACCGCGATGTCGTGCCTTCGCTGCCGCTGACCGCAACGCGCAACGTCGCCGACCCAAGCCATGCCAATGTCAGCATTGCACTGCCGCAGCCGGGCCGTCTCCTGCGCTTCGGCGATCCGGAAGTCGGCGATACGTTGTCGGTCGTCGCGTTGTCGCTGCCCGCGCGCGGCGTGCTGCGCCGGCAGAATTTCGTCGAGTTCTCGCTGCTCGAAGCGATGCAGGGCATTGCGGTTGCGACCAATGCCGATGACCTCGCGGTCGAAGTGCGGCCCGACAAGGTGATCATCAGCCGCCCCGGCGGGCTCACGCTGTCGTCGGCGAGCGTTGCATCCGAGCATCTCGGCGGGCCGGGCGGCGCCGTGTTCGATCCCGACGAATGGAAGAAAAACCAGAAGGCGGAATTCCTGCCGCGGCTCGACCGCTTGATCAACGAAGCTGCGGTTGCGCCGAAGGAGGGCCGGCTCGCAGCCAATCTCGCGCTCGGCAAGTTCTATCTGGCGCGCGGCTTCTATCAGGAGGCGAAGGGCGCACTCGACCTTGCGCTCGCTCCGCCACGCGTGGCGCAGGAAGGCGAGCAGGCCGCGCTGATGGCGCGCGCGGTTGCCTCCATTCTCGTTGGCCGGATCGAGCCTGCGTTGAAGGATCTGAACGATCCGGAGATTGCAGGCTCCTTCGACTCGCAGCTCTGGAAAGGGCTTGCGAGCGCGCGTTTGGGCAAATGGGCGGATGCGCGCGAGAAGTTCAAGAATGTCGAATCCGCGGTGATCTCGCTGCCGCTCGATCTGCAGCGCATCATCCTGATCGAGGCGATGCAGGCTTCGCTCGAAGTGCGCGACTATGACGGCGCGGCGGCGCGCAGCAACGATCTCCAGACCATCGGCGCGCTGCCCGAACAGGCGATGCGGCTGACGCTGCTGCGCGGGCGCCTTGCCGAAGCGCTTGGCCGCGAGCGCGAGGCGCTGGCCGATTATCAGGCGGTGCGCGCTTCGCGGGATCGTGCCTCCGCAGCAGAGGCGACGCTTGCGGAAATCTCGCTTCTGCAGCGGCAGAACAAGATCGAGCCGGACGCCGCGCTCGACGATCTCGAAACGCTGTCGGTGTTGTGGCGGGGCGACGGCACCGAAGTGCGGACGTTGCAGACCTTGTCGCGCATCTATGCCGACAAGGCGCGTTATGCGGATTCGCTCGCGGCCGCGATGACGGCGACGCGGATCGCGCCGAATTCGGAAGCGGCCCGCGCGACGCAGGATGAGGCGGCGGCGCTGTTCTCCGAGCTATTCCTCACCGACAAGGGCGACAGCCTGCCGCCGGTGAAGGCGTTGGGTCTGTTCTATCAGTATCGCGATCTCACGCCGATCGGCCGGCGTGGCGACGAGATGATCCGGCATCTGGCCGATCGGCTCGTCGCGGTCGATCTGCTCGATCAGGCGAGCGAGCTTCTGCAATACCAAGTCGACCACCGGCTTGAAGGGGCGGCGCGGGCACAGGTCGCAGCGCGCCTTGCGATGATCTATCTGATGAACCGCAAGCCCGCGCGCGCTATCGCCGCGCTGCGTTCGACCCGGATTGCCGACCTCGCCGGCGAGGTGCGCCAGCAGCGGCTTCTCTTGGAGAGCCGCGCGCAGAGCGATGTCGGCCGCCACGATCTTGCGCTCGATCTCATCGCCAACATTCAGGGCCGCGAAGTCACGCGCCTGCGCTCCGACATCTACTGGGCGTCGCGGCAGTGGCGGGAATCGGCCGAGCAGATCGAGATGCTGTACGGCCAGCGCTGGCGTGATTTCCGCCCGCTGACCGACATGGAAAAGAGTGATGTCATCCGCGCGGCGATCGGCTACGCACTCGCCAATGACGCGCTGGGGCTTTCGCGCTTCCGCGAGAAGTACGGCCCGAAGATGGAAACGGAATCGGACCGTGCCGCTTTCGATATCGCCTCGCGGCCGGGGTCGTCCGACACCGCGGCACTGGAGAGCGTCGCGAAGCGGGCGGCGACCATCGACACGCTCGATGGCTTTCTGCGCGAGATGAAGAAGCGCTTCCCCGATACGGTCGCGCGCATGAAGGCTCCGAGCGCGGCTCACGACGCCGAGGCAACCGGCGCGCTGCCGACGATTCCGAAGATGGATCACGTCAGTACGGCGCGCTGACTATAGGCAGTGTGCGTTATTGCGAGGAGCGTAAGCGACGAAGAGTCTTTACCTCTCCCCAATGGGGAGAGGTCGCTTTGCGTTAGCAAAGCGGGTGAGGGGGCTCCCCGAACCACTTGGGGCAAGTCCTCAGATTCTCTTGAATACCGTACGCCCTCACCCGGATGCGTCGCTGTCGCTCCGCCTCCGACCTCTCCCCACGGGAGAGGTGAAGAAGCAGCCGCGGCCTTATCCGCCGCCGCCGTAGCTTTGCACGAGGCTGCCGGCGACGAGCGCCCAGCCGTCCACCAGCACGAAAAAGATCAGCTTGAATGGCAGCGACACCACGACCGGTGGAAGCATCATCATGCCCATCGACATCAGCACCGACGACACCACGAGGTCGATGATGAGGAAGGGCAGGAACAACAGAAAGCCGATCTCGAATGCGCGTTTGAGTTCGGAGATCATGAAGGCGGGGATGAGGATGCGCAGCGACATTTCCTCGGGCGTTGCCGGTGGCGGTTCGCCCGAGAGATCCATGAACAGCTTGAGGTCCTTTTCGCGGACGTTCTTCTGCATGAAGCCGCGCAGCGGCCCCACGGCACGCTCGAAACCCTGCTCGACGGAAAGCTCGTTGGCGATCACCGGCTTCACGCCTTCGTCGTAGGATTTCTGCAGCACAGGCCCCATCACGAAGCCGGTGAGGAATAGCGCCAGCGCAATCATCACCGAGTTCGGTGGTGCGGTCGCGGTCCCGAGTGCGGTGCGCAGCAGCGACAGCACGACGACGATCCGCGTGAACGAGGTCATCATCACGAGGATGGAAGGCGCAATCGACAGCACCGTCAGCAGTGCGATGAGCTGGATCGCGCGTTCGGTGACGCCGCCATTGCCCTGACCGCCGAAATTGATGCTGATGTCCTGCGCAGCCGCGGCCGTGGCCAGCGTTGCGGCGGCGATCAGGACGGAAAGAAACAGAACTCTACGCGGAGGTTTTGCCGGCCTCACGTTGGGTTCTTCGGGCGGCCGAGCAGGCTTGCCATTTCATCTTCGAGATTCTCGAAGGCAGGCCGTGCGGGGTCGGGCTCGACGGTAGGCTCGGGTGCTGCGCGCGGCGCGGGAGCTTCCGGCGCCACCGGCGGCGCGCCGACACGCTCGGACGAACTCACTGTGACCGTGCGGGTCTCGGTCGCCTCGACGCGGGTGCTCGGGCGGCGAAGTGCTGCTTCCAGCCGCTGCGCCATCTCGGCGAGATTCTGGTCGGCGGATGAAGGAATTTCAGGTGCGGCACTGCGCGGCGCAGCGCGTGTGGGCAGGGGCGCTTCCGGGCGCGGTGCGCGCGGCAGCGACGGCTCGATCCGCTCGCTTCGCGGCAGAACGCGCGAGGGGCGGTCGGTACGGAGCGAGGAGTCGGGGCGGATCACCGGCTCCGGCGCAGGCGGCGTGCTGTCGCGTCCACGCTCGGGCGCAAGCGACGGCGCACGACGAAGCTCGTCGCTCAGCGGCATGCGCGAAGGACGCGGCGGCGGAGGCGGTGCGGGCGGCTCCGGCAATTCAAACGGCTCGGCGGCAACTTCAGGCTCCGGCCAGTTGGTGTCGGGGAGCGGAATCCGCGGCGGCAACTCGGTGCCCGCGGGGTGACGTGGAGCAGCGGCATCGCGCGAGGAACCGCTGCGCACGATATTCGGCTCGACGACGATGTCGCTTGGCCCGCCGATCATCAGGAGATGTTCGACATTGTCGCGGCGGACGAGGACGAGGCGGCGGCGGCCGTCGACGGCGGCCGCGTCGATGACGGCGAGACGCGGCATTCGTCCGCGGCTGTTGCTCGATCCCAGTCCGCGCCCGGCGAAGCGGCGCAGCAGATAGGCGAGCGCGCCGATCAGGGCCAATACGATCAGGATGGCGAAGAAAATCCACAATATCTGCGACATCCGCGTGCGTCCTTATAGAAATCCGATGGCGTCGTTCGTGAGCCCGCGCGAAACAACAACCCGGCCGGGGAGGAGGTTTCGCGCCTTCGTTAACTCGCCCGGCGAAATGCGCCGGGCCCAGCCCTTTTCATAGACCAGGAATCGGTTGAACCCAACCCCCTCAAGGCCGCGATATCAGGCACTTAGCGGGGGCTTTCCGGCCATCCCATTGAAAACCATCGCACCCCGGCCAAACGCCGTCTGTCGAACTGGTTAACGCGGAGGCAATTTTTAACGCTCCGTTAACCATACACGCGGCAAATTCTGCCTAGCTGCGGCGAGAGGCCGAAGCGCACCCCGGCGGAGGCCGTCATGGCGATCACCGATCTTCCGATGCTGTCGATGCTGCGGACCAAGATGCAATGGCATCAGGAGCGCCAGCGCATCCTCGCCGAAAACGTCTCGAACTCCGATACGCCGAACTTCCGCCCGCGCGAACTCGTTGAGCCGACCTTCGACAAGACCGGCATCAGCGGCATGCGCGAACTCTCGATGGTGCGCACCAGCGCAAACCACATTCAGGCGGCCGGGGTGAGCGAAGCGTTCGGCTCGCACACCAATGGCGGCTACGAGACGCGGCCCGCAGGCAACGCCGTCAATATCGAGGACGAGATGCTCAAGGTGGCCTCGAACCAGATGGACTATGCCGCAGCCGCCTCGCTCTACAGCAAGAGCCTCGATCTTATCAAAACGGCGATTGGCAAGCGCTGAGGCGCGGCCTTCAGGGCAGGGAGAGACATCGTGTCGGCCAGCATGGACTTCCTCAAATCGATGAGCATCGCAACCTCCGGCTTGCGCGCGCAGGCGGGGCGGATGCGGGTGATCTCGGAAAATATCGCCAACGCCGATTCGACGGCGGGCACGGCCGGGGGCGACCCTTACCGGCGCAAGGTGCCGACATTCGTCTCCGCGCTCGACCGCTCGCTCGACGCGCAGGTAGTCTCGCTCGGCCGGATCAAGACCGACACCGCCTCGAGCTTCCGCATCAAGCACGAGCCGGGCAACCCGGCGGCGGATGCGAACGGCAACGTCAAATATCCGAACGTCAACTCGCTCGTGGAAATGACCGACATGCGCGAGGCGCAGCGATCCTACGAGGCGAACCTCAACATCATCAGCGCGACGCGCCGGATGATCCAGCGCACCCTCGACATTCTCAAGGCCTGATCGGGAGAGATTGACCCATGGCAACGCCTTCAGTCGCCGCCAACGCTTACGCAAGCCTCTCGCGCATCATGGAATCCGCCGCGGGGGCGGGCGGGGCAGGCAAGACCGCCGCCGCCGGCAGCACCGGCCCATCGTTCAACGCGCTCCTCAAGGAGGCGATGAACGGCGTGCTCGAGACCGGCCACAAGTCCGACGCGCAGGCCGTTGCGATGGCCTCCGGCAAGGCGAACGTGATGGACGTGGTGACGGCGGTGGCCGAAACCGACGTCGCCGTCTCGACCCTCGTCTCGGTGCGCGACAAGGTCATCCAGGCCTACGAAGACATCATGAGGATGCCGATCTGACGATCGGCACGTCGGCTTGCCCGCAAAAGGAATACGGTCATGAACGGTCTGGAAGTCCTCGAAGTCGCCCGCGATGCGATCTGGACCATGGTGCTGGTCGCGGCGCCGGTGCTGCTCGTCGGCCTCATCGTCGGTGTCGCGATTTCGCTCGTGCAGGCACTCACGCAAATTCAGGAGCAGACGCTGGTCTTCGTGCCAAAAATCCTCGCGGTGTTCCTCACGCTTTTGATCGCGCTGCCGTTCATGGCCGATGCGATGCACGGCCAGATGATGCGGATTTCGTCGCGAATCATCGGCGGATAAGACAGACTATGCAGCGGTCATGCGCATCGACATCTCATTCCTGCCGGTACTGGCCGCAACCTTCATGCTGGTCTTCGCCCGTGTCGGGGCGATGATGATGCTGTTGCCGGGCTTCGGCGAGGCCAATGTCCCGGTCCGTCTGCGTCTCGGCATTGCGCTTCTACTTGCGATGATACTGCTGCCGCTGCACCGCGCGGCCTATCACGTCGATCTCACCTCGATAAATGCCGTGATGATCCTGATGGTCCACGAGATCATCATCGGCGTCGTGCTCGGCGCGACTGCACGTTTCACGCTCGCGGCGCTGTCGGTCGCGGGCTCGATCATCGCCCAGCAGATCGGGCTCGGCTTCGTCACCGCGGTTGATCCGACTCAGGATCAGCAATCGGTGATTCTCGCGAACTTCCTCACCATCCTCGGTCTGACGCTGATCTTTGCGACCGATACGCACTATCTCGTTATCGCCGCGCTGAACGACAGTTACACGCTGTTTCAGCCGGGTGAACTGATGCCGAGCGGCGATGTCGCGGCGCTTGCGACCAAGGCGTTCACGATGGCCTTCACCATCGGTGTGCAGCTTGCCGCGCCGTTCATCATATTCGGCCTCATCTTCAACTTAGGCCTTGGCCTGCTCGCGCGAATGATGCCGCAGATGCAGGTCTATTTCGTCGGCGTGCCGCTTTCGATCCTCGCTGGCTTCCTGCTGCTCGGCATCGTTCTCGTCGCGCTGATGGGCACCTTCCTCGATTACTTCGGCGGCGTGCTGCATCAGCTCGCGCCGGTGAGCGGAGGGTAGTCCGTGGCCGAGGACAGCGACGATAAAACACAAGACCCGACCGCCAAACGCCTCGAAGAAGCGCACAAACGCGGCGACGTCGCCAAAAGTATCGAGGTCAACACCTGGTTCATGGTCGCGGGCGCGACCTTCGTGATGTCGTCGTTCTCGGACTCCGTCGCGTCGAGCATCACCGTGCCGCTGAAGAACCTTCTGCAGCATGCGGGTGAGATGCGGGTCGATGGCGCGAGCCTTCTGCAGCTTGCCGCTCGGCTAGAAATTATGCTGCTCGTCGCGCTCGGCCTGCCGTTTCTCCTGTTGGTGATCGCAGCGATTGCGAGCCATCTCGTCCAGCATCGTCCGGTGTGGTCGACCGATCCGATCACGCCGAAGTGGAGCAAACTCTCGCCGCTGGCGGGCGCGAAGCGGCTGTTCGGCAAGCAGGCAGCTGCGAATTTCGCCAAGGGCCTGTTCAAGGTCATCACTATCGGCGTGGTGATGGCGGTGGTGATGTGGCCCGAGCATGAGCGCGCCGACGCCATGGTGCGACTCGATCCGAGCCTGATGCTCGACCTCACGCGCTCGATGGCGCTGAAGCTGATGGGCACGGTGGTCGCGATGCTCGCGCTGGTCGCGGCGCTCGATTACCTGTTCCAGTATCGGAGCTGGTTCGAGCGGCAGAAAATGTCGCTTCAGGAAGTGAAGGACGAATACAAGCAGTCCGAAGGCGACCCGCAGATCAAGGGCCGGATTCGCGCACTACGCATGGCGCGGGTGCGCAAGCGGATGATGGCCGCGGTGCCGACAGCCTCCGTCGTCATCACCAACCCGACCCACTACGCGGTGGCGCTGCGATACGAGCGCGGCATGCCGGCACCGATCTGCGTCGCCAAGGGCGTCGATCTCATCGCCTTCAAGATCCGCGAAGTGGCGACGGCCCACGATGTGCCGATCGTGGAGAACGTGCCGCTCGCGCGTGCGCTGCATGCTTCGGTGGAGATCGACGACGAAATTCCGGTGGAACACTACCACGCGGTCGCCGAGGTCATCGGCTACGTCATGCGGCTGAAGCGAAACCTGCGGCGGAACTGAGGATCGGCGGACGTGGCGCTTGCATTAGAGACCCCGATTCAGGCACTGAGGGCTCGTCCTTCGCCGGTTTTCCTCGCCTTGCGCCATGGACGTGGCGTCGGACCGGATCGCTTTGGAACAAGGCATTTCGTGTCGCAACCCGTTTCAACCCGCTTTGGCGGCACCCCATGAAGGCAGACCCGAGCACAGCACGGCAGGACGTTGCCGCCCCGGCGACCGAACCGGTGAAGCGGAGCGGCAGCATTATCCTCGTGCTCCTGATCGCGGTCGCGGTGGTCGGCGCGGCGGTTGGCTTCATGCTGATGGGCCGCAGTCAGGCGCAGCCCTTCATTCTCGGGCTGCTGGCGCTGCTCGCGATGGTCGGGTTGTTCACGCTGTTTGCGTTTGCGGCCGGGATCGTGCGGTTCGCCGATCGCGTGGCCGAGAACCCGTTGATGCGACCGATGGCGGACCATGCCTTCGATGGCTTGGCCGTCACCGATGCGCGCGGGCAGATCGTCTATTTCAACAATGCCTATCTCGCGCTGACCGGTGCGAACGGCGCGCAGGACGTGCGTCCGGTCGAGCGGGTCTTCATCGGCAATCCCGACGTGTCGGAAGCCGTGTTCCGCCTGCTCAAGGCCGCGAAGGAAGGCAAGCGCCAGCAGGAGGAAGTCCGCATCACCGATGCCGAGCGCGGTGCGCGGTGGCTGCGGATGCGGGTGCAGCCGCTTGGCCAAAGCCGCCGGGAATCCCGTTACGTCGTGTGGTCGGTTGCCGACATCACCCGCGACCGCGAGCGGCAGGAGGATGTGTTCCAGGAACTGCAGCACGCCATCGAATATCTCGACCATGCGCCGTGCGGCTTCTTCTCGGTGACGCCCACGGGCGATCTCGCTTATGTCAACGCCACGCTCGCCAACTGGCTGGATTACGATCTGGCGGAGATCGGCTCAGGCGGCCTGAAGCTCACCGACATTCTCTCGGGCGACGGCGCATCGCTCCTCACCTCGATCACGCCTGAGCCGGGCGAAGTCAAAACCGAAGTATTCGACGTCGATCTGCGGATGCGCAACGGCAAGACCATGCCGGCGCGGCTCTATCACAAGCTTGCCTTCGGTGCGGATGGTGCCGCAGGTGCGTCGCGCACGCTGGTCATCAATCGCGCGCGCGACGAGCATGCCGATCCGCAGCGCGCTGCCGAGGTGCGCTTCATGCGCTTCTTCGACCATACGCCGATGGCGATCGCGACGGTGGACAGCAGCGGCCAGATCGTGCGCGCCAATGCCCGCTTCGCCAAGCTGACGCAGAGCCTGTCGGCGCAGGCGGCGGCCAACAAGTCGATCTTCGCGGTGGTACACGATCGCGACCGCGGCGAGGTGACGGCGATCATCGGCCGCGCCGCCGAAGGGCAGGGCGATATCCCGCCGGTCGAAGCGATGCTCGATGGCGAGAAAGACCGCTGGGCGCAGTTCTTCGTCACCTCCGTCGAGCATGACGAGCGCGATGCAGAAGTGGCGATCGTCTATCTTCTGGAGACCACTGAGAAGCGCCAGCTCGAGAACCAGTTCAACCAGTCGCAGAAGATGCAGGCGGTGGGCCAGCTCGCCGGCGGCATCGCCCACGACTTCAACAACGTGCTCTCCGCCATCATGATGGCAAACGATTTCCTGCTGAACGCGCACAAGCCGACCGACCCGTCGTTCCAGGACATCATGCAGATCAAGCAGAACGCCACGCGGGCCGCGACGCTGGTGCGGCAACTGCTCGCGTTCTCGCGCCGCCAGACGCTGCGCCCGCAGGTGCTCGATCTCGGCGATGCGCTGTCCGATCTCACGATGCTCTTGAAGCGCCTGATCGGCGAGAAGGTGAAGCTCGATGTCATTCACGGTCGCGACCTGTGGCCGGTGAGGGTCGACGTCTCACAGTTCGAGCAGGTGATCGTAAACCTCGCGGTGAACGCGCGCGATGCGATGCCCGAAGGCGGCAAGCTCGTCGTCAAGACGAGCAACGTCGCGGCGCAGGAGATCGGGCGGCTGGGCATCAAGGAGATGCCTGCCGCCGATTATGTCCGCATCGATGTCGGCGATAGCGGCACCGGCATGCCGCCGGAAGTCATGGACAAGATCTTCGAGCCGTTCTTCTCCACCAAGGAAGTCGGCAAGGGCACTGGTCTTGGCCTCTCCACGGTCTACGGCATCGTCAAGCAGACTGGCGGCTTCATCTATGTCGACTCAACGCAGGGCGAAGGCACGACGTTCTCGATCTATCTGCCGCGCCACATCGTCGAGAAGGAAGCGGAAGCGCCCGCGCCAGTGGCTGAGGGGAACGGTGACAAGCCCAAGACGGCCGATCTCACCGGGCAGGGAACCATCCTGCTGGTCGAGGACGAGGACGGCCTGCGTTCCCTCAACGCCCGCGGCCTGCGTTCGCGCGGCTATACGGTGATCGAGGCCGGGAACGGCGCCGAAGCGCTGGAGGAACTCGAGGCCGAGGGCGGGGCTGTCGATCTCGTCGTTTCCGACGTGGTGATGCCGGAAATGGACGGGCCGACCATGCTCGCGGCGATGCGCAAGCAGAACCCGGAACTGAAGATCATTTTCGTCTCCGGCTATGCCGAGGATGCCTTCGAGAAAAGCCTGCCAGAGGGCGAGCAGTTTGCCTTCCTGCCCAAGCCTTTCACGCTGAGCCAGCTCGTCTCGGCGGTAAAGGAAACCATGAACGCCTGAGCAGTCTGCTCATCTGGGTCAACCGCGACGCACCGACGCAGGCATGATTGGCGCTCCGATCTTTCCTTTTTTCGCAAATTCCCCATTTTGTGGGGGCGCTCCCATGGCGGGGGCGGAAGGAGTGTTCATGAACGTGTCGTCGCGCGCCCGCGCCTTTCTCAAGACCCTTGCTATTGTTCTGACCGTGGCGGTGCCGCTCGCGGCGACGATCTCGAGCGCCGACGCCCGTGGCGGCCGCGGCTTCAGTTCCGGCTCGCGTGGCATGCGCACGAATGTGGCGCCGCCGGCAACGCCGACCGCGCCGAACGCAGCCGCGCCGATGCAGCGGACCATGACCCCCCGCACCGCGACTCCCGCCGCCAATCCGGCAGCGAACGCCGCGAAGCCTGGCCTTCTGAATCGTCCGGGTCTGCTCGGCGGTCTCGCCGCGGGCTTCCTCGGCGCCGGCCTTCTCGGCATGCTGTTCGGCAACGGCCTGTTCGGCGGCCTTGGCGGCCTCGCCTCGGTGCTCGGCCTGATCGTTCAACTCGCGCTGGTGTTCTTCCTGGTGCGGCTTGCGATGTCGTGGTGGGCTCGCCGCAACGCGCCCGCTTATGCCGACAACGCGCCTCCGCAGGCGAATCCGGGGCAGGCACAGAACTATGCGCGCACTGGCTTCGGTTTCGGCGCGGGCCGCAATGCTCCGCCGCTGGAGATCACTCCGGCCGACTATGAGGCCTTCGAGCGCCGTCTCAGCGAAGTGCAGGCGGCCTGGTCGAACGAGGATACGGCTGCACTGCAGACGATCGCAACTCCGGAAATGGCGTCGTATCTCTCGCAGGATCTCGCGGATAACGCTGCGCGCGGCGTCGTCAACAAGGTCTCGGACGTCAAGCTTCTGCAGGGCGACCTGGCTGAAGCTTGGCGCGAGGGCCCGACCGATTACGCAACCGTCGCCATGCGGTTCTCGCTGGTCGACAAGACGATCGACCGCGCCAGCGGCCGCGTCGTCGAGGGCAGCGATACGCCGGAGGAGGTCACCGAAATCTGGACCTTCGCACGGCGCCCCGACACCGATTGGGAGCTGTCAGCGATCCAGCAGACAAGCTGAGCTTTTCAGTATTGCAGAAATGAAAGACGCCGCGTTCGCGCGGCGTCTTTTTTGTTGGGCGGTAGCTTCGTTGCGGCCGCACGTTGCGAAACATTCCCGCGCTGTCTCCGTTGTTGGTTGGAACCGGAGCGGAGCCGATGCGCTATGAACTGTTTTACTGGCCGACCATTCAGGGGCGCGGCGAATACGTGCGTCTCGCGCTGGAAGATGCGGGGGCGGATTACGTCGATGTCGCGCGGCGCAAGGGCGGTGAGCGGCGGATGATGGCGATGATGGCGAACCGGCGGCTCGGTCCGCCGCCGTTCGCGCCACCGTTTCTCAAAGCGAACAAGCTTGTCATCGCGCAGGTCGCGAACATCCTGTTCTATCTCGGGCCGCGGCTTGGCCTTGCACCGAAATCGGAGGCGGGGCGGCTACGGCTCCACCAGTTGCAACTCACCATCGCGGATTTTGTGGTCGAGATTCACGACACCCATCACCCGCTCGGGCCGACGTTCTATTACGAGGACCAGCGCCCGCAGGCGAAACGGCGCACGGAGGAGTTCTGGAAAGCGCGCGTGCCGAAATTCCTGGGCTATTTTGAAACGCTCGCTGCACGAGGCAACGGGCCTTATCTCGATGGCCGACGCGCGAACTATGTCGATCTCTCGCTGTTTCAGATCGTCGAAGGCTTGCGCTATGCGTTCCCGAAGCGGATGGCGCGGTTCGAGCGGAAAATCCCCCGCATCGTTGCGCTGCACGCGCGTGTTGCATCGCGGCCCAACATCGCTGCTTATGCACAAAGCGGCCGGCGGATTCCCTTCAACACCGACGGCGTTTTCCGCCACTATGCGGCGCTCGACGAATAGCCTGCACGGCGTGCGAGGCTGTCAAATGCCCTCACAGGAGTTGGTTCGCATGAAGATCACGCATCCCGGAGATTTGACGTCGCGGCGCCCGCCGGAGGACTATTTCACCGGCACAGTCTGGCTCGATCCAGTGATCGAGGCACCAGCGCCCGCGCGGCTGCAGGTGGCGCGGGTGAGCTTCGAGCCCGGCGCGCGCACGGCATGGCATACTCATCCGCTTGGGCAGACGCTCTATATCCTGTCGGGCTGCGGACTGATCCAGTGTGAAGGTGATCGTGTCCGCACCATGAAGCCCGGCGATGTGGTCTGGATTCCGCCAGGCGAAAAGCATTGGCACGGCGCATCGCCGACCACCGGCATGGTTCATCTCGCGATGCAGGAGATGCAGAACGGCGTCGCCGCCGAGTGGCTCGAGAAAGTCACCGACGCGCAATATGCGGGCCGTGACGGCTGAACTGGCTTTTGATGGAAAAGCAAAGCTCCAGCTTGTGTTCGATGTGTTTTCTCCACGCGAACCGGTTTTCACTTCGCTCGAAAACGCTCTGACTGAAACGTGAGCAGGGAGAAGGCTGTGGAACTCTTGCCATAGCCGCATTCCTGACTCATTGTGAATGTCAGATGAATGTATTCTGACAACCCAGTGCGTGCTCTGCTCACGCGGCCCTTTTGAACGGAGGTCCCATGCGCATCATCACCCCTGTGGTCTATGCAGGGCTGCTCGCCGTTTCGATTTATGCCGCGCTCGCCCAGACCTCCCCGATTCAATACACGGCCTCGGTACCCGATCAGGCGCCGACCAAACTTGCTTACGCCGCGCCGAACGACGGCACGACCAGGGCGACCAAGCCTGCCGTCCGCGTCGGCAAGCGCGAAGCGTGCCGTCAGAAGATTGCCTCGAACAAGCAACTCCGGCCGCGCGAGGCGCGTGACCGGATGCAGCTTTGCGTCGCTGAAGCACGGGTCGACTGTCTGCGGCAGGCGATCGATCGCCATGTGCTGCCGAGCCAGCGCCGCCTTTATGTAAAAAGCTGCGTGGCGTCCTGAAACAGGAACGGATTTAGATCGTTTGCGAAAAGGCCGGGCGGTGAACCCGGCCTTTTGTGTAGGGATGAGGAACTCTCAATGGCGAAGAACACCATCTGTCTCTGGTACGACAAGGACGCCGAAACGGCCGCGCGTTTTTATGCCGAGGTCTTTCCCGACAGCGCCGTGACGGCGGTGCATCACGCGCCCAGTGATTATCCGTCCGGCAAGAAGGGCGACGTGCTGACCGTCGAATTCAAGGTGGCCGGCATCCCTTGCCTCGGCCTCAACGGCGGCCCGGCTTTCAAGCATAACGAGGCCTTCTCATTCCAGATCGCCACCGAGGATCAGGCCGAGACCGACCGCTACTGGAACGCGATCGTCGGCAATGGTGGTCAGGAGAGTGCGTGCGGCTGGTGCAAGGACAAATGGGGCGTGTCGTGGCAGATCACACCGCGCGTGCTGAGCGAGGCATTGGCGGTTGGCGGCGATGAAGCAAAGCGCGCGTTCGACGTGATGATGACCATGACGAAGATCGACGTCGCAGCCATTGAGAAGGCGCGACGGGGCTAGCGACGCTGTCACTGCCGGTGACGGTCCATCGCCAGCGCCCTTGATCATTCCTTCTCGCGCGACACGGTGATGTTCGTCACCGTCTTGGTGCGCGCGCAATGGATGTCGAGCTTGCGATAGCGCGTCTTGATGTTCTTGCCGCGAATGAGGCCGATGCGATCGAGGCAGCGCTTGGCGCCGCGCAGTGCGTCTTTTTTGGGTATCGTAAAAATCTGCGCGACGGCGCTCGCGACCAGCGCAGTGAATTCCGTCGACGGCTTCTTCTGCGGTGTCGCCGCATAGAAATCGGACTGCCGGTTGCGGCTGGGGCAGCCGAGCGAGACGACCGAGGCGGCCGGGTGTGCGAGGTAGATGATACCGCCGCGTGCTTGACCCACCTTGAGGCCGTCGATCTGCTCGGCAAGCTGACGCGCGAGTTCGTCACACGGATCGGCCATGGCCGGTGTGGCGACACCAAGCGCAGCAAGAAGCGCCGCCGCGGCCGTGACGCGCGATGTCCATCGAACGGGTTTCATACCCGCATTGAAGCGTGGGGGAGGGGTTTGGGCAAGAGACCGCCCTCAATGCGCGAGCTTCCCGTGCCGGGAGACTTTCGGATGCCTTTGCCGGGGCGATGAAAACTGATTAGAACTCTTCGAAATTTGTCGCGCGCTTGCGTTTTTCAGTGAGGCTCAGATGAACGCCCCTCTCGCTGCCCCGGTCACCGTGCCGCCCTACAAGCATACCCCGCTGTTTCCATTGGGGAAGGACGAGACGCCGTACAAGAAGATTTCGTCCGACGGTGTGCGGGTCGAGACGGTTATGGGCAAAGAGATGCTGGTGGTGTCGCGGGAGGCGCTGAAGACCCTCGCGGAAGCCGCGTTCGTCGATATCAACCATTATCTGCGGCCGGGCCATCTGGCGCAGTTGCGCAAGATTCTCGACGACCCGGAGGCGAGCGACAACGACAAGTTCGTAGCTTTTGATTTTCTCAAGAACGCCAACATCGCCGCCGGTGGCGTGCTGCCGATGTGTCAGGATACCGGCACCGCGATCATTATGGGCAAGAAGGGCTCGCGCGTTTTCACTGAGGGCGACGACGAGGCTGCGCTCTCGGAAGGCGCGCGCGACGCCTACCTCAAGCGCAATCTGCGCTATTCGCAGCTCGCGCCGATCTCGATGTTCGAGGAGAAGAACACCCGCAACAACATGCCTGCGCAGTGCGAGATTTATGCGGAGGGTGAGGACGCCTACAAGTTCATGTTTATGGCGAAGGGCGGCGGCTCGGCGAACAAGAGCTTCCTGTTTCAGGGCACGCCGGCGCTGCTGACGCATGACCGCATGCTGGCGTTCCTGAAAGAAAAGATTCTCACCCTCGGCACCGCGGCGTGCCCGCCGTATCACCTCGCGATCGTCATCGGCGGTACCTCGGCCGAACTCACCATGAAAACGGTGAAGCTTGCCTCCGCGCGTTACCTCGATGTGTTGCCGACCAGCGGCAGCGAAGATGCGCATGCCTTCCGCGATCTCGCGATGGAGCAGGAGATCTGGAAGCTGACACAGTCGATGGGCGTCGGTGCGCAGTTCGGCGGAAAATATTTCTGCCACGACGTGCGGGTGATCCGCCTGCCGCGCCACGGCGCGTCGTTGCCGATCGGGCTCGGCGTCTCGTGTTCGGCCGACCGCCAGGTACTCGGCAAGATCACCAGGGACGGCGTCTATCTCGAGGAGCTCGAGCACAACCCGGCAAAATATCTGCCGGAGGTCGAGGGCCAGCTCGGCGGCGACCCGGTCAAGATCGATCTCAACCGCCCGATGAAAGACATCCTCGCAACGCTGACGCAGTATCCGGTGAAGACGCGGCTGGCGCTCACCGGCACCATCATCGTCGCGCGCGACCTTGCCCACGCCAAGCTGCGCGAGCGGCTGGAGAAAGGCGAGCCGCTGCCGGATTATTTCAAGAACCATCCGATCTATTACGCTGGGCCCGCGAAGACGCCGGAGGGCTATGCATCGGGGTCGTTCGGACCGACTACGGCAGGGCGCATGGATTCGTTCGTCGATCAGTTTCAGGCGGCGGGCGGTTCGCTGGTGATGCTTGCCAAGGGCAACCGCGCCAACGTGGTGCGCGATGCCTGCCAGAAGTATGGCGGCTTCTATCTCGGCTCGGTCGGCGGCTCGGCGGCGAATCTCGCCGAACATTGCATCAAGAAGGTCGAGGTTGTGGAGTATCCCGAACTCGGGATGGAAGCGATCTGGCGCATCGAGGTTGTCGATTTCCCGGCCTTCATCATCATCGATGACAAGGGCAACGATTTCTTCAAGGAGTTGAATCTGGGCTGACGGATTGCTGGCTTGCCATGTAAAGCGCGAGCTGAGCGTCGAACGCGCGCTTGTAGGCGGGCCGCGCTTCTCCGCGCGCGACATAGGCCGCCAGGTTCGGGTATTCGTTCAGAAGGCCCGACGATTTCAGCCTGAGCAGCACCGACACCATCATCAGGTCGCCGGCGCTGAATGCGCCATCGAGCCAGTTCGATTCACCAAGATAAACTGATAGCTGCTTCAGCCGGTCGCGAACGCGATTCCTGAGTAACGGCATGCGCTCCTTATTCCAGGGCTTATCGCTCTCCAGCAGCTTGGCGTTCACAAGTTCAAGAATTGGCGGTTCTATCGTGTTGAGCGCGGCAAACATCCACGTGATCGCGCGCGCCTGCGCATTGGCATCGCGGGGCAGGAGGCCCGCATGTTGCTCGGCGATGTGAAAGACGATCGCCCCTGTCTCGAACAGCGTGAGATTGCCTTCCTCATAGGTTGGAATCTGGCCGAACGGATGCAGCGCCAGATGCGCCAGCTCCTTCATTGCGCGGAATGAGACGGGACGAACCTCGTAAGGCTGTCCCACTTCCTCAAGCGCCCAGCGAACGCGCGTGTCGCGCGCCAGTCCCGCGCCTCGATCCGGTGACTTCTCAAAGGTGGTGATGATGATGACGGTCATGGTGACGCTGCTCCCGACAAAACATCGGCTTGACGCAACGGTCCTTATATCATAATTAACCTATAAGTTAAATATGAGATCTACCCAAATGGACCGTCTTTCCAGCACCTTTTCCGCACTGGCCGACCCGACGCGGCGGGCCATTCTGGCGCGCCTCGCGCTTGGCGAGACATCGGTGAACGATCTCGCCGCGCCGTTCGATATGAGCCTTCCCGCTGTCTCCAAGCATCTCAAGGTGCTGGAAGGGGCAGGGTTGATTACGCGCGGGCGCAACGCGCAGTGGCGGCCGTGCAAGCTCGAAGCCGCGCCTTTGAAAGAGGCGGCAAGCTGGATCGATTTCTATCGCAAGTTCTGGGAGGCGAGCTTCGACCGGCTCGATGCCTATCTGGAACGCCTGCAGTCAGCGGATGCAACGCCGGACAAACCCAAACCGACAAAACGCAAGAGGCGCAAAAATGACCGCAAATGAATCCGTGAGCGTGACGCCGTTCACCGTGACCCGCATCTTCAACGCGCCGCGCGATGTGGTGTGGAAGGCCTGGACGGAGCGAGAGGCGCTGGAAGAATGGTGGGGGCCGAAAGGCTGCGCCATCGAAGTCGAGACGCTTGATGCGTCGTCCGGCGGCACCTTTCATTATTCGATGCGGATGCCGGATGGCCAAATCTGGTGGGGTATTTTCCACTACGAGGAACTGGGTGAAGCCCGAACGTATCGTGTTCGTGAATTTGTTCTCGAACGATGCGGGCGAGGTGACCCGCGCACCGTTCAGCGAAAGCTGGCCCAGGCAGATCCGCAACGTTGTCACGTTCCATGACGAGGGCGGCAAGACGAGGCTCGAATTGCGCAGCCAGCCGGTCCGCGCGACGGCGGAGGAGTGCGCCTTCTTCGAGGGTATGTTCGATTCGCTGCAGCAGGGCTTCGGAGGCACCTTCGATCAGCTCGACGACTATCTCGCGACACAAAAGTGACGCAGCGTACTTGCACAGTGCAATCAATCACAGTCGGAGGACGCGCCCATGAAGATCAATCCCTATCTGTTTTTCAACGGTCAATGTGAAGAAGCGATCAAATTCTATGCGAGGGTGCTGGGCGGAAAGATCGAGATGATGGTGCCCTATAAGGACATGCCGGGCGATGAGAAGTTCCCGGCGGAATTTGCTCATCACATCATGCACGCCCGTCTATCGATCGGCGATCAGGTTATCATGGCCTCCGATGCCGGACCCGGCCGCTATAACAAGCCGCAGGGTTTCGATGTTAGTTTGAATGTTGATACGGTTGAAGAGGCCGAGCAGGTTTACAAAGGATTGTCAGAAGGCGCTCAGTCCGTCGGCATGCCGCTCGGCGAGACATTCTGGGCGCAGCGGTTTGGCTCATTCGTGGACAAATTCGGCACCAACTGGATGATCAATTGCCAGAAGCCGGTGTAGGCGGCATCCATGCCATTATCTGCCAACCCATTGCCCGTCGCTGAGCGTGAACTTGTCATCACGCGTACATTCGATGCGCCGCGCGAGCTTGTCTTCAAGCTCTGGACCGATCCGAAGCATGCGATGCACTGGTGGGGGCCGACCCATCACCCGGCCGTTGAAATGCACATGGACGTGCGGATCGGCGGCAAATGGCGCAATTGCCTGAAGTCGGTGGAGGACGGCATCGAGATCTGGCAGTACGGCGTGTTCAAGGAAATCGTGCCGCCATCGACGTTGGTGTTCACCTTCATGTGGGAGCAGAACCGCTTTCTCGAACACCCGACGATCGAGACGCTGGTCAGCATCACCTTCGAGGATCGCGGCGACAAGACATTGATGACGATGCGCCAGTCGCCCTTCCACGCGATCGGCGATCGCGATGGGCATGGTGAAGGCTGGAATTCGACTTTCGATCGGCTGGCCGATTATGTCGTACAGATGGTTGCGAGGGATGTGCAGGGGAGTTGAGCCTTGCTAGATACCGCCGGCCTGCAAAGCCATGGCGGTCAACAATTCGTCATCGCTGTTGGGAATATTGCGAAGTTGAGTTAGATGCCTGTCACGCCCCGCACATGCGGGGCCGGTCAGCGTTCATCAAGATCAATGCAAACTGGTCTGTTCCCGCCATTGCGGGCGGGTCAGAAGGATTTCTCCGTGTCGTCTGCGACCTATACCCGAAACGCGATTGTGCTCGGCCTGCTCTCCGCGGTGGGGCCGTTCGCGATCGACATGTATCTGCCGGCGTTGCCTTCGATCTCGGGCGACCTCAAGGCCTCAACCGCCGCGACGCAGATGACGCTGACGGTGTTCTTCTTCTCGTTCGGCCTGTGCCAGATTGTGTACGGGCCGCTCTCGGATGTGGTCGGCCGCAAACCGCCGCTTTATTTCGGGCTGGCGCTGTTCATCATCGGCTCGATCGGTTGCGCACTGGCTCCGGGCGTCGAGTGGCTGATCGCGGCACGCGTGGTGCAGGGCATCGGCGCGGCGGCAGGCATGGTGATCCCGCGCGCGGTGATCCGCGACCTGCATACCGGTCATGAAGCGACGCAATTGATGTCGCTCGTGATGTTGGTGTTTAGCGTGTCGCCGATCCTCGCGCCGATCACCGGCAGTGCGTTGATCGTGCCGTTCGGCTGGCGCGCGGTGTTCGTCGCTGTGGCGATTGCCGCGGTGCTCGCCTTTGCCCTGATTCTCGTGTGTCTGCCGGAGACGCGGCTTCATCATCAGCGTCTGGAAGCGAGCGTGGGCAGCGTGCTGCGGGGTTTCGGGGAGTTGCTGACCAATTCGCGCTTTATGGGCCTGGCCTTCATCGGCGGGTTCGGCATCGCGAGCTTCTTCGCGTTCCTCGCAAGCTCGTCGTTTATCTATATCGACCATTACGGCCTGACACCGACGCAATATAGCCTCGGCTTTTCCGTGAATGCCTTCGGCTTCATCGGCGCGTCGCAGCTTGCGGCAACGCTTGGGCGACGCTTTGGCCTGTCGCGTGTGGTGATCACCGCGGCGGCCTGCTGCACCGCGTTCATGCTGCTGCTGCTCGGGGTGACGCTCGCCGGCGTCGATAGCCTCGCGGTGTTGGTGGTGCTGTTGTTCATGGGATTTGCGTTCCTCGGCCTCGTCATTCCCACCACCATGGTGCTGGCGCTTGACGACCATGGGCCGATCGCGGGCATCGCGTCGTCGCTCGCGGGCACGCTGCAGATGGTGACGGGCGGGGCGGTGATCGCGCTCGCGAGCCTGTTCTTCGATGGCAAGCCGCTGCCGATGGTGGCGATCATCGCCACCTGTGCCGTTTGTGCGTTGCTTCTGAGCCTCGGCACGTTGCGACGTGACGCACCTGCGCCGCAGCTCGCGGAATGACGCGGAACCGTCACAAACCGTGCGAATAGATGGGGACTGCCGCGGCAATGCCCTCCGGAGGGCCGCGAAAGGCATGACATGATGCCGGAATCGCTCTACTAAGCCACTTTCTCCTTCCTGCCGGTTTGCACATGCCTGTCATCTCGTCGAATAAGCCCTACCGGATCGGGCGCTCCAAGACCGGGCTCGGTCTGTTCGCCACTCAGCCGATCAAGAAGGGTACCAAGATCATCCGCTATTTTGGCCCCATGCTGGATTGCCGGAAGAAGAAGGATGATGCGATCGAGAACAAGTACCTGTTCGCGATCAACGGCCGCTGGACTATCGACGGGTCGGTCCGCAAGAACATCGCGCGCTACATCAACCATTCCTGCCGTCCGAACGCGGAATCCGATGTCAACACGCGCAAGCGCACCGTCTTCATCCGCGCGATCAAAAACATCGCGCCGGGCGATGAGATCAACTACGATTACGGTACCGACTACTTCAAGGAATACCTGAAGCCGATCGGGTGCAAGTGCGACTCCTGCGAGAAGAAACGCGCCAAGCTGCGTGTCGAGGCCCGGGCCGTGAAGGCGAAGGACAAGAAGAAGGCCGCCAAGACCAAGTCGGCCAAGCCTGCCACCAAGGGCAAGCCGGCGAAGGCAAAGACGGCGGGTAAGGCCGCAACCAAGACTTCTGAGACAAAGACTTCCAAGAAGTCTTCCAAGACAAAATCGGCGAAGGCCTCCAAGACTGCAAGCGCCGCAAAATCTGCCCGTACCTCGAGCCGCCGAACAGCCGATTATGCCCGTGCTGCGAGCAGCGGTGCACGCCTTGGACCAAATCTTGGACCACGCGCGGCAGGCGCCGCACGCGCAACGCCAGCGGCTTCGAAAAGCGGCGGTGGTTTCGGCGCCTGAGGCGGTTGTTTCCGGCCCGCACGCGCATATCTTCCGAGCGTCTCAGCGCGAGGGCTCGTCATGGTGTCATCCCATCCGCTTCGGCTCGATGTCGTTTCCGATGTCGTCTGCCCGTGGTGCTATATCGGCAAGCGTCGCCTTGAGCGCGCGCTGGCGCTGGTGCCGGACGTTCCCGTTGCCGTGAGCTGGTATCCGTTCCTGCTCAATGCGTGGGTGCCGCGCGAGGGCATGGCGCGGGAAGATTATCTCGTCGCAAAATTCGGCTCGGTCGAAGCCTATCGCGATATTGCAAACCGCGTGGTCGAAGCGGCGGCGCAGGAGGGTTTGCAATACAATCCGGAACGTGTGCAGCGCCAGCCGAACACGCTGGATTGTCACCGGCTGATCCATTGGGCCGGGGCGTCTGACGCGGCCGCCGCGATGACGCAGCGGCTGATGGAGCTTTACTTCCGCGACGGCGGCGATCTGACCGAGCGGGACGTGCTGGTGCAGGCGGCTGCCGATGTCGGCCTGGACGCCGACGAGACGCGCCGCCGCCTCGCAACGGATGAGGATATCGATCTGATTGAGGCGCAGGCTGCGGAGGCCTCTCAGAAGGGGATCAGCGGCGTGCCGACCTACGTGCTTGCCGCACGTTATGCGATCTCCGGCGCGCAGCCTCCGGAGCAGCTTGCGGCTGCGTTCCGGCAGGTTGCGGCGGAAGCCGACGCGGGCTGACGCCTCACGCCTTCAGATAGTAGTTTGCATTCTTGCCGAGCGCGATCCGGCGCAGCACACGGCGCATGGTCTCGGATTTGCGCAATGGCTCGACCGCGCCGCGCCCGGTGCGAAGGATGGCAAGCTTGAGCGCATCCCAGGTCGGACTCTGTCCGGGTGCTGCCTGCGGCGCGCCGACCCGGCGCAGCATCGAGTTCACTACACGCAGGTCGTTGAGCCGGCGCACTTCGTCGGTCTTCCAGGTGATTGCCATGGAGATCGAGTAGGAGCGTGCCGTCCTCACCCAGTGCGGCCATGTGTAGGGAACGTAGCAGCCGTCGCCCGGCAGCAGATCGAAATGCGTCCCGCGCGGCTCGAAGCTGTCGTTATAGGGCAGGTTGCGATGCTCGGCGGTCGCGTGTTCGATCTGCGCCTCGTCGGCGATCGTGCCATCGTTGTTGTCGAAGATCGCGAAGATTTTCTCGCCATGGATCTGCACGAAGAAATTGTCCTCGGCGTCGAGATGGAACGGCGTCGTCGAGTTTGGCGAGGAGACGAACAGAAAGCCTTCGATCTGCGAGAACCCCGCCGCCTCGAGACTATCGAAGCCGCGTGCACGGGCTACCGACAGCAGCGTATCCGTCAGGAGCGCACGATAGGCCGGAGAGGTGTCGATCCGCTTCAGCACCATCCACGCGCCGGCGGTCTCAATACGGTTGACGATCTCGACGGGATCGAGATCGACCGCCGGCACGCTGGAGGGATCCTGACTGAGGGCAGCGGCGCCGGAATTGTATTCGATGAGATCGCGCGGCAGCGTGGCGGCAAGCTCTGCGATGCGCGGTAGCGTGAGCAGCGGATGACCTGCCAGCATGTGGCGGATCGCAAACGGTCGCAGCGGAAAGTCGCGAACGAGAGAATCGTTCTCGGCCATGATGATCGGAGCAACGTGGGTCGCGGCATTCATTGGCGAATGTCCTTTATTTTTCGCAGGAGACGGACGGCCTTGCGGGCGGGCAACAAAGCAGCGCGGCGCAAGGCGATGGCCGCGCGGATTACGGGAATGAATGGGTCGTTGTGGCGAAGCGGGATCAGCACGTCGCCAATGGCGAGCCGCGCACGCCAGATCGGATCGATCATCGGGTGCCCGGGATCGGCGGTGGAATCGACGCTTGCGATCGCCGGGTCGGCGCACATCTGCCGGGTGAGGTCGAGCGTGAGCTGAACGCCCGGCGAGTATTTGGCGAAACGCTCGTCGACGCCCATCTTGAGATAGAAGGCGCGATCGAGATGGCGCAGCACCATGGCGGCGGCAACCGGCGTCGTTCCGGCATAAAGCGAAACGATCTCGCAGTGTCCACGCGCGGCCATGTCATGCACCGCGTGGCGGACGAAGGTGAGGTTGTCGGCATTCTGTGACAGCGCAGTGCCCCGCCGGCCTTTCCAGCCGCTGGCCTCGAGCTGGAAGAAGACTTCGAGCGCGGGAACGATGTCCTCGACCGTGGACGCGACCTTGTAGGTTACCTCGCCGATATCACCGAGCCGGCTGCGCTGCCGCCGCAACTCCTTGAGCTTCTTGGAGCCGAGCGCCTCATGCAGGAGCGTGTCGGCATCGCGCGTGGCATCGAGCAGAGCGCGGCGATGGGCGCGCAGGACGATAGGCTCCAGACCGGTCCGGGCGAGCACGCGGGTGAATGCCTGCAGGGTGGGGCCTTCGATTGACGTATCGCGCAGGATCAGTGAGCGTGCGCCGCTGTCACGGGCCTGCTGCATCATGTCGCTCAGCGCCTCGTCGGACTTGTCGCGATCGACGAGAGGAAGCGTAAACGGCGGATAGACGTCGGCGGTGACAAGCGCGGGCAGAGGCAATTGATAGGCACGCAGCGCGGAGACATGCGGAATGAGGCCGATCAGCGCGCCGCGCTCGTCGAAGCTGCACAGCGCGCGCGCATTCGCCCGTCGCGCGGCGTAGGTGTTTTCCGCCAGCGCCCATTCCGGCAGGTAGTAGCCGTTGGGCTCCGCGGCGCGCTCGCCAAGCATCTGCCAGGCGTCGATCGGAACGCTCGCGAGCGGAATGGCGCGGGCAGGAGAGAGTTGTGCCGGTGTGGTCACGCGCGCGCGTGCAGGCTCCTGCGCGCCGAGCAAAGGCGGCGTACGGCTTTGGCCTTCAAGAGAGGCAGCGTGCGTTGTGTCGGTCACGTCCCGAAAATCCCAGCCGCGAGACGCCGTGCGTGGCGCACCTGACGGCCTCTGAAACCTAGCCGCGAGGTTTCAACATTGGCTTGGAGCGACTGGCAGGATTTAAGCGATGGGTTTAGGTGCTCCTTAACCACGCGCGATCTCGCGCGAGCACACCAGGCCATCAAGCGATCGTGTGCGGCTTCGCTCTCTCGGGGCGCGGGGTTCCAGATGCTTGGCTGTCCGGGGTGCTTGGACCGCCGTCCGGGTTTTGCTATAAGCCCTCGGGATTGGAGAGTTCTTCCATGAAAAGACAGGATTTTTTCGCCGCCTGTCTGGCGGCTGCCGCAATGATTGCCTTGCCGGGCGCGTCCGCCATGGCGCAGGGCATGCCGACACCGGGCTTCCAGTTCGGCGCGGCGAAGCCGGTTTCGCCGGAAGAAAAGGCGCGGGCCGAAGCACTGGAAAAGGCTGCGCGTGACGCTCAGTCTACGGTGCCGGCCCAGAAGGCGAGCAACGATCCCTGGGCCAATGTGCGTGCCTCCGACTCCGGGGCTTCCGGCAAGAAGTCGAAGAACGCCGGCAAGTCCGTGCACTGACGCACGGCATTTTTCCTTTTCATGAAGTGCGGTTGTCGTTCGCGGGTGAGACCGCGAACAGCCATTGACGACGCTGTCTCGGTGCGATCACGGTCGCGACGTGCTTAAAGTGCACGTCCGCGCGCGCGTAGCTAAAGCGCCATGACGGAATGCTCGCCACGGCGGGATGCTCAAGAATGTTGTTGCGGTCTCGTTCAGGCTGGCCCCGGCAGATTGTCGGCGCCGCCATGAGCCGGCGAGTTCAGTGCTCGCTCGGCGGGCGCAGGTCGGAGGCGTTCAGCCAACCCTCGGTATGAGCCGAAATTTCGAGTTGGGCCGCGCGCTCCAACAGCTTGTCGCGCACCTGGCCGGCAGGAGCAGCGTCGGCGTCGGCGCGCACTTGGGCGACAATAGCTTTCCAGTTGAACGGAATATCCGAAGGCCGGTCGTTCATGCGAGCATCTCCCCACATTCGACAACAGGGCGGGAGCTCAAGGGTCTCTCAGTCACCGGCAGCGGCTCGAAGCCAGCGGTGATGCAAACAGTATGGGCACGCGAATTTCAAAACGCGAGTCCAAAAGTGCCGCATGGAAGTCATTCGCTTTCATGCGCTCATCAATGCAGCGTGATGAATCTGGTATCCCACAACGTGCATGCAAACGTGCGAGCTGCGACAAAGATGCTGCCTGCCGCAGGAACTATTAGGGTTTTCCACAATTGAGAACGATGTGAAGTGGTGGGCTTGGGATCGTCCCGACAACGAGACGTGAGCGATGCAACGTGTGCTTAAGGTCGCGGCTGTTGCGGCCGTGCTGTTGATGGTCTTTTCGATTGATTCTTTCGCTCGACCGCGCGGTGGGCCTGGCGGTGGTGGTGGTGTTCATATGGGCGCGCGCGTCGGCGGTGGTGGCGGCGGCCACTTTGGCGGAGCGAGAAGTTTCCAGGGCGGTGGTGCCCGCCATTTCGGCAGCGCTCCCCGCAGCTTTGGCGGTCCGCGCAACTTCGGCGGCGCCCGCCAATTCCATGGAGCTCCACGTAATTTTGCAGGTCCACGTCATTTTGGCGGCGGGCGTCACTTCTCGGCGCCGCGGCAGTTCAATGCCCCGCGGCAGTTCGGCGGGCGCCATTTCCGAGGGGGCAGCCGCCACTTCGCTGGCCCGCGCGGGCATACCGTGCGTTCGATGGGCAATCGCGGCAACCGTGCTGCGAGCCGCGCCAACCGCATGCCGCGCAATGCAACCCGCGGTGTATCTCCGCAGCGGGCGGGGATGGGCATTGCAAACGTCAATCGTGGGAATGTGAACCGCGCGGCACGTCTGAATTCGCCGCGGGCGAATGCGGTGCGCCAGGGTCTGCGGTCGCGCGAGGTGCGGGGCGCGCTCGGCAACCGCAATGCGCTGCGCAATCCGGCTGCACGCGCCGCACTGGTGGCGAGTGCAGCAACGGCCGGCTGGCATAACGGCCGCCGTCATCATCATCACCGCGGCTGGTGGCGACATGGCCGGGGCGGCTATGGCTGGGTCGGCCCGCTGTTCTGGCCGTTCGCCTATTACGACCTCTACGACTATGGCTTCTGGGGCTACGACGACGGCTACGCGTTCTGGGATTATGGCTACGGCGATATCTATGCCGGGCTGTTCTCGCCCTATGGCTACGATACGCTGACTGGCTATCTGCCCTCGCAGCGCCGCGCCACGACCACCGCAGCGAGGTCCGGCTCCGGTTCATCTTCCGCTCCGGCCAAGGATCAGGCCAGAGTTCACGAGGGTGACGAACTCGCCCGGATGTGCGGCGCTGATAGCGGCGATATCGCGGGTCTGCCGATCGACAAGATCCAGCAGGCGATCTCGCCTGACGATGCGCAGCGCGCCACGCTCGATGAGCTTGCCAACGCTTCGGTGAAGGCAGCCGAGACCATCCGTGCGGCCTGCCCCACGAGCCTTGCGCTCACCGCGCCCGGCCGGCTGGCCAGCATGGAGCAGCGGATCGAGGCGATGAAGGCAGGCCTCGATATCATCCAGCCCGCGATGGAGAAGTTCTACAGCCTCCTGAACGACGAGCAGAAGGCGAAGCTCACGGCGCTTGCGCCGCGTAACCCCCAGCCTGCGAAAACCGAAAGCGCAAATGCCGACCAGAGTTGCGGCATCACCTCGCTGTCGGATGCCGTCGCCTGGCCGACTGACGAGATCAACAAGCGGCTGCAGCCGAACGAGGAGCAGCGTGCCAAACTGACCGCGCTGCAGGATGCGACCTTCAAGGCGGCGGAGTCGCTCAAGGCGACCTGTCAGCCGTCCGCGGCGCTGACCCCGCCCGCGCGGCTTGCGGCGGCGGGCCAGCGGCTCGATGCGTTGCTCGGCGCGGTGAAATCGGTTCACGCGGCGCTCAACGATTTCTACGGCACGCTGAGCGACGAGCAGAAGGCGCAGTTCGAGGCGATTGGTCCCGCCCGCAGCGCGGAGCTGAACGAGGCAGAGGCGGAGCCGGAGGAGAAGCCCGCCGCACGCAAGAGCCGCCGCCATAGCCGCCGTACTCACCACGGTCTTCCCGGCGGCATGGAGAATGTGCTTCGCCACATCATCACCGTCGTGCGCTGAGTCGGCGGGGGACGGTGTGGCTGCCGGGCTTCTCGGGGAACGATAGTTTCCTGAGCAGCTACTTAGGCGAGGGCCCTTTGGAGGCATGGCCGTTATATCGCATCGCGGGCAGGCCACGCTTGCTCCCGCCGCCGGATTTTCTCAATAATCTGGTAAAATTGTCCGGTTCTGTTTACCGGGCCTTGAGGGGTCGCCGGTAGGCTGCCTCGCCATGAAAACGCTCAAACGCTTCCTTCGGGATCAGTCCGGCGCCACCTCGATCGAGTATGCCATGATCGCGGCAGGGATCGCGGTCGTCATCATCGTCGCGGTCAACAATCTCGGCTCGGCGTTGAACGGAAAGTACGAGATGATCCGCACCAGCGTGCAATAGCCGCTCGCTTGCGTTGGCCGGCTGCGGCCGCTAGTTTTCAGACATTGTTGATGGGGATGGAGTTCCCCCGATAACCGCCGCAAGGCTGATGACTCCTACCGGACGCTTTCGCGTCGGGTAGGGCTTGTCCTCCCCCAGCGATGCATCCGGGATGGGTGCATGACAAAGGCTGGGTACCTCGCTCGAGGCTTCCTCATTCGCTGCCATCGCACTCCGGGCGTCGGCTTGGCCGGGCCTAACGATCGTTGCGTATCCGCGTGCTGCGGATACGGGTTCGGCGATGATGGATGATGTTCGGCGTGCTTCTGGCACGGCCGAATGAGCGATGAGGAAACGGACGTGAATGTGAGTTTTATTCTGGCGGTCGCGGTCGGCGGCGCACTCGGCTCGGTGGCGCGCTATCTGGTCGGCATCGGCGCGGGCAAGCTGTTTGGCACGGACTTCCCATGGGGCACGCTGATCATCAATATCACCGGCTCGTTTCTGATGGGCGTGCTGGCCGGCCTGTTCGCGACACGATGGAATCTGCCGCAGGCGGCGCGGATATTTCTCACGGTCGGGATTTGCGGCGGCTACACCACATTCTCCACCTTCTCGCTCGATTCGTTCTATCTGATCGAGCGGGGCGAGCTTGTCGCCACCGCCGCCTATATGGTCGGCTCGGTGGTGCTGTCGGTCGGCGCGCTCATTGGCGCGATGCATGTCGTGCGGACGATGGCGTGAGCGGGTAGGGCGCGCTTGTAGCGGTTCTACAGAGCAGCGGGCCTTGGACCGAACAGGATCACTGCCATGCCGATGAGGCAGATGGTGGCGCCTGCAACGTCCCAGCGATCCGGCCGGTGGCCTTCCATCGCCCATCCCCACACGAGCGCGCTGGCGATGTAGATGCCGCCATAGGCGGCATAGGCCCGGCCGGCGAGCGGACTATCGACCAGCGTGAGGAGGTAGGCGAACAGCGCCAGCGCGGCCATGCCCGGGATGAGCCACAGCGGCGACTGGCCGAGTCGTAGCCAGGCCCAGAACGCAAAGCAGCCGCCGATCTCCATCAGCGCCGCACCGACAAATGCCGCCAGCGATGTCACGGGAGTCCCCTCGTCCGATTCTGGCAGGATAATACAGGGTTGCGGGTGGTTGGGATCGACAAGAGCTGTTCAAAGGCACAGTTGACGCGCGATTTGAACGATATCGAAGACCATGACGCCGACGAGAAGGCGGCCAGTTCTCAATTTGCGCGGGCTTCGATTCTCGCGCGGATCACTTTCTGTCCGCGATGTCGTCATCGGCGTCATCGCAGGAAGAAGAAGCTATAGGCGACCGTCATAACGAATACGGCGGCTGCAACCATACCCACCGTGATGAAGGTTTTTTCGACTGGATCGGGTGAATTGTAAGGACGCATCATTGGTGCTCCCTCCGTTTGAATTGGACGGGAGCGCAACCGGCGATCTCATCACCGATAGATGCCACGGGTCGTGCGGTGATGCTGGAGTATGTGCCGGCAAGGCAGAAAGCTCTGCCACATTTGTTAATGCATCGACCGAAAGCCCTTTATGGCTGCGCCAGGGAAGCCACCTGAGAGTTAAACCGCTCAGTGCCGCCAAGCCAAAAAGAACATATTGCGAACAAGGAACAAATAGGGTACATTCACTCCATCGGATGTTTTCAGCGATTCCGGTCCGCCGCTTCAGGGAAGCCTTTGTCCGGCCGGCGAATCCCGTACATAAGGAGTGAACCCATGGCCCCAGCCGCCCTGCGTATCGTTGAAGGAACGTCGATGGACAAGACCAAGGCCCTGACGGCCGCGCTGTCGCAAATCGAGCGCCAGTTCGGCAAAGGCTCCGTGATGCGGCTCGGCAAGAACGACCGCTCGATGGATATCGAGGTGATATCCTCCGGCTCCCTCGGGCTCGACATTGCACTCGGCGTCGGCGGCCTGCCGAAGGGACGCATCGTCGAGATTTACGGCCCCGAATCCTCCGGCAAGACCACGCTCGCGCTGCACGCGGTGGCCGAAGCGCAAAAGAAAGGCGGCACCTGCGCCTTCATCGACGCCGAGCACGCGCTGGACCCGGTCTATGCCCGCAAGCTTGGCGTCAATGTCGATGACCTCCTGATTTCCCAGCCCGACCATGGCGAGCAGGCGCTCGAGATCGCTGATACGCTGGTGCGCTCCGGCGCGGTGGACGTGCTGATCGTCGATTCGGTTGCTGCCCTGGTGCCGCGCGCCGAACTCGAAGGCGAGATGGGCGATTCGCTGCCGGGCCTGCAGGCGCGCCTGATGAGCCAGGCGCTGCGCAAGCTCACCGCCTCGATCAACAAATCGAACACCATGGTGATCTTCATCAACCAGATCCGCATGAAGATCGGTGTGATGTATGGCTCGCCCGAAACCACGACCGGCGGCAACGCCCTAAAATTCTATGCCTCCGTCCGCCTCGATATCCGCCGCACCGGCGCGATCAAGGAGCGCGATGAGGTGATCGGCAACTCCACCCGCGTCAAGGTGGTGAAGAACAAGCTCGCGCCGCCTTTCAAGCAGGTCGAGTTCGACATCATGTACGGCGAGGGCGTCTCCAAGATGGGCGAGATCCTTGACCTCGGCGTCAAGGCCGGCATCGTCGAGAAGTCCGGCGCCTGGTTCTCCTATGACAGCCAGCGCCTCGGCCAGGGCCGTGAGAACGCAAAGTCCTTCCTGCGCGACAATCCGGACATGGTGGCGAAGATTGAGGCCGCAATCCGGCAGAACTCCGGTCTGATCGCCGAGCAGATTCTTGCCGGTCCGAAGGAGAGCGAGGACGGCGAAGAGGCGGAGGACTGATCGTCCTTCGCGTGCGGGGCGCGCGCATCGCGGCTCGCATGACAGAATTTATTTCGGGACTTGAGAGCCTCTCGAGGAATCTCAGGTTTTTGGGGCGGTGCGGGCAAGACGGGAATCCTTGCTCCGGCAATATCGCCCTTCGGAAGGCAAGGCGGGCGCTGCGGATGTTGAGTTGCCGACATCCTCAGGGCCCGTTTTGTTTTTTGAATATTGTAACTCCCAAAGCTTTCATGACCGGGCATAGCCGTTCGAAGAACGGCGTCGCTTCCGCTCGCCTATGTCCCGGCCATCTACGTCTTGGCCACACTTGAAAGAAAGACGTGGATGCCCGGCATAAAGTCGGGCATGACGCCAGTGAGGAGTGCTTACTCCGCCGCCTGTGCGTAAGTGCTGACTGGCGGGCAGGAGCAGACAAGGTTGCGGTCGCCATAGACATTGTCGACGCGGCCGACCGGCGACCAGTATTTGTCCTGTCGGGAGCGATCATCGGGGAAGCAGCCCTGTGCACGCACATAAGGCCGCTGCCAGTTGTCGTCGGCGATGTCGTGCACGGTGTGCGGCGCGTAACGCAGAGGCGATGCTTCGATCGGGAATTCGCCGGCTTCGACCTGCGCGATCTCGCGCCGGATAGCGATCATCGCGTCACAGAAGCGATCGATCTCGGCCTTCGACTCGGATTCGGTTGGTTCGATCATCAGCGTGCCGGGGACCGGGAAGCTCATGGTTGGCGCGTGGAAGCCATAGTCGATCAGCCGCTTGGCGATGTCGTCCACGGTGACGCCGCAAGTTGTCTTCAGCGGGCGTGGATCGACGATGCATTCGTGCGCGACGCGGCCGTTATGATTGCGGTAGAGCACCGGGAAATGTGCATCGAGACGCTTCGCGATGTAGTTGGCATTGAGGATCGCAGCTTCAGTGGCGTGACGCAGTCCCTTCGCGCCCATCATCAGGATGTAGAGATAGGAAATCACAAGGATCGAGGCCGAGCCGTAAGGCGCTGCGCTCACTGCCCCGATGTCTTCGCCGTTCACCAGCGGCAGGAACGGCGCGAGGTGTTTCTTGACGCCGATCGGCCCCATGCCGGGGCCGCCGCCGCCATGCGGGATGCAGAAAGTCTTGTGGAGGTTCAGGTGGCTCACGTCGGCGCCATAATCGCCGGGGCGCGCGAGGCCGACCTGCGCATTGAGGTTGGCGCCGTCGAGATAGACCTGCCCGCCATGGGCGTGGACGATGTCGCAGATCTCGCGGATCGCTTCCTCGAACACGCCGTGGGTGGACGGGTAGGTGATCATGATCGCCGCGAGCGTGTCGGCATGCGTCTCGGCCTTTTTGCGCAGGTCGGCGACATCGACATTGCCGTTGGTGTCGCATGCAACGACCACGACCTTCATGCCGGCCATGCTGGCCGAGGCGGGATTGGTGCCGTGTGCGGAGGCAGGGATCAGGCAGACGTCGCGTTTCGCCTCGCCGCGCGCGGCGTGGTAACTGCGGATCGCGAGCAATCCCGCATACTCGCCCTGCGCGCCGGAGTTCGGCTGCAACGACACCGCATCATAGCCGGTGATTTCCGCGAGCCATTGCTCCAGCCGCGCGAACAGCGCGTGATAGCCCGCCGCCTGGCTCTTCGGCACGAATGGGTGAATGTTGCCGAACTCGGGCCACGTCAGCGGGATCATTTCCGTGGTGGCGTTGAGCTTCATGGTGCAGGAGCCGAGCGGGATCATCGCGCGGTCGAGCGCGAGGTCGCGGTCGGAAAGCCGACGCATATAGCGCAATAGTTCTGTCTCGGAGCGATAAGCGTGAAACACCGGGTGCGTCAGGAAAGCCCCGGTGCGCGCGAGTGACGCGGGCAGCGTGTCCACTGCGTCACGCTCGATCTCGGCATAATCGAGCGCGCCGCCGAACGCGCGCCATACCGCCTCGACGGTTGCAGACGTCGTCGTCTCGTCGAGTGCGATGCCGAGCGTCGTCTTGCCGATCCGCAGGTTGAGGCGCTCAGCCTGCGCGCGGGAGAGAATGTCCGCGCGTTGCGCGCCTTCCGCTGTCACCGTCACGGTGTCGAAGAAGTTTTCGTTCGCCGGCTTGAAACCGAGCCGGCGCAGGCCGGCTGCAAGCGCCGCGGCGCGGCGATGCACGGTGCGTGCGATGTGCACGAGTCCTTCGGGGCCGTGATAGACCGCGTACATCGACGAGATCACAGCGAGCAGCACCTGCGCGGTGCAGATGTTTGAAGTCGCTTTTTCACGGCGGATATGCTGCTCGCGCGTCTGCAGCGCGAGGCGATAGGCCGGCTGCCCTCGTGAATCGACCGACAGCCCGACAAGGCGGCCGGGCAGTGCGCGCTTGAACGTATCCTTCACCGCCATGTAGGCCGCGTGCGGGCCGCCATAACCCATCGGCACGCCGAAACGCTGCGTCGAGCCGATCGCGATGTCGGCGCCGAGTTCGCCGGGCGAGGCGATGAGCGTGAGCGACAGAATGTCGGCTGCAACGACGGCGACGCCGCCCTTGGCATGCAGCGCCGCGATGGCGGGACGAATGTCGGTGATGGCACCGTCCGTGCCGGGATATTGAAACAGCGCGCCGAATACATCTGCACTGTCCAGGTCATGCATGGGATCGCCGACGATGAGCGTCCAGCCGAGCGGCTCCGCGCGCGTGCGCAGCACGGCAAGCGTCTGCGGGTGCACGTTGCGGTCGACGAAGAACGCACTGCTTTTTGTGTTGCCGGCGCGCTCGGCGAGCGCCATCGCTTCCGCCGCGGCGGTCGCCTCGTCGAGCAGCGAGGCGTTAGCGACATCAAGCCCGGTCAGGTCGCAGATCATGGTCTGGAAGTTGAACAGCGCCTCGAGCCGCCCCTGGCTGATTTCCGGCTGGTAGGGCGTGTAGGCCGTGTACCAGGCCGGGTTTTCGAGAATGTTGCGCAGGATCACCGTGGGCAGGATCGTGCCGGAATAGCCTTGGCCTATCAGCGAGGTGAAGATCTGGTTCTGCGCGGCAAGCTCGCGCATGTGGGTGAGCGCATCCGCTTCGCTTGCGGGCGGCGGCAGATCGAGCGGCCGGTTAAGGCGGATCGCTGCCGGCAGTGCTTCATCGATTAGCGCATCGAGGCTTGGCGCGCCGACGGTCTCCAGCATCGATGCGACATCACGCGCCGATGGGCCGATGTGGCGGCGGGCGAAATCGATCGCAGGTTCGACGGTCATGCCTTGCTCCATCTCTTGCTCCATCGTCATGCCTGGCTTTATGCCGGGCATTTACGCCTTCCTCTTTGCAGCCAAGACGTTGATGGCCGGGACAGGCCCGGCCATGACGAAAAATTACTCCGTCTGCGCCTTGTAAGCGGCCTCATCCATCAGCCCTTCCAGTTCGCCCTTGTCGGCGAGCTTGAGCTTGAAGAACCATGCCTTGCCTTGCGGGTCGGAATTGATGAGCGAGGGGTCTGCGGCGAGCGCCTCGTTCGCCTCGACGACTTCGCCTGAAACCGGCGCATAGACGTCGGAAGCTGCCTTGACGCTTTCCACGGTTGCCGCCGTCTCGCCTTTCTTCAGGCTGCGGCCGGCTTTCGGCAGTTCGACAAACACGACGTCGCCGAGCTGGTTCTGCGCGAAGTCGGTGATGCCGATCGTGGCGGTGTCGCCCTCGATCTGCAGCCATTCATGGTCGGAGGTGAAAAGCGTGGTCATGGGTTTCTCTCAGCGTTGATAGGTGGGAGCAACGAAAGGCAGCTTCACCACCTGCATGGGCAGGCGGCTTCCGCGCAGTTCGGTGACAAGGGCCGTGCCGGCGCTCGCGAGCGGGGTGGGCACGTAACCCATCGCCACGGGGCCGTTGACGCTCGGGCCGAACCCGCCCGAGGTGACGCGGCCAAGCCTGTTGGTGGAGGAAGCGTCCGCGAACAGAGGCGCATCCTCGCGCACCGGCGCGCGGCCTTCAGCCTTGAGGCCGACACGGCGGCGCGGGGCGCCTTCCGCAAGCTGGCGCAGAATGGTATCGGCGCCGGGAAACCCGCCTTCGCGAGCGCCGCCCTTGCGACGGGCTTTCTGGATCGCCCATTCGAGGGCGCCCTCGATCGGCGTCGTGGTGGTGTCGATGTCGTGGCCGTAGAGGCAGAGGCCTGCTTCGAGCCGCAGGCTGTCGCGCGCGCCAAGGCCGATCGGCAGCACCGCCGGGTCGGCGAGCAGAGTCGTTACCAGTCGCTCGGCGTCCGCGGCCGGGACCGAAATTTCGAACCCGTCCTCGCCGGTGTAGCCGGAGCGTGAGACGAAGCAGGGGATGCCGAGCAGGGTGCGCGGACCGCTATCCATGAACCGCATCGCGGAAATCGTGGGGTCGAGCTTCTCAAGCACGGCGACCGCCTTCGGACCCTGCAAGGCGATCAGCGCACGATCGGTCAGCGGAACGATCTCGCAGGTGGAGGAAAGATGGGCGCGCAGATGCGCCTCGTCGGCGTCCTTGCAGGCGGCGTTGACCACCAGAAACAGAGCGTCACCAAAATTCGCCACCATCAGGTCGTCGAGAATGCCGCCGTCCTCGTTGGTGAAAAGTGCGTAGCGCTGGCGGCCGGGGGCGATGCCCAGAATATCCTGCGGCACCAGCCGTTCGAGCGCCGCGGCCGCATCCTCGACCCGGCCCGACTTGGGCCGCAGCATGATCTGGCCCATATGCGAGACATCGAACAAGCCGGCAGAGGCGCGAGTGTGGAGATGCTCCTTGAGGACACCGGCGGCATACTGCACCGGCATCTCATAGCCTGCGAACGGCACCATCTTGCCACCGCGGGAGACGTGCAGGGCGTGAAGGGGGACCTGCTTCAGGGAGGACGGGCCGGGCTGCGCAGACATCGGATGCTCCTGTGGGCTCACCGGCTAAATTGCCGGAAACCCTGCCGAAGCCCCACCTGTCGCTGCGCCTGAGAGTATTATCCCGTCGGCGGATACCGCGCCGTTGCCGGCCGTATCTCTTTCCAGATGTGTCGTCCCGCACACGGTCCTTTTGCCTGAGAGTTTCCGGGGCGGTTGCTCCTTCGGCGCCGGCCTGCCTTTCGCTGCGATGCAGTTCAAAGCGGCCAGTCTCTCCCGATTGGCGGGTAGCTGTCCCGCGGACCAGATCATGGGATTCCGGGACTGTCAACGCGGCCGCGGGACGCCCATCTTCTCCTAACGGCAGGCCGTTTGCGCCGCCCGCTTTGTGGACAAGGGCGGCGTCCCCCGTCTAAAAGCGGCGTGGAAAATCTGCATTTTACGCGGCATGGTCCGGCACGGATTCGCAAGGTCGATTGGACGGTTATGAGCGGCGTTAACGAGATCAGGTCTAGCTTTCTGAACTTTTTCGCGAAAAACGGGCACGAAATCGTCCCGTCCTCGCCGCTGGTTCCGCGCAATGACCCGACCCTGATGTTCACCAATGCGGGCATGGTGCAGTTCAAGAACGTCTTCACTGGTCTTGAAAAGCTGCCCTACCAGCGCGCGACCACCTCGCAGAAATGTGTCCGCGCCGGCGGCAAGCACAACGACCTCGACAATGTCGGCTATACCGCCCGCCACCACACCTTCTTCGAGATGCTGGGCAACTTCTCGTTCGGCAACTACTTCAAGGATCGTGCGATAGAACTCGCCTGGACGCTCATCACCAAGGAGTTCGGTCTTCCGAAGGATCGCCTGCTGGTGACGGTGTTCTCCGAGGACGACGAGGCGGCCTCACTGTGGAAGAAGATCGCGGGCCTGCCGGATTCCAAGGTGATCCGCATCGCGACCTCCGACAATTTCTGGCAGATGGGCGACACCGGCCCGTGCGGGCCGTGCTCGGAAATCTTCTTCGACCATGGCGACAAGGTGCCGGGTGGCCCTCCCGGCTCGCCTGATGAAGACGGCGACCGTTTCATCGAGATCTGGAATCTCGTGTTCATGCAGTTCGAGCAGACGGCGGGTGGCGTGCGCACGCCGTTGCCGCATCCCTCGATCGACACCGGCATGGGCCTTGAGCGCATGGCCGCCGTGCTGCAGGGCAAGCACGACAATTACGAGATCGATCTGTTCGTCGCGCTGATCCGCGCGATCTCGGACCTCACCGGCACTGATCCGCATGGTCCGCAGAAGGCGTCGCTGCGGGTGATCGCCGACCATCTGCGCGCCTCGTCGTTCCTGATCGCCGACGGCGTGCTGCCTTCGAACGAGGGCCGCGGCTATGTGCTGCGCCGGATCATGCGCCGCGCGATGCGCCATGCGCAGCTTCTCGGCGCGAAAGAGCCGTTGATGTACCGCCTCGTCTGGGCGCTGGTGCGCGAGATGGGGCAGGCTTACCCCGAACTCGTCCGCGCGGAATCGTTGGTTGAGGAGACGCTGAAGCTTGAGGAGACGCGCTTCCGCAAGACGCTCGACCGCGGTCTTGCGATCCTTGACGAGAAAAGCGCATCGCTGAAGCCGGGCGATATGTTCGACGGCGAAACCGCGTTCACGCTGTACGATACTTATGGTTTTCCGCTCGACCTTACGCAGGATGCGCTGCGTACGCGCGGCATCCATGTCGATCTTGCCTCCTTCACCGATGCGATGGAGCAGCAGAAGGCGAAAGCGCGCGCCTCATGGGCGGGCTCCGGCGATGCTGCGGCCGAGAAGGTCTGGTTTCCGCTGCATGAGGAGCTCGGTGCGACTGAATTTCTCGGCTACGATACCGAGATCGCCGAAGGCGTGGTGACGGCGCTCGTCAAGGATGGTGCTGTTGTCGACAGCCTGAACGCAGGCGATGCTGCTGCTGTGGTGCTGAATCAGACGCCGTTCTATGGCGAGTCCGGTGGTCAGGTCGGCGACACTGGCATTCTCACCGGCGACGGCGGCGTACGTTTCCGCGTCACCGACACGCAGAAGAAGGCGGGCGATCTGTTCGTCCATGTCGGAACGCTGGAGCAGGGCGCCCTGAAGAAGGGTGCGGCGCTGCAGCTCGAAGTCGATCACACGCGCCGCGGCGCCATCCGCGCCAACCATTCTGCAACGCATCTTCTGCACGAGGCGCTGCGGCAGGTGCTCGGCGATCATATCGCCCAGCGCGGCTCGCTTGTGTCGCCGGAGCGGCTGCGCTTCGACTTCGCGCACACCAAGCCGATTGCGGCCGACGAGCTGCGTCGCATCGAGGACATCGCCAACGACATCGTGCTTCAGAACAGCGAAGTAACGACGCGACTGATGGGCCTCGACGATGCGCGCTCCTCGGGCGCGCGGGCGTTGTTCGGTGAAAAATACGGTGACGAAGTGCGTGTCGTCTCGATGGGGCAGACCAGCGGCAACGCACTCGGCTGGTCGGTCGAACTGTGCGGCGGCACGCATGTGAAGCGCACCGGCGACATCGGCCTTGTCTCCATCACGGGCGAAAGCGCCGTTGCGTCCGGCGTGCGCCGTATCGAGGCGCTGACTGGCCGCGCGGCACGCCATGCCGCGAACCACAGCATCGAAACGGCGAAGGCGGCGGCCGCAGAACTCAAGACCACGCTTGAGGACATGCCGGCGCGGGTCGCGGCGCTTGTCGAGGAGCGTAAGAAGCTCGAGCGCGATCTGTCGGATGCGCGCAAGAAACTCGCCATGGGTGGCGGGGCAGGTGGAAACGGCTCGACGGCCGCGTCCGATGTCCGCAATGTCGGCGACGTGAAACTGCTCGCTCGCGCTGTGCAAGGCATCGAGGTCAAGGACCTCAAGAGCCTGGCTGATCAGGGCAAGAAGCAACTCGGCTCCGGCGTTGTTGCGCTGGTGGCGACAAGCGAGGACGGCAAGGCGAGCGTCGTTGTCGGCGTGACGCCGGACCTGACGTCCCGGTTCAATGCGGTCGATCTGGTGCGCAAGGCATCCGAGGTGCTCGGCGGCAAGGGTGGCGGCGGCAAGCCAGACATGGCGCAGGCGGGCGGGCCGGATGGCTCGAAGGCCGATGCGGCGTTGAAAGCCATCGAAGCCGCGATGGGCGCCTGAGTCAGGATGTTGTCGTTGGCTTGATCCGTCATGCCCGGCACTATGCCGGGCATCCACGTCCTCGCGACATTTCAGCTAAGAAAGGGCGTGGATGGCCGGGACAAGCCCGGCCATGACGAAGAGGCAGACAAGCGTCTCTATTGCGACGCCAGCTTCGTCCTTTTAATGCGACATAAGGACGGGCACCGTCATCGAAGCGAGGATGCTGCGGGTCGCGCCGCCGAGAATGAATTCGCGCAGGCGCGAATGGCCGTAGCCACCCATCACGATAAGATCGCTGCCTTGATCGGCGGCATAGGACAGGATGGCGCTAGCGACGCTCGAGTCGGGCGCCTGCTGGACCTTCAGTTGGGTTGCGATGCCGTGGCGGGCAAGGTGCTTGACGATGCCCTCGCCGCTTGCCTGATGACGCGGGTCCTCGGTCTTCTCGTTTGAGATGATGAGGATGTCGACATTCTTCGCCCGCGTCAGGAACGGCAGGGCGTCGTTGACCGCGCGTGCCGCGGTCGCGCTGCCGTCCCAGCAGCACACGACGTGGTCGAGCTTCAACCCTTCCTTCTGGATATAAGGCACGATCAGCACCGGCCGGCCAGAATCGAACAGCACGGTCTCGATGACGATCTCGTTGTCCTCGTCCGTGTTCTCCATCTGCTGGACGATACTGAGATCGGCGCGGCGCGCCTTGACCGCGAAGGCTTCCGCCGACTGCGGCAGGCGGTGGGTGACGATCTCGTGCTCGTAGGAAATGCCGCGGCCCTTCGCGGCTTCCTCGAAGCGCGCGATCGCAGCGCGGGCCTCGCGCTCCTTTTCCGCTCGGATGTTGGCAATGACCGTCTCGGGCATCGCCGGAATTGGGTATTGGGCAAAGGTGATCGGGTCGCTGGAGGCCATCGCCGTCACATGCGCACCAAAAACTTCGGCCACCGAGATCGCGTAATTGAGCGAACGGTCACGGGCCGCGTCGGTTTCGAGCTTGAGAGTGAGATCTTTAATCACGGGCTGCCTCCAATCGACTGGTTGCAATCATGCGATATCATCGCGTTGTCAGCATATCGGCGCGTTGAGGCACATCAACGGCATGCCTCACGCAGTTGCTCAACCCATCTCAGCGATACGCCTGTCGTGTCGGTGTGCGTCGATGGGTAGCCAAACAACGTTCTGGCATCATATTCACAAATGCAACAAAATGCCGCATGAATCATAACACGCCGCTTATTTCGACAATTGTCGTCGGTCTCGTTCTCGCCTTTTTCCTTGGCGCGCTGGTTCAACGCGCCCGTATTTCACCGCTCGTCGGTTATCTGCTTGCAGGCGTTGTTATGGGCCCGTTCACGCCGGGCTTCGTTGCCGATCAGACTATCGCCAACGAACTCGCCGAGATCGGAATCATTCTTCTTATGTTCGGCGTCGGCCTGCATTTCTCGCTGAAGGATCTGTGGTCGGTGCGCGGCATCGCACTGCCGGGCGCGGTGGCGCAGATTTCGGCCGCCACGTTGATGGGCTGGGCGCTCGGCTGGATGCTCGGCTGGAGCAATGGCAAGGGCATCATGTTCGGCATCGCACTCTCCACGGCTTCGACCGCAGTGCTGCTGCGCGCGATGCAGGAGCGGCGTCTCATCGACACCGAGCGTGGCCGCATCGCGGTCGGCTGGCTGATTGTCGAGGACATCTTCTGTGTGCTGACGCTGGTGATGCTGCCGCCGCTTGCGGGGCTAATGAACGGCGAGACCAGCTTGGATATGTCGGCGCTCACCTGGCCGCTCTTGATGACGCTCGGCAAGGTCGCGACCTTTATGGTGTTGATGCTGGTGGTCGGCCGCCGCGTCATTCCCTGGCTTCTGCATTATGTCGCCCACACCGGCTCGCGCGAACTGTTTCGCCTCGCGGTGTTTTCGATTTCGCTTGGCGTCGCCTTCGGTGCGGCCTTGCTGTTCGATGTATCGTTCGCACTCGGCGCTTTTTTCGCCGGCATGATCCTGAGCGAGTCCGAACTCAGCCAGCGCGCGGCGAGCGAGACGCTGCCGCTGCGCGATGCATTCGCGGTGCTGTTCTTCGTGTCGGTCGGCATGTTGTTCGACCCCTCGATCATCGTGAAGGAGCCGCTGCCGCTTCTCGCGACATTGTTCATCATCCTGTTCGGCAAATCGATCGCGGCCTATGGGATCGTGCGGCTGTTCGGCTATTCCAAACCCACGGCGCTGACGATCTCAGCGAGCCTTGCGCAGATCGGTGAATTCTCCTTCATCCTCATCGCACTCGGCGTCAGCCTGTCGCTGATGACCGAGCGCGGTCGCGATCTCGTGCTCGCGGGATCCATCATCACCATCATGCTGAACCCGTTATGGTTCGCCGTGCTCGACCGCGTTCTGAAAGAAAAAGAGGGAGTGTCGGAAGCGTCGAACGACGAGAAGCCTGCACCGCGTGTCGAACTGCCGGTCTCAGGCCTTACCGGCCATGTCATTCTTGTCGGCTACGGACGCGTCGGCAGCGTGGTCGGCAAGGCGCTACGCGCCGGAAATGCGCCGTTCCTGGTGATCGAGGATAATCCCGGTGCCATCGAGCGCTTGCAGCAGGAGGGGATCGAGGTCATCAGCGGCAATGCCGCAGCGCCCGGTATGCTGCAGGCAGCGAATCTCGAAGCCGCGCGTGGCCTTCTGGTTGCGATCCCAGATGCTTTCGAGAGCGGCCAGATCATCGCCAAGGCGCGGGCGATCAGCGCCAGCATCCCGATCATCGCGCGTGCGCATTCGGAGCAGGAGATCGCGCATCTCGAGCATCACGGGGCAAATCTGGTGATCATGGGCGAGCTGGAAATTGCGAAGGTGATGATCGCCGAGATCGGCATTCAGGCGCAGCCGCTGGCGTCGTGAGGTTCATGGCCTCGCTCGCATGTCCGCGAGGCCGGTCGCATGTGCCGCGCATAGAAGGCGAGTTCGACCGAAATAAAACGCGCGTAGCTGTCGCGCAGATACGCAGTCGCGCGTGGTGTTCCTGCGCCATCGGTTGAGAAAAAGCCGAGCTTGGCGCCTTCGGCGATCATGTTCGAGACTTGTGTCTTCGATAGCCCGAAGCGTTTGGCGATCTGCGCCCGGCTCGGCAACGGCAGGCTGTCAATGTCGGACAGCATGACAGCCAGCACGACAGGGATCGCGCCCTCACGCTTGCCGAAGAAGCAGGTGAATTCCGGCATGCGGTCGATCAGCGGGATGTCCGTTGCGTGCTCGTGTCCGGCAGCGGCGGCGAAACGCCGGATGAAATCCGGGTCCTCCGCCAGCATCTGCGCGCGCTGCATGTCCGGCTGCAGTGCGTCGAGAGCGTTCACCGCATGGGGCATCCAGCTCTTGACGAAATCCATCATGCGCGGAGTCGGGTAGTAGGATTTTGAGCGGCGGTCGGATGTGTTCTGCGATGTCTTGATGAAGCCGGCGAGCTTCAGCAGGGCCAGCGTTGTCTTGAGGACGCGTGGGCTGAGTTCCTGCCGCTGCGAACACAGTTCGAGCAACCGGCTGTAGGTGGCGCCGCCGAGCGGGCCGTAGGTTTCGTGATCGGCACTCAGATAAAATACATAGGCGGTCAGGCGGAAACGCGTTTCCGACGCCATCAGCTTGGTGAGCAGGCGCGGCGCCTCACGGAAGCGCGCGATGGCGACCGTGTATTCGCGGACGGCTGTGGGGAAGGCAGGCAAGGCACGCAGGTGCGCGGCTTCGATCAGCAGCGGATCGTTCGAGTCATCGCCGGCAGGAGTGAGTAGCATGATGTCTTTGCCGCAATGATTTTGCCTCTATTCGAGGATGTGGCGCGTTTGTGACCGCGCCAGATGCGAGCGAACCAGTTACCTTTTCTAGGGTCCGGGGGTGCCGGAAGGCAATACGGTGTCGCTGCAATGCGGCGTGATTGTTGCTGATCCGGCGAACCGTCCGGGTGCCGTTCGTTCAGAGGGTGTGTTTCCGGGATTTCATTCACGGAACTGTTTCGATCACCAAAAAGGCGCGGAGTGATCCGCGCCTTTTATTATTTTATGAGCCTGTTTTGATGCTCAGGCCGTCGCCATGGCCTTGGTCAGGTTCTCCGCGACCTTGTCAAGGAAGCCTGTGGTGGAGAGCCACTTCTGGTCCGGGCCGACGAGGAGGGCGAGGTCCTTGGTCATGGAGCCGCTCTCAACCGTCTCGACGCAGACCCGCTCGAGCGTCTTGGCGAATTTCGCCAGCGCCTCGTTGTTGTCGAGCTTGGCGCGATGGGCGAGGCCCTGCGTCCAGGCGAAGATCGAGGCGATCGAGTTCGTCGAGGTCTCCTTGCCCTTCTGGTGCTCGCGATAGTGGCGGGTCACCGTGCCGTGGGCAGCCTCGGCTTCCACCGTCTTGCCGTCCGGCGTCAGCAGCACCGAGGTCATCAGGCCGAGCGAGCCGTAGCCCTGCGCCACGGTGTCGGACTGCACGTCGCCGTCGTAGTTCTTGCAGGCCCAGACATAGCCGCCGGACCATTTCAGCGCCGAGGCGACCATGTCGTCGATCAGGCGATGCTCGTAGGTGAGGCCCTTGGCCTCGAATTCCTTCTTGAACTCGGCGCCGTAGATCTCCTGGAAGATGTCCTTGAAGCGACCGTCATAGACCTTGAGGATGGTGTTCTTGGTCGAGAGGTAGACCGGATAGCCGCGCGACAGGCCGTAGTTGAACGAGGCGCGGGCGAAATCCTTGATGGAGTCGTCGAGGTTATACATACCCATGGCCACGCCGGCGCCGGGGGACTTGAACACTTCCTTCTCGATCACGCTGCCGTCCTCGCCGACGAACTTCATCGTCAGCGTGCCCTTGCCGGGGAATTTGAAGTCGGTCGCGCGGTACTGGTCGCCGAAGGCGTGGCGGCCGATGATGATCGGCTTGTTCCAGCCGGGCACGAGGCGCGGCACGTTCTTGCAGATGATCGGCTCGCGGAAGATCACGCCGCCGAGGATGTTGCGGATGGTGCCGTTCGGCGACTTCCACATTTCCTTCAGATTGAATTCCTTCACCCGGGCTTCGTCCGGGGTGATGGTCGCGCACTTCACGCCGACGCCGTGCTTCTTGATGGCGTTGGCGGCGTCGATGGTGACCTGATCGTTGGTCTTGTCGCGGTGCTCCATGCCGAGGTCGTAATACTCAAGGTTCACGTCGAGGAACGGGTGGATCAGCTTGTCCTTGATGTACTGCCAGATGATCCGGGTCATCTCGTCGCCGTCGAGTTCGACAACGGGGTTCGCTACCTTGATTTTGGCCATGATAGAGCGCGCCTTTTTTTGAGATTTTTGGTGGAAAAACGAGGATGTGCGGCGCTCCTTAGCACCCGCGGGAGGGTGACGGAAGGGAGCCAGAAGGCGGAGAAAATCCGCGGTATCAGGGCACATCGGGCGCGATGGCTGAGAGGCATGCCGCGAGCGGAATCACCGATTCAAAACGATTCCGTAACCCCTTCCGATTACAATTGAATTTGACGCTGGCCGGGCGCCTTTTGGCGCGAAAATCCGTGCTTTTGCACGCGTTGAATCGCTTTCTTCAGAACTTGATTCAACGCCTTAAGAGCCTGAATCAAAACCTTCAGAGGTTGGTTCTGATTGTTCGCGTCCTGAATCGAATTCCGGGGGCGCTCGTTCAGCGCCTTCGCGTCTTGATTCAATCTCTTCAGGACTTGAATCGCCGTCTTCGATGGTTGATGCAGACGCTTCAGCCATTGAATCGGAAAGCGAACGAATGTCGGGGACCGACAAGACCAAGCCGCGTGCCGAACTGCCGGGCCCCGTTGTGGTGCTGGTGGAGCCGCAGCTCGGCGAGAACATCGGCATGGCCGCTCGCGCCATGGGTAATTTCGGCCTGACACGTTTACGTCTGGTGAAGCCGCGCGACGGTTGGCCAAATATGGCGGCCGAGCGTGCCGCGGCGGGTGCCGACCACATCCTGACGCAGGTCGAGGTCTTCGAGACGGTCGAGGCGGCAGTCGCGGATTGTGCGCTCCTGTTTGCGACGACCGCCCGTGCCCACGATCAGGCCAAGCCCGTGGTCGCGCCCGAGGCGGCGGCCCGTGAGATCGTCACGGAGGTGGCGCAGGGCGCTACGGCCGGCATCCTGTTCGGCCGCGAGCGCTGGGGCCTCACCAACGAGGAGGTCTCGCTCGCCACCCGTATCGTCACCTTCCCGGTCAATCCGGGCTTTGCCTCGCTCAACCTCGCCCAGGCGGTGCTGCTGATGGGCTATGAATGGTTCAAGCTCGCTTCCGGTGGTGAGATACCGTTCTCCATGCCGGAGCGGTCTGAGCGGGCCTCGCAGCATCAGATGGAGGCGTTTTTCACTAATCTGGTCGCGGAACTCGACAAGGTCGAGTTCCTTCGCCCGGCCGAGAAGCGCGACGTCATGCTCGTCAATTTACGTAATATTTTCAGCCGGATGGAGCCGACCAAGCAGGACATGCACACACTCCACGGAGTGGTGATGGCGCTCGCGGAGGGCCGCAAGGGGCCCGCCAAGGGTGGTGTCCTCGACGGCGGTCAGGCGACGCGGCTACGAGCCTTGCTGGCCGAGCAGGGTAACGGCGAGGGCGGCTCGAGCTCGGTGCGTGGGCTCGCGCGGCTCCTGCGGCGCAACCCGACCGATGCGGAGCGCCTGTTGTGGCAGGCGCTGACCCGCGACCGGCGGTTCGCCGCCCAGTTCCAGCGTCAGACCCCGGTCGGGCGGCACATTCCGGATTTCGTCTCGTTCTCGCGCCGCGTGGCGATCGAAATCGTCCAGCCGGGCGAGGGCGAGGTAGTGGCGCGGGATCGCGCCGCACGCACGGCCTGGCTGGCGGAGCGCGGCTACCGGGTGGTGGAGCTGGCCGCCGCGGCGATCGAGCGGGACATCGAGACGGCACTGGCTACGATCGAGAAGGCGTAAGACGCAGGCGCTTCAGGCTCGTGTCAGAAGGTGCGGCAGCGATGTGCCAAGCATCACGACGCCCGAGATGGTGAGCAGCACCAGAATGATCTGGCGGAAGGTCGTCTCGCTGATGCCGATATAAACCCGCGTGCCGATCAGGGTCGGCACAAGCATCGCCGGCAGGATGATCGCGAACGTCGGCAGCATGCGGGCGGTGGTGATGCCGGTTGCCACATAGGTCGCCATGGTGACGCCGAGCGTGGCGAGGTTGAAATTCTGGATGATGGCGCGCTGGCTGTCCTTCTCGTAGCGGCGTAGCGCGCACCACAAGGTCGGGATTACGCCCGAATAGCCGCCGGTCCCGCTCATCACACCGCCAAAGAGGCCAATGACGGCATTCATCGGTGCGCCGCCGATCCGGATCGGTGGCAGCCGCGAGGAAAACAGCATGATCGGGCACCAGATCGCGAGCAGCGTGCCGAGAAGGACCTTGAACAGGTCCACATCAAGGCGCGGCAGGATCGCGACACCGAGCGGGATGCCAATGAGTCCGCCGGCGAGATAGGGCCACAGCAGCTTCCAGCTGAAGCCGCGCCGGACCGAAAACACGGCAAGGATCTGCCCGGTAAGGGCGCCGAACACCACCATCGAGGCGAGGAGTTGCGGTTCCACGACCCAGATCCAGATCGAGGTGGCGACGAGCCCGAAGGTGAAGCCCGAGAGGCCCTGTACGAAGCCTGCAACCACTGCGCCGAGAATGATGATGAGGGTGGCAGACATCTGATGCGGGTCGTTGTCCGCCGCGGTGAGTCTGCAGGCAGAAGAAGGGCCGGTTCCGCCAGTGCAACATGTGAAAGCGGGCCGGGCAAGTGGCTGGCGGCTTTGGAATGGGTGCGCAAGATATAAGGTGGATTTGTACCGTAAACGCGCGCGCTCGGTGACGAGACGGAATGGATGGCGTTGTTAACGAGCGGTGAAAACCGACCCCAATATTTCGGGGCCAGGTTTCGGCAGGCGGTAAAGGATCGCGACTAAAGCGCTACCATCGTTTCCAGCCGAGATGAATCAATGACAATTTTCAAGCAACTGATTGCCCCTGGCGCCTGCGTCATGGCCCTCATGGCCCCGTCGGCCGCACAAACACCGGGCCAACGTATTAGTCTCGAACAATCAGCCGGCTCATCGCGGTTGGAGGGGCCTGTTCGCGTTCAGAGCAATCTCAATATTTTCATGCCGGGCCCGACCGGCGAGAGCGCCGAAGCCGAGAAGCTGCGCGAGCGTGCGCGACGGATGGTCTATGAGATGGCTGCGCACGAGTGCAATCTCCTTCGCGCCACGCTTGCGAAGGATTGCCGTCTGGTTTCGGTAAGCAGCAACGTCAATGCGGCGCGCCAGATCAACCCGCAGCAGCCGGAAGGCTACAATGTGACCGGATCGATGAGCTTTCAGATCGTGATCAAGTAACATCCGGGGGTGGGCGTTATTCGTTCGCCCTGATCTGGCTCACGGCCACAGCAGTTGGGGCTGGCTTAGGCCAATGTCCTCAGATCAGCTCGGGACACCTCGACATTTTTCTATTTTCACTTTCCTCTCTCTCTTAGCGCCGGATGATCCGGCTCTACCGGCAAGTTGGCGTCGATCACGAGATCCAGCGCCTCTTGCGGAGCGCGGTCGATGTCAACACCGCCGCGGCGCATCTGCTTGAGCGCGGTGCGGATCGCCTCCTCGCGCGAGAGGTAAGTGTGGCCATCCATCGCCTGCGCGCACCAGCGCGACCGTTTGCGGTTTCCCATTGCTTCCAGCCGCGCCATTTTTAAAACCTGCAGCGCTTGCATCAGCGCCTCAGTATCGACCCCCGGCGTCTCCTCTAGCTCGCGCACCATCCGCTCTGCGAGGGTTCGCAGCCGGACGGCAAGCATGCGCAGTTTCAATCTCGCCCCGGCACGGGCGCGGGGCACCGTGTCGGTCGCGCGCGGCGCGAAAGTGGGACGCTGCCAGCCGAAATTGCGCCTCCAGCAAGAGATGGTGCTCTGGGCGAAGCCAGTTCTGGCTGAAATCTCACGATGAGAAAGCGTTGTCTGTTCGATCAGGTAGCGGACCAGCGCCACGGATGAATCCGTATGCATCCGCCGCGAACCTTGCGGCCGGGGACCGTTGATCGCGGGCGGCCCCTCCGATGGCTCGTCGGGCTTGACGCGGAGGCGGGTGAGCGTGGGTGGGATGTGAGGCAGGACCATGCCTCGGAATATAGTCCTATTTCCGATCACCGCAACGAGAGCAGGCCGAGCAGAGTTTGATCTACGTTCCGGCCTTCACCTGAGCGGCAGCTTCCGCCATCAGTTCATCCATCTTCACGCGGATGTCCTGCTCGGAAACGCCCTTGTCGGCGAGGTCCCTGGTGACCTTGCGCAGCACGTCGCCGTCGCCCGATTCCTCGAAATCGGCAGTGACGACATCCTTGGCATAGGCCGCGGCTCCGTCGCCGCTCAGGCCGAGCTTTTCGGCTGCCCAAAGCCCGAGCAGCTTGTTCCGCCGCGCGAAAGCCTTGAACCTCTGCTCCTCGTCGAGAGCAAATTTCTTCTCAAAGCCTTCCTCGCGTTTTTCAAAGCTCGACATATATCTGACCTGTAAGTTGAATCCGGTTTGTTCCCGCATATAGGGTTCGGGGTGGCGCCCGCAACCTCCGAAATGGTCGCAGTGTAAACAAGCCGGTAAAACCTCCCGAAAACAACCGGCTTACGTTGTAACGGGAGGGCCGATCAGATAGGTTGCCGGACGAGTCCAGTTCGCGGTTTGTTTTCCGTATCAAGGGGCTTCGCGGCAGCTCCGCCGTGTGTCGCGTAATATCGGAGCACCCCGATCCATGGATTTCAACAACACTCGGTACATCCCAATGAGCCGTCGGCGTCGCATTTACGAAGGCAAGGGCAAGGTTCTCTATGAAGGACCGGAGCCCGGCACCCTGATCCAGCATTTCAAGGACGACGCCACCGCGTTCAACGCCAAGAAACACCAGATCATCGAGGGCAAGGGTGTCCTCAACAACCGGATCTCGGAATACATTTTCCAGCATCTGAACGACATTGGCGTGCCGACGCACTTCATCAAGCGTCTCAACATGCGCGAGCAGTTGATCCGCGAAGTCGAGATCGTGCCGCTCGAGGTCGTCGTGCGCAATGTCGCCGCTGGCTCGCTGTCGCAGCGCCTCGGTATCGAGGAGGGCACGCAGCTCCCGCGCTCGATCATCGAGTTCTACTACAAGAACGATCAGCTCGGCGATCCGATGGTCTCGGAAGAGCACATCACCGCGTTCGGCTGGGCGACGCCGCAGGAAATCGACGACATCATGGCGCTTGCCATTCGTGTCAATGACTTCCTCTCCGGGCTGTTCCTCGGCGTCGGCATCCGCCTCGTCGACTTCAAGATGGAATGCGGCCGTCTCTACGAGAACGAGATGATGCGCATCGTCGTGGCCGACGAAATCTCTCCGGACTCGTGCCGGCTGTGGGACATCAAGTCGAACGAGAAGATGGACAAGGATCGCTTCCGCCGCGATCTCGGTGGCCTGCTCGAGGCCTATACCGAAGTGGCGAAGCGCCTCGGCATCCTGATCGACAACGAGCGCCCCGCAGGCTCCGGCCCGGTGCTGGTGAAGAGCTAATCTTTCTTTCCCTCTCCCCTTGTGGGAGAGGGTGGCGAGCAAAGCGAGCCGGGTGAGGGGGCCTGGCTCTCTGCCCTTTCTCCCCCTCACCCGGTCCTCTTGTCGCAAGCGACATTCGGACCACCCTCTCCCACAAGGGGAGAGGGAAGTCAGTGGTGAATTCGGAATATGAAAGCGCGCGTCACCGTTACGTTGAAGAACGGCATTCTCGATCCACAGGGCAAGGCTATTGAAGGCGCGCTGAAATCGCTCGGCGTCTCCGGAATCGCCAGCGTCCGGCAGGGCAAGGTATTCGACATCGAGCTCGATGGCGCCGACAAGGCCAAGGCCGAGGCGGCACTCAAGGCTGCTGCCGACAAGCTGCTGGCGAATACGGTGATCGAGAATTATCGCGTCGAGGTTCTGGGCTAGGCGACGATGAAATCCGCAGTCCTCGTTTTTCCGGGCATCAATCGCGAGCGCGATATGGCGCGCACGCTGAAACTCGTCTCGGGCCATGAGCCGAAAATGGTCTGGCACGCCGACACCGAGTTGCCGAAGGGCACCGACCTCGTCGTGATCCCCGGCGGCTTCTCCTATGGCGATTATCTGCGCTGCGGCGCGATTGCCGCGCGTTCGCCGGTGATGGATGCGGTGCGCGCACATGCAGCCAAGGGCGGCCTCGTGCTTGGCGTTTGCAACGGCTTCCAGATCCTGTGCGAGAGCGGGTTGCTTCCCGGCATCCTGATGCGCAATGCGCGGCTGCAGTTCATCTGCCGCGACGTGCATCTGCGGGTCGAGCGCTCCGATACGCCGTTTACGCGCGGCTACAATGCCGGGCAGGTGATCCGCGTGCCGGTCGCTCATGGCGAAGGCAATTACGCGGCTGACGTCGAGACGTTGAAGCGCCTCGAAGGTGATGGCCGCGTGCTCTATCGCTACTGCGCGCCGAACGGCGAGGTCGGCGACCTTCACAACATCAACGGGGCGGCCGCTTCGATTGCCGGCATCGTCAACGAGCAGGGCAATGTGCTCGGCATGATGCCGCATCCCGAAAACCATGTCGAAGAAGCGATGGGCTGCACCGACGGCCGCGGCCTGTTCGCGGGCCTTGCCGCGCATCTGGAGCGTGCGGCGTGACCAAACCCTTGAGTAACGAGCCTGCCATCACGCCCGAACTGATCGCTTCTCACGGCCTCAAGCCGGATGAGTACGAGCGCATCCTCAAGCTGATCGGGCGCACGCCGACCTTCACTGAACTTGGCATCTTCTCGGCGATGTGGAACGAGCATTGCTCGTATAAATCCTCGCGCATTCATTTGCGCGGCCTGCCGACCAAGGCGCCATGGGTGATCCAGGGGCCGGGTGAGAATGCCGGCGTGATCGACATCGGCGACGGGCTTGCCGTGGTCTTCAAGATGGAGAGCCACAACCACCCGAGCTACATCGAGCCGTATCAGGGCGCGACCACCGGCGTCGGTGGCATTCTGCGCGACGTGTTCACCATGGGCGCGCGCCCGATCGCTTGCCTCAATGCGCTGTCGTTCGGCGCGCCTGGGCATCCGAAAACGCGGCATCTCGTGTCCGGTGTTGTTGCGGGTGTCGGCGGTTACGGCAACTCGTTCGGCGTGCCGACGGTCGGTGGGCAGGTGCGCTTCCACACCCGCTATGACGGCAACAATCTCGTCAACGCGATGGCCGTGGGCCTCGCCGAGACCGACAAGATTTTCTACGCGGCAGCGAGCGGCGTGAACATGCCGATCGTCTATCTCGGCTCCAAGACCGGGCGCGACGGTATCCATGGCGCGACCATGGCATCGGCCGAGTTCGACGACGCGAGCGACGAGAAGCGCCCGACCGTGCAGGTCGGCGATCCGTTTGCCGAAAAGCTGCTGCTCGAAGCCTGCCTCGAGATCATGGAAGCGGGCTGCGTCATCGCAATTCAGGATATGGGCGCGGCGGGTCTGACCTGCTCGGCCGTCGAGATGGGGGCGAAGGGCGACCTCGGCGTCGATCTCGATCTCGACAGCGTGCCGACGCGCGAGACCGGCATGAGCGCCTACGAGATGATGCTCTCGGAAAGCCAGGAGCGCATGCTCATGGTGCTGAAGCCCGAGAAGGAAAAGGAAGCCGAGGCGATCTTCAAGAAGTGGGGCCTCGATTTCGCGGTCGTCGGCTACACCACGCCGACCAAGCGCTTCGTGGTGAAGCACGGCGGCGACGTGATGGCCGACCTGCCGATCAAGGAGCTTGGTGACGAAGCGCCGGTCTATGATCGCCCGCATGTCGCGAGCGAGCCGCTGCCGACCATTCATGCGCGCGACGTGAAGGCGCCGATGCCGGTGACGGATGCACTGGTGAAGCTGATCGCGACACCGGATCTCTGCTCGCGGCGCTGGGTGTGGGAGCAGTACGATCACGTCATCGGCGGCAACACGGTGCAACGCCCGGGCGGCGACGCTGCCGTGGTGCGTGTACAGGATGGTCCGAAGGCGCTCGCGCTCACCGTCGACGTGACGCCGCGTTATTGCGAGGCTGATCCGGTCGAAGGCGGCAAGCAGGCGGTGGCCGAAGCCTGGCGCAACATCACCGCGGTCGGCGGCAAGCCGCTCGCTATCACTGACAATCTCAATTTCGGCAATCCGGAGCGGCCTGAGATCATGGGCCAGCTTGTCGGCTGCCTGAAGGGAATTTCCGAGGCGTGTATCACGCTGGATTTCCCGATCGTGTCGGGCAACGTCTCGCTCTATAACGAAACCAACGGTCGCGGCATTTTGCCGACGCCCTCCATCGGCGGCGTCGGTCTGCTCGACGATTTCCAGAAGTCCGCGACGCTTGCGTTCAAGACTGAAGGCGAAGCGATCCTGTTGATCGGCGATACGCAAGGCTGGCTCGGTCAGTCGGTCTATCTGCGCGATATTTGTGGTCGTGAGGAAGGCGCACCGCCGCCGGTCGATCTTGCCGCCGAAAAGCGAAACGGAGACGTGGTGCGCGGCATGGTCAAGAGCGGCACCGCGACGGCCGTGCACGATGTTTCCGATGGCGGCCTTCTGGTGGCGCTTGCGGAAATGGCAATGGCGAGCGGCATCGGTGCGGTGCTTAATGCGCCGCCGGCCGAGATTGTGCCGCATGCGTGGTGGTTCGGCGAGGATCAGGCGCGTTACATCGTGACCGTACCGGACGATCATCTTCTCTCGATGATGAGCAAGCTCAGGGCGGTCGGGGTGCCTTGTGTCGAGATCGGCAAGACCGGTGGCGATACGATTGCTATCGAGGGCGAAGCGCCGGTGTCGATCGCATCCCTCGAGGAAAGCTTTGAGGGCTGGCTGCCGAACTATATGGCGGGGCAGGACTAAGTAGAGACGCTTCCGGGCCTCTCAAAGCACCCGCGTCGCGCCGGGCAGGCGGCGTAGTGCCGCCGTTGAAAGCCAGCTCGCGCCTAATCCGAAAGCAAGTGACAGCCCTGCCTTGGTGAAGGCGGAGTGATCCGTGCCCCACAGCCAGTACTGTATCCACAGCACCGGGACATAGTGGATGAGGTAGATGCCGTAGGCAGCGGGCTGCATGGCGTCGAGAAGCGGCATGGCGGCGGCGTTGAGGCGGATAAAACCGCCGAGGATCGCGAACGACGCCGTGGCGCTGAGCAGCACAAAGATAAATGCATAGGCGATTTGCCACCATTCCGGCAGGACGTTCGGATCGGGCAGAATCCCGCGCCGGTAATAGACAAGCGCAACCAGAAGCCCATAGGCAGCGAGCGCGGCGAGAGCCCAGCGTCCCCAGCGCCGCGCGAGTGCGCCGCCATGTCCGAGCAAGCCGCGGTCGAGGTTGGAATAGCCGATGGCCGCGCCGAAAAAGAAGCAGGCGGGATAGAGCAGCACGCGGCTTGCCTGTATCGAGACTGGTCCGAACTCGAACCATCTGGTGGCGCCGAATGCGAGCCGCATCGGGACGTAGGCGACAAGACACGCCGCGACGAAGGCGAGGAAGAACGGCAGCGGTCGCGCAAACCCTGCGCGAGCGAGGCGGTTAAGCGGGGCAAGGATGTTTGGGGCGGTGCGATAGAGCAGCGCGGCGGTGAGGTCGAGTGCCAGCAGCACCCAGACAAACCACGCAGGACCGCTTTGCCATGGCCCTGCGGTGATCGTCCGCCACCAATAGGCGCTGAACGAGATGTCATGCATCCGCAGTTCCAGCGCGTAATAGGCGAGCGGCATCAGCGTCAGCACGGCGACCGCGAACGGCAGTGCCAGCCGCAGCATCCGCTCGTCCAGAAACTGCAGGATCGATTTGCGCCGCAGGCTCGGCCAGACGAACAACCCCGAGATGAAGAAGAACGCCGTCATCATGCAGGTGTCAGTGGCGAGGATGAACCCGTCGAACCCGAGCCAGGTCTGCGCATCCGCACGGCCGTAATAGGTGTAGGGGATCACCGCGTGATGGGCGACGACGAGGATCGTCAGCGCGGTCCGCGAATGGTCGATGGCGGCGTTGCGGGCGGGCATCGCGGAAACGGGCTCCGTCGGCGGGCTGGCCGACACCGGGCAAGGAATTGTGATCGCCCCGGCCATCCCGCCATGCGATAGAGACGGGAGAATGCAAGGAGGGCGACGATTGGCAGCGGGTGCAGCCGACGTCAGAATCTGCCATAATTGCAGCACGTTTGAAACCGAAGGCTATGCCGAAAGGAGACGACAAATGCCCATGGACGCCCGGGAGATCGAAACCCTCATCAGGGAGGGCATTCCGGACGCGACCGTCGAAATCCGCGACCTCGCGGGTGACGGCAATCATTATGCCGCAACGGTGATCTCGGAATCCTTCCGCGGCAAGTCGCGCGTCCAGCAGCACCAGATCGTCTATCAGTCGCTAAAGGGACAGATGGGCGGCGTGCTGCACGCCCTTGCCTTGCAGACCGGCGTGCCGGAGTAATACCGGCGTAGCGAGGCCGACATTCAAGCGGCCTCGCAGTCCGATGTGTTGCGAGTCCGATGCGCGCGGACGCCTAGTGGTGCGCGGGTTTCGCGCGAAGTGCGTGAACCGAGAACATCCGCCGCGCGTCAGTCCAGACCTTGTCCGGCATCCAGCCGGCGCAGCGCGCCAGCTCCTGAAAATGTGCGACGCTGTATTTATAGCTCGACTCGGTGTGAATGCTTTCACCGGCGCGGAACGCAATGTCGTGGCCGAGAAGATGCACGGTCTGCGGCGCGAGGCTCACCAGATGCATCTCGATACGATGCGCCGCGCGGTTGTAGATCGCGCGATGTGAGAAGCGCGAAATATCGAAATCGCCGTCGAGCTCGCAATTGATGCGGAACAGGACGTTCTTGTTGAAACGGCTGGTGATCCCGGCTTCATCGTTATAGGCAGCCTGCAGCGTGCGGTCGTCCTTTTCGAGATCGACGCCGACGATGAACGTCGCGCCGGGACCCAGGATGTGGCGCGCGATCGTGAGAAACGCGCAGGCATCCTCCGGCTCGAAATTGCCGATGGTCGAACCTGGAAAGAACCCGGCTTTCGGCAGTGAGGCGACTTCGCGCGGCAGCATGAACGGGTGAGTGAAATCGGCGATCACCGGATGAACGGCGAGGTGCGGGAGGTCGTTCTTCAGCGCCTCCGCCTGCCGGGTGAGGAACGCGCCGGAAATGTCGACCGGCACATAAGCGGCGATGCGACGATGCGCCAGCAGAAGCCGCGCCTTCGCGGTGCTGCCGGCACCGAACTCGACAAGTGCTGCATCTTTCGGCATGGCGGCGACGATCTCATCGCCGCGTTCCTGCAGGATCGAGAGCTCCGTGCGCGTTGGATAATATTCCGGCAGCCGCGTGATCTTCTCGAACAGGTCCGAGCCTCTCTCGTCGTAGAAATATTTCGGCGGTAGACTCTTGTGCTCCGCACTCAGCCCGCGAACCGCATCTCTGGCAAACGCCGGATCGATAGAGTGGCGCTTGTCGGCCGGTGCGGAAACGTGAACATTCATGCGTTACTCCGTTAGTGAATGCGAGAGAGGTCGTTAGTTGGCGTAATCGGCGAGCCGCAGCCCGGTGAACTGCCAGCGATGGTGCGGATAGAAGAAGTTGCGGTAGCTCACGCGTGCGTGCCCTTCGGGCGTGGCGATCGACGAGCCGCGCAGTACGTACTGGTTCACCATGAACTTGCCGTTGTATTCGCCGAGCGCGCCTTCGATGGCGCGATAACCGGGATAGGGTGCGTAGGATGAGCGCGTCCATTGCCAGACAATGCCGTAGGCATCGTCGAGCAGCCCCGCGCGGGCCGCGACTTCCCATTCCATTTCCGTCGGCAGATGCTTGCCGCTCCAGCGCGCGAACGCATCGGCCTCGTAATAGCTGATGTGGCAGACCGCATCGTCAGGATCGACCGGTTTCAAGCCAGTGAGCGTCATGATGTGCCAGCGATCGTCGATGAAGCGCCAATGGCCGGGCGCTTCCCAGCCTTCGCGCTCGACAGCGGCGAAACCGTCCATCAGCCACAGCGTCGCGGTGCGATAGCCGCCGTTCTCCATGAACGCGAGCCACTCGCGGTTGGTGACGAGATGGCGTGCGATTTTCACCGGGCCGACAAGTGCGCGGTGAGCCGGCTTCTCGTTGTCGAAGTGGAAGCCGTCGCCTTGATAGCCGATGGTATGGATGCCTTCGGTGAGGGAGGCCCAAGACTCACTCGATGCCTCGCCCGTACGATGAGGCTGCGGTAGCGCCCAGCTTGCGTCATAGGCGGGCGGGATCGGGTTCTGCGCGAAGGCATGCAGGATGTCGGTGTGCATCAACTCCTGATGCTGCTGCTCGTGGTTGAAGCCGACTTCCATCAGGGGAGCGATGGCGGTCAACGTCGCCTCGTCCGCGTTCTCGAGAAACGCGATCATCTCCGCGTCGACATATTGGCGATACGCCGTGACCTCGTCCGCACTGGGGCGGGTGAGGTGGCCGCGTTGCGCACGCGTGTGCCGGGGTCCCGCGCTCACGTAATAGGAATTGAACAGATAAGCGTAGTCGGGATGGAAGACCTTGTAGCCCGGCCTGTGCGGGCCGAGCAGGAACTGCTCGAAGAACCATGTTGTGTGGGCGCGATGCCATTTCGCCGGGCTCGCATCCGGCATCGACTGGATCAACTGGTCCTCGGGCGACAGGGGTGCCGCGCGCCGCTCGGTCTCGTCGCGGACGGCACGGTAGGTGTCCGCGAGCGCGCGCGAGAGGGAGATTTTGGAAAACGCCGACGCAACGGACTGGCCGGAGGCCGCAGGAGATGGATTTGTCACGAATTTCTCCGGTTTGGAGAAAAACAGTGTTTCACCCGCTTAGTTCCGCAACAAGTTCGTCTGTCTCATGGCGGAGACCGCGGCCATGCTACCTTGCGCCTTTTGGCGTGGTTTGCGGCGAAAACGGCTCGAATTGAGGCCTCAAGACGCAGTTTTCATGCGCGATTTCGTTGGATGGACGTTCGATTCTGGCTACATATATAGCGAGGCGGGAGCCTGCCGATGACCGTGACATCGGAGGCCAAATCCACGCCAAGGGATAAAACGATGAGCATCGAGCAATTTATCGACAATGAAGTGAAGTCGAACGACGTCGTGCTGTTCATGAAGGGCACGCCGCAGTTTCCGCAGTGTGGATTCTCGGGTCAGGTGGTCCAGATCCTCGATCACGTGGGCGTTCCCTATAAGGGCCTGAACGTCCTGGATTCGACCGATCTGCGGAACGGCATCAAGGATTACTCCAACTGGCCGACCATTCCGCAGCTCTACGTGAAGGGCGAGTTCGTCGGTGGTTGCGACATCGTGCGTGAGATGTTCCAGAACGGCGAACTGCAGAAGATGTTTACGGAGAAGGGCGTCACCGTGCGCCAGACCGCCGGCTAAACATTCATCGCTTGGCGATGGGCTCGCTGGCTTGGGCCGCGAGCCTCCCGGCTGATACGACGCCGCGGAAGCCATGGAGATACGAAAAAGGCCGCCCCAATGGGCGGCCTTTTGATTTGGTGCCGTTCGTGCGGATTAGCGCGAATAGAATTCGATGATGAGGTGCGGTTCCATCTGAACCGGGAAGGGCACTTCCGAGAGGCTCGGAATGCGCGTGAACTTCGCGGTCTGCTTGCCGTGATCGACGTCGAGGAAGTCGGGCACGTCACGCTCGGCAAGCTGGTTGGCTTCGAGCACCAGAGCGAGCTGCTTGGAGGCGTCCTTGACCTCAATCACGTCGCCAACCTTGACCTTGTAGCTCGGAATGTTGACGCGCTTGCCGTTCACCTTGATGTGGCCATGGTTGATGAACTGGCGGGCAGCGAACATCGTCGGCACGAACTTGGCGCGATAGACGATGGCGTCGAGGCGACGCTCGAGGAGGCCGATCAGGTTCTCGCCGGAGTCGCCCTTGAGGCGGGTCGCCTCGACGTAAACGGCATAGAACTGACGCTCGGAAATGTTGGCGTAGTAGCCCTTGAGCTTCTGCTTGGCACGGAGCTGCGTGCCGAAGTCGGAGAGCTTGCCCTTGCGGCGCTGGCCGTGCTGGCCGGGGCCGTATTCGCGCTTGTTGACGGGGCTCTTCGGGCGGCCCCAGATGTTCTGGCCCATGCGGCGATCGATTTTATACTTCGCCTCATTGCGCTTAGTCATCGCGTCCTCTTTCCATAAGACAGTTGAGTTGAGGAAACGCGCCCTCCTGTGTTGCGGGAAATCCCGCAACTGACAGGCCGTCCCCATAAGCATGACAGGGCCGGCCACGGGTCGCGAAACACAACGCGGGCCGAAAAGGCCCGCGAGCAGGGGTGTTCTTAAGGAGAAAGCGCCGCCAAGTCAAACGTTTAAGGGCTGGAAAGCGGGGCTTTCAGGAGGCGTAGGGCGACACCGTTCCAGCAAGATTATCAAGCGATTTCAACGAATTGCTCGGCGGGCCGTCAGACGGCTTGGGCTTCAGGCGAAATCCAGCGCGTCTGCGCCGAAAAAGGGACGAAGTGCAGTCTCGAGCGTGGCGGTCGGCGCGCGGCCGGAGGTGAAGAGGAATTTTGCCGGAGCGGCGCTTCGGTCGGCCTGCGGGCCGATCAGCGACACGACTCGCCGGGCAATCGCGGGTGCGGGGTCGATCCACGCCACCGGCCAGGGCGCGATCCGCTGGATCTGCTCCAGAAGCAGCGGATAGTGCGTACAGGCGAGCACCACGGTGTCGGTGCGGGGGCTATCCTCGACAAAACATGCGGCGATCTCGGCGCGAACGGCATCGTCGCTGATCGCCTCGCCGCGCAGCGCTCGTTCCGCAAGGCTTGCGAGGTTTTCCGCGCCGACCAGCGTCACGTCGCAGCCCTGTGCGAAATTGCGGATCAGTGTGCGGGTATATTCGCGCTTCACCGTGCCGCGCGTGCCCAGTACGGAGACCTTTTTCGTTTTCGAGGCGGCGCAGGCGGGCTTGATCGCCGGGACCGTGCCGACGAACGGGACCGAGTAGGCCTTGCGCAGATGGTCCATCACCAGCGTCGAGGCGGTGTTGCAGGCGATGACAACGAGGTCGGGGCGGTGTCGGTCGATCAGGTCGCCGATCAGCGGCACAACGCGGGCGATGATCTCGTCTTCCTCATGCTGGCCATAGGGGAAGAAGGCATCGTCGGCGACATAGGTGTAGGCGGCATCCGGGCGCGCCGCCGCAATCTCGCGCAGAACCGTGAGGCCGCCGAGGCCGGAATCGAAAACGAGAATGGCGCGCGGAATCGACACGATAGAAGAATAGCGGGCGGAGGTTATGAATGGGTTTCGCGGGTGCCCGGCGCGGCCCGCCAAACCGCTATACTCCGATTTGGAACAATTCCAAGGTCTTGCCTCGGCATTCGCTTGTTCATGCCGTCCATCTGTGGCTTTTCGTCGATCTTACCGATGACGAACAAGACTCTGAACAACACGGCACGAACCTGGGGCGCGGTGGCGCGGGCTTTCCATTGGGGGCTCGGCGCGGCCATCATCGGCATGATTGCCTATGGTTGGTGGATGAACCATTTCCCGGCGCGGGCGGATCGCTTCTTCTATCGCTCGATCCATGCCGATATCGGCTACCTCGTGCTGCTGTTCACCGCACTGCGCCTCATCTGGAAAGTGGCGAACCCGACGCCCTCGCTGCCGGAAAAGACGCCAGCCTGGGAGCGGACACTCGCGCGTTTCAATCAATGGTCACTCTATGCGCTGACCATTCTGGTAGCGGGATTGGGCTGGGCACATTCAGGCGCGCACAAGCCGGACTATGCGGATTTCTTCGGCCTGTTCCGGGTGCCGCAGTTCACGGTCGAGAACCGGGCCGCGTCACGCTTTTACGAGCACTGGCACATCTATATCGCCTACGCGCTGCTGGCGTTGATCGCGCTGCATGTGCTGGCCGCGCTCTACCATCGTTTCATCAGGAAGGATGGCGTGCTGGAGCGGATGATCGACGGCCGGGCATAGAGACCGGACCTGCTGATTAGGAGTCCGCTGCTCTAAATGAGCTAATCGCTTGTGGTTGAAACGCGATTGAGCAGCCGTCCGAGCAGCACCAGCCCCTGCGGCCACAGGCCGAGGCGGGAGACGCCATTGAGATGGCCAAGCGCGCCGGCGTCATGGAAAGCCGAACCCCAGTCCGATGCAAATGTGCAGGCGCGCTCCAGCGTCACGAACGGATCGTCGCTGCTCGCAACCGTGATGGTGGGGACGGGAAGTCGCGTGCGGGGCAGCGGCGCAAAATTCCGGATTGTATCGGGCGTGTGATCGGTGGACTCGACATCCGAAGGCGCCACCAGAAACGCGGCCTTGACGCGCCCAGGCTCGCGCGAGGCGAGCCAGTGCACGGCAAGCGCAACGCCGAGGCTGTGCGCAATCAGGATCGCGGGGCGCTTGCCTTGGGCGACGGCATTGTCGAGCCGCGCCAGCCAGTCGGGCAGTTGCGGTGTATCCCAGTCGTCCTGCAGCACCCGCGAGGCGTTCGGAAACGCCATCGACCAATGCGACTGCCAGTGATCGACCCCGGAATTGCCGAGGCCCGGCAGCAGCAGAAAGTCAAAGGCATCGCAGGAGGGGATCATGGCGGGCTTGAAGGGCAGCGGCTGTGACACCGCTGCCGGGGATCGTGGGGTGTCCTTCGTCAAGCAGCGCCGAACACGCGGTTGAAGATCGTGTCGACGTGCTTGAAGTGATAGGCGAGGTCAAATTGCTCCTCGATCTCCTTGTCGGACAAGTACTTTTTAACGTCCTCATCCTTTTTCAGAAGTGACTGGAAGTCACCTTCGCCGCGCCAGACCGGCATCGCATTGCGCTGCACGAGCTTGTAGGCGTCTTCGCGCGAGGCGCCCTTCTGCGTCAATGCAAGGAGAAGCCGCTGCGAGTGGACGAGGCCGCCGAGGCGGTCGAGGTTCTTCTGCATGTTCTCCGGATAGACGAGCAGTTTCTCGATCACGCCGGCGAGGCGGTTGAGCGCGAAGTCGAGCGTCACGGTGGCGTCCGGGCCCATCATCCGCTCTGCGGAAGAATGCGAGATATCGCGCTCGTGCCAGAGCGCGACGTTTTCCAGCGCGGGCGTCACATAGGCACGGACCATGCGCGAGAGGCCGGTCAAGTTTTCTGTCAGTACCGGGTTGCGCTTGTGCGGCATCGCCGAAGAACCCTTCTGCCCCTGCGAGAAGAATTCCTCCGCTTCCAGCACTTCGGTGCGCTGCATGTGGCGGATCTCGATCGCGAGCCGCTCCATCGAGGCGGCGACCACGCCGAGCGTTGCGAAGAACATCGCGTGACGATCGCGCGGGATCACCTGTGTCGAGATCGGCTCGACGGTGAGCCCCATCGCCTTGGCGACATGAGCCTCCACGCGCGGATCGATCTGCGCGAAGGTGCCGACCGCGCCGGAGATGGCGCAGGTCGCGACTTCCGCGCGCGCGGCGACGAGGCGGGCACGGGCGCGGGTGAACTCGGCATAGGCATAAGCGAGTTTGAGGCCGAAGGTGACAGGCTCGGCATGAATGCCATGCGAACGGCCGATGACCGGCGTCAACTTGTGCTCGAACGCACGGGTCTTGAGCGCTGCCAGCACGCGGTCAAGATCGGCGATCAGAAGATCGGCGGCGCGGGTGAGTTGCACGTTGAGGCAGGTATCGAGCACGTCCGACGAGGTCATGCCCTGATGCACGAAGCGCGCCTCGGGACCGACGATCTCGGCGAGGTGAGTCAGGAAGGCGATGACGTCGTGCTTGGTCTCGCGCTCGATCTCGTCGATGCGCTCGACGTTGAAGGTAACGCCCTTGGCCTTCTCCCAGACCTTCTTCGCCGCATCCTTCGGGATGGTGCCGATTTCGGCCAGCGCATCGGCGGCATGCGCCTCGATCTCGAACCAGATTTGGAAGCGGGTCTGGGGCTCCCAGATCGCGGTCATTTCGGGGCGGGAGTAGCGGGGGATCATTCGTGCATCCTGTCAGATTCAAGCCGTCATGCCCGGCCTCGTGCCGGGCATCCACGTCTTCATTTGATTCAACCCAAGCAAGGCGTGGATGGCCGGGTGAAGCCCGGCCATGACGACAGCCTGGTGGTTAGACGTTCACACCACTTCGCCGCGTGCGATGGCGGCAGCGTTGCGGATAGCGGCGATGTTCGCCTTGTAATGTTCGAACGTGCCGCCCTTGAACACGGCCGAGCCGGCGACAAGGGCGTTTCCGCCCGCGGCGGCGATCTGCGCGGCATTGTCGGCGGTGACGCCGCCGTCGACCGTGATGTCGATGGGCCGGCCTGCGCACATCGCGCGGATGGTTGTGATCTTTTCCAGCACGGTCGGGATGAAGGATTGGCCGCCGAAGCCCGGATTGACCGACATCACCAGCACGATGTCGACGAGATCGAGTACATATTCAATGGCGTTAGCAGGCGTTGCTGGGTTGAGCGCAACACCGGCCTTCTTGCCGAGCGCGCGGATCGCCTGCAGCGAGCGATGCAGATGCGGCCCGGCCTCGGCATGGACGGTGATGTGGTCGCAACCCGCCTTCGCGAACGCCTCGAGATAGGGATCGCAGGGCGCGATCATCAAATGCGCGTCGAAAATCTTGTTGCTGTGCGGACGCATCGCCTTGATGACGTCCGGCCCGTAGGAAATGTTCGGCACAAAGTGGCCGTCCATCACGTCCAGATGCAGCCAGTCGGCGCCGGCGGTATCCGCGGCGCGGACTTCCTCGCCGAGCCGGGCGTAATCCGAGGCGAGAATTGAAGGCGCAATGATCAGCGGACGTAGAGCGGACGGCTGGGACATGGGCACCGGCGTGTAAGCACTGGGACAGGAGCCGGGGGCGGAATGCGCCCTTCCGGCGGATGGCGTTTCGCTATCATGCCTGCGCCCCGGGCGCAAAACGGGATTGGCGCCTCTCACCGCCAATTGCGGCCTCTCAGCCCTTTCGTATCGGCATTTTCTGCCCGCGTTCGGCAGCTTTTGCCGGATGGCGCGCGGCTCTCGCGGAGAAAAGGGCCGATTTACCGGCATTTTCCTCCGGCACGACAATTGCTGGAACTCCTGTGGGGCCGCGCATGCGCGGCGGAGGGAGTATGGCCATGTATCTGGCTTTGGCCGGTGCCGCATCCACAGCGCTCGATCTGCTGTCGTCGCTCGCGGCATCGAAATCGTCATCCACGAAGCCGGGGACGGGGGTCGTCCCTTCGGCATCGAATTCTTTCAGCGTGCCCGGCGCGACGGCGCCCACCACGACGGCTTCGGCGTCCGCCACATGGGGACGGAGCGGGGTTCTCTCGACCGATACATGGAATGCGCTGACCGCGGCGGAACCGCAGGCCGGCACGCAGCAAAGTCTTTTCGCGCGGATCGACACCAATAGCGATGGGGCGATCTCCCAATCCGAATTCCGCGAGCAGCTTGGCGCGGGCGGCACGAATACGGCCGCAGCCGATAAGGTTTTCGCCGAACTCGATGCGAACGGAGACGGCTCGGTCAGTGCTCAGGAGCTTGCGGCGGCGCTTCAGGCGCGGAAGGCAAGCCGCAACGATGCGGACGTCAAGGGCAACGATCCGGCCGCTGCCGCTTCGACCTACAACGTCATGAGCAGGCTCACTCAGGGCCGTTTACCGACGGCGACGAATTCCGCAACCGGAGCAGTTCAGGTCTAACGCGCAGAATGCGCGTTTAACGTCCCACCCGCACCCACACACGCGGTATCAGTGCGCCCGGCGTCTATGTAGCAATACGTGACGCCGGGCGATTTTTATATCTCGCTAACGATGCCGCCCACGTAATGCCCGCAGGTTCGCGTGGCGGGTGGCATGTTGCGGAAAGCGTTAGTGTGCGGAATTCTGTTGGCTCTGTTGCGCCCAGTGTGGGGCGCGGACGAGCTTGCAGCCTCGTTGCGCTTGCGCGGTGGCTTCGATTCCAATCCGCAGTTCTCGAACGGCACCGGCATTGGCGGCTCGGCCTTCATCGCTACCGATGCCTCGCTTGTCGCCGCGCATAAGGATGGAGACATTGGATTAGGCCTCGCGGCGGAAGCAAGCCGGACCCAGTACGCCAACCCCGACGTGGTCTCCGCGTTGAACGGCAAGGTCATCATTCGCGGCATGTTGGGCGGCGATGATCTTAATCTCAGTTCGGTGACGACGATTTCTGACGTCAGCACCTACAACCTGCGCTCGTCCGATCTGATCCAGTCGGTGAAAGGTGAGGCAAAGATCAGCTCATTCAAGATGTTCGTCACGGCCGAGGGCGCGCGTTCAAGTCTCAACCAGACCAATGCGATCTTTCAGGACTTTCTGCCCGAGGCGCAGCAATATCTGCGCGGCACGGTGATCCCGGGCATTGCCTATGTTCATGGCAAGTTCGAAGTCGGTACGTCAGTCAATGTGTCGGTGCGGCGCTATGCGCGCGAGTTCGATGTATTCGGCTATCGTCGCGATAACGAACGGGTCCAGCCGTTCGTCTTTGCGAAATACGCCGATAAGGATTTCAGCGTGGCGGGCTCGCTGTCGCAATTGCGCGGCACATGGCACGATCCGGATTTCAGCGATGTGAGGGCGCTGCTCTACGACGGAAAGCTGCACTGGAAGCGTGATGCTTTCACGCTTGATCTCGCCGCATGGCGCCGGGCGAACGAGACGACGTTCCCGATTTCCCCGATCACGATCGATGCGGCCTTCACCGGCAAGCTGTCCTGGGCGGCGAGCGCGAACTTAACGCTTAGCGCTGCCGCGGGCTATGCGACGACGCGATATCTCGATTCCCCGTTCGAGGCGACGACACGCAGCATCGCTTTCGGGGGCGTGTACGATCTCGGGAATGATTATGCGTTGGGGCTCGATCTCACCTATGCGCAGGGCGTGCTGATTTCTGGCGATAACGCGAATGCGTTGATCCTGTCGTCCTCAATCACCAGGAAATTCACGCCGCTTGCACAAGGTACCGACAGCAAGACCGGGACGAAGACCTTTGGCAAGCTGCTTTAGCGGTTTAAGGATCGCAGCAGAAGTGCGGATGGGAAAGCTCCCATCCGCGGGATTGGCGGGCCTCCATTCAGTAGCCGCAGCCGCAGCCGCCGCCATGGCCGCCGCCGAGAGCACCACCGCGGCCGAGCACGGCGCCGAGGATGCCGCTCTTGCCGGTGGTGACGCCCGTGTTGACCACGAGCGCGCTACGACCATTGAGCAAGCCCAGCACGCCGCTCTTTCCGGTTAGCACGTTCGCGCTGAGGCCGATGCCGTTTCCACTCTTTGCAAAGCTCGGGGTCGCGGCGAAGGCGGCGGCTGCAACGGCGAGGACCAGAATCTTTTTCATGACGTTTCTCCACTGTTGACGTGCACGATCTGTGCACGCCGGCAACCGTGGAGAGAGCAGGAGAGGGTGCCAATCGGATTGGCGAACTAACCTTAAAACCTACGGGAAGAAGCGTAGACGGTTCATCTCGAGCGTCACAACGCTACTACCCTTCAGGGCGGTATCGGGAACCGGTTTTGTTAACTCGTCAGAATTCGCATCTATCTAGCTCGCCTGGCGGTGTACGCGGGTGACTTCACGATAGGCATATTGATCACGAATCTCGCGATTGAAAAATCCGCCGCGCGATGAGGCGTGGCTGAACGCCGAGAACTTCTCCGGCGGCACGTCGAAATAGACATACTCGCGGCCGGAGACGAACGTCACCCACAATTCGCGATCGGTCGGGTCGTAGATAATGCGGCGAATCGCAGTCGAAGGCATGAGGCAGACTCCACGCGCTTTCTCGTTGCAGAGATAACGCATGAAGTGCCTCGCGGTTCGAAGCGCCGCGGGCAAAAAGGAACCCGGCGGGAAGGTCGGATTTCCCGCCGGGCCGTGGGTACTTCCGCGAAACGCGTTACGGGCGCGGAAGGATCTTGTCGCCGTGGCCCATCGTGGGGTCGGCCTTGTCGCTGAACATCAGCACCGCGATGGCGCCGGAAAGGGCGGCGCGCATCGAGTGGTTGACGAGAGCGTAGGCGCCTTCCTTCGGCGAGATGATATCGAAGGTTGCGGCGTCACCGGGAGCGACGGTGTAGTTCTGCATCCCGACCATGACGTTCTTTGGGTTGCCCGAGGGATAGACACGGTCCCAGATGCCGGCAATCGGGTGGAAGCCGGAGAACTCGTTCGGGCCGGCGTTGACCATATAGATACGCACGCGCTCACCGGGCTTGGCTTCCAGCGTTTGCGTCGCGTTGACGTCATGCACCGGATCGTACTGGAACGGTACCGCGTTGAACGCATCGTGCTGCCAGTTGTTCGCCATCATCCCTTTGACGTCCTCGGGATTGTCGAAGGTCTGATGCTCGACGAGGATGTATTCGCGATCTGCCTTCGGCATCGCGTTCGGGTCTTTCGGGTCGATGATGATCGCGCCGATCATGCCGCGCGCGATATGCTGGATCATCGGGTCGGCACCGCAATGGTAGAAGAACACGCCGGCGTGCTCAGGGACGTACGAGAAGGTTTTGCTCTCACCGGGCTTGATCGGTGCGAAATCCCCCATCACGTCAGACTTGGCGGCATGCATGTCGATCGAGTGCGAATTCTTGTTGGCCTTGTCGTTCTTCAGCGTGAATTCGATGGTGTCGCCTTCGGTCGCGCGGATCACAGGGCCGGGGATCTGGCCGTTAAAGGTCCAGCCGATGGCCTTATGCCCTTCATTGTCGATCACCACCTCGACTTCCTTGGCGATCAGTTCAACCTTGACTGTCTTGCCTTGCGTAGCCTTGGCCTGGGTGGCGGCCGGTGCTTCGGCAAGTGCAACGCTGATCGGCGCCGCTGAAAGAAGCAAGGCCGTCGCAATCCCTCCGGCGATCGCGGCTGTCTTCAAATATGTCGTACTCATTATAGGCAGTCTCCATTTTGTAGGTTCGAGAGTGGATTGCACCGTCATCAGGTCCCGCACTTGCAGACCTTGCGGAGGTACTTCACCATCTCGGTAATCTGCTTGTCGGACAGCACCGCGCTCCAGGTCGGCATCAGCGCGGATTTGTTGACGGCGAGGCCGCCGTCCTTGATGGCTTTGAACAGTTCTTCATCCGGCGTATCGCCCATGCCCTTGGTGTCGGTATGGTCGCGCGGCCGCACGGACAAGCCCGGCAGGTTGACGCCGGTGCCGTTGCGCTTCAGGCCGTGGCACTGTGCGCAATAGATGTCGTAGACCTGTTCGATCGGCGGATCGGCGCGGCCGATGTCCGGCGTGAGGATGAGCGCGGCCGCTGCAAGCGCAGGCGCGAGCGCGAGGCGAGTCCAGCCGCGTGCGGCCGGCATGCGATGATTTGCAAAAATCCTCATTTCTTGTCTCCCCGGCCTTGGACCGACAGGTATGCGGTGAGCCTCTGAATGTCCTGATCCTTCAGGGTCAGCGTCGGCATCCAGATGTGCGGATCGAAGCGCTGCGGATCGGCGGTGTAGGCCGCGATGAAATCGGGCTGCAGCCGCGCGCCGGCATTGGTGAGTTCGGGGCCGGAGAATCCGCCCTTGCCGTCTTCGCCTTGGTGGCAGGTGATGCAGCCACGCAGCTTGGTGAAGGCAAGCGCACCCATTCGCGCGCCGGCAGCATCACCCTTGAACGCACCCGCGGGCACGAGGTCCGGTGTCTTCAACGCCATCAGCGCAGCGGTGGCGCTTTCAGCCGCCGCTTTCGCAAGCTTGGGGTGCGCCGTTATCTTGGAGGCATCCGGCACATCGTGTTCGGGCCCTTCCTTGATGACCTTGAAGTAGGGGTAGCCCGCCGGGCGGATCGGCTTCGGATCCTGCAGCCAGGCCGTAAGCCAGTCGGCGTTGAACTTGCTGCCGGCGTACCAGAGGTCCGGCCCCTTGCGGTTGATGATGCGCTCGATCGACGTATCGGTCGGCTTGGTGAGTGCGTGGCACGAGGCGCAACTGGCGTCGAGCTTGTCGGCGGCGTGTGCCGTGCTGAGCAGAGCTGCGGTGATGACCGCAGTTGCCAAAGGCAGTTTGTTTTTCATCTTGGTTTCCTCAATCGGCACTACGGTGCCGGTACTCCTTTGAACGCGGAGCTCTCGTGCATGCCGAGCGGCTTCTTCAGCGACTCCTCGTAGTAGAAGTCCGGCACGAATTGCTTGTTTTTCCAGCTGTAGAAGGACTGCTCCTTCACCGGGATTTCCTGGTACTCGATCGTCGTCATCATGCCGCCCATCGGCGACTTGCCGTTCACGGTGTGACGGTCGACATGGTCGTGCACCATCCAGATGCCGGGATTATCGGCGCGCAGAATGAGGTCGTAGCGCTCGCCTGGGCCGAACAGGATCGTGTCAGCAAGGTAGGGGTTGGCGAGCGGGCGGCCGTCCTTGGCGTAGACTTCGAAGTCATGGCCGTGAAGGTGGATCGAGTGAATCTCGTCGCCCGCGCCGATCAGGCGAATGCGGATGACGTCGCCTTCTTTAATGCGCAGCGGCTGCGTGTCGGGGAAGGCTTTGCCGTTGATGGTGAAGTAGTCGGCTTCATCGCCCGGAATGCCGCCCTGACCGGGCTTGTTCGCCCAACTGGAGACCCAGCTGGAGAACATCATGATGTAGTCCTTGGTGACTTCCTTCTCGACCGCCGGCGGATCTTTCGGGTCGACGATCAGCGGTCCCCACATGCCACGCATCGCAACGTGCTCGTTGACGTTGACGTGGCAGTGGTACCACATCGTCCCCGAAGGCTCGGCCTTGAAGCGATAGGTGAAGGTTTCACCTGGTGCGATCGCGGGCTGCGTCGTGTCCGGCACGCCGTCGTTCTTCCAGCTTCCGCGCTGGAACATGCCGTGCCAATGGATCGTATGCGGCAGCGTCGTCTGGTTCTCGACTTCGATTTCGAGATCGTCGCCTTCAGTGACGTGGATCAGCGGTCCCGGTGATTGGCCGTTGAATGAGAAGGTGTGGAAGGTCTGTTTGTCCACCAGTGTGAGGACGGTGTCCTCAATCGTCATCGAGAAGTGGCGAGTCTCGGCGAGAGCCGGAGAGACGAACAGTGTCAGTCCGGATACGAGCGCAGCAGAAACCAGGGTTTGAATAGGCAAGAGTCGTCCATTGCCAGTCATAGCGGGCCTTTAAGATACATTTATAGATGTTTAAGAGCGAAGCCGCAGAAAACGCCCGGCGGGGAGAGGGGAGGAGCCGCCGGGCGCTTCCTGTTAGGCCCCCGAAGATGTGGAAAGACGTTTCATATCGATCCCCAAATCGAACTTGATGGCCGGAACTCTGTCACTGTTGTTGAGTCAAAGCAATATTTAAAATACATCTTTTAGCGATACAGTGACATTTATCATAGCGTCGTGAGGCGACGTTTCATGATCTCACATCCCTGCAACGCACAACGCCTCGAGCGTGAGTCGGCTGATGCCGACCTGCTCGGCGGCTTCAGGCATAATCTGCCACAACCGTTCGTACCAGAGCGGATCGTTGCCGACGGTACGCATCAAGCCGACAAACTTGACGAGTGCGGGCTTCGCGCGGCCGTTCTGCAGCATCCAGCGCGCCATATAGAATCGCGCGACCAGATCGTTTGGATCGGACTGCAGCGCGCTTTCAAACTCGATGCGCGCACGCTCGCTGATCTCGCCATTCTGCGACAGCGCAAGTGCCTCGCCGAGTGCGACGCGGAGCGAAATGTTGGTTTGATCTTTTGCGATCGCACGCTCGAAAGCCGGTACGGCAAGCCTCGGCAAGCCGCTTTGCAAGAGCGAGCCGCCGACAACAGCCCATGGTTGTGGGGCTTTGAAGGTTAGCAGGTCAGGCAGGTCCGGCAGATTTGCGATTGGCTTCGGCACAGTCGTCGCCGCGCTGTTGAGCTCAGTCGTGATGCGATGGGTGGTAAGGGGCGGCAGCCGTGTCAGCGCGATGGCGGCAACGGCGCCTACACTGATGCCGGCAACAGCTGCAGCGAGATAAATCCGCCAGCCACTACCCGGACTGCGCAGAAAGAAAGCCATTTGCGACTCCACGAAAACGCGGTTGTCTCTTACGGCTTCCAAATTAAGATGTAAACGAAATATATGTTATTGCACTGCAGCTAGGAGATGCAATGAGCGTGTCATGTGCCGAAGCGATCGCGCCAGGCCGGCAAAGTGTCGGCAAAGGGCAGGGCATGTGCCTCGTAGACGCCGCGGGCAATGGCTCGTGCAACGACATTTGCTGCGAACATGCCGAGTTGCGTCAGGCCATAGAGCGGCTCGACCGGTTTATCCCCAAGCGATACGGCGAACACGATGTCGCCGTCGAGCGGCGCGTGGGCGGGATAGATCGCGCGGGCGAATCCGGTCTGGGCAAGAATTGCGAGGCGGCGAGCCTGCGGCTTGGTCAGAGCGGCATCGGTTGCGACGACGACGAGCGTGGTGTTTTCGCCGGCGCGCGCGTTGTCCGCGCCTTTGAGCCTTGCCGTCCGCATGTCGGGTGTGAAGGCGGGCGGCAGGCCGCGGCCCCCGAACTCGCCGTTCTCTTCAAACGGCGCGGACCAGAACCACGGACCGTCGCCGACAGTCACGGTGCCGACCGCGTTGACAACGGCAAGCGCCGCAACCGTGATGCCGTCAAGCACGGTGGTAGAAGCGGAGCCGAGCCCGCCTTTATAGTTGGCGGTGGTCGCACCATAACCCGCGCCGGCATTGCCGAGCGCAAAGTCGTCCGTTGTGGCGTTCTCCGCAGCGGCGAAGCCGAGATCGCGATAGGGCGAGAAGCGGCCCCATTTCTTGTTGCCGCCGTTGAGAAGATCGAACACCACCGCGCCTGGCACGATCGGCACCCGCGCATCGCCGATGGCAAAGCCGCGCCCCTGCGCCGCGAGCCAGGCCTGTATGCCGCCGCCGGTTTCCAGTCCGAAGGCAGAGCCGCCGGACAGTGCGAGCCCGTCGATCCGCTCGACGGTGTTGGCGAGATCGAGCAGGGCGCTATCGCGCGTGCCGGGTCCGCCGCCGCGGATGTCGAGCGCTGCAACTGCCGGTGTTTCAAACAGGATCGCGGTCGCGCCGGAGGCGAGAGCCTCATCATGGGCATTGCCGACGCTGATGCCTGCGACATCGGTGAGCAGATTTCTCGTCATCATGGTCTCCTGAACCGGAAATCCCGCGAATCCTTAAAGCGCGTGCGCCTTTTGTTACTGGCACGGAATCGATCACACGTAAAAGTGAGACCTTGCCTTTCCACGGACGATAGAGGCATCTAGCCCCATGATTCAGAGCATTTCCATCCCCACGGCGCTGTTCGCGGGCCTTGTCAGTTTTCTATCGCCCTGCGTGTTGCCGCTGGTGCCGGCCTATCTCGTCTATCTCACCGGAGCGACGGTCGAGCAGGTCGCGAGTGGCGAGAAACCTGCGGCGTCGCGCCGCGCGGTGTTGCTGAGCGCGCTCCTGTTCGTGCTCGGCTTCTCCACGGTGTTCGTCGGGCTCGGTGCAAGCGCGAGTGTCATCGGCGGCGCGCTGCGGCGCTGGTCGGCCGAACTGTCGATCGTGGCCGGCATCGTCATCATCGTGATGGGGCTGCATTTCCTCGGCCTGACGCGGATCGGATTCCTGATGCGCGAGGGCCGCCTTACGGTTTCGAAGCCGATGGGGCTGTGGGGCGCCTATGTGATGGGCCTTGCCTTCGCATTCGGCTGGACGCCCTGCATCGGCCCGGTGCTCGCGGCGATCCTGTCGGTCGCGGCTTCGGAGGATACGGTGCAGAAGGGCGCGCTGCTGCTTGCGGTTTATTCCGCGGGGCTCGGCATTCCGTTCCTGCTCGCCGCGGTTCTGATCGAGCGCTCGTCTTCGATGCTCGCGCGGCTCAGGCGTTATCTTCCGACGGTCGAGCGCGTGATGGGCGTGCTGATGATCCTTGTCGGCATCGCATTCTTGACCGGCGCGGTGTCGAGCTTCGGTGTGTGGCTGCTGGAGACGTTCCCGGCGCTGCAAAGCATCGGGTAAAGGCCCTCTCCCGAAGGAGAGAGCCTGACCACTCGTTTAGTTGGTCAACTCGGCGTAGCCGCCCTTGTCGTCCCACTTGTAGACGACGTAGCCGGTCTGCTTGATGTCGCCCTTGGCATCGAACGACAGCGGGCCGATCACCGTATTCCACTCACCGGCCTTGATAGCGGTGATCACCTTCTGCGGATCGGTGGTGCCGGCCTTGGCTGCGCCCTGCGACCAGACCTGGAAAGCTGCGTAGGTGTAGAGCGTGTAGCCTTCCGGATCGATATTCTTCGCCTTGAACTTGTCGACGATAGCCTTCGCATCCGGACGGTTGCGCGGGTCGGGGCCGAAGGTGAACAGCGTGCCGGCGGCAAGCGGGCCGGTGATGGAGGCGAATTCCTTGTCGTTCAGCGCATCGCCTGCCATCATCACCGTCTTGAGGCCCTGATCGCGCATTTGGCGCAGGATCAAGCCTGCCTCCTGATGATAACCGCCGACATAGACGAGATCGATGTTCTCGCGCTTCAGGCGAGACACGATGGAATTAAAGTCCTTGTCGCCCTTGTTGTAGGACTCGAACAGCTTCTCCTGGACGCCGCCTGCGTTGAGCGCTTTCTTGGTCTCGTCCGCGAGACCTTTGCCATAGGTGGTCTTGTCGTTGAGGATCGCGATGTTCTTGCCGGCGTAATTCTTGATGAGATACTTTGCGGCGGCGCTGCCCTGCTGGTCGTCACGCCCGCAGACGCGCAGCACGTTCCACAGCTTGCGCTCGGTCAGAAGCGGGTTGGTCGAACCGGGGCTGATCTGAAGAACGTTGCCGTCGGCATAAACTTCCGAGGCCGGGATCGAGGAGGACGAGCAGTAATGTCCGGCCGAGAACACCGTGCCCGAATTGGCGAGCTTCTCCGCTACGGAACGAGCCTGCTTCGGATCGCAGGCATCGTCCCCGATCTGCAGCGCAAGCTTCTTGCCAAGCACGCCGCCTGCGTCGTTGAGGTCCGCAACCGCCTGTTCGGCGCCGTTGCGCATTTGCCGGCCGAAAGCGGATTCGCCGCCGGTCATGGGGCCGGCGACGGCGACCGGGATGGTTTGAGCCGTGGCCTGCGCCGAAAAGCCGAACAGCGCCACGCAGGTGACGGCGAGCAAGCGGGTTGGGATCATGCGAGTCATTCCCTCGATGGACAATTGAAGATGGGGCGGGAGGTTAGTGGCGAACGGCCGGGCCGCCAAGTCGTTCTGGGCCGCCGCGTCACTGATAATTTTACGCAGGGTTTGGTTGCTGCGGTGCATCTTGTCGCAGTTTCCAGCCGAGCGGGCCGTGGGGTTCATAAAGCCAATAATATTGCCGCACTATCTGCCGCGCGCGGGTGTGCTGAAAGGAAAGGCAGATCAAGCTCAGCAGAATGGCCGCTTCGACAACCCATGGCAGCGGGGCAAGCAGCGGTTCATCGAACAGCGCGAAATGCACGAAGCGCACCGCCATCGCCATCGGAATGGTAGCCAGAATGGCGATATGCATGCCGCGCCAGGTACGGGCAATGGCACGCCCGGCAAGCCACGCGCCGCCGCCTCCGAGGATAAGGGTGAGAATAACAGCCTGCCACCAGGCCTCGTTGATATAGAGAGCCGTCATCAGTGGCGGCCCCCCTCGAGATAGGCCGCGCGGATTTCCGGCCGCTCCAGCAGTTCGCTTGCCACCCCCGACATGGTGATGAGGCCGTTGACCATGACATAGCCGCGATGGGCCAGCCGAAGCGCGTGGTTGGCGTTCTGCTCGACGATCAGCACGGTGAGGCCGTCGGTTTCGTTCAGGGTGCGGATGGCATCGAAGATCTGGCGGGTGATGAGTGGCGCGAGACCGAGCGACGGCTCGTCCAGCAGCAACAGCCGTGGGCGGCTCATCAGCGCGCGCCCGATCGCCAGCATCTGCTGCTCGCCGCCGGACAGCGTGCCGCCGCGCTGCGTCAGGCGTTCCTTGAGGCGTGGAAACAACGTCAGCACGCGTTCGAGGTCTGCAGCGTGCTCGCTCTCGCTGACATGCGCGGCGTCGGCGCCCATCTGCAGATTTTCGGCAACGCTCATGCGCGGAAATATCCGTCGTCCCTCGGGCGATTGCGCGATACGCAGGCCCGCGAGTCGATGCGTCGGCGTGTGGGTGATGTCCTCGCCGTCGAAGATGATCTCGCCGTCGCGCGCGCGGGGGCGGCCGAAGATCGTCATCATCAGTGTGGATTTGCCTGCGCCATTCGCACCGATCAGCGCGACGATCTCGCCCCTCTGAACATCGAGGTCGATGCCTTTCAGCGCTTCGATATTGCCATAGGCGGCGCGCAACCCGCGGATCGCAAGGAGAGGCGCCTCGCTCATGCGTCCTGCTCCATGACTTCGATGGCGGCTTTCTCGTCGGCGCCGAGATAGGCGGCAATCACCTTCGGGTCGTCGCGAATTTCGCGCGGCGTGCCTTCGGCGATCTTCACGCCATAGTCGAGCACCACGATGCGGTCGGCGATCTCCATCACCACCGACATGTCGTGCTCGATCAGAAGAATGGATGTGCCGTGTTCTTTACGGATCGCCAGCAGAAGCTCGCTCAGCGCCTCGCCCTCGCGCGCGTTGAGGCCGGCGGCTGGCTCGTCGAGGCAGAGCAGCGCGGGCTCCGAGCACATCGCGCGCGCGATCTCGAGCCGGCGCTGATCGCCATAGGGCAGGCTGCCCGCTGCATCATCGGCGCGAGCGGTGAGGCCGATGCGGTCGAGCCAGTAGCGTGCGCGTTCGATCGCATCATGTTCGGCGGTGTGGAATGTCGGTGCACCGAGCAGGCCGAGGAAGCTGAAGCCGGACGCGCGCATCAGGCGATTGTGCTGCGCGACCATCAGGTTTTCGAGCGCGGTCATGCCCGCGAACAGGCGAATATTCTGAAATGTGCGCGCGACCTTCGCGACTTTCGAAACACGGTAGTCAAGAAGCCGCTCCAACAGGAATTCGCGGCTGTCCGCATGCGTGAGCCGCAGCATGCCGGTGGTCGGCTTGTAGAAGCCGGTGATGCAGTTGAACACCGTGGTCTTGCCCGCGCCGTTCGGGCCGATCAGTGCGGTGATATCACCGCGGCGCACGTCGAACGACAGATCGTTGACGGCAACGATGCCGCCGAAGCGCATCGAGAGGTGCTGCACTTCGAGGATGGAGGCGGGCGCGGTCATCGGCCCTCCTTCACAAGCTCGGAGGAGACCGTGGTTGGTTTGCCGAGAAACAGGGTCGGATCGCGATGCGCGATCAGGCCGCGTGGTCGCCAGATCATCAGCAGCACCATTGCCCCGCCGAAGGCCAGCATGCGGAATTGCTCGAAGCCGCGGAACAGCTCGAACCCGCCGATCAGCGCGAGCGAGGATAGCACGACGCCGAGCTGCGAGCCCATGCCGCCGAGCACGACGATCGCCAGCACCAGCGCGGATTCCTGGAACGTAAACGACTCCGGGCTGATGAAGCCTTGTCGGGTGGCGAAGAATGCGCCAGCAAAGCCGCCGAACATCGCACCGATGGCGAAGGCGGTGAGCTTCGTCGTCGTGGTGTTGATGCCGAGTGCACGGCAGGCGATCTCATCTTCGCGCAACGCTTCCCATGCGCGGCCGATCGGCAGGCGGCGCAGGCGGATCGTGACCCAGTTGGTCAGCAACGCCAGCGCGAGGATGATGTAGAACAGCAGCACGAGGCGGTGCGTCGGCGAGAACGGAATGCCGAGTTGCGCGGCGAGGCCGTTCGGCCCCGGCGTCAATGGAATGCCGAACAGGCTCGGGCGCGGAATGCCCGAAATGCCGTTGGGGCCGCCGGTGACATGCTGCCAGTTCAGCAGCACGAGGCGGATGATCTCGCCGAACGCCAGCGTGACGATGGCGAGATAATCACCGCGCAGGCGCAGCACCGGAAAGCCGAGCAGGATTCCCCAGAATGCGGCGAGGATGCCGGCGAGCGGCAGGCAGACCCAGAACGACAGGCCGAAGGTGGTTGACAGCAGCGCGTAGGAATAGGCGCCGACCGCGTAAAACGCGACGTAGCCGAGATCGAGCAGGCCCGCGAGGCCGACGACGATGTTCAGGCCCCAGCCGAGCATAATGTAGGTGAGAACCAGAATGCTAAGATCAAGCATGTAGCGCTGATTGTAGAAAATCACCGGAGCCAGACATGCGAAGATCAGAAGCGCGGGTACGACAAGGCGGCCGAGGGTCGTCAGGCCGCGCTTGGCGCTTTCGGGCAGGATCGGCGCATGATGCCGTGCGGAAAACCATTGCCGACCAAGCTCGACGAGGATGCTGCCCGCAAAGACCAGCACCACCATCATCGCGAGGTCGCCGAACCGCGTCCAATAGATCAGTTGTCCGGTCGGGCCCGCGTCGGTGCGGATGCCGATCATCAGCGAGAACAGCACCAGCGCGATGGCGGCACTAAGCGACGCCCGTTTCAGGATGAAGGCCGCACCGGTGTGCGGAGCGCGTTTGGGTTTGGGTGCGGGGAGCGTCTGGTCGGTCACGCGGCCGCTCAGACTTTTTCGACTTCGGGACGGCCGAGCAGCCCGGTCGGCATGAAGATCAGGACGACGATCAGGATCGAGAAGGCGGCGACGTCCTTATATTCGGATGAGAAATAAGCCGACCACAGCGTCTCGATGAGGCCGATGGCGAGCCCGCCCAGCATGGCGCCGGGCAGCGAGCCGATGCCGCCGAGAACCGCAGCGGTGAACGCCTTGATGCCGGCGACGAAGCCCATGAAGAAATCGACGACGCCATAATAGAGCAGGTACATCATGCCCGCGACGGCGGCGAGCGCGGCGCCGATCACGAAGGTCATGGAGATGGTGCGGTCGACATCGACGCCGAGCAGTGATGCCATCGTCTGGTCCTGCTCGCAGGCACGCATGTCGCGGCCGAGCCGCGTGCGCGTCACCACCCACGAGAAAATTGCGAGCAACACCACGGTCGTCAGCACGACGATGATCTGGATGTTGGAGAGTCGCACCACGAAGCCGTTGCTCTCAAAGAGCGTATAGCCGCCGGTCACGATCGGCGGCACCGGCTTGACGCGTGCGCCCTGGGCGACCTGCGAGAAGTTCGACAGCACGAACGACATGCCGATGGCCGAGAGCATTGGCGCGAGGCGGAAGGATTGGCGTAGCGGCCGATAGGCGATCCGCTCGACCGTCCATCCATAGAGTGCGGTGATTGCCATCGCGATCAGCACGACGAGCAACAGCACGAGCGGCACGGCAGTCATGCCGAGCGAGACCAGCACCAGAAACGAGATCAGCGCAATGAAGCCGCCGATCATGAAGATGTCGCCGTGGGCGAAGTTGATCATGCCAACGATGCCGTAGACCATCGTGTAGCCGATCGCGATCAGCCCGTAGATCGAGCCGAGAACCAGTCCGTTGATGAGTTGCTGGGCGAAATAATCCATCGGCTGCCGTGTTGGCGTTGTCGTTCGGCGTCACCGGCTCCGGCAGCCAAGACGTTGGAATGGGACATTTTTTATCAGCGGGAACCGGGTGCGGCAACTGCGGCGGCGTGTCTGATGCGGTGTTGTGGAGGATATCGCGGGATCACGCATTCCTGAGACGGAACCTGATTTCGTTCGGAACGAAGTTTGCGGATGGCAATTGAGGGGGCGTTCAACAGGAGATTTCCTATGTCGAACCAGAACCAGCAGTCCCAGCAGAACCAGAAGCCCGGCCAGCAACAGCAGGGCGGTGGCCAGAAGGGTGGCCAGCAGCAACAGCAGCAGGGCTCCCAGCAAGGCGGCCAGAAGAGTGGTCAAAAAGGCGGCCACTAGCCGGCTGTGGAAAACTTCACTGAAAAACTTGAGGAAAACCCCGTTTCGCACGGGGTTTTTTTCTTGGTCTCGGCCATTGGCCCAGCCCGTTAACGTAAACAGACGGTTTATATTGCCCGCTCCTGGCCTGCGTGGCACCTGCGCTAGAGGCCTTCTCAGGGGCGCGAAGGGGTGGGCGATGAAGGAATGGCGGCTTGGCATATTCAACGGAATAATGCTCGCCTGCTACTTCATCCCGGCCTGGACCATTGCCGCGCTTCGCATTGTGATGTCGCCCGTTCGCGGGATGTATGAACCCGCCAATATCGCACCTGCGATGTTCGCCAGCGATCACCTTGCGTGGTCGGCGCTGGGGCTCGCGCGCTTCGCGTGGCTGTTTGCATTGTCGCGCGTTCTGGTCGTGGCGTTTTTCTTCACGTTTCTGCTGCTCGTCATTCGCGAAGCGCTCTCCCATAAGCGCGGCGCGGAGGAAGCGCTCGGCTTTGCGCTCGTCTTCGGCAGCCTCCTTTGTTTCGGCTGCATGGTGGCGGCGTCGCTCGTCGGTGAGGCGGCTGCCGTCAGGCTGCACGCGACCGAACTTTTGCTGCTGCTGGCAGCAGGCATCGTGATGATCGTCGAAGGCAGTGCGCATGAAGCGCCGCGCACGATCAACGTGCCGGAGCGCGTATTCCCTGCCGGCCGGCCGGCTTGATCCGGTTCTCTATTGCTGCGTGAGAAAGCCCGTCACGGCTTCGTTGAAACCGTAGGCCGCTTCGATATTGGAGAGATGCGCCGCCTCCAGAATGGTCAGGCACGCATTCGGAATTCCCGCACGGATCGTTGCGGCCATCTGCACCGATGAGGACATGTCGTAGCGCCCAGCGATCACCATCGTTGGCGCCTTGATGCTTGGCAGGAGATCCCGCAGATCGAGCCCGATCAGCGCGGCGCAGCTTGCGGCATAGCCGGCGGCGGGATTGGAGACGAACATGGTGCGGATGCGGTTCACCGCTTCCGGGTCGCGGTCGCGGAACTCATCGGTGAACCAGCCGGCCATGACGCCGTCGACGATGGCGTCGAGGCCTTTCTCAGTGACCGTTTTGATCCGCGCATGCCAGGGCGCGGCATCGGGGACATGACAGGTGGTGTTCGACAGCACCAGCCGGTCGATCCGCTTCGGAGCGTTCGCTGCGACCCATTGCCCGACCGCGCCGCCGATCGAGAGGCCGCACCAATGCACCCGGGCGATGTTGAGGTCGTCGAGGATCGCGAGCGCATCGCGCCCGAAATCCGCGATGCTATAGGGTCCCGGAGGGGCGCCGGACTTGCCATGGCCGCGCCGGTCATAGCGGATGACGCGGAAGAACCGGGTGAGGGCGGCGATCTGCGGGTCCCAGACGGCCAGCGTCCCCCCAAGCGGATTGGAGAGCATCAGCGTCGGCCCGCCGTCGCGTCCTTCCACCGAGACGTTGATGAGGCAGTCCCCGGTGTCGATCATAGGCATGGCGAAAGTCTCTCACCGGCTTTGGCAAATGGCATATCTGCTAGCTTTAACAAGTAGTTATAGCTGTATATCCAATTGCGTCGGCGGCTTATATAGTTGATGTGGAAGAGGGTATCTGTGGCGTGACTCGAAGCGCAGGATATCATCGGGGAGGGCGGCTGGAACAAATCATGTTGGAGCGTGATGAGGACCTTCTGCAGACGACAGAAGGTTGGGTCAAAGCCGGCCATAGCGCAGCGCTGGCAACAGTCGTAAAAACTTGGGGTTCGGCGCCTCGCCCGGCGGGCTCGAACCTCGCTGTCAGGGCGGACGGCGTGTTTCTGGGCTCGGTGTCCGGCGGGTGCGTCGAGGGTGCGGTGATCACCGAGGCTCTCGATGTCATTGCGAGCGGGGAACCGAAGCTGCTTGAATTCGGGGTCGCCGATGAGGCGGCGTGGAAGGTCGGTCTGTCCTGTGGTGGGACCATCCGGGTGTTCGTCGAGAAGATCGAAGTGAAAGACTGATTGTGAAACGGGAAACGCTCTCGCAATTGAATGCTGAACGCAGTGCGCGCCGTCCCGCGATCGTTGTCACCAACATCGCGACCGGAGAGCAGCGCCTCGTCAAGGCTGCCGATATTGCGAAGGACCCGCTGCACGCCGAGCTCGACAAATATCTTCGGATGGGCCGCAGCGAGCTTATTCAGGTCGGCGACGATAATCTGTTCCTGAACATTTATGCGCCCACGGCGCGTCTCATCATCATTGGTGCGGTTCATATCAGCCAGACGCTCGCGCCGCTCGCGCAGTCGCTCGGCTATGACGTCTGTATCGTCGATCCGCGCACCGCGTTCGCATCACCCGAGCGTTTTCCTGACGTGCAGGTCATTGCGGATTGGCCCGAGGCCGTGTTGCCGTCCATGAATGTCGATCGCTACACGGCGCTCGCCGCACTGACCCACGATCCCAAGGTCGACGACTTCGCGCTCCTGCATGCGCTTGAGCGGGGCTGCTTCTACATCGGCGCGCTTGGCTCGCGCAAAACCCATGCAAAACGCCTCGCGCGCCTCAAGGACGCGGGCGAAAGCGACAACTCGCTGTCCCGGATACGATCGCCGATCGGCATCGATATCGGGGCAGTGTCTCCCTCCGAGATCGCGGTCTCCGTTATGGCCCAGATCACGGCTTCATTGCGATTGCCGACCGCTGGCGTTGGCGTCCCACGAGAGAGTGTTCCGGCATGAAATTTGGACCTGTTTCACCCAAGGAAGCAATCGGCGGGGTTGCAGTTCATGCGATCCGCCAGAGCGGTGTCGTCCTCAAGAAGGGGACGCTGATCACCGGCGCAGATGCCGAGGCATTGGTTCATGCCGGCGTCAAAGAGATCGTGGTTGCGCGGCTTGAGGCGAACGATGTCTCGGAAGACGAGGCAGCCTCCGGTGTCGCGCAGATGATTGCGGGTGAGGGCATCCATGTCGAGAAGGCCTTTACCGGCCGTTGCAATCTGTTTGCTGCCCGTCCTGGTATCTTGATGGTTGATCGCAAGGCGGTCGATGAACTGAATCGTGTCGACGAGTCGATTACGTTTGCGACCCTGCCGGCTTTCAAGGCCGTCACCGAAGGCGAGATGATCGCGACCGTGAAGCTCATTCCTTTCGGTATCGACCGTGCGGTCTACGACAAGGCGGTGGACGCTGCGCACCAGCGCCGGATTGATGTCGTGCCCTTCACCGTGAAGCGGGTCGGTGTCGTGTCGACAATGCTGCCCGGCCTCGCGCCCAAGGTGATCGACAAGACCGTGCAGGTGACGAAGGAGCGCCTTGCGCGTGCCGGTGCCGAGGTGATCGCCGAGCGGCGCGTCCAGCACACCGAGCCGGCGCTGCGGGAGGCCGTCAAGGAGCTCGTTGATCTCGGCTCGGAGCTTGTCCTGATTTTCGGCGCGTCCGCGATTGCGGACCGGCGCGACATCATTCCGCTGGCAGTCGAAAATGTCGGCGGCAAGGTCGAGCATTTCGGCATGCCGGTCGATCCGGGCAATCTGCTTCTCGTCGGGCGCATCGGAAAGGTGCCCGTGATTGGCGCGCCGGGCTGCGCCCGTTCGCCGAAGGAAAACGGTTTCGACTGGGTACTGATGCGCCTTCTCGCGAACCTCAAGATGACCCGCGAGGAAATCACTGCGATGGGCGTCGGCGGGTTGCTGATGGAAGTTATCCAGCGTCCGCATCCTCGTGTACCGGAGCCGGATGTGATCGAAACCGATGTCACCGCCATCATTCTCGCCGCCGGCCGCTCGACGCGGATGGGCGGGCCGAACAAGCTCCTCGAGAAGATCGACGGCAAGCCGCTGGTGCGCATCGTCGCCGAGCAGGCGCTGGCCTCGCGGGCGGAGTCCGTCGTTGTAGTGACAGGTCATCAGCACGAGCGGATCGAGGAAGCGCTGTGCGGCCTCGATGTCGGCTTCGTGCACAATCCTGATTTTGCGGAAGGGCTGGCGACGTCGCTCAAGGCCGGTATCAAGGCGGTGCCGTCGTCGAGTGGTGCCGCGCTGGTCTGCCTCGGCGACATGCCGCTGGTGGACAGCAAGGTGCTCGACCGCCTCATCGAGTCTTTCGCGCCGGAGAAGGACGGTTTGATCGCCATCCCGGTGGCGGAAGGCCGTCGTGGCAATCCGGTGCTGTGGTCGCGTCGGCTGTTCAAGGAGTTGCTGACGCTCGAAGGCGATATCGGTGCGCGCCACATCATCATGAAGCATAACGAACTGGTGGTCGAAGTCCCGACGACCGGCGTCGGTGTCTTCCTCGATGTCGATACGCCCGAGGCGCTGGCCGACGCGTTGAAGCACCGCTGAGGCCCGGTGACGGTTTATTCACCAAGTTGAAACCGGTTTTCGGATAGCGTTGCCCCCGCTTTTGGGGGAAGCGATATGCGAAGCACCTTGACCTTGCGTTTTGCCGGGCTGTTTCTGGCCGCGCTGTGTTTCAGCGGCGTGTTGCCTGCATCGTCTTATGCGGCCGGTGCGCTCGCGGTCGGCAAGTGCGGCGCTTACGGGCAGGCCTTTGACCATGCGCGGCAGGAGGCAGCCATCGCCTCGGCGCGCAAGCAGTGCAAGGGCGACTGCACGGTGGTGACGATGCGGCGCGCCTGTGCCGCTTTCGTCGTCGATATGAAAAATCCCTGCGGCGCCTTTGGCTATGCGGTCGAGCCGCGCATTTCGAGCGCGCTCAACGCTGCAAGCAAGAAGTGCTACGCCTATGGCGGCCAGGAATGCGTAATCCGCGCCTGGGCCTGCGATGCGCGCGGCTGAGATTCGTTATCGCCGTATCAGGACGCTGAAGCGGCCGTAAAGGCCGGAGCGGCGGCTGTTGTCTTGAACGTAGCCTCCGCCGAATGCCCATTCGTAGCCCGCAAACTGCAACGATGTGAGATGCGCGCCCACGCGGTATTGCTGGTAGTTACGATCACCTGACGTTTCGATTTCGGGCCCCGCCCAAAACCGATCGAGCAGCCGCCAGCCGGTGGCCGCACGCGCACCATAGCTGCCGCCGATTGTAGAGGCCGTGAGCGTCGTCGCCACCATCATCCGGGCGGGCAGGGGCTCCCACCAAGCGTCGAGATTGACGCGTGCGCCGAGATGGGTACCGCGCAGCCGGTTTCCGGGATCATCCGGCAGCGTCCAGTGGTGCTGGACGTCGAGCCCGGCATAAATTTTCACTTCGAGGTCGCCGCGCTTGATGCGATAGCCGGGCAGAACCGAGGCGGCGAGGCCGATGCCGCGGATGTCGGTGGTCCACGACCGATAAAGGTAGTCGCCGCCCGCGAGCAGCATTTTCAGGGTGAAGCCGTCGGCGTTGAGTCCGCCGGGCGACCACAGCGCGCCGCCATAGCTCGTCCCACCCTTTCGCCAGAGGTCGGCGCCGGTAAAATAGAGGAAGGTCGCATCGCGATGGTTTGTCGCGTCGGCTTCTCCGTCATCAGGTAAAGGCTCGCCGAGCGCCGGTCCTGCAAAGACCGAGGTTACGCCAATCCACGCCACTGTGAGACTGCGGACGCAACGCATACTGCCCTGGCTCTCGGGCTATGTGAAAAACTTACGTAGAATTACGTGAGCCAGTAAACCGGCAGCGCGTGCTGACGTCCAGCAGCAAGGGAAGAACGTCTAAGGAACGAACGGAAAAAATTTAAAACTGCGGCGCAACAAGATGTTCGGGAGTGACGTCATCGCGCTCCTCGATGATCTCGGCAATGAAGTGGCGATGGCAGTTGGTATGATCGCGTTCGAAACATAACAGGCACACCGGCCCCGTCTTTTTGACGAGCTCCGCGAGTTCGTCCATTTCGTGCTTCGCTTCTGCTGTCTTCAGATGCGCGGTGTAGATCTTCTTCATGGTGGCGATATCGCCTTTGCGCACGGCCTCGCGGCCTTGCTTCGGCGTGCCGAGCCCGCGGAATTGGACGTAGCCGATGCCGCGTTCGTCGAGACTTGCGGCAAGCTGGTTCTTCGAGAAGCCCGCGCGGCGCGACGAAGCGATGGCGCGCACGTCTGCAAGGATCTTGACGCCGGCGCGCTCCAGTTCGTCGAGCACGGCGCGGGAGCTGACATGCTCATAGCCGATAGTGAAAATCTTTTTCTTCTTTGCCATGGTCATGGTCCTTCCGGTCTTCAATTACTTTTCGGAAACGCGGCCGATCAAATCCATTGCGCCGGCCGGCGCATGAACTTTTCCTCCGTGAATGATGTAGGCGAACACGTCGCGGGGCTTCTTCTTCGCGGCAGGCTTACCGATGCGGGGCAGATCGTCCGGCTCACCGCCGTCTGCCCAGGTCCGCAGGCGCTCCGCCCATTGCCCGAGCTGTTTCGGAGGATAAGCTGTTTTCACGCTATCCTGTCCGGTCTGCAAGCGGGCATAGACGAAATCGCCGGTGATATCCGCGATTGCGGGGTAGGTCGCATGGTCGGCATAGACGACCGGGACCGCGAATTTCTTCAGAAGCGTGATGAAGGCGTCGCAGCAGAAGCTGTCATGACGGACTTCCACGACATGCCGCAGTTTGCGCCCGTTGAGCTCGCGCGGCAGGAGTTCGAGGAATGCGCCGAAATCCGCCTCATCGAAGCGCTTGGTCGGCATGAACTGCCAGAGCACCGGGCCGAGCTTGTCGCCGAGTTCGAGCACGCCGGAATCGTAGAACCGCCGTACGGAGTCGCCGGCTTCGGCCAGCACCTTGCGGTTGGTGGCAAAGCGCGGCCCTTTCAGTGAAAAGATGAAGCCTTCGGGCACCTCGGAGGCCCATTTGCGGAAGCTCGCGGGCTTTTGCGAGCCGTAATATGTACCGTTGATCTCGATCGAGGTGAGCTTCGAGGCCGCGTAGCCAAGCTCTTTCGATTGGGCGAGCTTTTCCGGGTAGAACACCCCGCGCCACGGGGCGAATGTCCATCCGCCGATGCCGATGTAAATTTTGCCTTTATTCATGCGGTTCCCCTGCGTCCTTTTGGCCCCCTTGCGGAAGGGGTCCTGCGCCCCCATCTCCCATTCAACGGCGATGTTGTTGCCCCCGCACCGTCGCCGAAACGACCACGAAAGACCGGCAAATCTTCGTGATTTGCCCGGGCGAGCGCCGGATGTACGCGCAGCCCGCGTCATTCGTGGTCGTTACCATTTTCAACCCTAAATTTACTCTGCGCCACCGCGATTTCCGCGGATTACCATTCTGGCAACGTGTTGCTGCGAAGGTGAAGGTCACATGGCCGCCCACGGGCGAGGCCGATCGTCTGCCCTGGACCTGCCAACGACATGACTTCGCTCGCGCCCCTCAGTGCCAATCCCGCAGCTATTCGTGCTGACAGTGTCGCGCCGCAGCTTTGCATTGTGGTGCCGACCTTCAACGAGCGCGACAACGCGCCGGTACTGTTCGAAAAGCTCGACGCTGCGCTGCAGGGCATTCCTTTTGAGGTCATCTTCGTCGACGACAATTCGCCCGACCGCACCTGGGAAGTCGTACGTCGCCTCGCGCAGCAGGACACTCGCGTGCGCTGCGTTCGCCGCATCGGCCGCCGTGGCTTATCTGGCGCGTGCATCGAAGGTATTCTGGCTTCCTCGGCGCCGTTCGTTGCGGTGATGGACGCCGACTTGCAGCATGACGAAACGCGACTGCCGACAATGCTTGCGCTGCTGCAGAGTGGCGAGGCCGAGCTCGTGGTCGGGAGCCGCTATGTCGGCGGTGGCAGTGCTGACAGCTTCAGCAGCACCCGCGCAGGCGGCAGCAAATTCGCGACCGTGCTCGCCAAACAGCTTCTGCACATCGAGATCGCCGATCCGATGAGTGGGTTCTTCATGGTCCGCCGCGATCGTTTCGAGGCGATTGCACCCTCGCTCTCCGAGCAGGGGTTCAAGATTCTGCTCGACCTGATCGCGTCCGCGAAAGGTCGCCTGCGCACGGTCGAAGTTCCGTTCACGTTTGGCACACGACTGCACGGCGAGAGCAAGCTCGATTCGCTCGTGGTGATGGATTTCCTCGGCCTCGTGTTGGCGAAGCTCACCCTCGATACCGTGTCGCTGCGGTTTCTGATGTTCGCCTTCGTCGGTGGCATCGGCCTTCTGGTGCACCTGGCGACGCTCTACCTCGCGCTTGCGATGAACGCGCCGTTTGCGGTCGCACAGGGGATTGCGGCGTTTACCGCGATGACCGGAAACTTCCTCCTCAACAACCGCCTGACCTATCGCGATCAGCGGCTGCGTGGCGCGAAGCTCATTCGTGGATTGATCGCGTTCTACATCGTCTGCAGCGTCGGGCTGCTCGCCAATGTCGGCGTTGCTTTCTCGGTCTATGACCAGAACGCTGTGTGGTGGCTTGCGGGTATCGCTGGCGCGTTGATGGGCGTGGTGTGGAACTACGGCATCTCGAGCCTTCTGGTCTGGCGCAAGCGATAAACGCATCGGTCGCGAGCCTCAGCTCGCGACTTTGATAGCTGGCGCGAGCCGCTGGCCGATGCCGAGCCGGTTCATCGCATTCATCAGTGCGATGACGACGGTAACGTCCGCGATTTCCTTCTCGCTGAAATGCGCTTTCATCTCCTCATAATCGGTATCCGGCGCGCCGGTATCTGCGACGAGGGTGAGGCTCTCCGCCCAGTTCAGCGCCGCGCGCTCGCGTTCCGAGAAGAACGGCGCCTCGCGCCAGGTGATGATGCTGTTGAACTTGCGGGCATCGTCGCCGGCCTTCATCGCGTCGCGCCAGTGCAGGTCGACGCAATAGGCGCAGCCGTTGATCTGCGAAATACGCATGAACAGCATGTCGATCAGCGCGCGGTCGAGACCGCACGCGCCGACATACTGATAGAGCGGGCCGAACGCTTTCATGGCATCCGGCGCGACTTTCTTGATTTCCACGCGGTGGGACATCACTGATTCTCCGGTTGGGGATGACGTATTTTAGCACCATGCGGAACTGTTGCATCGGCAGGCGAGGGGCTTTCGCGCAAGCGATGAGCGTGTTTAGCTTGGCGTCGACATCGCAAAGCCTTGGGAGACCATGATGGGATTCGGACTGGGATCGCGTGCGGCTGGATGGGTAACCGCTTCGATGCTGCTATGCGTGCCGGCGAGCGTGCAGGCGCAGGGTACGACAGATGAGCGCGAGGCCTGTACACCGGATGTCTTCCGGTTGTGCAGCCACTACATTCCGAATGCCGATCACATCGCGAACTGCCTGCAGCAGGCAGGGCCACGATTGAGCCCGGCATGCCACGCGGTGTTTTATCCGCCGCGTACCTCAGCGCGAAATATCCGTGCCACCAAGCGTCGCTATGCACCGCCGCCGCGCCGGAGCATTGCCGATGACGACGATGACGATTGAGATTTGATCCTGTGATTGAATAAAGAACGCCACGCATGATGCGTGGCGTTCTTCTTGAGGACTGCGATTAGCGGCAGAAACGCTTCGTGGTGACGATGCGCTGCCCGTAAGGACCACGGCGCACGATCTTGCGCACGGTACAGTGCGGGCCACGGCGAACGACACGACGCGTAACGTAGGCATTCGTGACGCCGGGATGCGGGATGTTGGTCAGGCCGAATGCAGGCGCTGCCGCCGGAGCAGCTGAGGCCGGAGCGGCAAGGGTGGCAAGGCCCAGCGCAAGGGCTGCAGCAAATCCGAAAGCAATTTTTTTCATGGCGGGTCTCCTCGGTGAGGTGGACGAATAATCGTGTGACGATATTAATCATCGCCGCCGGCCATTGTTTCTGAGTGGTGATGACCGGAGCATGAACAGGCGATACAGGATGGGCGTGCTTGCGATAAATGTGCGTGAACGAATTTTCATGTTCGTCGTTTGTCGCTCGCATTCATCGCGTTGAAGCTGCGAATTCAACGGCGGCCTCTCGGGTACGAGATGGATGCTTGCCGATGTGCCGGCATAGTGCGAGCAGGGGACGCTCCAGCACGATGTTGAGCGCAAGGCCCGCGGCGATCACCAGTGTGCTTGCCAGCAAGACCAGTGACCATGGATGGATCGTCGGAGACAGCGCCGCCACGCTCTGCGCGGCGAACACGACGAGCGGCGCCTGCACCAGATAGATCGAGAACGATGCATCGCCGAGCCGCTCGCATGCATGCTCGATCCGCGACGGCTGCGTGCGCTGGCGGCTGATCCACGCTGCGATGAGCACCAGGGCAGCCGACGGCAGACCATAAATTAGCGCGCGGTTGGTGGGTTCTGTCGCCAGCAGCACAATCGTCGTGCAGGCCGTGGCCACCAGCAACGCGCGATGACTTTTGTTCGCGCGCATACCCTCGATGAACAGAATAGCTGCAATGATGCCGTAGATGAATTCCAGAATCAGCGGATCGGTGAAGAACGTGTAATGCCCCAGCGCCTCCGCGACCCCGGGAATTTTCCCGATCATGACGAGACCGCAGAACGTCACCACCACGGCGCGCCATGCATCCTGCGTCAGTGCCATCAACAGCGCGAGTGCGAGATAGAAAAACATCTCGTATTCGAGCGACCAGCCGACGAACACCACCGGCATCTCGCCGCTCGTGAAGGAGATGAAGGCGAGCGACTTCAGAACGTGAGGCAGCGTGTACCAGCCCGGCGCGTCAAAGATGGCGGGCAGCACCATCGCAAGCGCCGTCATGATGACGATCATCGCCGCGTAGAGCGGCACGATGCGTTCGACACGGCGACGCAGGAACGCCGATGGCGTGAGTGGCTTGCCGCGCGCAAGGGCTGCCTGCGTCGCGTAATACATGATGAAGCCGGAGATGACGAAGAACAGATCGACGCCATGGCCGAAATGCCAGAGGCCGAGCGTGGGTGTCTCCGCGGGTACGTTGATGTGGTCCGGCGCGATGCCCCAGACATGAAACGCCACCACGGCGGCTGCAGCGAGAAATCGCAATATCTGGATGTGGACGAGCATGCGCCTCCTTGCGCCCGGAGGGACACGCGAAGTGGAATGAATGGGGGCGGGCATTGTTCCGCGCGGAATCGCATGGGACGAATGTCGCCAAAGCTCCTTTGTTAAAGAGGCTCCACTGTTAAATTGCCGGTCAGCATGTTCGCGGGTGCAAGATTGGCAGTCATGCAGGGTTCCCGTAACATGCGCGAATCCGACCTTTCGCGATAAAGGCCTCAAATTGAACATTTCACGGTTGCGCGGTGCTTGCCGGTGCTGGTTGGCTCTTTTGCTGTGGCTCGCGCTGATGCCGGCTGCGATCAGCCTCTTGTCCGCAACGCCATCCTTCAGTCAGACGCGCGCCGCCAATCCCGCGCCGGTGGATCGTGAGCTCGTCATCGGCACCAAGGTCGCGCCGCCATTCGCGATGAAGGACGAGAACGGCAACTGGAGCGGTGTCAGCATCGAACTCTGGCAGCATCTCGCCAGCCGGCTGAAATGGAATTACCACTTCGTCGAGGCCGATACTGTGCCGGCGCTTCTGGACGGTGTGAAAACCGGACAGTTCGATGTTGCCATTTCCGCGATCAGCATCACGGCGGAGCGCGAGCAGGCGCTTGATTTCACGACGTCGTATTTCCACGCCGGCACCGGCGTTGCCGTTCAGGCGGACCGCATCACCAACTGGATTCCGGTGATCAAATCCATCGCATCGTGGAGCTTCCTGCAGGCGGCACTGACCTTGCTCGGACTCGCGGTCACTGCGGGCGTGGTGATCTGGCTGTTCGAGCGCAAGGCGAACGATGGATTCGGCGGCACCGTGGTGCGCGGCCTGTCCTCCGGCGTGTGGTGGTCGACCCACACGATGACGCAGCGCGCGGCGGGCGGCATCATGCCGTTGACGCTGCCGGGGCGCATCATCGCGATGATCTGGATGGTGACGTCGGTCATCGCGATTGCGGTGTTCACCGCAGGCATCACTTCGTCGCTGACGACGAAACGGCTGCACGGCATGGTCAATTCGGTGGCCGATCTGTCGTCCATCAAGGTCGGCGTGCCCGGTGGAACGTCGTCGCAAGACGGGCTGACGCGGCTGCGCATCGTTCACTCGGTGCTGCCGTCGCCGCAGGATGGGCTCAAAGCGCTGCGCAGCGGCAAGATCGATGCACTTGTTTACGATCGTCCGCTGCTCGCCTGGATGATCCGCCAGCAGGGACTGTCGTCGCTCGATCTGACCGACCTGATGCTGGAGCCGCAGCGTTATGCGATCGCCATGCGCCCGAACAGCAAGCTGCGCAAGCCGCTCAACGTCGCGATGCTGCAGGTCACCGAATCCGACTGGTGGCGTGACACGCTGTTCCGCTATCTCGGCTCGACGTATTAGACGCACGCATTCTCGCCCCTGTTCTTTGCGGCGCGTGCGTAGGGGCTTGCCCCGTTCGCACCAGAATCAACCGCGCCATTGACAGGATATGCAACATCGCCTCTGTTCTTTGCGGCCGTGCGTAGGGGCTTGCCCCGTTCGCACCAGAATCCAACCCGCGCCATTGACAGGGTATGCAACATCACCCCTGTTCTTTGCGGCGCGGGGACGCCGTCGCTCTCAAACCAATCGTTCACGCCCAAGAAAGAGGGCGCGCGGAACGCCGGATGCTCGCCGCATCCGCAGCCTCGCGTGCGATATATAGTTGTGCACACGAGCTTCAGTCACCACGGTTGCGCCGGAGACATCCGGCGTTCCGCACGCAATGGTTTTAACGGCTTGCTTCGTGCTCTCCCCGGCGAACGCCCGCAGGCTGTCACCGTCGTCTCCGCTGAGGCCGACGCCTCCGGTTGGAAGCGAACGGGGCAGGGCGGATTTCGCAGGACCACACGACTTGGGCCGTCCGCACAGCGCCGCCGTCAGCGCATTCTCCGCAGGTCACGCCGCCCGTTGAAAACAAGGCGACGCCCTCCCGCTTCAAACCGCGCCTGACGCTGCCGCGTCCACCGCATCCCGCCTCGCGTTCGTGACGATCGCGATCCGCCCCTCGAGTGAGACGGGATGAATAGGAATATAAACCTATATATCTCATTGTCAAGTCCGCAAGAGTAGGCGATCCACTATATCTTAGAGCGACTATTCGTGTTGATAACTAATGACCGAATCGGTACAAATATTTTATGCAATAAATACAATAGATTATGAAGTAATAACAACCATAGGTAGGTTACCCAAAAAGGAGATTGAATAAACTCTGCCTTGAATTGTCTACCCGCATGCTTATGTCGAAGAAATTCTATTCATAGGAGGGTTGAGTGAATACGACAGATGCACTGTTGAAGGGCATCCTAGCCACGCTGGGCCGCACAGCATTTCCTCCGGAAGTGCTTCGCAAAATCGTCGCTCCTACCAAAGGCAGCGCCAAACAAGTCTTGGCATACAACTTGTGCGACGGCGAGACGCCGCAGGCCGACATCGGAAAGCGCGTCAAGCTCGACAGCGGAAACCTTAGCCGCACAATTGCGAAATGGGTTGAGGCGGGCATCGTAATTCGCATTGGTGCGGACGACCATCCGCTGCATCTTTATGCTTTGCCCCTCAAACCCGAGAAAGAAACTGCTTAGTCATGGCCGATGATATTTCCTCGAAACTCGACATCCTCATCAAACTGCAAGCTGCCGCCCTGACGGCCTCGATGCCGTCCAGCAAGGACAAAATCCTGTTCTTGGATTCCGCAGGTTTGCGGCCAACGCTGATTGCCGAAATCCTGGGTACCACCGCAAACCACGTCAACGTGACGCTCTCGAAGGGGCGCAAGCCAAAAGGGAAATAAACGCCATGGACAAGAACTCTGGGAACGAAGTCGTCGAAGAACTTCGCTCCGTCAAAATGCTTCTCATTTTGCAAGCGCTGGCGATTGGTTGTCAGCAAAAGCATATTGCCGCCGCGCTATGCGTCAGTGAAGCCACCCTGAGTCGCATGTTTCCGAAAGGCTTCGCCAAGGAAATCGCCAAGATTGCCGGGCGTCCGGAGGCGCGCGCATGATGACTGAAGAACAAGCCGCCGCTATCCTCAAAGAGCTTGAGATATTACGGAAGCTAAAATTGCTTGAATTCCTCGATAAGGGATACTCGCAGGGGCAACTTGCGAAGGTGCTAGGCGTGAGCCAGCCGACCATCAGCCGTATGGTGCCGAACGTCACGTTGAGCAAAAAGGGTTGAGCCAGTGATTCGCCAATCCGTCATCGACCCGACAGGCAACCATGAAGAGAATGTCGAACGTCTCGGAAAAGACTTGGGCAAGGCGCAACTGCGCCGCAAACTTTTCAATACCGTCTATGGTCGCGGTTCTAGACCCCGCTCGAAAAAGGAACTTATGGCTCAGGCGCACATCAAGGCCAAGGATTCCCAGCAGGCACAAAATGAGATTGAGTACCTTTACAAAAAACACCTCATCGACCGGGCAAAGAACGAGGGTTACGCTGCCGACAGGAGCCAGTACGTTTATTCAAAAAACGAGTTTGTCCGCGCCAATCGGGAAAAGATCGTCCGTGTTGCCGATAACCCAAAATTCGCTGCAAGGATTCCGACCAAACGTAAGCCGGTAGTTCGGGGCGGAAAGACAATCGTCGTCAAAACCATTACACGCCGCGCTTTGAAGGGAAAAAAGCGCCTCGACGTTCTTTATTCGACTGCGAACCCCGACCTGCAAAGTCCGCTACGCGTCGATGCCGAAATACGCCAAGTGCAGGAAGTCGTTCGTGGCTCCAAGCTCCGTGACAGCGTCGCGCTTCACTATCGGCCTGCTGCGAATTTGACATCTATCATGGATGGTTTGAATGACCTTGAGCCGGGCATTGTTCATTTTTCTGGGCACGGCTTCAGCGGTGGCATCGCTGTGGATCATGCCAAAGTAAAGCCGGCGTTGGGCAAGGTCGTAACCTTCGATCTTCTCGCGAAAGCCGTTAGCGCAGTCGATAACCCGCCTCAGGTTATTGTTCTGAACTCCTGCCATAGCGCTGGCGCGAAGAGCGCGTTTCTGCCGCCGGCGAAGGCGATTGTAGTAATGGGGGACTCAATAAGCGATTTAGCGGCGACGGCGTTTGCCGCCCGCTTTTATGCCGCTATCGCTTCGGGACAATCACTGCAAGCCGCTTTCGAGCAGGGCCTCGTAGCCATCGAGGCGGTTTCTATCAGCGAGGCTAAAACGCCCCAATTGTTGGTGGCGAATGGCGTAAACGCAAAAAAACTAGTTCTTGCTTGATCGAGTTTGGAATATGAAGGGCGCGGTTTGCACCGCGCCCTTCATGTTTTGTGGAGCGAGATTCCGGGTCTGCGGAGCGGCATGAAGAATGCCGCACCGCGCCCGGAATGACCGGATTTCTTAGAAATCCATGCCGCCCATGCCGCCGCCGGGCATGCCGCCCGGTGCGCCGGCGCCGCCCTTCTTGGGCAGTTCGGCAATCATCGCTTCCGTCGTGATGAGGAGCGAGGCAACCGAAGCCGCGTTCTGGATCGCAGCGCGCACGACCTTGGTCGGGTCGATGATGCCCTTCGAGACCAGGTTGCCGTACTCGTGGTTCTGCGCGTCGTAGCCGTAAGCGTACTGCTCCTTCTCAAGCACCTTGCCCACGATCACCGAGCCGTCGTCGCCGGCGTTGATGGCGATCTGGCGGGCCGGCGCGGAGAGAGCCTTGCGCACGATCTCGACGCCGGTCTTCTGGTCGTCGTTCTGGGTCTTGATGCGCTTCAGGCCTTCGCTGGCGCGCAGGAGAGCGGTGCCGCCGCCCGGAAGAATGCCTTCCTCGACAGCCGCGCGGGTCGCATGCATCGCGTCGTCCACGCGATCCTTGCGTTCCTTCACCTCGACCTCGGTCGCGCCGCCGACGCGGATCACCGCGACGCCGCCCGCGAGCTTGGCGAGACGCTCCTGCAGCTTCTCACGGTCGTAGTCCGAGGTGGTCTCCTCGATCTGCGCCTTGATCTGCGCCACGCGCGCCTCGATGTCGGCCTTCTTGCCGGCACCGTTGACGATCGTGGTGTTCTCCTTGTCGATCATCACCTTCTTGGCGCGGCCGAGCATCTGCAGGGTCACGTTCTCAAGCTTGATGCCGAGGTCTTCCGAAATCGCCTGGCCGCCGGTCAGGATCGCGATGTCCTGCAGCATGGCCTTGCGGCGATCGCCGAAGCCCGGCGCCTTGACGGCGGCAACCTTCAGACCGCCGCGGAGACGGTTGACGACGAGGGTGGCGAGAGCCTCGCCTTCCACGTCTTCAGCGACGATGACGAGCGGCTTGCCGGTCTGCACCACGGCCTCGAGCAGCGGCAGCAGCTCGTTCAGCGAGGAGAGCTTCTTCTCGTTGATGAGGACGTAGGCGTCGTCGAACTCGACGCGCATCTTGTCGGCGTTGGTGACGAAGTAGGGGGAGATGTAGCCGCGGTCGAACTGCATGCCTTCGACGACGTCGAGCTCGGTGTCGAGGGACTTCGCTTCCTCAACGGTGATGACGCCTTCGTTGCCGACCTTCTGCATCGCCTTGGCGAGGAACGCACCGATTTCGGTGTCGCCGTTGGCCGAGATGGTGCCGACCTGGGCGATCTCGTCGTTCGAGGTGACCTTCTTGGAGTTCTTCTGCAGGTCCGCAACGACAGCCTCGACCGCGAGGTCGATGCCGCGCTTGAGGTCCATCGGGTTCATGCCGGCGGCAACCGCCTTGGCGCCTTCCTTGACGATCGCCTGCGCGAGCACGGTCGCGGTGGTGGTGCCGTCGCCGGCGAGGTCTGCCGACTTCGAGGCGACTTCGCGCACCATCTGTGCGCCCATGTTCTCGAACTTGTCCTCAAGCTCGATGTCCTTGGCGACGGTGACGCCGTCCTTGGTGATGCGCGGCGCGCCGAACGACTTGTCGAGCACGACGTTGCGGCCCTTCGGGCCGAGGGTGACCTTCACCGCGTTGGCGAGAATGTCGACACCGCGCAGCATCTTGTCGCGCGCGTCGACGCCGAATTTTACTTCTTTGGCTGACATAGTTTGATCTCCTGAAATCTCGATTGCGACGTCATGGCCGGACTTGTTCCGGCCATCCACGTCTGGATGCGTGGAATGAAGGGAAGACGTAGATCACCGGGATATCGACGCGAAGACGTGCTTCGCACTTCAGCCCGGTGATGACGGCTCCCGTAAATGCGTTAGGCCGCCTTCTTCTTGGAGCCGACGTCGGTGAGGACGCCGAGAATGTCGCTTTCCTTCATGATCAGGAGATCCTGACCGTCGATCTTGACCTCGGTGCCGGACCACTTGCCGAACAGCACGATGTCGCCGACCTTGAGATCGATCGGGATCAGCTTGCCGGCCTCGTCGCGGCCGCCGGGGCCCACCGAGAGGATTTCGCCCTGCGAAGGCTTTTCCTTCGCGGTGTCGGGAATGATGATGCCGCCTGCGGTCTTCTCTTCGGCGTCGATGCGCTTGACCACGACGCGGTCGTGAAGCGGACGGAATTTCATGCAGTCCTCCTAAGATATTGAAATTGTTGTCTGTCTTTAATTGGCAGTCGTTCAGTGGGAGTGCCACCGCCGACCCTCGGGACATAGGCGAGCTTTTGTCGCCGACAAGAGGAACATAGCAAATTTTCTGGCACTCAAAAATGACGACTGCCAGAAATCGTTAATGCGAGGCGCGGGGAGTCCTGCGGCGTGGGGACAAGGCCGGAGCGCGGAAGGCTACATCGCTCCGGGCCGTGACCGGCCGCCTTGATCCGTTTGTCAGCAGTATTGCTGGCCTGCTGCTAATTTATTGATATTTAACAATTTATTTAACTTTGAGGCTTGAGATCAGGGAAGTTCATGCGTCAGATTCACCTGTGCGTCGCGAGGGGCACGGGCTTGAGGCGAGACGCGGAGCCATTCCGAAGCTTTTCGGAAGGCTCGCGCCATCGGCGGCCCGCCGCCCTCCCGGGATGCACGTCCCCTGAACGGAGGCTGGAATGGCGTTGCAGAAGGCATCGGAAACAAGGGCATCGGAGACATCGGTCAGCTCCGATTTTCAGAAGCAGCTCAAGGGCTACGGGCTGACCACGGCGGAGATTCTCTATCGCCGGCCGGACCATCACTGGCTGCTGCAATCCTACGTCTGGCAGAACTACGACCTGTTTCCGAACTTCCCGGCGCTCAACGCCTTCCTCGAATTCTGGCGCGACAAACTCGAGGGGCCGCTGTTCGCGGTGACGGTCGCGCATTCGCGGCTGATCAAGCCCGCCGAGATGAAAGCGATCGACGGCGTGTTTCGGCTGCATTGAAGTTTACCCGTGTCCCGAGCGCAATGCAGCGCGCAAGCGCTGCGTTGCAGAACCGGGACCGTCTCGTATCCGGTCTGGCGCGGCCCCGGCTCTGCGGAGCGGCATGAAGTATGCCGCACCGCGTCCGGGGCACACCCGTGTAATTGGCAGGGCGGTCCTAACCCCGCCCGACGAACGGCATCTTGGTCGCCATCACGTTCATGAACAGCACGTTGGCGTCGAGCGGGCGCGTGGCCATGAACACCACCGCGTCGGCGACGTTCTGCACATCCATCGTCGGTTCGACCATCACGTCGCCGCGCGGCTGGCGGATGCCTGCCGCCATCGGCTTGGTCATCTCGGTCGCGGCATTGCCGATGTCGATCTGGCCGCCCGCGATGTCGTAGGCGCGGCCATCAAGCGCGATCGAGCGGGTGAGGCCGGTGATCGCGTGCTTGGTGGAGGTGTAAGGCGCGGAGAATGGCCGCGGCGCATAGGCCGAGATCGAACCGTTGTTGATGATGCGGCCGCCGCGCGGCGTCTGGTCCTTCATGATGCGGAAGGCATGCTGTGTGCACAGGAACGGAGCGGTGAGATTGGTCGCGACCGTTGCCTGCCACTGCGCCAGCGTGAGTTCTTCCAGCGGCACCGGCGGCGTGCCGACGCCCGCATTGTTGAACAGCACGTCGAGCCGTCCGTATTCCTTCACGATGCGCGCGAACAGCGCATCGATCGCGGCCGGGTCGGTCATGTCGGCGGGCACGGCGAGACAGGTGCCGAGCTTGCTTCCCTCGGCTGCCGCTTCATCGAGCTTGTCCTTGCGGCGCGCGGTCAGCACCACGGTGAATCCCGCCTTGATGAGCGCGAGCGCGCAGGCCTTGCCGATCCCGGCGCTCGCACCGGTGACGAGGGCGACTTTGAGTTCAGACATGTTTTGCTTCCCGATTATATTTGAAGTTATTATTTCGCATTTCACTTTGTCATGGCCGGGCTTGTCCCGGCCATCCACGTCTTTCATTTTGAAAAGAAGACGTGGATGCCCGGCATTAAGCCGGGCATGACGAAAAACTACGCTTTGCTATGCCCATAAGGCGGGCGCGGAATGCTCTGATAGGCCGCGCGCAACGCTTCGCTCCACTGGCGGCGCAGCGCGCGGAAATAGGGATCATCGTCCTCAATGCGTATATTGAGTTCGGCCGTGCAGGCATCGTTCCGCAACAGCAGGGCGTCGATCGGCGGGCTGACGCCGAGATTGGAGCGCATGGTCGAATCCATCGAGATCAGGCCGATCTTGAGCGCATCATACAATTCGACATCGTAGGAGATCGCGCGGTCGAGCACCGGCTTGCCGTATTTGTGCTCGCCGATCTGCAGGTAAGGCGTATCGGTGGTGCAGGCGATGAAGTTGCCGGCGGGGTACACCATGAACAGGCGCATCGGCGCGCCCTTGATCTGGCCGCCGAACAGGAACGACACATCGAAGTTGATGTCTTCCGCCTTGAGCGCCGGACCCTCGATGCGGCTGACGGTGCGGACCGCGCGGCCGATGCGTTGCGCGGCCAGAAACAGGCTCGGCGCGTTCATCAGGGTTTCGATCTCGCCGGTCAGCGGATTCTCGATACCGTCGGTGAGCACCGTGAGCACCGACTGCGTGATCGCGAGATTGCCGGCGGAGGCGAGCGCCATCACCCGCTCGCCCGGCTGTTCGAACACGTGCAGCTTGCGGAAGGTCGAGATGTTGTCGAGTCCCGCATTGGTACGGGTATCGGCAAGCATCACGAGGCCGTCCTTGACGAGGATGCCGCAGCAATAGGTCATGAGGGGTCTCCGCGCGGTTTTTTACGCAAACCCGCGGTGGCGGGCAACCGTCGCCGGTGTTGTCGTTCCGGTAAAGAGAGGTGGAATGCCGCAAACGGACGGTGGAAAGAACGCGGGCCCCGCGATATGCAAGTGGTGGAACAATCGCGGGTTGCTCCGCTCCGGAGCATGCAGGTGCAGACGCGCCGCCCGTTTTAATCGAGGTGCGACATGACCGAGATCGTCACTGCCGGCATTCTGGTGATCGGCGATGAAATTCTGTCCGGCCGCACCAAGGACAAGAACATCGGCTTCATCGCCGAGTACCTCACCAATCTCGGCATCGACCTCAAGGAAGTGCGTATCGTCGCCGACGACGAAGACGATATCGTCGCCGCGCTCAATGCACTGCGGCAGCGTTACGATTACGTGTTCACAACCGGCGGCATCGGGCCGACGCATGACGACATCACCGCCGACGCGGTGGCGAAGGCGTTCGGCGTGCCGATCGATTATCACCCCGCGGTGGTGGCGCGCTTCCGCGAGCGGTTCGGCGATGCGCTGAACGAAGCGCGGCTGCGGATGGCGCGGATTCCCGAGGGGGCGGAGCTGATCGAAAGCGCGACCATTCTCGCGCCGGGGTTCAAGGTCGGCAACGTCATCGTCATGGCGGGCGTGCCCTCTATCATGCAGGCGATGATGGATATCGTCGCGCCGCGGCTGCGTGTCGGCCAGCGCATGCTGTCGGATTCGGTGCGGGCCAATGCCAAGGAGGGCGACATCGGCTCGCCACTGCGCATGATCGCCACCGCCCATCCCGAAACCAGCATCGGCAGCTATCCCTATATCGACGATGCGGGCCGGCCGAACACCAACGTCGTGGTGCGCGCGCGCGACCCTGAGAAGCTGAAGGTCGCGATGGACGAGGTCAAGGAGATGCTGGCCGGACTGCATGGTTCGCGCAATCCGGTGCAGTGAGCGGCTTGTCACGCAGGCATAAGAGCGCCGTCGGGCACGATATACTCCCTCTCCCCAGTGGGGAGAGGGTTGGGGTGAGGGGGGCTGGATTTAGCGAGAGCGTACGCCCTCACCCGGATTGCCATAGCGCGGCGCAAACGCGCGTCAACGCGCTTATGACAATCCGACCTCTCCCACGGGAGAGGTGAAAGAAAGTCTGGAGTCGAACGATGAGTGAGAACGCCGCGCAAAAGCCGTTTCCGGTGTCGTGGGATCAGTTTCATCGCGATGCCCGCGCGCTGGCATGGCGGCTCAACGGAGCCGGGCCGTTTCGTGCGCTGGTGGCGGTGACGCGCGGCGGGCTGGTGCCGGCGGCGATTGTCGCACGTGAGTTGGGTCTGCGCGTCATCGATACGCTGTGCGTGGCGAGCTACGAGCACACCACGCAGACCGAGATGCGGGTTCTGAAAGGTCTGTCGGAGACGGTGACGCGGCTCGGCGGCGACAACGGCGAGGGGCTTCTGATCGTCGACGATCTCGTCGACACCGGCCGCACTGCGCGCATCATTCGCGAGACGGCGCCGAAGGCACATATCGCCGCGGTCTATGCCAAACCGATGGGCAAGCCGCTGGTCGATACCTTCATCACGGAAGTGTCACAGGACACCTGGATATTCTTTCCGTGGGACACCGGGCTGTCGTTTCAGCCGCCGATCCGCGAGAACGGCGCGTAGGCGTTTCCCACTCCCATTCCCTCCCCCGCAAGTGGGGGAAGGTTAGGATGAGGGCGTTCGCGCTATCTGCATCGAGTGATCGATAGTGGGCGTGATGAGTCACCATTGCTGCGCGCGCTCGATGATCCCTGTTGCTCTTTGGTCGCTAGCTCTTTCGTAGCTCTTGGCGATGCCAAGTGGCGTTCCTATCTCAGGCGCGGCTGGCGGGCGCTGCGTGAGCGCGCATCGCGTTTTTGCGGAAGGCGTTCCGTTCATTCATTTGTGGGGAAGTTCTATGCTGAAGGTGCGCGGTTACGCAGTTCATGATTCCAAATCGCCGCTGGTCCCGTTTTCGTTCGAACGCCGTGATGTCGGGCCGGGCGATGTCCAGATCGAAATTCTCTATTGCGGCATCTGCCATTCCGATCTGCATCAGGCGCGTAATGATTGGGCGAATTCGCTCTATCCGATGGTGCCGGGCCACGAGATCGTCGGCCGCGTGGTGCGCGTCGGCGCCAATGTGACGAAGCTGAAGGCCGGCGACTTTGCCGGTGTCGGCTGCATGGTGGATTCCTGCCGCCGCTGCTTCGCCTGCGACGAGGGGCTCGAGCAGTATTGTGAGCATGGCGCGACGCTGACTTACAATGCCCGCGAGCGGGGCAGCGATGCGCTGACCTTCGGCGGCTATTCGGAGCAGATCGTCGTCGAACAGCGCTTCGTCGTGAAGATTCCCGACACGCTCGACCTCAAGGCGGTGGCGCCGCTGCTGTGCGCGGGCATCACCACCTATTCGCCGTTGCGCCACTGGCGCGTCGGGCCGGGGCAGAAGGTCGGCATCATCGGCCTTGGCGGGCTCGGGCACATGGGCGTGAAATTCGCCAAGGCGTTCGGCGCACGCGTGGTGATGGTCACGACCTCGCCGGAGAAGGGCAAGGATGCGCGGCGTCTCGGCGCCGACGAAGTGCTGGTCTCGCGCGATGCGGAGGCGATGGCCGCTCATGCCGGGACGTTCGACTTCCTGCTCGACACCATTCCGGTCGGCCATGACGTCAATCCGTATATGAGTCTGCTGAAGCTCGACCGCACCATGGTGCTGGTCGGCGCGCTGACCGAACTTGTGCCGCCGGTGGCTGGCGCGAGCGTCATCCTCGGCCGCAAGAATCTCTCCGGCTCGGCGATCGGCGGCATGGCCGAGACGCAGGAGATGATCGATTTCTGCGCGCGCCACGACATCGTCAGCGATATCGAGATGGTGAAGATGCAGGACGTCAACCAGGCCTATGAGCGGCTGGTGAAGAACGACGTGAAATATCGCTTCGTTATCGACATGGCTTCCCTGAAAGAGGCGGCTTAGGCCAGTCTGCGGCGGATCGGGGCATGGGTTTGCCTCGGTCGCCCCGGCAGCGGCCGGACGTTCGTCCCTTCGTTGCGGATTTCGGCGCTCCGCATCGCTTTTCCTTTGGGGGGAGCGGGTGCTACAAGGCGCGACGTGCGGACGTGGCGGAATTGGTAGACGCAAGGGACTTAAAATCCCTCGATGGCAACGTCGTGCGGGTTCGATCCCCGCCGTCCGCACCACCTCTTGGACTCGCCGGCCTTCATGACCATCCCGCCCTATCTCATCAATCTCGCGCGTGATCCGGAGCGGCTTGCCGAGATGCAGGCGCGTTTCCGCGCGCTCGGGATTGCATTCACGCGTGTCGATGCGGTCGATGGAAAGGCGATGACCGCTGCGGAGCTCGACACCGTGCGCGCGCCTCATCCGGCGTGGCTGCCGCTCAAGCCCAACGAGGTCGCCTGCGCTCTCAGCCACCGCAAGTGCTGGCAGATGATCGCTGATGGGGCGGCGAGCCATGGCTGTGTGTTCGAGGACGACATGCTGTTCTCGCCGCGGCTGCCTGCATTTCTGTCGGATACAGCGTGGATTCCGGTGGATGCGGATATCGTCAAGATCGAGGAAAGCTTCAACCGCGTCTGGATCGACGTGCCGCCGCGCGAGGTCGGGCAGGGCTTTCGGCTCGGGCGGGTACGCAGTACGCATTATCGCGCGGGCGCCTATATCGTGTCGCGAACGGGTGCGAAGCGGCTGCTTGCGATGACGGAGCGCATCAGTCTGCCGCTCGATCTGATCATTTTCGATTATGCGCTGGGCAAGGCGTCGCGTCTTGCGACCTATCAGATGTTTCCCGCGCTCGCCGTGCAGAAGAAGGGTCCTGCACTGGAGGAGGCCGGCAGCGCGGTCGGGCGCAGCGACTTCAAGCGCCGGGGCGAGCTTGCGCGTCAGGGCCGCCGCTATGCCGAGGAGTTGCGCAAGCTTGGGCACCGCTTGCGTGGCCGCCGCCGCACCGCGATCGGTTTCGACGAATCCTGAGGATTGAATCATGACGACGCCAGCACCCGCTCCCGATCTTGTCGGCGCTCACGTCCGGCTCCGCCTGATGCGCGAAGACGACGCGGACGCGCTGGTGCAGGCGGCATCCGACGGCGAGTTGTGGACGCTCAAGGTCACGACGGTGCCCTCGGCTGCGACTGTTGCGGATTATATGGCCCCCGCGCTCGACGGCTGGCGCAGCGGCTCGGTCATTCCTTATGTCATCGAGCATCGCGCGAGCGGCAAGCCGATCGGCTCGACGCGGTTCTGGAGGCTGGATCACAAGAACCGGCAGGTGGAGATCGGTCACACCTGGATATCGGCGTCGCATCAACGAACGGTGGTCAACACAGAGATGAAGCTTCTGATGCTGACCTATGCCTTCGAGACGCTCGCCTGTGTCCGTGTGCAACTGGAGACCGACGAGCTCAATGCGAAATCGCGCGCGGCGATTGCGCGGCTCGGCGCGAAGGAGGAGGGCATCCTGCGCAATGAGCGCATCATGCCTGACGGGCGGGTGCGCAACACCGTGATGTTCAGCATCATCGATAGCGAATGGCCAGAGGTGAAGCACACGCTGACGGCCCGGCTGGCGTTGCGATAGGACGCCCGATGGATTCCATCGGACACGATAATGCTCTAGGGTGCCATCCTCATTTGCTTCGGATGATTGAACGCATGCGCGATCGGACGTCTCTCTTTCTTGCTGCCATCCTCGTGTGTGGCGCGCCCGCTGCCGCGCAGGCGGCGAGCTTCTTTGTCGATCCCGCGCATTACGCGCTCTACAACTGCGAGCAGTTGAACACCGCGCGCAAGGCTGTCGCCCAGCGCGTTGCCGAGTTGCAGGGGTTGATGGCGAAGGCCGAGACCGGCTTTGCGGGGTCGCTGATGTCGGGGCTTGCCTACCAGAGCGAGTTCGTCACCGCGCGCGGTCAACTCGAACAGATCGACGAGAACCGGCAGAAGCTGAACTGCGGCCCGGTGCCGATCGAAAAGCCGGCCACGCCCACGCATCCGGACAGACGCAAATCCCATCCGAAACGCTGATGCCTCAGGGGCGCCAGCCGTAAATCCAGTTCTGCCGGGCGAGCAGGCGCTTGCCGCCGAGCAGCCGCATGGTCTGGTCGCGCGCGGTGCTGGCGACACCCTTGAGGTGGTAGATCTGCCCGTTCTGGCGCGACAGGCGCTGCACTCTTGAGACACGCGCACGGCGCGCCGTCTCGTAATGGCGGAAGGCGGCTGTGAGATCGTCGGGATGCGTCTCGATGCTGCGTGCGAGCACGGCTGCGTCCTCGATTGCCATCGCCGCGCCCTGTGCCGCGAACGGCAACATCGCATGGGCAGCGTCGCCGAGCATCGCAACAGCGCCTTTGGCGAAAACCGGGTTCGGGACCTCGAACAGCGCCCATTTGCGCCAGCTCGGCGTCGCGTTGATGAGCGCGCGCGCGAAATCGTCCCAGGGTTTTGTGAAGTGTCGGGCAAGTTCGGCGGCGTGGCCGGGCTCGCTCCAGCCCGGCTTGTTCCATTCGCCGGTGACGATGGCGACGAGATTGATGCTGCCGCTGCCGACGACCGGATAGGCCACGAGATGCGCGTTCGGCCCCATCCACAGATGCACGTTGCGCTTTTCAAAGAAGCGGGGCGCATGCGCCGCATCGATCATGCCGCGCCATGCGATGCGGCGACTGAACCGCGGGCCAGCCTCGGGGAATACCTGCTGGCGCACGGCGGACCAGACACCGTCGGCGCCGATCAGTGCCTGCACACGCTCTGCCCGGTACGACATCCCGCGCCGCTGGATGACGGTGACGCCGCTTGCCTCATCCGTTACTTCGTCGAAGCGCCAGCCGAGCCGTAGTTCGATGCCGGGCGTTGCGCGCACTTTCGCGGCGAGCGTCGCCTGCAGGGCGGCGCGGTGGATCAGCCAGTAGGGCGCACGGAAGCGGGTGGAGACGCGCTCGCCGAGCGGCAGGCGCGCAATGTCACGACCACTGCGCGCGTTGATGACGCGGATGGCTTCCGGTGTGATTGCGGTGGAGGCAAGGCTTTGCTCGAGCCCAAGATCGATCAGGACACGGCTTGCATTGGGAGAGAGTTGAAGGCCGGCGCCTGCTTCGGTGAGTTCGGTTTCGCGTTCAAGAATGATGACGCGATAGCCGATGCGGTTCAACGTGAGCGCGGCGGTGAGGCCCCCGATGCCAGCCCCCGCGATGGCAAGCGTGCGGGCGGGCTCCACGCCGCTCAGAGAACCTTGTCTTCCACCACGCACTGCGGCGGCCGCGCTTCACCGGCCGCGAGATCCGGTGCGAAGCGATACAGCGTCGAGCAGTACGGGCAGATGATCTCGTCGTCATTGCCGAGATCGAGGAAGACGTGCGGGTGATCGAACGGCGGGTTCGCGCCGATGCACATGAACTCGCGCGATCCGATTTCGATGACGCTGACACCCGGGCCATTGTGGAAGTGAGGAACGATGTGGTCGGCCATTGGATTTAACCTTGGGATTGCCTTGGAACTTTCCGGGTCGTCGAAGCGCTTGGTGAAGCAGAGCGTCCAGATTGTCGATGAGTGCGTAGTCACCCGCGAGGGCGGGAACCTCTTACCCCTATGATACGCGCAATACCAGATGGGTCAGCACGGGTCCCGTCGGATTCACAACAGAAATCACGAGGGCGGAGTAAATTGTTCGATCAGGATTCCATACGCTCTCCAGGGTTGCGGAAAGCCCTCCTTTCGGAGGGACTGCTTTCGACGCACGTCTGAAGGGGGAGCTCTGGTGAACCCGCCGCAGAATTGCCACATCAATACGCATGACCTTTGGCTTGTGCATGCAAACCAATAAAACCGGCCTTGCGATTGGATGCGTTGGCGCTCTGGCCGTCTGTGTGACGGCCCTGGCGCTGCTGTTTCCGCGCGCCGAGACCTCCCTCGCCATTCTCATGGCGCAGGACGACCCTGCGCGATTGTCGGATGTCCGGCTGGAGCAGGCTCTCCCGGTAGGTGAGACGCGCGCGTCCGTGATCGACGGACATATTCGCCAGGCGCTGGAAGCGGGCGATCCCGAGCTTGCGGAGAGCTTCGTGGCTGTCGCGGCTGCGAAGGGCATTGCTCTCCCGGAGCAACTGACGGATGAGGTTCGCGCGGCGGTGGCCGCGCATGATGGAGCCTCTGCGGTCGCCGGGCGGTTTGCGCGCGGACTTGTCACCGGCGAGGGTGACGATGCGGCGAGCCTGTCGGGTACGCTCGTGGGCGATCTGTTCGTGTTCGGCGACGTGCGCGATGTGTTGCGCGAGGGCAAGCGGCTTGTGATGGGCGAGGAGGCCGACAGGCTGATCCTCGGTCTTGCGGCGACCGGCATCGTGGTGACGGCCGCGACTTATGTATCGGCCGCGGGCGTCGCACCTTTGCGCGCCGGGCTTACCCTCGTGAAGGATGCACGCAAGACCGGCCGCCTCGGCGCGGGTCTCACGGCATGGACGGGCCGCGCCGCGCGCAACATGATCGATACGCCCGCTCTCACGCATGCTGTTCAGAACGTCTCGCTGACGCGCCCGGCACAGAGCGCGCATCTCATCAAGGCCGCGTTCAAGGCGGAGAAGGCGGGCGTGCTTGTTCGCCTTGCCAAGGACACCGGTCGCGTCAACGCCAAGATCGGCGCGAAGGGCACGCTCGATGTGCTACGCATTGCCGATGGTCCGAAGGATGTTGCGCGCGCGGCGCGACTTGCGGAAGCCAAGGGCAAGGAAACCCGCGCGACGCTCAAGCTTCTCGGGCGCGGTGCGCTGTTGCTCGCGAGCGGCGCATTCAATCTTGCATGGTGGGTATTCGCCGCGCTGATTGCACTGATCGGCACGCTCGCTTCGATCAAATCGACGACGGAAAGACTGACGCTCGCCTGGCTTCATCGCCGCAAGCGCGTGAAAGCCCGGCGCCTCTTCCTCGCAACGCAAGCCTCATCTGCATAAATTGCCGGGCGTCAAGCACTGGCAAAGCCCTACCGACGCGGTTAGAACGGCCGCCGTCTTGTTTTTACCTACACTGGAAGTGCCATGCCGAGTTTTCACAACGGCCCCGTCGAGATTGCCTATATCGATGAAGGCGAGGGCAATCCGATTTTCCTTGTCCACGGCTTCGGTTCGTCTGCGGGTGTCAACTGGGTTTATCCGGGTTGGGTCTCGGCGCTGACCAAGGCAGGCCGCCGCGTCGTCGCGCTCGACAATCGCGGCCATGGTGCGTCCAGCAAGCTTTATGATCGTGCGCAATATTCGCTGGAGATCATGGCGAGCGACGTGCGCGCGCTGATGGATCATCTCGATATTCCGCACGCCGACATCATGGGTTATTCGCTCGGCTCGCGCATTGCCTCTGTACTCGCGCTGCATCATCCGGAGCGGTTGCGCACGCTCATCATCGGCGGCCTCGGTTATGGATTGATCGAAGGCGGTGGGCCCGGCGAGGATGTTGCGGTGGCGCTCGAGGCGCCGTCGCTTGAAGACGTCACCGATCCGATGGGCCGCATGTTTCGCGCATTCGCAGAGCAGACCCGCTCGGACCGCCGCGCGCTTGTGGCCTGTCTGCGCGGCTCGCGCCAATGGCTGACGCCGGAGCAGGTTGCTTCGATCAAGACACCGGCGCTGATCGCGGTCGGCACCAATGATGATGTGTCGGGTTCGCCGCAGCGGCTGCATGAGGTGATGCGGGGTGCGGAAATGCTCGACATTCCGGGCCGCGACCACATGCGGGCGGTCGGAGACCGGGTTTACAAGGAGGGCGTGCTCGCCTTCCTTGCCCGTCATGATTGAGGTTTATTATCCGTATGGGCCGGACGGTGGCATTGTAGCGTTGCCATCGGCCATTATGTGGTAAACTGCGCCTCCCGCAGGCGGGCACAACACCCGGAAGAAACCTATGGCTAAAGTCCACGTCGATGCAAAAGCAGCCCTCTCGCGGGTCGATCCGGTCTGGAGCCGGATTCGCGAGGAGGCAGAAGAAGCAGCCCGGCACGAGCCCGAGCTTGCGACCTTCCTTTATTCGAGCGTCCTTCATCATGACACGCTCGAAGATGCGATCGTGCATCGCATTGCCGAGCGGCTCGATCATGCGGCGCTGTCGGCAGGCTTGATCCGTCAGGCGTATCAGGATGCACTGCGCGACGATCCCGATCTCGGCAACGTCTTCCGCGCCGATCTCGTAGCTGTTTACGACCGTGATCCGGCGACCTCGCGCTTCATGGACCCGCTGCTGTACTTCAAGGGCTTCCATGCCATTCAAGCGCACCGTCTTGCGCATTGGCTGCACAAGCAGGGCCGCAAGGATTTCGCTTTCTACATTCAGAGCCAGTCGTCGTCGGTGTTTCAGACCGACATCAATCCGGCGGCGCGGATCGGCCGCGGCATCTTCCTCGATCATGCAACTGGCTTCGTCGTCGGCGAGACGGCGGTGATCGAAGACGACGTTTCGATCCTGCACGATGTCACGCTCGGTGGCACGGGCAAGGAGAACGAGGATCGCCATCCGAAAATCCGCCGCGGCGTGATGATCGGCGCGGGCGCGAAGATCCTCGGCAATATCGAGGTCGGGCATTGCGCGCGCATCGCGGCCGGTTCGGTCGTGGTGAAGCCGGTGCCGAACAACGTCACGGTGGCGGGTGTGCCGGCGCGTGTGGTGGGAACGGCCGGTTGCTCCGAGCCGTCGCGCACCATGGACCAGATGCTTACCGCGCTCGGCTTGTAAAAGACATTCTCTGCACTTGGTTCATGACGCACGTTGCGCTATTGGCGTGCATGAGGCCCGGCGCTAAGCTTGGCCGCGCGTAAGAGGGGCGCCGTCGCCCTCACTGGAGATTGCCGTGGACGTTACCGAAGTCAGAAAGCTCGACGCTTACCTCAAGCGCACGTTCGGCAACTCGAAGATCCGCGTCGTGCCGCGCCCGAAGAAGGACGATTCCGCCGAGGTCTATATCGGCGAGGAGTTCATCGGCGTGCTGTTCGTCGACGATGAGGACGATGACCGTTCCTATCAATTCCAGATGGCGATCCTCGAGGACGATCTCGCCGATCAGGAAGACTGACGCTGCCTCACGAAAGGCGATGCGGTGGCCGGTTTTTACCGGCCATTTTCATTTCTTGCTTCACCTCTCCCCAACGGGGAGAGGGAGCGCATCGCGAGCGCCGCCTATTTCCTCGGCCCCTGCAGCTGTCCGGCGAGCTGGTCCATCGCATCAGCGACATCCTGCCATTGCGACAACCATGCGCGCGGGAAGCGGAAGTGCAGATCGGCGTCACCGATCCGGCGTTCGCTGAGACACATGCCGGGCGTGCGCGCATCGCGTGAGCAGCGTGCGGTGAAGTGCGCACCGTCCGCCATGAACAGGTCCTCGCCCGCATAGGGCGTGCCCTCACGGAAGGACTGCATCATCAGCACGCCTTCGACACTCGTCGCCTCGGACTCGAGATAGCGCGGATAGATCGTGGCGGTGCGCTCCTTCGGCGACAGCGCGTCATGGTGCGCGATGAGGGAGACGAAAATCCGGTCGATCGGCTCGGGCTTCTCCACGGCATCGGCGGCGGCGGTCTGCGGCCGCGGCGGTGGCGGCTGTAGCGAGGGGTAGAGGAACGACAGGTCGACGCGCTCCTGCGGCCCGGTGCGCTTCTGCAGCTTCACCCGGATCGCGGCGGTCGGCACGTTGAATAGCGTCTGCCCGATCGTCACTGGCAGGGTGTCGGGCTCGGCGCCCTGCTGCTGCGGACGCCAGGTCGGCTGCAGGAGGTAGATGATCGCGGCAAGCGCGCCCGCCCCGAGGAGCACCGAGGCGACGATCGGCCCATAGGGGCGGCGGGGTTTGCGGGGGCGCGGCGGCGGAGAGGCGGCCATACGGGAGGAGTTCCAGAGCGGAGCGAATCGCGGCGGACAATGCCCTGTCATAGAGCAGCTTGTGTGGCGATGGCGAGACGGCCGTGCGGCTATGTTTGCTCCGGCCGCGGGAGGGGCAGGCCGATGCTGTTAACCCTTTCTTAAGGATGAAGTGGCAGCCGAACCGGGGTTCTGCGAAAGCGAAGGGCACGTCTTGCGTGAGGCTTGAAGATGTCGCCCGAGGCCCTGAGTTCCTTTTTCGCGTTGATGATCGGCTTTGCCGTCGCCGGTGCGCTGGTGAGTGGCTATCAGGCCTTCGTGGACCGGCCCGCCGGGTTCGGTCTCCTCGACGACGGCGAGGCCTCGCGCGCGATGATCGCCGTGCCGTTCCTGGTCTTCGCCGCGCCCTTCATCATCATGCGGAACACGATCCGCGGCCGGCGGATCGAGCAGCGCCACATGCTGTTCGTGATGATGGCTACGGTCATTGCCGGTATCTGGAGCCTGATGTCCGGCACTTGCGTCGTTATGCTGCTCCAAGCCACTGGAATCGTAGCCTGATCTGCCTTTCGCCGCTCGCATCGCCGGTCTGTTCGTGGCATAGTGGTCTGACCACAAGGAGAACAGAATGGCGACCTACGAGCTCGACGGCGTGAAGCCGCAACTGCCGGCCGACGGCGACTATTTCATTGCGGAATCTGCCGAGGTGATCGGCAACGTGCGGCTGCAGAAGGGGGCGAGCGTCTGGTTCGGCAGCGTGATCCGCGGCGACAACGAACTGATCGATATCGGCGAGGGTTCGAGCGTGCAGGATAACTGCACCTTCCATTCCGATCCCGGCTTTCCCCTGACCCTCGGCAAGGGTGTTTCGGTCGGCCACAACGCCATTCTGCACGGCTGCACCATCGGCGACGGCGCGTTGATCGGCATGGGCGCGATCGTGATGAACGGTTCGCGCATCGGCAAGGAAAGCGTCGTCGGCGCAGGGGCACTGGTGCCCGAGGGCAAGGAGTTTCCCGAGCGCTCGCTCATCATCGGCTCGCCCGCCCGCGCGGTGCGCACGCTTGATGACGAACAGGTCAAGCACCTCACGCGGGCCGCGCCGCATTACGTCGAGAACAGCCGCCGCTTCAAGGCCGGCTTGAAGAAGATCAGCTAAGCGATCATTGGCCGCAGCGGACTGCCTGACGCCGCGATGCGCGGCGTCAGCGCGCGTCCGCCTGCGGCGTGATGTTCAATGCGCGGCTGACTGCATCCCACACAGCCTCGATGCCGATCTGACTCACGCAATAGAGCGGCTCGTCGTCGGCGCGTGGATAGATGCATTTCCAGCTGCAGTTGAAGCACGGCATCTGCTCGAACACCGCGAACATCACCGGCGTGTCGGCGGTTGCGAGTGTCGGGTAGGGCAGGAAGCGGCCGTAGTGATAGCCGCCGCACGGCACCACCACGGGCGTATCGACGGCGGCCGCGATATGCGCCGCGCCGGTGTCGTTGCAGAGCAGGAGCTTTGCGTCGCGCAGCACGCCCGCGAGCGCGGGAAGATCGGTGCGGCCGCAGGCATCGACGATGCGATGCCGGCCGGTGAGGTCGAGGATCGCCTGCGCGTCACGCTTCTCCGCATTGGTGCCGCAGATCACCGCGATCCAGCCGGTGCGCTGCTGCAGCCGTTGCAGAATGGCGGCGAAACGCTCGGCCGGCCATTTCTTCTTCACGGACGCGCTGCCGGGGAAGACCACGAAATAGGATTCATCCGGCAGCCAGTCCGGACGCGCGATCAGGCTTTTGTCGAGACGCGGACGTCTGGGCGGCATCGCCGGATCGAAAGTGCGCGCGACAATCGCATTCGCCTCGATCTCGTGAATGCCGGGCGTGATCCGGATAAGGTCGGTGTACCAGAGATCGGACTGTTGCTGCTTCTTCTCGGTCTGCGCCTTCGGGTCGCCATCGACGCCGATGCGCGTCGTCGCGCCGCTGACATGGACGAGCCGGTCGCCGTAACGGTCGCGCGAGATGCCCGGATTGATTGCGACCTCGGCGCGCAAGGCCGCAACGCGCTTCAGGATTGACCGGCTGTAGGTGTTGTCGTCGATGTAACGCTTGGTATCGACCGCGATCACGTCGTCAAACAGGCCGGTCGAGGCCGCGAAGTTGCTGAACACCGACGAGGCGATGAGCGTGATGCGATAGTCCGGCTGCGGGTAGCGCACGCGGATCGCCCGGGCGCAGGCAAGCCACAGCACGAAATCCCCGATGCCATCGAGCCGCACCACGACGACGGAGCCCTTGTCACGCGGCAGCTTGCGGCTGCGCCGGGCCTCGATCGTGAGATCGAGCTTCTGCCGGTTCTTGCCGAGCTTGCGGAAGAGTTTGCGAAGCGGCTTCGACAACGCCATGCGTCCGGATAGGGCTGCGGGAGCCGGGGATAATCGGGGCACAGGATTCGCATGGCGGCGCGCCCGACATCAAGCCTTGTCTGGCTTGACGCGGGCGGGACAAAAAAGTGCGGCCAACTTCCGGGGGAGAAGCTGGCCGCGCGCGACCCGGTCGGGGACGGGAAGGGGTGGGGATGTGACCGGACGCGTTTCTAAACCTCAGTTCGATGCGGCGGTGACGGCTGCGGGGCGGCTGTCGCCGAGCGAGACCCACACATTCGGGTCGGTTTGCGACTGGCGTTTGACGAAGCGATAACCGGTGTCGGTCCAGGCCAGGACGTCCTCGTTCTGGTTGTCGAGAACGAATTCGCCCTTGTCGGACTTCACAGTCAGCACGGCATGGCCTTCGCCCTTCTTGTCGCGCACCACGGTGATGAGCAGCGCCTCGCGCGGCCAGCCGGCATCGACCAGCATCTTGCGCTTCAGGAGAACGTAATCCTCGCAATCGCCGTAGCCGTCGGTGGGGTACGACCACTTCTCGATCACGCCCCAATGCTCCATGTCGGTCATCGGCTTGATGGTCTCGTTGACCCAGCGGTTGACGCGGACGAGATCCTTCCAGGCGGTCTGGGTCATGACGATGTCGCGCGCTTCGCTCGGACGGCTCATGCAGTCGGCGGCGTGCGCGGTGCAGAACTCGGTCCAGCCGATCGGCGCACGTGCAGTGTCGCCAAGGCTCGCATAGAGCACGCGTGCGTGTGACATCGCGGGCTTTGCCGCCGCACCTGCAGCGAGCGAGCTTTGCGGAAAACCTGCGAGCCCGACGAAGATCGCCAGACACGTACCCCATCCACGGATCGAAACCATTTGCGGCCCCTCTTTTTTTGTTGGGGCCACCTTCCCATGGAGGCTTTGCGCCGCAGCTAAACCGCGGCAGGGCAATTGAGTGAAATGAAAATCAAATCAAAGGCTTGTTTGAATCAAATGCAGTTCAAATAAAGCTCAAATTTTAACTATCCGGATTTGATTCAAATTTGAATCATCACCCGCTAACCGCTTGAACGGACAGGCACCGGCGTTGCTTTAACGAGGCGGGAGGCTGCGCTCTCATCCATGCAGCGGGCCGAAAGACGCGGTGTCCGGCAAGGCAACGCGGCTTGAAGGAAGCGCGTGGTGAGAAAGCGCTAACCGAGCGGCTTTACCGCGCGGTGACGCTATCCGGAAAGCACACGCTGAACACATCCGAGCAAGCAGCATGCTGTGAGCCGCATGTTGCGATCGCCACGCGATTTCTTGGGGGACGCGCATCGATGATCTACCATGCCGATGGCTCCAAAGAGCCGCGAAAGGAAGATCGAGATGTCTGAAGGAATGTACCCAACCGCAACCGGCGAGTTTTCAAAGATGCGCCGGGAGCTCACGCCCGAAACCCAAGCCGCCTTTGAGGCCTTCAGCCAGAAGGTTTTTGCCGAAGGTGCACTGCCGGTGAAGGTGAAGCAGCTTATTGCGGTGGCCGTCGCGCATGTCACGCAGTGCCCTTATTGCATCAAAGGCCATACCAAGGCGGCTATGCGCCATGGAGCGACGCAGCAGGAATTGATGGAGGCGATCTGGGTCGCCGCGGAGATGCGGGCCGGTGGTGCCTATGCCCATTCGGTGCTTGCGCTCGAACAGGCCAAGGCTGCCGGCGGCTGAGCGACGCCGATCCGGCTCCGGGGCGGCCGATCGCCTTCCCGTTATCGTGAGGCGACACTTCATCCCGCCGTCTTTACGGCTTTTTCGACGAGGCCTAGCGTTCGGGACGGGCTAAGGGGGCTGTCTCATGAAGGGCTGGGCTTTGGGCATGGTCGCGGCTGTGGCGCTGTTTGCATGCGCCGCGGAGGCGGCGGAAGTAAATATCGTCGCGCTGGGTGCGAGCAACACCTATGGGGCGGGGCGAGGGCGTACCAACGGCGGTGTGCCCTCGTCGCAGGCTTATCCGGCGCAATTGCAAGCGCTGCTCGCAGCGAGGGGCGTGAGCGCCCGCGTCACCAATGCCGGAATTCCCGGCGACACCACGGGCGGCATGCTGGCGCGGCTCAATTCAGCCGTGCCCAACGGTACGAAGATCGTCATCTTCCAGCCGGGCGGCAACGATGCGCGGCGGGGAGAGGGCGCGTCGCGACAAAGCAATATCGCCGAGATCAAGCAGCGGCTCGCCGCCCGCCATATCAAGGTGATCATGCTCGGCCATCTCGGTCAGATCGCGCCGACGGGCACGCGCGATCCCGACGGTCAGCATTTCAATGCGCAAGGGCACGCGGCGTTCGCAGCATGGCTTGCGCCGAAAGTGATCGCGGCCGCGCGCGGGCAATAATGAAGCGAGGCGAGGGCTCTTAGGCGGCCGCCGCTTTCCACTCCTCGACCTGCACCAGTGCCGGATCGTCAGCATGCTGGATCAGCATCCGCTCGACGCGATCCTGCCAGAGCGCCGCGAAGCGGGCCTCTTCATCCTCGCTTGCCTGCTCCGCGACAACGCGCGGAAACACTGCCTGCATCTCGGGAGCAGCGGGCACTGCGGCGGTGTTGAGGTCGAGCGTAACGCCACGGCCGTTATCCTTGCGCCGCAGCGCCATCAGGCCATCGATCGCTGCTCCAAAATGCTGTAGGTCGCGCCGCGCAAAACGGCGCTTGGCACCGATGCCGCCGAAGCCTGTTTCAGGTGCTGCGCCGGTGAGAAGCGTTGCAACAGCGGCGATGACGCCCGTCGTGCCTTCGTCGCGTGGCTCGCGGAGATAAACCTCGATGTCACCGCGCTCGGGCATCTCGTTGCCATAGAGCGCGCGCAGACCGCCGCGCACCATCAGGTACGCACCGGCAACGGTCGGGCAGGAGTGGCCTGCGAGTTTCACGGCATCGGCGTAGGTGTAGGTGATGACGCCATCGTCGGAGGCGCCGAGAAAGATGGCCAGAGGATCACGCAGTGTGATCGTCGGGGCATCGGCAAAGAAGGCGGGAAAACCCATCGCGTCCTCCGGAAGTGGTCGAGAGGTGTCAGGCCGCGCTCGGGCGTGGGAGCGCGGGTATAATATGTATTTTTAATGAATGTTTATGCGGCCGGCAATAAGGCGCCGGCGTTTCCGGGCCTGGAATCGCCCGAAATGACCCGGAGTCGGGGAGGTTTAGATGCGGGCGGTGACGTTGTCCTCGACAGTCTCGAGCGACTGCGGGTGATTGAACTCGATCGCGAAGCCTTCCTCGAGGTGACGCACGACGCGCGCGGCCACTCGGCCGAGCATGACGTCGGTGCCGACGAGGGGCCGCATCGCGCCGGAGAGCGCTGCACCGGAGAGCGACAGGTCGATGATGCGGCACGGCATCTCGCTGCCGTCGGAGAGTTTGAGCAGGCCCGAGGCGTTGCGCGGCACGATACGGTCGTGGCGGCGGTCTTCGGGCAGGTTGAGGATCTCGCGGTTGGCAAGCCAGGTGAGCTGGGCGGCAAGCTTCTCGCGCTTGCGCGGCGTCGCGTTCACCGTCATGGCGAAGCCGTTGTCGAGCAGGCGCGTGATCTTGCCTTCGACGCGGCCGATATGATCGAGATAGGCGACAACCCGCTCGCCGATGCTGCCGATGCCGGGCGCCAGCAGCGCAAGACCGCCGGGTGACATGTTGATGGCCTGACAGGGATATTCGCGCCGATCCGACAGCATATAGCGGCCGAGCAGGTGAATCCTCACCCGCTGGAAGCGACGACGCTCTTCAGCCTGAGGCTGAAATTTTCGCTGGACCAATGCCATGAAACGCCCGGGACACGGTAAAAGCGAACCATACGGGCGTCAGGGTTAATGCGGAGTTAAGAAAATTTGTCGCTAACGTATTGATTTTTCGTGTTGTTTTGCGCCGATGTGCGCCGCGTGTGCGGCGACGACAACGCACTATTTCTCGGTAGTTTTCCGGAAGGCGACGCGCGACGCGGCGATCCGCCGGTGGGCCTCAAGATCGGCAAGGTCGTACACATCCTGCGTCACCTTGCTGCCCTCGACATGCCCCATCAACTTCTGAAGGTCATCGACCGATGCGCCGGATCGGCGCGCCTCTGTCGATCCCGATTTCCGCAGATCGCGGTTCCAGACTTTCTTGCTGATACCGGCAGCGGTGGCGGCCTTGCGCCATATCGTTTCAAAGGGCTGGCTCAGAAACGGCTGGCCTGTTCGGCGATCTACCACCAGCGGTCCGCTCAAAGGCTTTCCGGCCGCCAGCGTGAGCTCCAATTCCTCCATGACCATCGGGCATGCGCGGAGGTCGATAACGATCTCTTCGCCGGAACTCTCTTCTGTCTTCGTCGGCTTCCAGCGCAGGATCAGATTGTCATCGACATCGTTCCATGTTGGACCGAACCACTTCTTCCCGTTGTGGTGGATTGCTGAGGGTCGTGGGTCCGACATATCGACCCACTGGCCGATAACATCCCACTGTCGAAGCGTGCCTTCAAACTGCAGGGCGTAGGCGAGCGCGGCTCCGGGCTGTTGTTGTTCGTGCGCGGCGGCGCGCGCCTTCGCAACTTGCCCGGCAGGAATGGCGAACCTTCGCGCCTTCGGCTTCTCGAGGTTCTTAGGAATGCAGGCCCGGAATTCGACGCATCCCGGCTTACGGCATTCGATGGCGAACTGAAGCGATGATTTCAGGACCGCAAGCGCCATATTCGCTTTCGCGATGGTTCGCGGATCGCCTTCCTTTTCCGGCTTTGTCCATTCCTTGAACCAGTCCCGAACGTCGCGGCCGTCGGTTTGGTCGATATGACAGTGACCAATATGCGCGCGCATCATCCGCATATAGGTCTTGTAGGGATGCTTTGTCCCCGGCTTCAGTCTGTGAAACGGGCTCTGCGGATCGGTTTCGTATAGATCGAATACGCTCCGAAACGTGCCGTCGAATTCGATGATGGAGCGCTTAACGCCGGTGATCCATTCCAGCATTTCGCGCTGAAGCTTGGCGCACCGTTCGCGCAACAATCGCTCGTCGCCGGCAAGGGCTGTCAGGTTTGCTGACTTGACCGGGTAGCCCTTTGCAATGGCGGCCTTCGAAGCTCTCCAAAGGAGGCGCGAGCCCTGCCGCCTCAAGCCGGGGATTGGTTGCTTCGCTTCTTCCATGAACTGGCGAACTCCGCAGGACGGTGGGGTTCTCTCGCGGGCGGCCCATCGCTCCTTACTCGGTACTGTGCATCATAGAATGCCCGGATGGCTGGAACGTACCGCCCGCCGTGAAGGCCATCAATCCCCGGGAACCCTCGTTTTTCGAGAAGTGGGGCTATCCCACGCCAATCGACGGTCCGTCCCGGCCCCAAAATGGCGGCTGCGATCTGCTCTTCGCTGGCGAAAAGCGGCAGATCATCCAGCTTTTTGAAGCGGGCGGTCATGATCAGAGCCCCATCGCCCGTTCGGTGGCCTCGCGCTTGCACCGTCGCCAGAGCGCAGCGGATAGGTCTGTGGCCGCGAGCGCGCGGTTGAGTTGGATTTCCGCCCAGCCGCCCTGATCCCGGTATTGCTGTTCGAACCGACGATTTGCGCGATCCTTCGCGCGAACGGCGAGCCGACGGCGGCGCTTCGTCGTCTTCGACACCAGCGCCCAATGCTTTCCGCAAATCCATTCGGCGAAGCCGCTGTCGTTCCGGCAGGTGCGCCGGCAGTACGGGACGCAGCATGCAATCCGGTCAGGCATTGTCGTTGCCTCCGCACTCCGGGCACGGCTCGTATTCGATGGTCTCTTCTGGAATAGGGATGGCGTTGCCGCAGCAATCGCCCGTTCTAGTCGGGTTACCGCAGCATCCGGCAACCGCGATGACGCGCGTCACCGGGACGGCCCCGACGCCATGACACGTCAGGCATTCTGCAGTCTTCGCCGGCGTCATGCGAATGTCTCCCGATAGTCGATGACCTCGACGCCAGCCTTCGTCGCCTGGCGCACCATGTCTGCCGTCCCCGTGCGGCCGGGGAAGGCGACGACGAAGTCGGGTTTCAGGTCGAGCATCTTGCCGTTGCGGATCGGCCCCGCCGCGTGGCCGTACCGACGCCATTCGGCTTTCACGACGATGCAGGCGAGGCAGCGAGAGCGCGCCCAATGGTAGGCCGTGGCATCCGCGCCGGTGGCGCCGCCAGAAATGACTTTCGTTACGCCACGCCCCTGCCGAAGGTGGTCGAGCGCCTCGCGCATCATGAAGTTCTGCTTCGCCGCGCGCTCCATTTCCGCGCGCAGATCCTCCCGCGGCGTCAGGAAGTGGACGTGCCCGAAATATCGGCCGCCGCATACGATCATCGTCGTCATTCGGCGGCCTCGCTATTTGCGAGTTCAAGCAGAACGTCCGCATGGCATGGTTGGTCGAGCGGACACCAGCAAGCGAGGTTCTTGCCGCGGAGTATGCGCCTCGCTGCGGCCGCCAGCGGGCTCTTCGGAGGGCAATACTGCCGGAATTGGATGACCGCGTGCGCGCGCCCCAAGGCGTCGCGTGTCAATGCCTTGTGCGGATTGCCCCAATCCGAGCCGCGGCCGACGTAGGCCGTGTTCGGCGGCATCGTCCAGCCCTTGGTGCGCTTGCGCTGGATGCGGACCGGCTTCGCCATCACCAATTCCAGAAGCCCTGCGCGCCAGCGGCCTTCACAGGCTTCTTCCACGCGTCGATGTCGGTCAGCGGCCATGCATACATGTGCTGGTCGATCCGGTCGCTGTCGGCCACCTTGTCGAACAGCTTCGATGCCTTGACGGGCTCACCGATGACGGCTGTCCCCAGCGCCGCGGCGAGCGGTGCGCCGCCGACCTTCTTTTCCAGAATGGCCCAATGCAGCCCTTCGAGCCATGGCCGGGCGCGATCAGCTTCGAGCGCGCTTTCGCCGCCTTCGATCCGGGCGAGAATGTCGCGGACCTCGCTCGGCTTCGGCGGACGCGCGCCGGCATGGATGACGATGCGCTGGCCGACCAGCTTTCGAAGCCCGGGCCGGTCGGTGAACGACCATCTCCGAAACTCCCAAGGCCTCGCGCCGATCATCACCAGCGATGCCCACGGCTGCCAGATCGTTAGTGCTTTCGTGCCAGTGGGCAGATCGGGCGCGATACCGCCTTCGAACTCGCCGATAATGCGGATCGCCTCGTCACAGTTTGCGCGGTACGGGCTGCCGCCCCCCATGGACCAGCCTTCGCTGATCGCCTGGCGGAGCGGCTTCGGCAGCGCGCGCCAATGGCGCGCGCACATGAAGACGTTGTGCGGTACCATGGCTGAGCAGTTGGGGGCGTGACAGCGGTGCTCCGTCATGGGCTGCCTCCGACGTCGGCAGCAAAGGCGGTCCGCGGTGCCGGAGAAGCTTCCAACGCGGCGGGAAATTCCTTGTGTTCGCGGCCGTCGAGCAGGTCGCCTGCTCGCTTCTTTCCAACGCGATCCATCTCCGCGCCGCCACCGCCGTTTTCGTTCGCTCCGCCGATGCCGGCGCCTTCGCGCCCGTTCGGCCAAAGACAAATCTGACCGCGGCTTCCCGGCGAGATCTTATGCGGGGCCCATTCGCCCCATTGCTTGAAGTGGAAGGCGACGCCGGCTGCGGCGCACTGATCGCGCAGCGATCGAGGCCACGATGGATGCATCGGCCGCGCGTGCGGGCCGCTCTCGCCGCCGCAGATCACCCAGTCGAGGCCGATGCCCTCGTGCCCCGTCAACCAATGCGAGATGTCGACTGGCCCAAGCATCGGCTCGATCGAAAGGCCGCGCCACGTAGCCGGCGTCATCATCAACTTCGGAATGTCGCGATCAGCCTCGGCCTGATTAACGACCGTCGCCATCAATCCCGCGTTCGGATAAGGCCAATCCGGCGGCAGCATCTTTGCCGCGTTGCCGATGCGTTTGGTCAGCAGCATCCACCGCAGGTTCGGTGTGGCACGGATCAGCGCCCATAGGTCAGTGCGCCAAGCCTGCTCGACCTCGTTGTCGAACACGTCGGCCAGTGACGCGCAGAAGACACGCGGGCGCTGCCCCGAAAGCGCAGCGGCTCGATCCCATCGAAGCGGAGCATCCCACGTCTTGGTGCGCCGGCGCGGCACGCCCGGGCCCCAGCCATCCACCCATTTACGCCTGCCGTTGTCGCGCTCGGCGTAGCAATGGTCGCAGCCCGGCCCGACCTTGGTGCAGCCGATCCACGGATTGAACGTCGCATCGGCCCATGAGATTTCGGTGCGCTCAGCCATTATGCGACCTCACGCTCGAACCGACTGCGATGATAGCAGCGGGCGCATTCCCACTTGATTTTGCGGAGCGGTTGCTTCGGATCAACGGCGATGCCGAAGACATTCTCCTTCGCACCGCATGCGCAGACGCCACGCTTCAGCTTACCGTCGCGGATCGCATTGTTGATCGCGTTCTGCGCAAGGTAGAGGTCCGGGTTGACCTCGCGCCAACGGGCGACAAGGGCTTTCGCCATGGCTCGCCGGTGCGGCTGCTTCGCGCGCGCACGGTCCCGCTCTTGAACGTCAGGGTTTTCGCGGCGATTGCGCTTCATCGCGGTTTTGTGGCATTCTTTGCAAATGCCTTGCAGCCCGTCTGATTTGTGCGGGTGCTTATAAAAGCTGGTTCGAGCCTTCGTCTCTCCGCAAGCTGGGCAAAATTTCCCCATCATCGGAATTCCGGGCTGAAAGGGATGTCGTCGTTCATGTCGTCGTTGCCGCGGTAGCCGCTCGAAGATCCTTTCCGCGACGTTTGCCGCTCGCCGAAGCCGTCGTCGTCATCGTCGCTGCGATTGCCGCCGTTGCGGCTGTCGAGCATCGTCAGCGTCGAGTTGAAGCCCTGCAGCACGACCTCGGTCGTGTACTTGTCGCGGCCGTCCTTGTCCTGCCACTTCCGGGTCTGCAGCGCGCCTTCAACGTAGACCTTCGCGCCCTTGCGCAGGTATTGCTCTGCGACCTTTGCGAGACCTTCGTTGAAGATCACGACGCGATGCCACTCGGTCTTTTCTTTGCGCTCACCGCTGTTTTTGTCCCGCCAGGTCTCCGACGTCGCAATGCTCATGTTGGCGATCGCACGTCCGTCCTGCGTGCGCCGAATGTCCGGGTCGGCACCGAGGTTGCCGACCAAGATCACCTTGTTAATCGATCCGGCCATTTCAAAATCCCTTCGTGATGTTGTGGCGAGCGAACTTTGCGAGCTCGTCCGCTCGCTCGTTCAGGCGAATGCCTACGTGGGCCTTGACCCATTTCCATGTGACTGTGTGGCTTAGGCGCGCGGCGTCGAGCCGCCGCCAGAGGTCTTCATTCTTCACCGGCTCCCGCGCGACCGTCAGCCAGCCGTTGCGCTTCCAGCCATCAATCCAATTCGTGATGCCGTTGCGAAGATATTTGCTATCCGTGTGCAGTTTGACGACGCACCCGGCGGGCAGGATTTCGAGGGCAACAACGGCCGCGATAATTTCCATGCGGTTGATGGTTGATGCTTCCGCGCCGCCGAATATCTCGACGATGTCGAACCCGGCACGGATGATCGCAGCCCAGCCGCCGCGGCCCTTGCCGCCGCGCTCTGCTGAACCATCCGTGTAGACGATGGCTGTCTTTGCCTTCGCGAGGCGTTCGCGCGCGCAGGCGTGATCGACGACGGGCAAGGTAAGCGTTGTGATCGTCGCCACGCGAGGTGGCTTCGGCTCTTCGCCGGCGGGCGAGGCCGCCAGAGCCTTTCGAAAGTTGATGAAGTGCTGCGACGCTTCGCCGGAAAGCGTCAGGCTGCCGTTCTTCCGGCGAGAGACCGCGCCGTATGACAGGCCGAACCGGAAGCGCAGCAACTCCCCGGCGGGGCCGTGCGCTTCCAGCATGTCGCACCCCGCGGCTTCGAGAAAGCCGCGGAACGCGTTGATATCGAGTGATGCTGCGGAAAGGCGCATCTATCAGCCCTTCAGCAGTTCGGTTTTTCGTGACGCCGCTTTGTTGCGCAGTTCGTCATGACGCTGCTTGCTGATACCGCAGGCCTCGCGCAGCTTCTTTTCTTCCGCCGACTTCCACCAATCGGGGATTTTATCGGCCGTCTCGCGCGTATAGTCCGACAGCTTCGTCTCGACATAGAACTCGTATTCGTCGGGATCGGACGGGACTGCGCCAGGCGGCCAGCGGCGGACCTCTTCACCGACGTGAGGATCGAATTTCGCAGCGGGCTTGCCGTCGTTCGCGGTGGTCTGCTCGGCCTGCGTCTGCTGCTGAGGCTCCGCGTGCTGCTGCTGTTCGTCCTTGCTGTTGACGGCCGCTTCTTCGCGCTGATCGGCCGCGCCGCCAGTCTCGGGCTTGCTGTTGGCAGACGTCCGGTCGGTCTCATCCGCGCCGGTTTCATCATGGCTCGGCTCATCTTCGGCGAATTCGTCGTCGCCATCCTGATGAACAGGATCGGAAGCCCGGTGATCGATCGTTTGCCCGTTTCGCGCAAACTCATCGAATGCTGAAGTCGTGGACACGAGGCGGCGATGCTGGCGCTGCTGCACCAAGGCTTCATCTTGCCGGTCGAAGTCGTAATCGTCGTCGTCGCGCTGGATCAGCTTGTCCATCCCAGCGGAATGCGGAAGCTGCTTGTAGTGGCGGCGCGCAACCACCTTCTTGCACATTTCAGGATAGAAGGCGCTGTCTTGCCACGGACCGTTCTTCGCCTTCGATTTTGTGCGGACCTTCTCGATCTCCTCGATCCACATAACTTCAGGCGCGGACTTTGACCCGTCAGTGAAGACTGCGATTGAATACGCCGCGACAATCCCGTGGAACGGCGTGTTCGGCGTTCGCTGGCTTGGCGGAACAGGTTCATGCTCAAGCCGCGGATCATCGCCCTTGCGATAACGAAAGAAGTCGCCGGCGTAGACCAGTTCGACATACCAGTCTTTGATCTGCCCGCTGTTGCGGACCTTCTTGCGAAGTCCCTCGACCATCGGCATCCACGTGGCGATTTCAGCCACGCGTTTGCCGTCAGCGTTTTCGCCATAGGGAACGATCGCGCCTTCGCGTCCATCGGGCAGAAGCCCATCTTGTGCTGCTAGAACACAGGCATTCCAAAGAGACTGTGGCGTGCACCTCATCAGGTCTGGCTTGCGCTGGATCGCAGTGAGCGCAACGCTTAGAAGTTGCTGCGGATCGATGTGGGGCAGTTCCTGCAGAGTGCTGATACGCTGCATCGCGTATTCCCTGAATACCGCGACCGGATGGTTGCTCTTCTGAGCCGGAACATTCACGTTCGGCGCGGGCTCTGCCGAGCGGTGGTCCGCTTGAGTGCGCTCTCTCGTTTCAGTTTTTGCCATGCGGCATTCTCCTATTCGGGGTGGGGTTAGCGGCGACGGAACGTCGCCTTCTCGTCTTCGAAGAAGCGGACGCCTTCGATTTTCGCGGTATTCTTGCGAAGCTTGACGTAGGCCTTCAGCGCCTTGTCGACCGCTTCCGGCGCGATGAAATCGCGCAGCGCGTTCAGGTCGATCTTCGAGAAATCTTCAATCTCGAAAGCCCACTCCGTGCGGGAGCGTGCAGTGCCGCCGCTCGCGCCGCGCACGGTCATGTCTTCGGCCGGGATGGCAGGCGCCGACGCAACTTCCTCGATCTTCGTTTCGACCGTGGCGGCGGTCTGCAGATGCTCGATCGCCTCGTCCTGATCGCCAAACTCAGCGGCCTCAGCCGCCTTCTTGCGGGCTTCTTCAGCCTCGCGTTCAAGTCTCTCGCGTTCGACGCGAGCAGCTTCCTCCGCCTTGCGCCGCTTTTCGCGGTTGTAATCGGTGGCGCGCTTGGCGAAGGCGTCCTTGATCCGGGTCAGGCGCTGCAGCGGTGGGCGGAAGAAGTCATCGACTTCCTCGCCGCCGCGCTTAAACGGGTCCTTCTGATTTTTCCGCAGCTTTTCGAACTCGTTCCACGCCGCCTGTGCGTCGTTCACAATCTCGGTCGCTGCCGCCAGGTCTTCATCGCTGGCAAAACGCTCCGGGGCCTCGTTCGCGCGGTTCGCGATCGGTTCGACTTCGTCGGCGATACGTTTTGCGAAGGCCTCGGCGAGTGTGGCTGGCAGGGCAGTGACCAAGTCCTCCAGCGAGAATTCGGCTGGCGGGTTGTTGCCGCCAATCCCAAGCCGAGGATCTTCAGTAGCGGTGTCAGAAGGGGCCATTGTTCAATTCCTCTTTCGGTCGAGTTTCCTTGATGCGCAGCACGCGAGAGCGGCTTTCGGCGTGGAAGCCGGCCTTGCGCGTCTGTTCTTTGAGGGTCAGGCGGAAGCCATCGATCATCGCGATCTCGGCGTCGCCCATCTTGAAGCGAACCTCTGTTTCGATGGCATCGATACGATCGAGGTCGGGCTTCACACGCGCCTTGAGCTCCGCGCGCTCCGCGAGCAGGACCGGCAGGTGATTGTCGCCGGTCAGATCGATCCGCTTGCCTTCGATCACGTCGGGCTCAATCGCGGCGAGCAGGTCGGCGTCCTTGCTGAAGTCCGGGTTGGGGACCTCGCCGAAGGCCACGGCATCCCAGAAATCGCTTACGCCTTCTCGAATGCGCTGCTCGACGCCGGCGTGCCGCGGGATATCGAAGATCGGGCATTCGAGCTTGTAGGGATCGATCACGAGCGCCGCGACGGCGCCGAACGCTGCGTTCTGCTCGAGCATGAGCTCGGTGGCGTTCTGCAACGCTATCCAGAATGGCGGCTGTTCCTGCCAATGGAGCCTGAAGCCGCGGGGATCGACAGTCTTCGTCTGTAGAACCCCGAGCCCGCGCGGGTCGCCGTGAATGTAAAAGTCCGGCGTCGCGCCGATGCGTGTCTCGGGATCACGCAGGTACTCCGTCGCCTTTACGATCTTCCATTCCGGCCGCTGACGCTCGACCGCGGCTGCGACCGCGCTTTCGAGGATCAGTCGCCACTCAAGGAACGGCGTCTGCTCGTCCGCAGGCGCGCCGCCGGTCTTCTCCAGAAAGAGGCCGTACAAGCTCACATACGGGTGGCAGCCGAAGAGGGCGCCGACCACGGACGCGGTCACGTCCTGCTTACGCAGGACGAGCCAGCTATCGCGATCAGTGACAGGGATGCGCTGGATCACTGACGTTTCCCCATCGTGTGAGCCTTGGCGATAGCGGCATCGAGCTTTGCGCGCGCCGCCGGCGGCATCTGCGGCAGCCCGTCCTTCCGACAGTCTTCGTCAGCGTCGCGAACCATTTCGACTGCCTTCAAAAGACAGGCGATAACTCCGTCGCGCTTTTTTAGTGTTTGGGTTACGGCGAGCGCGGCCTTGCCTTCAAATACGACAGCTTCATTGTCGAGCCGAAGGGCCACGGTCACGGGCGCGGCTCTCGCTGCTGTTTTGTGACTGCGGATCACGCCCATAGCCGCTGATCCTCGCGAATAACGTCCATGAAGGTTGCGTATTCGTGGCCGCGCGGGCAGTGAGTTAGGACCCTCATGACGCAAGCTGCCTGCGCTGCCAGAGGAAGCCTCGCGCGGCGTTGCCGGTCTGGCGCAGGATGTTCCAAGCGGCCCGCGTCTCGGGTTCGGCAAGGCCGCGATTGTCCGCGATCACGCAATAATTGTATTGGGCGCGCTGCAGGCCATCCAGCAGGCGAACGAGTTGAGCGTTCTCGCACTTCGCGCCGAGGCTTTCGCTAGCGATGCGTCGAAAGCGGATAGCAGTAAGCCACACGCCGGCAATGAGGCCAGCACCGAGGCCGCAGAGATAGGTTGCGAGGTCAATCATGATGCAGCGCCTCGCTGCTCTGAGCGTCGATGCGAGCCTTCTCGACCGCTCGATCCATCAATGCGATGACGTCGCCAGACCTGAAGCGCGCGCCGACCAGCGCTTGAATTACTTCGCGCTCATCGCCGAGATCAGTCCCCATCGTTCGCAGAAGGATCGACATCTGCAGAACGAGATCGCCGTTGGTTTCTGTCACAGCTTGCCCCCACGTTGTTCAAAGACGCGACGATGCCCACGCTGCCGAGCAATGCTGTCGGCCTTGTCCCGGGCTGCGAACGCCTCGCCCTCTTTGGTCAGAAACACCTGGCTTTCGTCGACATCGACCAGCGGCGGTTCTTCCATCGCGAGTTCGATGCATCGTTGCCGGTACCACTCACCCATGCCGGTGAGGTCGAGCGGTCCATTGTCGAGGATCTTGCGAAGCACCATGCACTTCGCCAGCGTCACGTCAGAACGCCAACGCGCATCGAGTTTGCGATCATGGGTTTCGCTGACGTACTGGCGTGCCGGCCTGCGGCTCGCACGCATTTCAACGTGGTTGCTGTGCGGAGGCATCACGCACCGCCCGTCTTGGCGAGGGCGGCGCAGTGGTAGCAGCGACGGCGCTTCGCTTTGGAAGGCTCCATCGCAAATTCACCGAGCGAAAGCGGGCGCGTGATCGAGTGGCCGCATTCGAGCGTTTCGGTGTTCGCGATCAAATTTCGCGAGACGATGCTGCGCAATGGATCGGGGGCCGTCCGCGCGCCCGCTGCTGTGGTTTGGCTGGTCATCACGCGGCCGCCTTTCCGTCGCCGGGCAGATCGCTGATGCGACGGTCGAGATCGGCGATGGTTTCGACAAAGTCAGCCGCCGTCGGCCAGCCGAAAATGGGATCGCGCTTCGCCGTCGCGCCGCGCTTTGCAACGAATTCTCCGTACTGCTGTCGGAAAACCTCGCGCTGGCGGATCAAGAACACGCGGCGGGCATGGTCGCTCTGCAGGGTGGGGAGATATCGATCGAGGCGGGCGCGGAAGAAACCGGCGCGGGATGCGAAGTCTGCTTTGGAAAGGGCGCTGCTGGCGTCCATGGTTGCCTCCGATGCCCGGGGTTGGGCAGGGCCGCGGGATGCGGCGTCGGAGGTAACCATAAAACCGGTTTTCTAACCGGGTCAACATAAAACCGGTTTTCTAACCGGATTATTTTTTTGTCCGATCGATCGAAGGGACGCCGTCAGGCGTCCGCCCCGTCTGGAAATGTCCCCTAAGTAGCGATCAATCTTCTACTACAGGGGGCCTCTTACGAGGCCCCTGTAAGAATAGAATATAAAATCCGCGCGCTCGCGCGCGTAGCACTTCTCGTGCCATGTCCCTCTGTCCCCGGAAAATGTCCCCCGGATTGTCCCCTGCCTATGACGCGGTTTTTCTGGTGATGAGGACCGTGACGAAGCCGTTCGCGCCGGATTTTGCATTGCATGTCAACTCCAGCCCAAGACTGTCGAGGTGATGCAGGCCGTCTGGGTCTTTCAGTGCGAGACGCGTGCACTTCACTGCGGCATCGCGGAGCTTCTGAGGGCGAGCCTTAACCACGATGGAGCCGGCGGCGCCGATGAAATCGAAGAACGTTCCCTGTGGATAGGCGGTGTCGATGGTGGCGTCGAAGCCTGGCTTCGCCGTGGCGCAGTAACTCACGCCCGCACTCCCCACCCATGGATGCTTCACGGTGAGAACGTTCACTTTCCGCTCGACCACTGCGTTAGTTCTTTGCGATAGGTCGAGGCCAAGCATGTCGCACTGGTCCGCTTGCGCTGCGGTCATCGTCGCAAGCGATCCGAACAAAGAAATCGCTACTGCGGTGAGAGTTGTTTGACCCTTGCTGCCCATTCTACTTGCACTCCCTCAATGGGCGGTTCGGTCTCGGAAAGAAGATCGAACCGTCCCTCTGTTTTTGCCCGTTTGATTTTTTTCACCAGAATTCGATCATCGTTAAGCCCGACGACACAGAGCCGGCCGATTAAGTCGTGGGTCACGGGCGAGCGCACGTCGTCGTAATAGACCAGCCATCGATCGAACATCGACCCGATGCTCGTTCCGCGAATTTCAACGCATACCGTCGACGGCGTGGCATCGGTAGGTGCGGGCGCAGTGTCGAGGCTTCCCTGCGCGACTGCGTAGAAGTGAGCTGCGGCGCCGGCTCCAACGTAGCCGACAATCGGCACCGTGGCGGGCCTCGCGCGGCTCGAGTCCATTTCTGCTGCTATCTGAGAACTGTCGACGTGCCCAGCGTCACCGCTAACGAGCCAATCCGTGGTGGTCTCAAGTTCTCTTGCCAACGCAATAAGCTTCTCCGAGCCAGGTGAGTGGCGCTTCCCCTCTGCCTCTTTGCGAAAAATGTTCCTGATGAAGTCTTCCTTCGCGCCTATTGCGAGGCTGACAGACATCGCCGAGCGGTCGAGCGCGGTTAGGCGTTCTTGAATTCGGCTGCCCAAACTCGGCTGCGATACGTGCGGCCGCTTCAGGCCGGTTTTCTTTCGCTGCACAGATTTTTTCATAACGGTCATCCTACCGGCTTGCGGGCGGTTAAAAAACCGGTTAATAAACCGGTAACGCAACCGCGATTTGAGAAGATCATGCACTCCATTGAGAACCTGACGGCCGTGGCGAACGCGTATTCGGGTGCCACGGACACCCCGCTCAAAACGCTCTCGTGGCGCATCTTCAACGACGGAAAGAAGCTGGACGCGGTCGTTTCAGGCAAAAGCGACCTGACGACGTCGCGGTACGACCTTGCGATGCAGTGGTTTTCCGACAACTGGCCGCCGCGCTGCGCTTGGCCGAAGGGCATCGCACGCCCGGCAAAGAAACCGGCTGAGGCTGAGCAATGAGCGTTCGTCAAGATCATAACCGGTTTATCAACCGGAAAGTGGACGAGGCGCAAGCCGAGCCGCCTGCCATGGTTACCAGCGGCTTGCCGCTTAAACCGATTTGGAACGAGCAATTCGATGCGTTCCTGCGTGTGAACGGGCCGTGGAAGACGGCAACTGAACTCACTCGTGCTCTCAACGCCGCGCACGGCACGGAGTTTACCCGCAGCGCTGTGCTTGGCCGGTCGTTCCGGATCGGCGTGAGGATAGGCTCTGCGGTCCCGAGGGCACCGCAACCCGAACCCGCTCGCAAGGCTGCGCCGTCGAGCAAGGGTAACAACTATAGCTCGGAGGGCGCGAAGGCCGCCGGCGTGCTGGCGCGGATCGAGCAAGCGAAAAGCGGCGAGGTGCCGAGCTGCGATTTTAAGCCGCGCACGGCGGACGCTCAGTCGCGTCACGTCCCGCTGCTCAACCTCGGGCCGTTTGGACTTGAATGCCGCTGGCCCGACAACGAACTCAACGATGCCAGTCAGCAGACCTTCTGCGGCGCGCCAACTGCACATGGTGCAAGCTACTGCTGCGCGCACATGGCGATTGCGTGGGGCATCGGCACCGCGTCCGAGCGCAGCGCTCTGAAGACGCTTTTGGAGGCATCGCGATGATGCCTGTCGCTCCGACGAGCCGCGGCGCTGATCGCGCGCACCAATCCATCTCAGGAGGCAAAGCTCATGGCTAAGAAGGCAATGACGGCCGCTGCGCGGCGGAAAAAAACGCGCAACTCAGCAAAATCAAGCAATCCACCGACGTTCAATCGTCTCGACCCGGTTCGCCTGGTCGCAACGGGTGAAGTCGGGACCGTGACCGGTGCTGCGCAGTACGACGTTCCTGCGGCGACCGAATACCTCGTCCGCTTCCCCGACGGGAGTTCCACGTGGGTGAAGTGCCGCGACCTGACGGCGGCCTGATGTCGGCGAGCCGCGCGATTGCGGCTTCGCTCCAACCCTGAATACGAGAGGTCCAAATGGCATCCGAAGCAAAGCCGTCGAACGGCTACGACATCAAGAAGATCGACGGGTATCTCGACCGCATGCAGAACATCGAAGATGAGTGCGCTTCGATCATGGGCAAGGCGATGCAGGAATGCAAATCGCTGCGCGAGGATCAGAAAGAGATCAAGGAAGAGGCCAAGAACGCCGGCATCCGGTCGAAGGTCTTCAACGAGCTCTGGAAGGCTCGAAAAGCCGTGTTGAAATCGGAAAGCAGCCTCTCCGACCTTGACGGAGACGATCGCGAGCAAATTGAGGAAATCCTCCGCCACGCCAACGACGACAAGTCGTTCGGCGACACGCCGTTCGGCGCGCATCTGCTGTCCGTTTTTTCCTGACATTCGAACAACAAACGCCGCGGCGAAGGGCGCCGCGGCCGCGAGGCGGCTCTGGCTGTCTGGGGGAAGTCGCATCCAATGCGCATCGACGGCATCATCCTTTCGCTTGACGTGGCAACGAACACCGGATGGTGCGCGGGCGAGCCGGGTAACCCCAATCCTGACTTCGGACATTTCACGATCCCGCCGACCGGCGACGATGTCGGTACGTACGGGCTCAAATACTCGGCATGGCTGAAAGGCCAGCTTGAAGGGCTAAAGCCCGCGCTCGTCATTTTTGAAGCTCCGATCCTGCCGAAGAAGACAACGCCGACAACGGCGCGGAAGCTGATGGGCCTCGCCATGCTGACAGAAATGGCGGCCCGTCATCGCGGCATCACCGTGCGCGAGGGCAGGGCATCGACCGTCAAAAAACATTTCACCGGCAACGGGTGGGCCAAGAAGGCCGACACGATGGCGATTGCTCGCCGTTACGGATGGGCTGTGCGTACCGATGACGAGGCGGATGCCTGCGCCCTCTGGGCGTACGCGGTCTGCTGCTACGCCCCTGAGCACGCCACGCGCTTTGCGCTCGGCCCGATTGCAGCGAGGCAGATGTTCTGATGAACGACTATCGCTCATTCATCGAGGGAAAGGTGGCGGTTGCGGGTGAGGCAGGCTTCGACGTCGCGCCTCACGAAATCAACCCGCAGCTTAAAGACTTCGTTCGCGCCATCGTTGCTTGGGCGGCGCAGGGCGGCCGCCGCGGAATTTTCTCAAGCTTCGGCCTGCACAAGACTAGCGCGCAGATCGAGTTGGCGCGGCTGTGCCGGATCAAGACCGGCTCTGTGCCGCTGATCATCCTGCCGCTCGGTGTCAGACAGGAGTTCTTCGACGATGCCGAGCAGTATTTCAAAGGCGATTATCGTGTCCGTCTCAAATTCATCCGGTCGACCGTGGGCGAGCTCGAGGAAGGGAACGAACAAGATCTTCCTCTGATCTACCTGACGAACTACGAGAGCGTTCGCGAAGGAAAGATCGATACGTCGAAGTTTGGCTTCGTATCGCTCGACGAGGCTGCCTGTCTGCGCGGCTTTGGCGGGTCGAAGACGTTTCGCGAGTTCATGGCGCGGCTCGCCGGCGACGCGCGCGGTGGCGCGGTGGAGAACGAAATCCGCTATCGCTTTGTTGCAACGGCGACGCCTGACCCGAACGAGCACATCGAACTGCTCGCGTACGCCGCGTTCCTCGGCATCATGGATGTCGGGCAGGCCAAGACCCGCTTCTTCAAGCGCAACAGCGAGAAGGCGGACGAACTCACGATCCATCCGCATAAGGAGCGTGAGTTCTGGCTTTGGGTGGCGTCGTGGGCTCTGTTCGTCTCGAAGCCGTCCGACCTCGGTTTTTCGGACGAAGGCTATGTGCTGCCCGAGCTCGATATCCGCTGGCACGAAATCCCGGCAGATCACACCAAGGCGGGCACGGAGCGCGACGGCCAGGCGAAGTTTTTCGCCGATGAGGCGATCGGCGTTCAGAACGCCTCGAAGGTCAAGCGAGACAGCCTGCCGCAGCGCATAGACTTGATGGCTGGCCTGATCGCTTCCGATCCTGATGATCATTGTCTGCTCTGGCACGACCTCGAGGCCGAGCGGCTTTCGATTGAGAAGACGATCCCGTCGGTGCGCTCGATCTTCGGATCGCAGGACCTCGACGTGAATGAGGCCAACGCCATCGGCTTCAAACGCGGCGAGTTTCCTTATCTCGCAACGAAGCCTTCCATGAGCGGGGCCGGGTGCAATTTCCAGTATTTCTGCCACTGGATGATCTTCCTCGGCATCGGCTTCAAATTTCACGACTTCATTCAAGCCGTTCACCGGCTGATGCGTTTCGGCCAGACCAAGAAGGTCCGCCTTGATCTGATCTACACCGAGCAGGAGCGGTCGGTTCGGCGCAAGCTGGAAGAGCGCTGGAAGCGCCATGACGAGCAATCGGCCATCATGGCCGACATCATCAAAGAATATGGCCTGACGCGGATTGGCATCGCGGGCGCGCTGAAGCGGACCATCGGAGTGAACCGGGTTGAGGTGCGCGGCGATCGGTTCGTGTGCGTGAACAACGACTGCGTTGAGGAAACGCGTTCGATGGCCGGCGACAGTGTCGACCTGATCGTGACTTCGATCCCCTTTTCGACGCAGTACGAATACACGCCGAGCTACAACGATTTCGGTCACACCGATGATGACGTGCACTTCTTCCGTCAGATGGACTTCTTGACGCCAGAACTGCTGCGCATTCTGAAGCCGGGCAGGATCGCCATGATCCATTGCAAAGACCGCATCGTACCAGGCGGCCTGACCGGCCTCGGCTTCCAGACCGTTAGTCCGTTCGGTGCTGAGACCATGCTGCATTTTCGCAAGCATGGCTTCGCCTACATCGGAACGAAGACCATCATCACCGACGTGGTCAGGGAGAACAACCAGACCTACCGGCTGGGGTGGACCGAGCAATGCAAGGATGGCACCCGGATGGGCTTTGGCCTGCCGGAATACGTTCACGTCTTCCGCAAGCCGCAGACCGACCGCTCGAAGGGCTACGCCGATGATCCAGTGGTCAAGGACAAGGCGGAGTACAGCCGCGGTCGCTGGCAGCTAGACGCGCACGGCTTCGGAAGGTCGAGCGGCAACCGTCTTCTGTCGCCAGTTGAACTTCTGGGGCAGGAAGCCAAGGTCATATATCGTCGATGGCGCGAGCATTCCCTTTCGCAGGTCTACGACTTTGAGCATCACGTCGCGGTCAGCGACACGCTCGACGCGAACAACCAGCTCCCGCCGACCTTCATGCTGCTGCCGCCGCATTCGTGGCACCCCGATGTCGAGACGGACGTGGCCCGCATGCGGACGCTCAACGGCTTGCAGCATGCCAAGGGTCGAGAGCTTCATCTGTGCCCGTTGCAATTCGACATCGTGGATCGTGCGATCACGCAATACACGATGCCAGGTGAGACGGTTTTTGATCCGTTCGGCGGCCTCATGACCGTGCCCTACCGAGCCATCGCGTTGAAGCGCCGCGGGATCGGCGTCGAACTGAGCCCGTCATACTTCCGCGACGGCGTCACCTATTGCCAAGAGGCGGAGCGCGAGGCCGACGTGCCGACGTTGTTCGACCTTCTCTCGGAAGAGGGGGCGGCAGCCTGATGAGCGACTATCCCGCCATCGACAAGATGATTGCAGATGCCGTTGAGCAGGCCGGCAACCCGAAGCCGAAGCTTGCGGACATGATGATGGCTGTCACCTTCGAGGCGCTGAACCTCGAAATGTCACAGCGCGCTTTCCTGATTGCGGCACTTCGCTCAGAGCCGTCCGCCGCGGAAATCAAACGCATCGCGCTGCTGCGCTCGACCGCACGCTTTCTCGATGCCTGCCTGTATCAGCCAAACGAAGTCGCCAAGCGGCTCAGCAAGAAAAAGGCCTGATGGTGGACACAGAAGTGACAAGCCCGCCCACTGAAGACGCGCCTGTCGAGCTTCCGACCGGCGATCTGTTCGACGCCGGCGGCGCGCCGCTGACCGATATCGAAGGTGAGCGCCTGCTGCTCGGTTACCTGCTGATGTCTCCTGACGCCATCGGTGACGTCGTTCAAGAGGTGACAGAAGGCGACTTCTTTGACGTTTTTCACCGCCGCATCTTTTCGACCTTCGTTAAGGCTGCCGAAGAAGGCTGGAAGGCCACCATGCCGTCGGTTGCGGCCGCGCTCGGCATCGATCCGACCGAAGTCATCGTCGGTGGACTGACCGTCAATCAATATCTCGCCCGCCTCATGGCGGCGTCTGACATGACGATCGACGTGGGCGAGCTTGCGGGTCATATCCAGCAGCTTTCCGAGCGGCGAGCCATCGGTGCCATCAGCAACGAAGAAATGCAGGTCAACCTGCCGTTCGTCTCGAAGATGGGGCTGACGCTTTGGACCGATCAGAACGACCCCGGCGAAGAATACGAATACCTGGTCGAGGATCTTATCCCCGAGCATGAGGGCGCGCTCATGATGGGCGAAAGCCAAACGGGCAAGTCTTTCCTGACCTATCACCTTGCTATGTGCGTCGCGCGCGGCGTCCCGTTCTTCGGCCGGCGAGTGCTGCGGCCGCGCGGCGTGATTTGGTGTGCCTACGAGGCGTCACGTGGCGCGAAGGCGCGCATGCGAGCCTACCGCAAGCACCACGGCTTAGAAGTCGCGGACCTTCCCTTTGCCGTCCTGACCAAGCCTCTTTCGATGTGGCCAGCGGACAACGTCGTCGAGCGGCTCTCAGAAGAGATGAATGGGATTGCGCGGACCTATTTCGGGGAGGCCGGGCTCGGGTTGATGGTGTTTGACACCTACAACGCGGCAACGCCAGGCGCGTCAGAGATCGACAGCGAAGTGGTGTCGAAAATCCGCGTAAACTTCGATCGGCTCCGTGAACTCACGGGCGCTGCATCGCTTCTTGTCGGGCACACCAATTCCGTCGGTAAGCACCGTGGCAACGAGCAGCTTACGAACAACATCGACACCGTGATCGTCGTGTCTCGAAAGATGGGCGGTAACGCCCGTCAGCCGGTGCAGTTGAAGGACGACGACGGTCGCGATCTGCGCGCAATGAAGGTCAGAAAGCAGCGCGAAGGTAGGGATGGCGAAGAGACAGAGTTCGTTCTGCGCGAGGTTGCGGACGGGACGTTCAATAAATTCGGACGGGAGCGCACATCCTGCGTCGTCACCTCGCCGAACATCGCCGAGCCTCTGAAAGACGGTGAGGGCGCTCGGCGCGAAGACGGCCAGCAGGGCGCGCACGCGACGAAGCAGGAGCAGCAGTTCGTTGAGGTGCTTCTTGAATGCCTCGATGAACAAGGCATCGCGCCGCCGGCGGAACTTGGTTTGCCCAAATCGATCGGCAAGGTCGTGGACTACGACATTGTGAAGCGAGAGATCGCGAAGCGCATGCTTCGCGAGGATGACAACACGCCTGAAGGCGAGAAGGCGCACCGCGAGCGCGTCAAGAAGGCGTTGAAGCGCTGCCGCCAGAACATGATGCACGTTCGCGTCGTCGATGGCCGCGACCAGCTCATCTGGTGGACCGGAAAACCGGTGCGCGGGATCAAGCGCACCCAGCCAAAGAAAAGCAGGGACATGTTTGCTGACGAGCCCCCGATGCCTGTCGGCATCGAGGACTTCTTCTGATGGGAGCCGCCATGAAGGAATTCACGCTCGAAGAGAAGCTGGAAGAGATAGAGCGCGAGATCGCGCAGCGGCATCGGGTCTATCCGCGCCTGGTCGCAGCCGGGAAGCTACGACAGACGAAGGCAGACAAGCAGATGGCTCTGATGATCGCGGTTCGCGACGACTATCGAACGAAGATCAGTCAAGGCCCGCTCTTTCGTGAAGGAAACGCACTATGACGCTTGAAACGCTGACTAAAGACGAGCGGAAAGAAATTCAGGCCATTGTTGAGGGTCTGGACAATGCCGCCGAAGAAATCCGCAAATCGATTGCTCCGCAGGTTCACGCGATTGGCGCCATTGAAGGCATCCGCGATGAATTTCTGATGGCTAGGGGAGACCTTGAGGTCGCCGGATATTGCGTCGGGTGCGAATGCATCCTGTTTCACGGAGACCGTGGCTACCACTACGAGGACGGCGAAATTTCTTGCATCGATTGTTCGCCGACATGGGCCGATGCCGAGGAAAGCTTTAAGGCAGCCGCCGGCGACGATGAAGAACACGCAGAGGCCTATGCGGACTTCAAGTCGCGCATGGAAGAGCACGTCGCCGGCGGCGGCAGCGTCAACGAAAAAATCCCGTACATCATTTGAAAGGGGCGACCATGTCGAGCGAAGTCGCGCTATTGCCTGAAGCGTATCTGGAAGAAGATGTCGCTGTTCTCGGACGGAAGGGCGGCGGCAAGACGTACACGTCGAAGGGCATCGTTGAGCGCCTGCTCGAGGGGAAGCGTCGCGTCCTGATACTCGATCCGCTCGGCGTCTGGGCCGGATTGCGTACGGCAGCGAACGGCCGGGACGCCGGCTTTCCGATCGCGATCTTCGGCGGCGTGCACGGCGACCTGCCGCTCGAGCCTGCCGCCGCCGTGCCGATGGCGGACGTCATTGCGCGGAACAACATCCCTGCGGTGCTGGATATCTCGGACCTGTCGAAGACGGCGCAGCAATCGTTCTTGCTCGCGTTCCTGCGGGAGCTCCGCCGCGTCAACACCGAAGCCCTGACGCTGGTGCTGGAAGAGGCTGACGTCTTCGCCCCTCAGAACCCGATGGGCGATGACAGCAAGGCGCTCCATGCAGAGATCGACTGGATTTGCCGACGCGGCCGCTTCCGCGGCTTCCGCCTCATCACCATCACGCAGCGGCCTGCTCGGCTCTCCAAGGACGTGCTGACGCAGGCGGCCACGCTGATCATGCACCGCTTGCCGGCGCCGCAGGATCGCGACGCGGTCAAGGCGTGGGTTGATGGAAACGGCGACCGCGACCAGGCGAAAGAGGTGTTTGACACGCTGGCCCGCCTCGATGTCGGCGAGGCGTGGGTGTGGTCCACCACGGACAACCAGCTTCAGCGCATGCGCTTCCCGAAAATCAAGACGCTCGACACCTCGGCCACGCCGAAGGCTGGAGAGAAGCGTGTCGAGCCGAAGACGCTGGCGCAGGTCGACCTTGGCCCGATCAAGACGGCGATGGATGCTGCAGCCGCCGAACGGCTCCAGAGAGCCGAGCCTAAGTCTGGCGGCAAGAATGGAAGTGCGATCGATCCGGCCGCCCTGAAGGCGGCGGAAGATCATGGCTATGCGCGCGGCCTTGCCGATGGTGGGGTTCGATCGGCGCGGGCCGTGTTCGATGCGTTGCTGAGTTACATGGCACAACCTCAGACCTATGAAGAGGTCACCCGGAACCTACTGACCGACCTGCCTAGCGACGTGGCGGTCCCCTATGGAAAAGGTGGACATGGCCGTGGTTTTATCGCGCTCGATCTACCGAGGGTAGTTACCAACCCGGCCGATCTGCCAAAACCGACGCCGCAGGCACCATCGAAGCCGAAGCCTGCCGCGAGCGGCGAACTCGACGGCGGGGCGATGAAGCTGCTGGCAGCGATTTGTCGTTACCACGACCTCACGTGGGATAACGCCTGCATCGTCGCGGGCATCCTCCCGGGTAACGGCTACTTCTATAAGGCGAAGCGATCTCTCGTCGACGGTGGCTATGTGCGAGAAGCCGAAGGGATGGTTGCGCATTCCGCCGCAGGTCGCAAAGCGAATGGCGGGACCGGGTCGCCTGCGACGCTCGGTGAGCTCGTCTCGCTGTGGGCCGGGAAGGTCGGCGCGCCTGGCGGCCAGATGCTGCAATTCATCGCGAACCATCGCGGGCACCAAGTCACCACCGAGCAGATGTCCGCGGCGATCGGCGCGAAGCCCGGTAATGGATACTGGTACAAGGGCGTCAAATCGATCCGAAAAGCCAATCTGATCGACCAAGACAAGGGCTCGTTCAGGCTCTCGGCTTTCCTCTGTGAGGCGCCGCGATGATCGTGAACGATTACGATCCGATCCTTCAGGAGATCGAGCGCCAGGCGCAGGCACGCAACGCTCGCGTGCGCCAGCTTCTCGTGGAGAGCGGCCGAGACGACGTACTTGCCGAATTCGACTTGGCGATGCGCGAGATCGCCAACGGCGTCATGGGCGCGCGGGCGACGTGGCACAGCCTGTCGAGCGTTCAGCGGTTCGTGCTGCGCACGATGGCTGGCGGCCGCTATCTCTCCCGCGCAATCCGATCCAAGGCGCAATACGACGCGATCGGTCGGGCCCCGGTTGTTCTCAACATCTGCAAGCTCTCGACTGCACGAAAGCTTTGCGCGCACGGGCTGATCCACGTCAACGGTGGCGCTACCGACCCAGAGGCGGCGTTTCTCGTCACCGAGCGCGGCCGCTTCGTTTGGAGGCATGGCGAGGCCAATGGTTGACACGCGCATCCATATGACCGACGCGCAGCGCGCCGCCGCGGCCGATGTTCGGCGGCTTCTGGTCCGCCTGCAGAACGGCGAGGGCGAGGACAGGGCGCTTGGCGCCGACATCCTCAATGCACTCGATGCGCCGAGCCTGACGCTTTGTCCGGTCAGCTTCATGGATGGCGCGGCGCAATTGACCGGGCTTCTCGGCTATCCGCGCACCGAAATCTGTAACGCCGCAGCGAAGGTGCTGCGCGAGCGCGTTCTGTCCGGCTGGAAAGACGGTCGCGATATCACGGCCGCCGACCTGGCGCGCGCGATGACAACGGTTCTCCTGAAACTTCACCTCGCAAAACTGGAAAGGGCGCCGGCGTGACCAAAGCCCCGCCCACGGCAGACGATGAACTGAAGCGTACCGCGCGCGAGGCGCGGCGTGCGGAAATCCGCCTTGAGAAGGCCGCGAAGGCAAAGCGGAAGGCCGCCAAGGAAGCGAAGCGGAAGGCGCGGGCTGCCGCGATGGAGCGGCACGCGGCGATCATGGCTGCGCAGCCCCATCCGCAGGCGCATTGGGATGAAGAGCGCGAGGCTGAGGCAAGGCGGATCAAGAAGCTGAAGCGACAACTCGAGCGGCGCACGTCGAAGGACAAGTCGCCCCGGTGGTCGATCGCGGAAAAGCCGATCAAGCTTCCCGACCCCATCCAGCAGCCCGATCTCGACAGCGAGGAAGATCCTGCGCCGCCGCCACGGCCCGGGTTGATCCCCGGCACATACCGCGTTGTCGACGCTGCTCGCCTGCGTGGCGGCCTTCTGGATCGCCCGCGGCTGCCTGCGCAATGGACCGCGCGACGCGTCGGTGAGCGCCTTATCGAGGCGCACGCGGTGCTGCGCCGGCTGCCCATGAATGTTTGTCCAAAGGAATTCGGCGCGGCGTGGCCGTCCTATCGCTACGAGGCGGGTGAGCTCGCGCATCAGGCCGGAAATCAGACCCTATCGATCGGTCGCAACGTCATCGCTCGGACCGCCACCGCGGACGAAATCGCGCGCATGAACGAAGCTCTGCCGTGGCCAATGCAATTCCTTAGCGGCGGGTCTGGAGCCGAGACGCTGAATTGGTGGGCCAGCCACACCGAAGAATACGAGCACGAGAAGGCCCCGCTCGGCCTTCTTCAGGTCATTGCCGACATGCTGAACGCTGCAAAGGAGGCCGTTCGATGAATGTGAGAGTTGATCCCGGGTCTGAGCTGATCGAAGAAATCGTCATCGACAGTTTCGCAGGTGGTGGCGGCACGTCGGAAGGCATCGTTGCCGCGCTCGGCCGCGACCCGGATATCGCGATCAATCACGACAAGTTCGCGCTCGCGATGCATCGGATCAACCATCCGGGCACCGAACATCTGATCGAGGACGTCGTGACGGTCGACGCCATCAGCATGTGCGCCGGTCGGCCCGTTGGCATGCTCTGGATGTCGCCCGACTGCAAGGATCACAGCAAGGCCAAGGGCGGCAAGCCGCGCGACAAGAATATTCGCGGGCTGGCGTGGGCCGTGTTCGGCTGGGTGAAGGCGCTTCCGAAATGGCAGCGGCCGCGCGTGGTATTCCTCGAGAACGTCGAAGAATTTCAGGATTGGGCGCCGCTCGACGAGAATGGAAAGCGTTGCGCTCTTCAGAAGGGAGCCATCTTCAAGAACTTCGTCGCCTCGTGGGAAGCGCTCGGCTACGTCGTCGAGTGGCGCGAGCGCCGCGCCTGGCGCGCGGGTCGGAAGATGCAGGCGGCCACGATCCGCAAGCGGCTTTACATGATCATGCGGCGGGACGGCGAGCCGATCGTGTGGCCCGAGCCGACACGCGGCAACCCCAACGATGTCGAGGACGCGGCGAAGATAGCGGCCGGGCTCCTGACACCTTGGAAGACGGCGGCCGATTGCTTGGACTGGTCGTTGCCGTGCCCGTCGATCTTCGAGACATCGGCGGAGATCAAGGCGAAGCACGGCATCCGAGCGAACCGTCCGTTGGCGGCGAGCACCATGGCGCGCATCGCCAAGGGCACCTCGCGTTACGTGCTCGAAGCGCTCCGCCCATTCCTCGTTCCTGTGACGCACAGCGGCCCGCCGCGCGCCAACAGCGCGGATGAGCCGCTTCGAACGATCACGTCGGCGCATCGCGGCGAGATTGCGATAATGACGCCTTTCGTCACGAAATTTCAGACTGGATCGGTCGGCCATCCGGCGAGTGAGCCACTTCATACGATCACCAGCCACGCCAGCGACCACCATGGCGGCGGTGCGGCGCCGCTCGGCATTGTCGCGCCGGTGCTGGTCAGGACAGCGCACGGCGATGTGGGAGCCGATGGCAAGCGGCGCGGTCGCGGCGACCATGATGCTCAGCAGCCGATGCCGACCGTGCTCGCGACCAATGACGTTGCCGTTGTTGCCCCCGTGCTGGTCGGCTGTGGCGGACGTGCCGCGCAGACCGAGCCGCGTGCGGCCGATGATCCGATCATCACCCAGACCGGCAAGGCTGACCTGTGCGTCTCAACCGCGTTCATGGTGCCGCGATATCAGGAGCGGCCCGGACAGGAGCCGCGGACGCGTTCAATCGAACAGCCGGTCGGCACCATCGTTCCTGACGGTAACGAGGGCAGTATCGCTGCGGTCCACCTCGCGACGATGCGGAATTCTCAGAAGCCGTTCAACGACGCGGACAAGCCGGTCCACACGCTGACGGCTGGCGGCGCGAACATCAGCGTCGTGTCCGCCTTCATGGCGCAGCACAATATCGACGGCAGGACCGGGCAGGGTAATCCGGGCCATCCAGTTGACGATCCGGTATCGACCATCACGACAGCCGGTAGTCAGCAATCGGTCGTAACCGCGCACATGATCAATCTGCGAGGCGAAGATCGGCGGGACTCGCCGGCTGATCATCCGACGCAAACCGCCACCGCTGGCGGCACCCATCTTGGCGCTGTGCTCGGCTTCCTCGCGAAGTATTACGGCGAGGGACTTCCGAGCCAATCGGCGGGCGAGCCGCTGCACACCGTCACGGCGAAGCCGCGGTTTGGGCTGGTCGAGGCCTCGGCCGCGCTGCCGCCGTTCGGCCCCGAGCACGAAGCGCGCGCCCGCCAGGTTGCCGATTTTCTGCGCGCGCATGGCTATTGGGATGAGCGCGAGTTCGTCACTGTCGAGATCGACGGCCTCACATTCGTCATCGTTGACATCGGCATGCGCATGCTCACGGCGCGCGAGCGCTTCACCGCGCAGGGCTTCCGGCCGGATTACATCATCGACCGCGGCATCCTCGAGGACGGCACGGTCATCAAGTTCACCGCTGAACAGCAAGGCTACATGTGCGGGAATTCGGTCTGCCCGCCCGAGGCAGAGGATCTGATCTTCGCGAACTACCAGCGGCGCAAGGTGAAGCGGCCGCGGCGAACCGCCAGCGCGATGCCATTATTGGAGGCTGCAGAATGACAGATCATTTGGCGCTCGCCGCCGAGTTAGACGCAATGGCGTCGGAAAAGACGCTGAAATGCTGGGAGCCGCGCCACGGCGCGTGGATGATGAAGATGCGGGAGGCCGCATCAGCGCTCCGCCACGCCGCGCAGTCGCAGGAGCCGGTGGCTTGGCGGTGGCGCTATGAAGGCGAAAGCAATTGGAGCTTACGCAAAGATTGTCCAAGTCACGCCAGCGATCACGATGTGCAATGTGAACCTCTCTACACCGCCCCTCCGCAATCCGCGAGCGACGGCGCGCTGCTGGAGGCAGCGGCAAAGATAGCGTCAACCTATGACGGAGTGAACTTCCCGCCAGCACATAGGCACGCCAACATAATCGCCCAAGCCATCCGCGCACTCGCCGCGAGCGAGGCGACGAAATCTGACGGCGGCGCTCTACCGACCAACCTTGCCGAGATCATCGAACTCGAATTGATGGCATGGCGCGGTGCAAACGGCGGCGTGTACACCATTCGTGCGGCTGCGCTCGGCGTTTCGTGCGCAATCAGATCGGCGGTGTTCCGCGCGATCAATACCAGTTCTGACGGCGGCCACGGCGGCCAGCCTTACGCCTCTACGGACGCGGTAGAGGGAGCGTCGGCACCGAACGCGATATCGGGCAAACAAGAAGGCCGAACCGGGCATGAACGATGAACTGTTGGCGCTGGCGGATAAGCGCATCAATGTCGGATCACGTGTAAAACATTCTGCCAAGTTTATCAGATCGCTTGGAAATATCGGGATTTGGCGCGCCGAGGTAATCGGAACGGTTGTTGAAAAACTTCGACTGCCCGGAATGTGTCTTGCGTTAGTTGAATGGAACGGCGGCAACGGCTTTTCCGAGGTGAACGTCGCAAACCTCGTCGCGATAGCTGATGTGTACAAAGAGGCTCGTCACGTCGAACACATAGATAACATTCCTGGCATAGTCATTGGGAGCAACGCATATGCCAAGACCGCGATTTGATTTGGCAGACCGCCTCGAACACCAAGCAGGCAACGTCGAGAATGACGGGCACCTCAATGCCGCACGTTACATGCGGGAGGCCGCATCCGCCATCCGCCTCGCCGCGCAGTCGCCGGAGCCGGTGACAGTGAAGCCGCTTGTGTGGGTTGATCATCGTCCAGATTCCTTCCCCGAGCCAGCATGGTCCGCGCAAACTCCTTTCGGCTTTTACAACATTGAAGAAGTGTCGGCCAGTGATTGCCCTGCATACGTTGTGCGCCTACATGCCCATCGTTTTGTTGCGGATAAAGACAGCTTGGATGCCGCCAAAGCCGCCGCGCAGGCCGACTACGAGCAGCGCATCCGGTCGGCGCTTGTGAACGTGCCGATGTCGGCCAGCGACGGCGCGCTGCGGGAGGCGCTGGAGCAAATCAGAACGGTCTGCATCGATAACGCTGGCGATACGGTGCGTCATGATCTTGCACTAAAGTTTATTGGCAAGATTGCGAGCCGGGTCCTCGCCGCGAGCGAGGCGACGAAATCTGACGGCGGCATGAAAATTCCCTTCGGCGCGATGAACGATGACCCGTCTGCACCGGGGTTCAAGCCCGTCCCGTCAGACCTCGATGCAAGGCTCGAACGGTTACAGGACGAAGCAACTGACCTTGGCTATGTCCTAACACCAGAGCCCGAGCATCCCGACAGTCCACACTCGTCAGACACCCGCCCCGCCGATGTGACGGTGGATGAGTTGGCGCAACTCATAATCAAAACAGTCGAGACAAGCGCGGAAGGTTGTAGCAACGGCGTTTGGGTGAATGCACACCCAGCCGCCCGCGCGCTTCTCGACACCTACAAGATCGGAGCGAAGTGATGGCGAGCGTAAAAAAGAGCAAAGTCCACACTCTTCAAATCAAGGTGCGCTTCGATAGACCGTGCTCAGTCACTACTGCCGTTCGCGATGCAGGAAATTGTCTCAAAGAAGGCGAGTTCTATCCATCGCCATATCGTGATGGAGAACCAGAGACGATGACCATTCTGTCTATCACTCGTAAGCCGGGAAGAATCCGCCCATGACCGCGAGACCTAAAGAAATGACGCGCCGCGAACGTCTTGAAGATGCCTTCAATGCATATAACGACGGCATCATGTCCGATGAGCAACTAGCGACCGCTTACAAAGCTACGTCCGAAATGGTCGAAACGATGTTCGCTATGGGGATCAAAGGCGCAGCTATTCTCGGATATGTGATGCAAGAGAACACGTTGCGCGGATACATCGACGCGAGGAAGCGCCCATGACCGCGAGCATCAAGGAGACGCTGGAGCTTAAGCCGTGCCCGTTCTGTGGGAGTGCGCCGATCCTATGCGATCAGGGAGACGGCGACTTCGCTGTTACCTGCAAGGAGTGTGGGGCTGGCTCGCGGTTCTCCGACGAGGCTGGCGACGCGGCTAAAGCCTGGAACACCCGCGTCACACCGGCCTCGCTCTCCTGCGGTGAGGCAAGGGAGAGGATCGCGCGGATTATCCGCCGGGCCATGATCGACAACCCCACCGGTGGAACGTCGGAAGAAAGGGCAGCCAAACGCGCGAGTATCGCAGACGAGTACGCTACCGCCTATCTGGCGGACCTCGCGACCGGCTGCGTGCCCGACGAAGCCTCGATCCGCGCCGATCAAATCATCATGCCGCGCGCTCTTGTTGAGCAAGCCCATGCCGCGATGCTCGAAACCGGATGGCACCTTGCACCGGCTCACGCCACGTCTGGCGATGGCGTAATCGAGGCCGCTGTCGCGGAGATCGAGGAACGGTTTGCCGCCGCTATCCGGGCCGGGAGGGGTGAGGGATGAAGCTGGCAGAGGCGCAGCGTTCTGAAGTGGAAAAGTACGTGCGCGACTATCTCAATGACCTATCTCAGCGGGGAAATATCTTCTTCTGTGATCCGACGCCAGAAGCGCTCCGAAGCGGCATACTCACTATTGAGTTCGCACTGTCGCCGGCGTTGCGGTGGATTGGCCCTATCAAGACTGAACACAAGAGCAACCCGTACAGTCGCATTGTTGCGAAGCGATCGAAGCGACGGAGCAGGCGTCTGCGGGCTAAGTTCTTCATGAAGATCAGCCGCGCTCTTGCCGCGACACAGTGCGGAACGCACAGAGCGCCCGCGCCACGTTCGATTGGGTGAGACCATGCCTACGCCGCTTCACCAGTGGGTGCTGAACTGGCACTCAATTCTCGATCAGTTTCCGCGAGGCAATGCGATAGTGGTCGCTACAGATGCGATCTTCGTCGGCACCTTTTCTGACGAATTGATATCGGACCATGACAACGACAACGGCAAGCGGCCGGAGCCCGCGTGAATGCCGACGCGGAATGAACGCCTCGCCGAGCACTACATCGCGCAGACGGGCATCGTGGCGGTGCAGATCGATCGTATCAATTTAGCTTCGTTCAAGGCGACGTGGTCGCCGGTGGTGACGCTCGCACCGCCGCCGACGTCGCGCCGCATTTTCTGTTGTGCCGCTGCCAATGACGCCGCTCACTTGGTCGCTCGCTTGTCGCAGGAGATCGGCTCCGCGAGCGACTTCCCGGCGGCCACGGCGGCGCTGCACAGGATCGCGATCGCGGAGGGGGTCGGCATCACGCCTCACGAGATTGTCGCGGATCGTGCGCGCGCGGTGGTGGCCGAGGTCAACGAACGCTTCGATCTCATGCGGAAGAACTATAAAATCCGGCACATCAACCGCGAGTTCAAAGCGCTCCGCGCAAAGGGCGCGGTGACGAACTACGCCGAGTTCGTCCACGGCAAGAAGGCCGAAATGCTGACGGCGTTGGCCCGGGCTGTCTAAAATATTCTCCTAGTCCGCCGACCTCAGCCGCCGCATCGTGAACGTGATGAGGTCGCCAGGTTCGGCGGACCAACTCTCGACCTCGCTGTCATAGGCGGCCTTGGGCCAGCGCCGGAAGAAGGCCTCGGCCGCCTCGCGGGCCTCGTTCCGCGGCAGCCGCTCATAGCTCTCCCTGACATAACCATCGAGACTGTCGCTGCGCCTGCGGCGCGCCATCCGGTCGGCGAGGTCTCGCGGCGTCCGCTTCATCATGGCTTCCGGCTTCCGATTGCGGACAGCATCTTCCTCATGCCGATCTCGGCTATCATGGGCGGCGCGCCGTGCTCGACGACGACCTGCAGGGCCTCGGCCGCGGCCTGCACGGCTGGGTGGTCATGCTTCTTTTTTGGAAGTTGCAGAAGGTATTCACCCGCCTCTTTCAGGGTGCGGATGGCTCGCCCGTCCGGCAGGGTGATCGGCTTATCGAACTTCCGGTTCCACGACATACGCAACTCCGAACGCAACGCTTACGCGGGGACGGAAGGTGAAAATGTCCCCTTGTCCCCCTGAAATGTCCCCTAAAATGTCCCCGCTGATTTGCGAGTGAGGCCGGTGACCGCCTTAAAATGGGGGACAAAAGGGGGGACAAAAAGCGGTTTTTAACAGCCGATGAAAATAAATTTTGGGCGGTGGTCGGCGCGCGAGGAAATCACCTCATAACGCCCGCAATCATTGGGAAAGTCAGCCGGTGGCGGTGGCGAGGAAATCACCATTGCGCCGGGGACATTCGGGGACAAAACAGCAAAATGTCCCCTTTGTCCCCTTTGACAGGCGCCAAAAACAGGCAGTACACGTGCGCGCACGGTTGGGGGGCGTGTGGGCTAAGCGCAGCGGAGCGCGTCAGCGCTCCCAGCAAGCGGATAGATTGCTCACCCAGCCGATAGCTCAGAGTTTCAGAAGAGGCCCGTTCGTAAGAGCGGGCCTTCTTCGTTCCAGAAGGTCATCGCCGATGGAAATCCGCGTCGATGTCCGCGACGACGTTCTGAAGAGGTTCGGAAACAAACTCGCCGCTCTCGGCGACGGTCAGGCCGCCGTCGTCATGTCCCGCGCTCTCAACCACGAAGGCGACAAGGGGCGCACTCAGGTCAAGCGCGTGCTGGTGAAACAAACCGGCATCAAGTACGGCCTGATCCACAAGGCTATGAGGACGGTCTACTCGACACCGGCGACGCTGACGTACACCCTCGTCGCGCGTGGTGACGAAACGAACATCGCTCTGTTCGGAGCGAGGCAAGGCAAGCGCGGTGTCTCCGCAGCACCTTGGGGAAGGCGTCACGTTTTCAAATCGACATTCATCGTCGGAAGATACGGCGGCAAGGTCTACAAGCGCATCGGCCCCGCTCGCTTCCCGCTGAAGCAAGTCTTCGGACCGAACATTGCCCGCGAACTTCTGAAGGGCGAAACCGTGGCGACGTTCAAGGCGGGGTCATCCTCCATCGCTGATCGAGTTGCGCACGAACTGTCGCGTGTCATCGAGGAATGATACCTCTCCGAGGGACAGAGAGGTCGCGCTGATCGCGCGCCTCTAGGGTGCATTGCGCTGCGGACTTTCAGAACGAACGCACCACGCGCCACGACAGCCCCGAGGCGGTGGCCTCTCGCAGAACTTTTTAGGGACCGTACAAACGGGCGAAAGAGGTGCGGGCGGCGCAGCCCCCGAAATTTGAGCATTTTCGGAAAAGCAAAAATTCGATTTTCCTTTCGGTCGGGCGGGGCGTGATGGCGGTCGACGAGGCGACGACGGTTTCGGCGAAGGTCTTGGGCTCGATGCTCGGTCTGTCGGCGATGCGCGTGCAGCAATTGGTCGCCGATGGCGTGATGAGCCGGGAGGCCAAGGGAAAGTTTCCGCTGGTCGCAAACGTCGCCGCCTACGTTGCGTGGCTGAAGGACGACCAGCGGAGATCGGTGAAGTCTGCGGCCGCATCCGAGTTCCAGCAGGAGCGGGCGGAAGAGGTTCGGCTGCGGAATGCTGACCGCAAGAAGGTGATGATCGAGCAGGCTCAGCAGGAAGCGATCCGCGTTATCGACGAGATCGCTGGCCCGTTGCGGTCCGACCTGATGGCGATCCCTGCGCAGGTGACCGATGACCTGGCCCTGCGCCGGAAGATCGAGGAACGGGTCGATGGAGCTTTCGGAGCCGCAAGCAAGCGGGCCTTCGCTGCAGCAAAGCGCGTTCCAACGGCTGGCAACGCTTTGGGAGCAGCGGGAGCGGAAAAGCCCGCCAGAGTGGGGAAGGGAAAACCGGGTCTATCCGCCAAGCGCAGGCGTTCCCGGGCCGCGTAACCCGGAGCTGACGCCCTACATCATCCGCTTCGAGGAATTCTTCGACGATCCGCGATACGAGGTTTGCGCCCTGATCACCGGGACGCAGATGTCAAAGACGGACGGCATCCTTGACGTGATGGGCTGGCGGCTGGCGACAAAGCCGCGGCCGCAGTTGTACGTCGGTCCCTCAAAGGACTTTGTCAGCAATCAGTTCGAACCGCGGCTGATGAAGCTGTTCGACGAGGCGAAGGCTCTTGCGCCGTTGGTGGCGCGCGGAAAGAGGAACAAGAAGACCCTGAAGACTGTGGCGGGCGTGAACGTCCGCCTCGCATGGGCCGGATCGGCAACGTCGCTGGCATCGGACCAGGCCGGTGATGTCTACATCGACGAATTCGACAAGATGGTCGGTGGCGTGAAGGGCGAGGGCGGCCCGTTCGGCCTCGCGAAGGCGCGCGCCGATACGTACCGCGATCGCAAGATCGCTGTGACCTCGACGCCGAAGCGGGGCTCGGTTGAAACCGAGAGAGATCCTCGCACCGGCTTGGAGTTCTGGAAGATGGCGGACCCGGCCGACATCGAAAGCCCGATCTGGGCGAAGTGGCAGTCGGGGACGCGGCATCACTGGGCTTGGAAATGCCCGCACTGCGGAGAGTGGTTTATCCCGCGGATGTCGCTCCTGCGATACCCGAAGGACGCCACGCCATCACAGGCGCGGGCGAGGACTTGGTTGCAGTGCCCGAGCAGCAACGGCTGCGTCATCGAGGAAGAGGACAAAGCCGCGATGAACGCCGGCGGCCGGTTCGTGGCGCCGGGTTGCACGATCAACGAGGACGGCACGGTCTTTGAGGCCGACATGCCGGACAATTCGATGCTGTCGCTTTGGGTGTCAGGCCTTGCCTCGCCGTTTCTGTCGTGGGGCGAGCGCGTCGAAGAAGTTTTGAACGCCGAACTGAGCGGGGATGCTGAAGAGCGGCAGGGAGCCGTCAACAAAACCGGCGAGCTTTGGACGCCTACGGCGACCGGCGACGTTCCGACCTGGCAGGTCATCTTGAACCGGGCCGAACCGTACGCAAAGGGCGCGATGCCCGATGCTGCGATCCATCCGATCATCACCGTTGACGTGCAGCGCGATCGGCTGGTGTTCGTCATCCGCGGGTGGGGCGCTCGATCATCGTCATGGCTGATCGAGCAGGGATACCTCTACGGCGACACAGCGACTGTCGATGTCTGGAACGACCTCGCGGAGAAAGTCACGACGCCGATCGGCGGCGTTCCGATCAAGCTGGGGTTCATCGACAGCGGCTTCCGTCCCGGTAAGCCGCTGACGCTGCCGCTGAACCGGGTTTATGCGTTCTGCCGTCGTTTCCGCCGCTTCATCTATCCGACGAAAGGTTCGTCGAGGCCGATGCTGCGTCCGCTGGTGAAGGTGAAGCCGGACGTCAACCGTAAAGCGGACGTCGCGAAGTACGGTCTGGAGTTGATCCGCCTCGACACGGATCACTGGAAATCGTTCGTGCACGAGCGTCTAGCTTGGCCGTTGGATCAGTCGGGCGCGTTCCATCTGCATCAGGACATCGACGAGGACTATTGCCGGCAGCTTGTCGCCGAGGTGCGGGTGGTGACCGACAGCGGCAAGCCGCAGTGGGTGGTGAAGTCGACTTCGAACCACTTCCTCGACTGCGAGGCGATGAACGCCGCGGCCGCCTACATGCTGAACGTGCATCACATCCGTGATGGCGCGCGGCGCAAGGCTGACGAGGCGATGTTGCCGAAAGTGGTGGTCCCCGACACGCCGGAAGCGGCGGCCATTGCGAAGTCGGAAAAATTTGCGCGGTTTGCGAATATCGCGGCTCAACTCAATCGGTAATCGGCATGGCGAACGTTACGAAACCGCGGCTGCGCGTGAACACGCGCGGCGCCGTCGTCGGCACGTATGTCGAGGGCGAGCTCGTTCGCCCGTCGCATCAGTCCGGCTATATGCGCGGAAACGCTTCGCCGTTCTTCTTCGACTGGAACCCGGCGCTGCGTGACCAGCGCGATGATGTGTTCGTGAGCTACCAACAGGCTGCGGCGCGTGCGATCGACGCAATTCACAACTCGGGCTGGATTTCCGGCGCTGTGGAGCAGGCGGTGTCGGCAACCGTCGGCGCAGGCGGGCTCCGCCTGGCAGCGCGGCCCAATCCGCAGCGGCTTGGCTGGGATGCGGAGAAGACGAACAACTGGTCCGAAATCGTCGAGGGGCGCTGGAAGGAGTGGTCCGAACGTCCTTTCGAATGCGACGCGGCAGGAAAGTCATCGATCGCGCAGCAAACCGAGAATGTCCTTCGAGCCTATTTTTCTCACGGCGAGGCGCTTGCGTTGCTCCCGTTCATCAATCGCGCGGGCCGCCGCGGCACCAAGGTGCAGCTTCTGCCGCCGCACCGGCTGACGCAGGATACGAACCTCGCCACGCGGATGTTTCAGGGCGTATCGATCGACAGCTACGGCATGCCGGTCAGCTATCGCATCCGCAATCACAAGGACGATTTCTTCCTTGCCTCCTACTCGCCTTGGGTGGACGTGCGCGCGCGTGACGCCGCGGGGCGCCCGCAAGTCATCCACCTCTTCGAGGGGCGCGAGGGTCAGATGCGTGGCATCACGCCGATGGCGCCGGCGCTTCAGACCGTTCGGCAGTACGACCAGCTTTCGGACGCCACGCTTCAGACGGCGCTGATCCAAGCAATCTTCGCTGCGACGATCACCAGCGAGGGGCCCACGCAACAGGTACTCGAGGCGCTGCAGTCTGAGGAAGAGCAGCACACCGACGCTCCGTCGATTGGCACGCTGCTAGGCGCGCAGGCGGCTTGGTATCAGAACACGAAAATCGATCTCGGCGGAGCAAGCCGGATTGCGCACTTGTTCCCGGGCAACAAGCTGGAGTTCCTGCGTTCGGAGCAGCCGAACGGCACCTATGAGGCGTTTGCAAAATTCCTTCTGCGCGAGATCGCGCGCGCTCTCGGGTTGTCGTTCGAAACGATGACCGGCGACTACACTGGCGCGACATATTCGTCTGTGCGGATGGCGACTTCGGAGAATTGGCCGATCATCCTGCGCCGGCGTGCGAATATCTGCGGCCGCTTTTTGCAGATGATCTACGAGGCGTGGCTCGAGGAAGAGATCGATAGCGGTCTCATTCCATTCGATGGCGGCTTGATGGGTTTCATTGCGAACAAGCCCGCGGCCGTCATCGCAAACTGGCGCGGGCCTGCGAAGCCGCAGGCCGACGATCTGAAAACGGCGAAGGCGCACGAGGTCTACAAGAACCTGCGGCTGATGAGCGACGAGCGTATCGCCGATGACCTCGGCTACGACATCGGCGACGAGTACGAGCGCATGGCGCGCGAGGCGGCGCTTCGGAAGCAATACGGCATCCCGGATCCTGTGCCGGTGCAGGATGATCCAGTCGCGAACGCTCTGTTGAATGACAAGCAGAAGGAAGCCGCGTGATGGTCGATTGGACAAACCCATGTGAGCGCGCCGCGGCTCTTCGCGAGGCCTACTTTGCGCGTCTCAATGGGCGCGCGGTGACGCTCATCAAGGAGAGCGCTGGCGGCGGCGAGCGCGAAGTGCGCTACGCCACGATGGATATCTCCATTCTGCGCGCGGAAATGCAGACCGCGGAGGACGAGTGTCGCAAATCTCAAGGCTTGCCGCCGCAGCCGCGTCGCTTTGCGATCACTGCCGGCTCGCGTCGGCGCTGAGGAACATCGATCATGAACGATCTTGTGATGATTGCTGACCTCGTACTGAACCGGCCGCTGCTGGTGACGCCCGACAAGGCCGAGGTCATTCTGTCAGTTCTGGCCGGGCGCATCGGAGTTAACGTGCCGGAGGCGAGCCGCTTCGTCGGCGATGACACGCAATATGACGAGAACGGCCGACCGGTTCTTGGGGATTGGGGCGAGAAAAAGCGGAAGCCCTACAGTGTTACGAAGGAAGGCGTGGGCATCATCACGATTACCGGCTCGCTGGTGAACCGGGGCGCGTGGATTGGCGCGAAGTCTGGCCTTACGTCTTACGAAGGCATTCAGCATCAGCTTAAGAGCGCTCGCGACGATGCCGCAGTGAAGTCGATTATTCTCGACATCCATTCGCCAGGCGGCGAAGCCGTAGGCGCCTTCGAAACCGCAGCGATTGTGCGTGAGGTGGCGTCGAAGAAGAAGGTGGTTGCCGTCGTGAATGGCATGGCAGCTTCTGCGGCCTATGCAATCCCCTCGGGAGCGACCGAGATCGTGACGACCGAGACCGGGGTATCAGGATCGATTGGCGTCGTCCTGCTTCATGCCGACTTCAGCCGAAAGCTCGACCACGACGGTATCACTCCGACGTTGATCCACGCCGGCGCTCACAAGGTCGACGGCAACTCTCTCGAGCCGCTTACGGATGCCGTGAAGTCCGACCTGCAGGCCGAAGTCGACGCCTTCTACGAGACGTTTCTTGCGACCGTCGCCAAGGGCCGTGGCGGTCGCCTCTCTGTTGCGGCCGCGCGCAAGACTGAGGCGCGCACGTTCATTGGCAAGGCGGCTGTCGACGCGGGTTTGGCCGATCGCGTCGGCTCCTTCGAAAGCGTCCTTGCCGAGCTCTCCCGCGCCGGTGCGCGCAACCTTGTCCACGAAAGGAAAACATCCATGGACACCAACGAACAGCCTGCCGCGGACGCCCCGAAGGGCATTTCCAAGGCCGATCATGACACCGCCGTCAAAACTGCGCGCGCGGAAGGCGTGAAGTCCGAGCGCGAGCGGTTCAAAGCCGTGATGGGCTCGGAGAACTACAAGGGGCGCGAGAAGTCGGCTCATCACATGCTGATGAACACCGACCTGTCCGCGGAAGCGATCGACGGCGCGCTCGCAGGCCTCGACGTCGCACAGCCCGCGGCGGTCGCGCCGCAAGGTGATCGTTCCAAGGACGCTATCGGTGGCCTCGTTACTGTCGGCGCCGATGGCGCGAAGCCGGAAGGCACCGCGGCTTCGTGGGATAAGTCCGTCGAGCGGATGAACGCTCGCGTTTCGTAACGCGGGCGCTACTGCAACCAAAAATCTCTCACAAGAAGGAATTCACAATGACCCCCTTCGTTGAAGGCCGGCATCCGGCCGAGTTTGTGCTCGCGGAGGCCAATGGCAACCGCAGCCGCGACAACCTCAAGATCGGAGCTTCACAGACTATTCTCGCGGGCACCGTTCTCGGTGTGAGTGCCGCAAAAGCCATGGCTGCAGCGTCTGCCGTGAAGGCTGGCGGCGCAAACACGGGCGACGGCACGATGACCCTCGATGCGAACACGCCGATCCTGCCGGGTGCGAAGCTCGGTGTGTACACGGTCCGCTGCATCGCGGCCGCCGCAAATGGTGGCACCTTCCGCGTCGAAAATCCGAACGGTGACGTGATCGGCGACGTCGCGGTGGGCGCGACCTTCGCTGACGACATCAAGTTCGTCATCGCCGATGGCGCTGCGGACTTTGTGGTCGGGGATGGCTTCGATGTTACCGTGACCGAGACCGACGCCACGCTGGCCGAGTTCGGCGCCCTCAATCTCGCTGACGCTGCGGGGCTCGCCATCGCCGTGGCGATCGCGCTCTATCCCGCGACCACCGGCGCCGGCGAAAGCGTTGAGATTGCGGGTATCACCCGCGACTGCACCGTCAACGGCAAGTGCCTCGAGTGGCCGGCTGGTATCACCGACCAGCAGAAGGCCGCCGCTGTCTCGCAGCTCGCCGAGCGCGGCATCATCGTTCGCTAACGCTCCCGAAAAGGGCGCTCGCGTCAATCCATCAACACGGCCGCCGCGGGCGGCCTTTTTCATTGGAGCTACCGATCATGTTAGACCTTTTCCGCAATCCGGCGTTCGGCGTTGTCCCGCTGACTGACGCCATCAACAAGCTGAAGTTCGTGCCCGGCCGGATCGGCCAGTTGGGCATCTTCCGCACCCGCTCCGTCGCCACAACTTCGATCCTGCTCGAAGAGAAGAACGGCATTCTGACGCTCGTGGCGCCCACTCCGCGCGGCGGACCGGGGCAGACGGCCGAAAAGCCGAAGCGTTCGGTGCGCTCCCTCGCCGTTCCCCATTTCGAGATCAATGACGCGGTCATGGCGGAGGAGGTGCAGGGCGTCCGTGCTTTTGGGCAGGAGAGCGCTGTCGAGATGGTGATGGACAAAGTGTCCGAGCGCAGCCAAGCGCACTCGCAGTCAATGGACGCGACCGAAGAGTACGCCCGCCTCGGTGCTGTCAAAGGCATCATCACCTACGCCGACGGGTCCACGCTCAACCTTTTCAATGAGTTCGGCGTGACGCAGATCGATGAGATCGCGTGGGACTTCGCAAACAAGAAGGACGGGAATGTCCGCGCGCAATGCGGTGCCGTGTATCGTCTGATGGCGGCCGAGCTCGGTGCGGTGCCGTTCAGTGGCATCCATGCGCTGTGCGGCGACGCCTTCTTTGATGCGCTGATCAAGAACAACGAAGTCCGCGCCACATATCTGCAGCAGCAGGACGCCGCGCAGCTTCGTGAGGCCTATGTCAACAACGGTGCGAGCGGATCCTTCGGCAGCTTCAATTTCGGCGGCATCCACTTCGAAAACTACCGCGGCCAGGTCGGCAATACGGCCTTCGTCGACACCGACAAGGCGCATTTCTTCCCGGTCGGTGCGCCGGGCTTGTTCAGCACCGTCTATGCGCCGGCCGACTACAACGAGACGGTCAACACGATGGGCAAGCGCCTGTACGAGAAGATCTATCCGATGCAGAACGACAAGGGCATGCATCTCGATGTGCAGATGAATGCCCTGTCGTACTGCACCCGTCCTCGTGTCCTCATCAAGGGCAAGCAGGGCACGTAAGGTCTGCGAGGGCAGCGACATGACGTCAGCATTCACCGAGCTCGGAAGCCAGCTTTCGAACGCGGTGGATGCTGCGTTCGGCCAGCAGTTGACGTTCACGCCAAAGCGGCCGACTGACAATTTCGGAAACCCCACAGCTGGAGATAATCGCCAGTCTGGCGTTGTAACCGGATCATTGCTGCGCGGCGTCGCGCAGATGTCATTCGCAGACGGCGATCGGCGGAAAACAGAATTTAACGCTCGCGCTTCGCGGCAAGATGCACATGCCACGTTCGATAGGTCGCAGTTTACGAACGGGCTCCCGCGACAAGGTGACGTCATCGCGACAACGGCGCCAGACCCTATCGAGCGCTTTGAGGTGGTCGACACGTACGACAGCGGGTCGCGCATCATCTGCGCGTTGGTGGTGACGAAATGAGCCTTTCGCAGCTTGTCCTTCGTCACCTGACGGTGCTTGCGCTGCTCAACAAGACGCTTGCCGGGTTAGAGGTCAAGTCTTCGTTGCTTGATCCTAACATCACTGAAGACAGCGCCGCTGTTCCGGCGATCGCTGTGTTCACAGACAGTCGCTCAACCGAGCGCGGCGACATTCATGGCAAGGACATCATCGGCGGGGATAGCACGGTCACGCTGGCGCTCGAGATTGCCTGCGTCGCCAAGGCCCCCGACAAGGATGCCGAGGGCGGCGAGACGTTCATCCCACAGACTGATGAGGGGATGGAAATGACGCTCGATCTGATCGAGCGGCAAGCCGTTGTCGAGCTTCAGGCTGGTCAATCAGTTTGGGCCAACCTGTGGCGGACGTTCGCCTGTGAAGTCATAGGCCTTCGTGCGGAGCGCGGAGCTGCTGCCGAGAAGGGAATTCGGTTTGCTGCACGTCGGCTCGAAATCCAGTGCAAACCGCTGACTGATCCCGTGCCTGGCGCGCCACTGCCGCCAGCTTGGGAGACTGTGTTCGCGGCGTTCGAAGGCGAGGACACGGTGAAGAAATTTGCTCCGCTGCTTCGCGCTGCAGCGACCGGGCAGCCGGTCCCAGATTGGGCGCAGGTGCAGCAGTCGCTTGGCCTCGCGCTCGATGAGGTGACGGCGCTCGGCATCGTGCCAATGGCATCTGAGGTGCCGAGCCTTGCCAGCGAGATCGTGGCCGAGGATGACGATTTGAATGTCGATATCGCCGTGACGCCTGAAGGCTCGAGCGTCGGCGGGGTGCCGACGCGGGAGTAGCGGTATGGACTTTTGGGACCGCATTGCGAACCTCGAGGAAGAACTCACGCGGCTGCTGATGCGCGTGGCTGAGCTCGAGCGAAAGCAAGACAACACGATCCGCCACGGCAAGGTGACCGATGTTGACGCCAAGAAGCACCTGGCGCGCATTGAGATTGGCGAGAGGGACGGGACGCCTCTGAAGTCGGCATGGGTGCCTTACGGGCAGTTCGCCGGCGCCTACAAGGCGCACCGGCCGCCGACGGTCGGGCAACAGATGACGATGTTCGCCCCGAACGGCGAGGCTCGGCAGGCCGTGCTGCTGCCGATGACGTGGAGTGATCAGAACAAGTCGCCTTCCGATCAGCCGGATGAGCACGTCACGACTTTCGGCAAGCTGAAAATCGTCGAGAAGGCGGACAGCTACACGATTTCGATCGACGACAAGGCCACGCTGTCGCTGACTACCAGCGCAGCGACGCTGAAGTTCGGCAGCGCCGAGGTCGAAATTGTCGATGGCAAGGTCAACGTTACCGCCCCGACCGTGAGCGTTGCGGGTGCAACGTATATCGGCCAGCGCGACAAGGGGCGCACGGAAGGCCCCGTCATCATCACGGACGGCGGCCCGGCCGAGCGGGCTTACGCGAAGGTCGGATAATGCCGCAGATCGCTCCATTCCCCGGCGCAGGCGTCGATCGCACCACCGGCAAGGTGATCTCTGGCTGGGCACATGTCGTTCAATCGATCTGCGTGATTTTTACGACGTGCTTCGGTGAGAGGGTGATGCGCCGCTGGTTCGGCTCGTTCGTGCCAAATGTACTCGGCAGAAAGATGGTGCCTTCCACGGTGCTGAAATTCTGGACCGCGGTGTGCGTCGCGATCGACCTGTGGGAGCCGCGGTATCGCGTCACGCAGATCACGCCGTTTGGAGACCCCGACGCTATGCGCCTCGGGAGCTTGGGATGGCAGATTGACGGGATTTATATGCCGCGAGGTCATCTTGGCGATTTTACCCCAGAGCGCGGCGTGCGGACGGTTCGGTTCACTAGGTCCGATATCGGTTTGACGGTGACCCCATGACAGCGCCGACAGCTATCGATCTTTCTCGCCTGCCGTCGCCGCAGGCGATCGAGCCGCTCGACTACGAGCAGCTATTCTCGGCATTTCGCACACGATTTTTGACGGTTTGGGATGATGCGCGCGAGGCCGATCCGTCTTTGCCGCCCTACGACGTTGGTGCTCTGGAAACCGACCCCGTTGTCATCGTCGGTCAGGCGTGGAGCTATCTGCGACTGCTCGACCGCGCACGCGTCAACGATGCCGTCAAGGCGGTTCTGGCACCTCTCGCGAAGGGCGCAAACCTTGATGCCGTAGTGGCGCGCCAGAACATCGTTCGCCTTGAGACCGCGCCAGGCATTCCGGAAACTGACGCTCAGCTTCTCAACCGCTACCTGTTGAGCTTCGACAAGGCATCTGCGGGTAGCGCTTCGAGGCTGCTGTACGAAGCCTACACGGCGTGGCCTGCGATGGCGGCTGCTGCAGTGAACGGTTGGGCGATACATGGTCGACGCGGCGAAACCGATGTCGTCATTGCCGGCGCCGATGGCATCACGACGGCCGACGATATCGCGGCGGTTCGCAATGCTGTCACGAGCGACGCCTCCAAACCGGAGGCGATCGGCATTTCGGTGCTGCCGGCGGAGCGACTGGCCTACACCGTGTCGCAGGTCATTCGCGTCCCGGTCGGTCCGGACGCTGAATTGGTGCGGCTCGAAGCCGTGTCCCGGGTGCGTGCGGCTACGCAAGGGCGTTTTCTCATTGCCGCCACGGTGCAGCGCGATCTGCTCGCTGGTGCAGCCTATGGAGCCTCCATCATCGGCGTCGAGCATATCTCGCCGCCGGCAGACGTTGTCGCATCGCCGTATCAAATCCCGGTCTGCACCGACATCGACATCACGGTCGAGGTCGCCACATGAGCGAGGATCTGTTGCCGGCGAACGCCACAGCCTTCGAGCGTGGCGTTACGCTCGCGATGACGGACGTGTTGCCGGTCCCGATCCGCGAACTGCTCGATCCCGCGCAGACGCTTATTCCGTTCATTCCATTCTTGGCCGAGCACGAGAGCGTCGACCTTTGGTTCGATGATTGGACCGTCGCGCGCAAGCGCACAATGATCGAAGATGCGTTGCGATTGGCCGGGCTCAAAGGAACACGGCTCGGACTGCGCAGCTTTCTGACGTATGTCGACGCCTTGCTTATCTCGACGGTAGCTCATCCGCGACGCTTCGTGCTGGGCCGGTCGGCCCTTGGTGTCCAGCCGCTCAAGTTTCCGGCCTACACCGCGCTCTACCTCATCAAGGTTGGCCTGAAGCGACACCGCCGCGGCCTCGTGCTTGGCCGTGGCGCTCTCGGCCGCCATGCACTCGTCCGTGTCGATCGAGAGCCGATCCGACGCGCGAATATCGCTGCCACGGTCTCGAAAGCGCCAGGCACGCAATACACCGCCACGTTCGCCCATCGCCGTCGGCCTTTTTTTGACGAAATGGCCTTCGGTATGGGCTTCGACGAATTCATCGATCGCAAGAGCTTGTAGGAGCGACCATGTCGCAGCGCATTCTTTTTAATGATGCAGAGGTCCTCGAGAACGAGGATGTCGAAGGTATCGGTGCATCCGCGCAGGGTGCGCTCGACAACGTTGTCAGCGACGCGATCGGCTATCCCGCGCATTGGGCTGGCTTCACCGCGACCCAGCAGTCGGCACAGATCGTGCGCCTGACGCCCGGCCGTTATTACACCGACGATATCGTCTACGCCGCCGACGCCTCGACCGATATCAATCTGCAGGTGCACATCCCGCTGGCCGCCTCGGATCAGCGATGGGTGGCAATCATCATGCGCGGCAACGTCGAGACGGAGACCGCGCTGCGAATCTTCGAGACATCGACCGACGTCGAGACGTCTGTGCCTGTCCAGCAGACCGCGCCGAAGCGCGAGGTGCGAGCAGCGACATTCACCGTTCAGCAGGGCGTGGCGTCGCCGGCGCCGGCGTTGCGTCCGGTGGTCGCCGGCACCGACGCGATCGTCGCATGGGTGTTGCTGTCTTCGCAGGGCATTGCGCTGATCGAGCCCGGAGAGGGCTCTCGTGTCAAATCGCTCTACGAGGTCGAAAAGCGCGTGAGCGTGAACGAGGCTGATCTGACGAACATCAAGCGTCGGACCACTGCGATTGAGACCGACATCGTCAATATCACGCAACGCTTGAGCGATATTCCGCACCCGACGATCATTCGCCAGCTCAAGCGCGACGTCGCTGCCACACGACGCCTGCTCGCCCTTCCGGACGAGGCTCGAGCCTATTGGTACGATCCGGGGTTGCTTCAGGAAGAGTGGGACAAGACGCATGCCAGTTGGCTGGCGCGCGTGCGTGAGGGCATCCGCTTTCCGTGGGCTGCCGAGCGAGACGCGCAACTCGCGTTGCTCGATCCCGGTTCACCGGCAATTCGTATGGCGGGCACGCTGCTGATGCCGGCATGGACGGAGGTGACGCGCCTCGAAGTCCTCAGCGATGGTTCGAACGTCAATATCAGCCAGACCACGCACACCGTCGTTACCGCGATCCGCAAGGAGATTGCGCGGCAGGTCATCGAATACGGCCCGACTGTCACAGTCTGCGAGAACAACGCCGAATGGGCGAACACGGCGCATCTGTCGGTAGGCGAACTGTTCACGCATAACGGTGAGACGTTCGAGGTCGTCAACATCGCTGGCAACGTGGGATGGGCTGGCCATGTGCTCCGTGCGGTCCGAAAAGTCATCACCCGGACCGTCAACGATGTGTATTGGGAGTACGTGAGGGAAGAAATCGGCGTGAACGGGTCGGTTCATGGTCAAACGTGGTTGTGCTCGCAGCCTATGATCTTGACTTCAATCGACCTCGATTTTGCAAAGGTCGGGGCGACCGGCGACGTGCATCTTTTCGTTTGCGAGTGCGACGAAGGCGGCGCTCCGAATTTCAAATCTGTCGTCGTTTCCACGGTCAAGGCGCCAGGCGATCTTTCGCTCGATTGGGTCAACTTCTCGTTCCGGCCGACACTTCTTGAGAGCGGTAAGCGGTACGCGTGGTTCACGGTAACAACCGGAAACCACGCCCTCGGGACGGTCGCAGGCAATAGCTACACGCAAGGTTCGCGCTTCGTCTGCACTGACGGCGTCTGGTCGCAGGTTGTCATCGACAGCGATTTTGCGATGCGTCTCAACGGTGCGTCTTTCGCTGCGACGCGCACCGTCGTCGAGTTCGATGCGCTCACGCTCGAAAACGGCATGACCGAGGTTCGTCTGTTGCACGGCGGCTGGCAGCCGGGCGGCACGTCACTCATCTGGGAAATCCAGCCCTCGGGGTCGGATGAGTGGCAGGCGATGACGTTCGACAATGCGAACGGTGCCGATAGCATGGTCGGCCTACCAGCGCTGGTTCGGCTGCGCGCCATCTTCGTCGGAACGACCGACCTTCAGCCAGCCATCGTCATGGACGCAACGGCGCGCGGCTATACGTTCCGGCCGCGCGGAGACATGGTCGCCGTGTCGGTGGATCATGAGTTCGGTGTCTCGACCACCTCGGTTCAGATCGAGGCTGTTCTCGACTGTTATGATCCCGGTAAGCACACGGCTGCGCCGAAGCTGATCATCGGCTCGACCGTCTACACGCCGACCGCGACTGTGGTGACGCCCGATCTGATCAATTCTGAGAAGCGGACGTTGCTTGCGAGCTTCACTGTGCCGGAAACTACTTCGGCCCGGGCCCGGATCGATATGACATCGAGCGAAGTGACGGATGAGCCATTCGTCCAGAACATCGCGATGTATGCGCTGTAAGGAAATCACAATGACGACAAAAACCTACAAGCCGACGGCGCAGTATCGCGTCGAACTGTCCCGCGTTGTGAAATTCGACGGCCTGTTGCTGCGCGGTGAGATCACGCTGACCGGCGAAGCCATTGATCGTCTGATCGCCCGCGAGGGCGCTGACGTCGTCGTCTCGGCCACGAAGCTTTAAGGGAGAGTAGCGGTGGCAGATATCTCTCCGGGTCCCGAGAACGACTATCAGGCCACGCCGACCCTGACTTTCAGCCGCGAGGTCTGGAACGTCGTCATGGCATCGATCTCCGCGCGCCTCAAGGCGCGCGAACTGCTCGAAGCGACGTTCGAAGCGATGATCGAGGACGGCACGCAAGCGGCGCTCGACCTGATCAGCACTAATGTGGCCCCGCAACTCTCGGAACTTTCGACGCAGATCACATCACTGCAGGGGCAACTCGAAGACCTTCTCGACGCCGGCACGGCGCCGAACGCTTTGCAGTTGGGGGGCGAAGACCCTGCGTTCTACCTGTCTCTCGCCAATGCAACAGGGACACTGCCTGTTGCCAAAGTCGATGGTATCGAGACGTCGATTGCTGCTGCTATCGACGCATTGGTCGCTGGAGCGCCAGGTGCTCTCGACACTCTGAAAGAGATTTCGGACGCGCTCGGCAACGATGCAGATTTCACCGGCACGATGATGGCTGCGCTGGCGGCACGTCTTGTGAAGGCAAACAACCTTTCCGATCTCCCGGACGTGACTGAAGCGCGCACCAATCTCGGGCTCAAGTCGGCGGCGACGAAGGACGCGGGCACGGCTTCGGGCAACGTCTTGCTGCTCGACGCCAACGGCAAGGCCGCGTCATCGGTACTCGACTTCGCATCAACCGTAGAGGCGCAGGCTGGCGTCAATACGGCCAAACCCATGAACGCCGCGCGGGTGAAGGAAGCGATCCAAGCTCTCGCGTCACCACCAACTGACCGCGTGACGCAACTGCGGTTGGCGTATGCGGGCGATAAAACTGCGAACGACTTCGCGACATCGGTTTCAGAGCCGTTTAGTGGGGCTGCGGTAACTGGCTTCTCGGCGACTGGTGACGGGCTGAACAATGTCTATTCTAAGGTTCGCTTCCGCTACCTCCAATACTACACCCCCGCCTCCGGGTGGGTGACATCGGCATTCGCGTAAGGACCACGCCATGAGCCTTTCTTTCGTAGAGGACCACGGCGAGTGGTTCGCATTCATCCCCGATCCTTTCCCAGAGAACTTTCCTCCGGGCGTCATGTTCACCAAGCGTGCCTCAGACCCGAGCGACGGCAGTGGATGGTACGGCTACAAGGAAGCCGCGTTCCAAGCCAACACCCTCAAGATGACGGTAGCGCCGAGCGGCGAAGACTGGATCGTGCAGGCCACGTCGCGCGATCCGTCGATGCTCTTTCCGCAAGGCGGGATGAAGGTTGTCGAGTTCGATGACAGCAGTTCCGATCCCGTCGAGCCCGATGCCTACACCGGGAAGGTCTACGATCCGGTGGCGCACACGATCAGCGATCCACCAGCCGCACCGCCTCCGGTTCTTTCATGCACGCCGTGGCAATTGCGAAGGTCGCTCAACCACTTCGGGCTTCGCGAGGCCATCGAAGGCTTCGTCGCGAACAGCGGTGATCAGGACATCAAGGATGCGTGGGAATTCGCCACGGAGTTTCGCCGCAATCATCCGTTTGTCGCGGCCTGCACGGCTGCGCTCGCACCCGCGCTCGCTATCACGCCGGAAGCGGCGGATACGTTGACCGATCAAATTTTTGAGTACGCGGTGACTGCGTAGCAGCCACGCGCGACGAACAACCCACATTCACCAAAGGCCGTCCGCAAGGGCGGCCTTTTTGCTTGGAGAAAGCCTATGACCGAACCGACTTTTGGCATCACGTTTGTCCGAGACAACAACGAACCGCGTCCGGTTGTCCCGTCCGACCTCTCACCGGTGGGCCTCGTTCTGCCGTCGGAAGACGCCGACGCTGCGGTGTTCCCGCTCAACGGACTGGTTGAGTTCAATTCGAGCGATCAGACCTATCTCACCGCGCTCGGTACCGGCGACCTCTTCAAGGCCGTCTCGATCATCAATGCGCAGCTTGCTGACTTTCAGCTTGCCGCGCGGATCGTGGCCGTCCGCGTCGCCAAGGGCGCCAACGATGCGGCGACGATGACGAACATCATCGGCAACCAGGCGGCCGGCACCGGACTGTACGCGCTGCTGCGCGCGGGGCAGGTCCTCGGCGTGATCCCCCGCATCCTCGGCTTTCCCGGCTATACCGGCATCTTCACGCGTGACGAGGACGACGTGGCGGAAGCGAACCCGATCTGCGCGGTTCTTCCCGCGATCTGCTCGGCGCTGCTCGCACACGCTGTCGTCGGCGGGCCCGGTACCACGAAACAGGATGCTCTCGATTGGCGCGAGACGATCAATTCCGACCGTCTCATTCCGGTCGACAATTACCTCAAGGTCAGCGACGGCACGGACACGACGGAAATCGATGCCGCGGCGTCGGTCATCGGCATCGGCGTGCGCTGCGACTTCAAGCTCGGCGCCGGCGTTCCGTCTCACTCGTGGGCCAACCAGCCCGTTCACGGCATCGTCGGCCTCCGTCGGTATGACGCGTTCAGCCTGACCGACGGCGCCAACGATGCGCAGGAAATGCTCGCGCAGAACATCGGCGTTGTCCTTCGTGGTGAACTCGGTGTCGAGACCGCGATTGCGGAGGCCGGCTTCAACTTCGTCGGCACCGATAACGCCGGCATCGATCCGCTGTGGCAGTTTTATAACGTCACCCGCATGCGCGACTTCATCCACCTCTCGCTGTTGAAGTCGCTTCGCAAGCGGCTCGGCGTGTCCAACATCACGCCGCACGCGGTGCAGGCGCTGGAGAACGACATGACGAATTTCATGTCCGATCTGAAGGCGAACGAGCACATCCTCGGCTTCCGCGTCGGCTTCGAGAAGGACAAGAACTCGCCCGAGAACCTGCGCCTCGGCAGGCTGCGTATCTTCTTCCGAGCGGAAGAACCGCCGGTGCTGCGCCATCTGACGATCGACAGTCGCCGGTACCGCCCAGCGCTCGAGGAAATGCTCGACACCCTCATCACGCAGGCAAACTCGCTGGTCGCTTAACAGCGGCTGGCTTGCGGGCCGCTAACCTCTAACACTTGGAGCAATACCTATGCTTATCATTCACGAAGCCGGCGCCCTGTTTGTTGGCGACGATGGTCCGGACAACGGCAAGCATGTGAACCTGCTGACCATCAAGCTGCCGACACTTGAGGAAAAAACGTCAACCCATTTTGCGGGTGGCGCGATCGGTGAAATCTCGGTGGGCGGGCTAGGCCTGTCGCCGCTTGAGGCGACCTTCAAGCTTGCTGGCTATGATCCGCAGACCATGAGCCAGTTTGGGTTGGGCGCGGCTGGCAGCCGGCCATACACCTACTACGGCGCATTGCGCGACAAGCAGGGCGGTCGCGTGATTGAGCTCAAGTCGATCATGTACGGCCGCTTGACCAAGATCGAGGGTGATGAATACCAGCGCGGCGATCTTCTTGGCCATGATCACGCAATCTCAGAAATTCTGCGCTATCAGGTCTATTACGACGGCAAGGAGAAGTATTTTTACGACTTCTTCAACTCCGACTGGCGCGTCGATGGCGTTTCGCAGAACGCCGACGTCCGCAACATTCTCCGCATCGGCGGCGGCCAGTGAGCGTTGGCATCGGGAGGTAAGAAAATGGAAAATGCTGAGAGTGTGAAAGAGGCGGCGGCTTCGAGCGAAGCCGCCGCAGCGCCGCAGATCGATCCGCCGCGGTTTGTCGAAGAGGCGAGGCGCTTCCGATCGGTCCCGCTTGAGTGGCCGATCACCTATGGCGGCCAGGTCTATGACCAGATTACGATCCGCCGCATGACCGCTGATGAGGTTCGGCAGTTCGTCGACGCGGCGGCCAACGGGCTCAAGCCATCGCTGCCGATTTTCGACGTGCCTGATGCTGTCCTCGCAGCCCTTGATGCCGATGACGATGCGGAGGTCGAAAAGGCGGTGAACGATTTTTTGCCCCGAAGCTTGCGAGCGGAGATCGAGCAGACATCCGCCGCTGGCAGCACTACGTCAGCATCGCAGCCGCAGGATTAGGCGGCGCGAATATTCCTTGGTTGTTGGCCGAGGATTGGTGGTCGTTGTTGCGCTGGTACGAATGCGGTGCCGCGCTTCTGGGGTTGAGGTCGAAGAATGGGTAGTCTGACGAGCAGCCTCATCATTTCGCTGATCGACCGGGTCAGCGGCCCCGCAAAGGGCGTCGGCGCCGCGCTGAAGGGCGTGGCCGCGGCCGAGAAGAAGCTGGGAAGCGGCGGCACGTCGAAGAAGTTCGACGGCCTCGCCGGTTCTCTTGAGCGGGCGCAGAAGGCCGCAAAGGGCTTGGAGTTCGTCGACCTTCGGAAGACGTTCTCCAGCTTCAACCTGACCAGTCGCGAAATCCGGGCCATCACAAAGGACTTCGACGCGCTTCAGCGCGCTGTCCGCGGGATGAAGGCATCCGACCAGCTCGGGGCTCTGAGGATCTGGCGCGACGCGACCGTTCGCGATTTGCGCGCTGTGAGGCACGAAACGCATCGGCTTCAGGCGGTGCGCGAGCGGGCCGCCAGCACGTTCCGCCGAAGCGTTCGCAACGGCGTCGGCTACATGACCGGCGGCAGCCTCACCTATGGCGCATATCGCGCCGGCCGCGCAGGCGTTGAGGCAACCGCCGGCAATGTTCGCGAAGGCGCGCGCGACTATCTCGCTGGCTTGTCGCCGACGGAAAGCGCCCGCCTGAAGGCAACCGCGCTCGGACTGTCTGGTCGGTATCCATCCGTCAGCATGGAGAGCATGCATCAGAGCTTGCGCGAAACGGCGACGTCGATGCGTTCGGTAGATAAGGCCGTCGAGATGGGTGACACGCTCGCCCGCGGGCTGGTCGTTCTGCAGAGCCTCAAGGGTAAGGACGAAGCCTTGAAAGAGAGCGCGAAATTCTTCAGCGCACTCGATACCCTCGGGAAAAATCTTGACCCGGGCGAAGTGCGAGAACTGTTTCACGGATACCTCAAGGCGCTCGGCGTCGAGGGCGTCGACCTGAATATGGCCGATCTGAAGCTGATCGCGCAGAAGTCGAAGTCCGCGGGCCCGGGGCTGTCCAATCGTTTCCTGATGGCGACGGCGCCAGGCCTGCAGGGCGACATGGGCGCTGCGCGGCTCGGCACGGCGCTTGGATCAGAGGTTGCCCAAATCATCGGCGATCGCGCCACGAAGAAGGCGAAGGCGGCGCAGAGCCGGTACGGGCTGCGTAATGGCAGGGGCTGGATCGATAGCCGCAAGATCATGACCGATCCCGACAAGTTCGCTTGGGAAAATCTGATCCCGGCGCTGAAGAAGAAAGGGATCGACCCCGACGACGTCCCCGCCGTCACGAAGGTGATGAACGAGATTTTTAGCAACCAGATGGTGTCCGATCTCTTCACGAAGATGATCACACAGCGGCAGCAGTATCAGGGGAAGTCGGAGCAGTACGAGAAGGCACCGGGGCTCGATGCTGCCCAAGCGCTTCGCGGGAAAGACCCGTTCGTTGCGCTCCAAGGTTTGACGTCGTCGCTTCTCAATTTTGTCAGCGTCGCCGGCGAGGGCGGTATGAAGTCGGCCGTGAGCGGCCTCAACTCGCTGGCCGATGCCATCGGCAACCTGACGCAGAAGCTCGCCGACAATCCGAAGCTTGCGACCGGCGCGGCGCTTGGGACCGGAGCCGCTGCGGTTGGTGGAGGTATCGGTACGGCCCTTGGGTTGCGCGGCCTCTACCGGTGGTTCACGAAGCCAGCAGCTGGCGGTGCAGGCGCTGCGGCAGCAGGGAGTGGCGCGCTCGGCGCTGCCGCCAAGTTCGGCCTAAAGCGGGTGCTTGGCCCGATCGGCCTTGCTTGGGGGCTCTATGAGCTGGTGAACGGTTTCACCGGCGACAATTCCCGCGGTGGCGGGGATGCCTCGAGCAGGGCGGCATCGGCGAGCCGGGCGAAGGCCGCCTACAGCAGCGGCATGAACCCGTGGATGACGGGCGAGACGCTGCCGACTGGCAAGGGGTCGGATATCTGGGGCGGCGGGGCCAAGCCTGTCGATTTCCTCGATGGCTCCGTGAAGGCCGCCGGTGCAGGCCAGAAGACGGGAGAGGCTTTCAAGAGCGCTCTCGAAGCGGAGTTAAGCCGGGTCGATGCAACGATCGCGGCGGCTGTGCAGCGGTGGACCGGGATGCTGGGCTTCAGCGTCAGCCCGACGATCACGCCGAACATCAGCAACCCGCCTGCGCAGCGACAAGGCGGCCTCAGCGGCAGCAAGCACGCGATGCATGCCGACTACGGTTTCGGAACGACGGGGTAGGCCAGCATGCTCTGCCAGCTTGGTGCGACGCAGTTCACCGTCGCTCCCTTCAACATGCACGAAACCGAACACGAGGCCGGCGCCTCGTTCGCCTCGCATGAGGTGCTCGGCAAAATGCCGACGCTCGAGTTCGTCGGCGAGGCTGCCGAGACGTGGACGATCCGCGGCAAGCTATTTCCGAAGCGGTTCGGCGGGATGGACGAACTGAGTGTCCTTCATGCAATGCGCCGATCTGGGGCATCGCAGTTCTTCATGCGCGGCGATGGCATACCGATGGGCTGGGTCGTTATCGAGCGCGTTGTGGAAAGGTCCTCCTACATCGCGTCCGACGGCGTCGGAAAGGTGATCGAATTCGACATCACCTTGAAGCGTGCGGACGGTCCGAGTGCTGACGGCATCTTCAACGCGCTGCTGAGCATCTTCACATGAGCATTGAGACGTACATCGTCGTCGGCGACATGATGCTCGACCAGATCCTCTGGCAGCGCTTTCGCCGGAAGACGCCCGGGCTGATCGAGCGCGTGCTCGACATGAACCCGGGCTTGGCCGGTCTTGGCCCGGTCATTCCGAACGGGACGTCGATTTCGATACCGATAGACACGCCGTCGTCGCCGGCCGCCGTTCCTGTCGTGAAGCTGTGGGATTGACTGGATGCCCCAAGCGATCTTTCAGGCCTTTGTCGGCGGAAATGCCGTCAGCGAAAGCTTCAACCAGCGCCTAGAAAGCCTGACGGTCACGGACAAGGCCGGAACGACCTCTGACGCAGCTTCAGTGACGCTCGACGACAGTGACGGATGCTTGCTGATGCCCGGCGTCGGCGATCCGATGACCCTCAACCTAGGCTGGGACATCAGCGGCGTTGGCTTAGTGTTCGACGGCATCATCGACACGATCCGCTCGGCCGGCACGCACGGCGGCGGCCGAACGATGACAATCACGGCGAAAGGCTTCGATCCGAAGGGGAAGGCGAAAGAACCCCTCGAATTTCACAAGGACGATGCATCGCTTCAGGACTTCATGAGCGAGGCCGCGGGGAAAGCAGGGCTCACCTTTAAGGCGCACGGCTCTGTCGGGTCGATACAGCGCCCGTATTGGTCGGCCGGGACCGAGAGCTTCATTCACCTCGGACAGCGGATCGCGAACGAGATCGGCGCGCAGTTTAAAATCCACGGCACGGTCGGGATTATGTACCCGAAGAATGCCGGTCTGGCCGTCTCAGGGGCGGCGCTGACGGGCATTACAGCGCTCTGGGGCGACAACCTGATTGATTGGGATATCTCGCCGGTGCTCGCGCGTCCGCGCTTTGAGCGCGCTCGGGCGCGCTTCTACGACCCTAACAAAGCGAAGTGGATGGAGAAGATCATCGAAATCCAGCCGCAAGGGCCGTCTTCTTCCGCGACACATACGCACCGCATCACCCGTGCGGACGATGGTGAAGCGCAGGAGGCCGCGACGCAGAACCAGCGTTCATCGGAGCGGGAGCGCGGCGGCGGCTCGGTGACCATCGTCGGCAATCCGGCGGCGCAGCCGGAAGGTTCTTGCACCGTTATCGGTGCCCGACACGGCATAGATGGCACCTACAAGATTGAGGGCGTCGAGCACACGCTGGTACGTGGCAGCGGGTATCGCACGCGGCTCGACCTGAAACACCCCGAAGGGGACGTTGGATCGGACAATCGATCCAACAATTAGCGCCACGCCCGATTGTGCGGGCGCGCGCTCACTTTGCTGCACATGGAGAAATCGATGACCAACACGGCCACGCCGGCGCGCGAGTTCTTTCGCGTGCCGATCGATGTCATGGAAAAAATCTTTCCGCGCGCCTCGGGAGACATCCTGCAGGCATTCGTCGAAAAGCAGGATGTTCTCTCTGCCGTCGGCGTTGATGGAACGCGCCAGCGCCTTGCCTATCTGTTCGCCAACCTTCACGCGGAGACATCGGGCTTCGCGCTGAAGGGCCTGACGGAGAACATCAACTACACGGCGGCACGAATGGCGCAGGTGTGGGATAACCGATTTTCATCGGCAGCGGCTGTGCAGGCCAAGTACGGCACCGCGCCGGGCTGGCAGAAAAAGGCGTTCGACGACATCTATGGCAACCGGATGGGTAACCGGCCCGGCACGTCGGACGGCTCACGCTATATCGGCCGCGGTGGTCCGCAAATCACGGGGCGGGATGGCTACGATCAGATCGGCCGGCGTATCGGCGTTGATCTTGTCTCGAGCCCGGAGCGGGCCTGCGAGGCCGCGCTGCAGCCGGATATCGCCGCAGCATTTTGGGATTGGAAGGGGATGAACCGCTACGCAGACGCTGGCGACTTCCTCGGCTGCGTCAAGGCGTGGAATGGCGGGACAAATGGGCTTGCCGAGCGACAAGCGCAACTCGTGCGCATCACCGGCATCCTGCAGGGTGTGAAGATCGAGCTCGCCCCGCCGGTCACGAAGCCGCCGGCGGCGCCGGTGATTGAGAACGACACCAAGCCGTCCGTCTGGGCGGCTTTTTTCATGGCGATCGCGAACATCTTCAGGAGGAACCAAGCATGAGTGGACTTCAAATCACCTTCAGCATCGCTCTCTTCGTTGGCGGCTACGTCGCGTCGATCTACACATGGACCCGCCTCAAGGTCATCGTGAACGGCGCGCAGGCGGAAGCCGAGAAGCTGCGCGCCAAGGCGAAGGCCATTGTCGAGGCGGCGCAGAAATGATCGGGCCGATCTCCCGCATCCTGCTGCGCTATGTGGTCGGCTACCTGGTCATTCGCGCATTGATCCCGCAGGATATTGCCGACCAGATCGCAAACGATCCTGACATCGCGGCGGCTATCGGCTTTGCGATCGCCGCGGTTGTCGAAGGCTTCTATGCACTGGCGAAAAAGCGAGGATGGCGGACATGACCGCCATCCTGTCGTGGCTTGCGTCGCTGCTGTCCGGGCCAATCGTCAACGGCGTAATCGATGGCTACAAGGCCAAGCTCGCGGCCGGAAACGACAAGGATCGCATTGCAGCCGACCTTGCGCAGCGTGAGCTCGAGGTGCAGCGCGCGGAAATCGAGGCGCAGGCGCAGATCAGAATTGCGACCGTCGGGCGTTTCTACGAACCCGAGAAGATCATGGGCTACGCCGTGGCGATCTACATCGCCAAGCTGCTTGTCTGGGACAAGGTGCTCGGGCTGGGTTCGACCGATCCGCTTGGTGGCTGGATCGAGACCACAGCAAATCTCGTGGTCGCCTTCTACTTCGGTAAGCGCGGCGCGGAGAGCGTGGCGAAAATCGTGACGGGAGCATTGCGCAAATGACCTGTTCACTCCGGGATATCTTGCGGCACTTCGATAATCGTATTTCCGAGGTCGCAACCGCATCGATCATGATCGGGATCGGCCTGCAGATTATCGCAGCGCCGGTGCCCGGCGACTATCGTGCGCTTGATGATTTGCTGCGATGTATGTCAGGTGATTTTATCGCAGCCTTCTTCATCGCCGTAGGAGCGATCCGGGTCGCTGCACTTATCGCGAATGGGCATTGGCGAACTGTCGGGCCATGGATGCGCTCTGCAGGCGCAGCGATCGGTGCGCTGATCTGGTCGCAGATGTTCCTCAGCCTGATCGTGGTTTCGCCCGATGACCTCACGTCACTCGGTGCGCCGGTCTACTTTGTTTTCACATGGATCGAACTGATCTCGATCTACCGGGCACTGGCGATGAGGGGTCATCATGGACGCGGTGGCTAAGCAGGCGTTTGAAGCCCTCGGGCCGTTCATCATCGTTCAGTTCGCTGTTGCGGCTGCCGTGTTCTACGGCATCTGGACTGCCGCCACACGCGGGGTGCGGGACAGTCGAACCGAAGCCGTTCCGCAATGGCTGCTTATCGCGCCCGCGCACGACGCGATCGAGGATTTGTCGGAAATTTCCGAGCATATGCGCCGGCAAACCAAGCTGCTGGAAAAGATCGAGGCAAGCCTAACGGCCTGCAAGGTCGCGCTCGAACTGATCCGCGACGAAAGCCGTCTGCGGTAATCCTCCGCATCCCTCCAACAACCGAAGGACCTCCCATGATCCGCACCGTTATGGTGGCGGCGCTCGCGCTTGCCTGCGTCTCCGCGACTGCTGAAGCTCGCCCGCGGCATTACCGGGCTCAGCCCGTCAATCACTGCGTCGAGACAGGCACCGTCCTGCATCCGGTGTGCGGCAGCACCTCTTTTTCCGTCGAGAAAATTAACACGAGCCGCAGTGATCGTCGGGGCGTCCCCGATCGGCGCGTCGTCGCGACGTCATTCGGTGGCGGCGGCATAGTCGCTTACGCCCGCACCCAGATCGGCAACGGTGCGATCTACGGCCGGCGCAATCTCTGGTGCGCGCGCTTCATGAACTACGTTCTCGAGCGGACCGGATACCGCGGCACAGGATCTGATATGGCGCGCTCGTTTGCGAGCTATGGGCGCCGCATCTCTGGCCCGCAGGTCGGCGCGATCGCCGTGATGTCGCGCGGCCGCCGCGGCGGTCATGTTGGCGTGGTGAGCGGCGTCGATGCTCACGGCAACCCCATCATCATTTCCGGCAACCACAACCGGCGCGTGGCCGAGGCGGTTTATCCGCGCGGCCGTGTCTACGCTTACGTGATGCCGGCAGACTGAAATCGGCGCGCCGCCCGCGCGCCGTAACGAACGTCGTCGGATGCCTCCGCTGACGTAGGGCCGAAAGGCCCCCTCCCTAGACTGGCCCCGCTGTCCCTCGTTGAGGGCGGCGGGGCCTTTTTTGCGTTTAAGGGGTCGCCTTATAGGGCATGCGCAGGCCGAGCAGGCGCGCGCGAAGCTTCCATCGCTGCGGGCCGCAGGTCTTGCAACTTATGCCGGTGTCATCCAGTGAGGCGATGGGCATGTCCGGTGGCCTTCGGATAGCCGCCAGGTCGATTGTCTTGGTGGTCCCGCATTGCTTGCACTGTAGGTCGACGCCCGTGTAACCCGCCGTGATGGCATCCTCCATGGTCGGGGAGGGGTACATCGGTCCGCCTTGGAATATCTGCGCGTGCCATGCGTCGCACTCGAAGCGGGCGGCGGCGCTGCGCGCCTCGGCGGCCTTCAGCTTGTTAACCGAGTAGGCGTGATCGGCCTCGCGGATTGCCTTGGCGAGGGCTTTCCGATCACCGCCGGAAACGGGCCAACGAGGACGGCGAGGGATGCTCTTCAACGATCGTTTCCATGAGCCGGGAAAGCCCGATTTTAACGGGCTTCCGTAGGGAACGCATCGAAAACATCTGGCGCACAAAGGACCCGTCTGGGCGCATCGACTTTAACGAAATCAATGGTTTCGCATTAATGCGGAGTTATCGTCTCCTGGGGTGCGATAAGAGCGCGCTAACCATCGCTTTTGGCGCAGGTCGAGCGACAATCGGAGCCTAGCGCAGTCCCTCATAGACCAGGAGGCCGCGCGCGATTTCGATCTTTCGCAGGATGCGGGGGCCGCGTGGACCGGGGTCCGGCTGGATATGCCGCCAGGAGGTGAGGCTGAACTGCGACAGCGTTCCCGTTACATCGCCCAGCGCCACGATCTGGCCGGTGAGGCTGAGCGGGGTATGGGCGCGGGGAGAAAAAGGCAGCAGCAGAAGTTCGAGGGGCAAGAGGCCGCCATCGCTCGTCATCGCGGTGACGCCTGCCACGGTCGGCAGTGTTTCTTCGGCCACGATGCCGACCAGATCCTCCATCTCCCGATGGGCCTCGCCGGTGAAAAGGGCGGTGAAGCTTTCGCCCTTCACGTCGCGGCCGAGCCGCGCACAAAGGCGGGTGCCTGCGATGCGGAACGGGTATCCGGCCCAGGGCTCGTAAGCGAGGACGAAGATGTCGCTGAGCAGGTGGCGGATCGGCTCAGGGGCAAGGGTGTTGCGGTCGGGTGCGGCGGCGTGCCCCCGCGCCTTGTCCCAATAAGCGAAGAATTCCTGATTTGATGGATGCTTCACGGTCCAACCCATCCGCCGGGTCCAGGGGCGGGACAGGTCTGTCTCGCACCCGCACGCCGCGCGGCCCTTTTGCAGTAGTGCGCAAGGATCGTTGCACCGTCCATGCCGAAAGGCGGATCGGGCCAGTTTAGGCCCATATTTGTCGCGTTAAGATTAATTTAACTATGAAGTTGAGCGTTCCCGGATGCTGGCTAGTATGGATTTACTCCACGGGCGGCGGCGACTTTCTCCAGAAGCGCCGCAGTTCCAGACCTCAAGTTGAAGACCAAGTTGAATAACGGGTGGCTGTCGCAGATCGGCCAATGTGCGGGAAGGGGTGGGGAATTTCCTTCGCAAATGGCTGTCGCCGATCAGGGGAGAACCGGTCAGGTTCTCCCCTTTTTCGTTCCCGGCTCGCTTTTTCGCCCTTCCGCCGCATTCATTGCTTGCGCTAGGACCCAGAACCCGTATCTGAAGGACTGGCCTTGGTCCCTCGCGATCCGGGCGAACCAGGTCAAAATCATTGCTGGCACCCCCCGAACGCACCCGTGAACCGATTTTGACGCTGCCGCGTCCGATGACGCTTCTGCTGGTCGTTCTGTTCGGGATTCACGCGCTGCGTGCCTTGCTGCCGGCCGAGATCGATCAGGAAATTATCTGGACGTTCGGCTTCGTGCCCGCGCGCTACGAGGCGACGCTAATGGCCGAGCAGATTCCGGGCGGGATCGGCGCCGGGGTCTGGAGCTTCGTCACCTATTCGCTGCTGCATGCCGATCTCACCCATATCGGTTTCAACATGCTGTGGATGCTGCCGTTTGGCAGCGCGGTGGCGCGTCGCTTCGGTGGCATGCGGTTCTTCCTGTTCTTCGCTGTGGCCTCGATTGCGGGTGCGATCGTGCATCTGCTGACGCATGTCGGCGAACTCGCGCCGATGATCGGCGCGTCGGCCGCGGTGTCCGGCACCATGGCGGCGTCGCTGCGCTTTGCGTTTCAGCGCGGCAGCTTCCTGTCATTTGGTCGCAGCCACGATGCCGATGAGGCTGCACGCATTCCGGCGTTGCCCCTGTCGCAGGCGCTACGCAACGGCCGCGTGCTCGCCTTTCTCGGAATCTGGTTCGTGCTCGACCTCATGACCGGCCTCGGCGCGATTGAAATCGGCCTGGAGTCGCAACAAAGTATCGCATGGCAAGCGCATGTCGGCGGGTTCCTTGCGGGACTTCTGCTGTTCTCGCTGTTCGATCCCGTCCCGCGCGCCAACGCCGATTCGGCAAACTTATCGTCCGCCGAGTTTCCTTCAGGCGAAAACCCGCCGTCGCGCGACGTCTGATTTTCTTTCCCTTGCGGTGGCAGCCGCATTGATCCATCATTTCACAATCGAGACCGGAAGACTCCTCGCCGGTGATGCAACCAAATCGCGGCTCGGCGGGTTGGTCTGACTGGTGGCAAGATCGCGCGTACCAGAATGCGATCGCATAGATAAGGAGGCGCTGACGATGACGGTTCAGGCAGTTCTCGGTACCAAGGGGTTCGAGGTCATCAGCATCCACTCGGATGCGACTCTCTCCGAGGCCATCGCACTTTTGAGCTCGCGGCATATCGGCGCAGTCCTGGTGATGAAAGACCACCACATCGAAGGCATCCTGTCCGAGCGTGACGTCGTGCGCGTCCTCGCCAAGCGCGGCGCAGAGGCACTCCAGGAGCCGGTCGGTGATGTGATGACGCGCAAGGTCGTGACCTGCAGGCGCGCCGATACCGCCGCCTCGATCATGGAAAAGATGACGAACGGCAAATTCCGCCATCTGCCGGTGGTGGAGAACGATCGCGTCGTCGGCCTGATCTCGATCGGCGATATCGTGAAGTGGCGCGTCAAGGAGTTCGAGCACGAGCAGGAAGTGCTGCGCGACTACATCAAGACCGCCTGACGATCCATCGCATGAGGCTTTGCCCTTGGCATGAGGCTGCGCCCTTGGGCGCGCCTCATGTTGCGATTCATGTCTGCGCGGTGCCGGGCGGCACGCTGACGTCCGCCGGGGCGATAGCCGCATCCGGCGCCAGCATGGTGATGGCGTCCTGAACCGATTCGACGGCGCGCTCGGCTGCACGCGCGCCGAGTGCGATACATTCCTCCGCGCGATGGAAATCGAACCAGCCGATCCGCCCGACGCGCGGCGAGATCAGCACGTCCGGCGGATCGCCCGCGAGGCGTGCGCGCGTAATGCGATCCTGCATGATGTTGAAAGCATCCACCATCACGGTGGAAATGCCGGGGCGGTCCGGCGTGCCGAAGAATTCGCGCTTCATCGTCCGCTCGGCGGAGAAGAATCCGAACCGCTTCTTTTCCGGCGCAGGCTCGGACTCCTGCTGCTCCTCCGGCGTGCCATGCGAGATGATGGTGCCGTGGCCGGTGATATCGGTGGAGACGTTGCAGGCGATCACGATTTCCGCACCGAGTGCCCGCGCCGCCGACACTGGCACCGGATTGACGAGCGCGCCATCGACGAGCCAGCGGTCACCGATCAGCACGGATGCGAAAATGCCCGGCAGCGCGTAGGAGGCACGCATCGCATCGACGAGTCGTCCATGCGTGAGCCAGATTTCGTGACCGGTCTTCACCTCGGTGGCGACGGCCGCATATTTCAGCGGCAGCGACTCGATGCTGGTGTGGCCGAAGGTCGCGCTGAGCTGCGCGGCGAGCTTGTCGCCGCCGATCAGGCCCGAGCCGTTGAGACGAAGATCAAGATAGCCGAACACGCTGCGCGGGCCGAGATGGCGCGCCCATTCTTCGAGAGCGTCGAGATGCCCGGCTGCGTAGGAGCCGCCGACCACCGCTCCGATCGAGGTGCCGGCGATGATGTCCGGCACGATGTTGTTGGCGAGCAGGGTGCGGAGAATTCCGATATGGGCGAAACCGCGCGCGGCACCGCCGCCGAGCGCGAGGCCGATCTTTGGCCGCGGCCGGGGAGAGGGAGCAGCAGGCTCGCTTTTCTCCTCGGGCACGAGCCTGTCGCTGATTCCTTTCAGAACTTCGAGCAACGCTCAAATCTCCCGATGATTGCCGTTGCCTGCCAGCTTGGGGACACGCATCCACACGCCCGCAGGCTGGTTCGTCCGCAGGCAAACGGGGGATATTGCCGGAATGTGACTGAAGCGGGACGTTTTATCCAGATATGTTCGCAACCGCAGGAAGGCGAGGGCCGCCGGTGGCCCAAGAGGCTTGAATTTGCCGCCTTTTCGGGGAAGAAGCTAACGCCATGATGACAATCCGGCATGGCAGTCCTGTCGCAGGATGCATGAGGGGTCTTGGCGCGCGCGTGGGGCGCGCCTGCCTGCCTGTCGTGCTGGCCGGAATGCTGCTCGGCGCGCCTGCCCATGCCCAGTTCCCCGGTGACAATCCGGCGCCGGTTCCGCCGGCGAGTATTCCCGAGGCCGAGCCATCCAGCCCCGCGATCAGCCTCGCACCGCCGTCCGCACTTCCCGTGCCGCCGGATCTTCCGGCGCAGCTTGTGCAGCCGCCGCTCATCCCGCCGCCGTCGGCACAGGCCGCGCCGCAAGGATCGCTCGCTCTGTCGGCCCGCTTCGGCAAGGATCTGCCGGTGATCAATGGCGGACTGGTCTGGCGGATCTATTCCGACAAGCCGAGTCTCAACGGCGCGATGCAACTCGTCCGCGAGGAGCATGCCGCGGGTCCGACGATACCGCTGCCACCGGGTGGTTATGTCGTGCATGCGAGCCTTGGTCTTGTCAGCGACGTGCATTCGCTGACCGTGAAGCAGGATGAGACGGCACGCGAGACGTTCGAACTTCCCGCGGGCGGATTGCGGATCGAGGGGCGTGTCGGCACGTCCAAAATCCCGCAAGGCCAGATCGTGTTCTCGGTCTACAAGGGCAGCCAGTTCGAGATCGGCACCGGCGACCGCGCGCCGATCGCGCAGAACATCCCCGCGGGCGACGTGCTGATGCTGCCGGCCGGAATTTATTATCTCGTTTCGAACTACGGCGACGCCAACTCCATCGTCCGCTCCGACATTCGCGTGCAGGCGGCGAAGCTCACCGACGTCGTCGTCACGCACCGCGCCGCGGTGATCACGCTGAAGCTTGTCGGCGAGAAGGGCGGCGAAGCGCTCGCCAACACCTCGTGGTCGGTGATTACGCCTGCAGGCGACGTCATCAAGGAATCGACCGGTGCGTTTCCGCGCGTGATGCTTGCCGAGGGCGAATATCGCGCCATCGCCAAGAACGAAGGCAAGGTGTTCGAGCGCGACTTCGAGGTGAAGAACGGGGTCGACGGTGAAGTCGAAGTGCTGATCCGCTGAGGGGAAGCAGATTCGTCATTCCTGCTTCGAGACCTGTCATTGCCGGGCTGACCCGGCAATGCATCTTCCAAGCAACTCTGCCTTAGAACCGCGTGACGATCTGATCGAGCGGTGGACGCGGGCGATCCTCGATCGTCCGTGTCGGCTTGCCGATATGGATGAAGCCCGCGATCTTTTCATTCGGCGCAAGGCCAAGCGCATCCATCGCATCGCGGTCGAAGGCCATCCAGCCCGTGACCCAGTCGCAGACGTAGCCGAGCGCAGTCGCGGCGTGAACGATGTTCATCGCGCTCGCGCCGGCCGACAATTCCTGCTCCCACGCGGGCACCTTGAAGTGCTCGACAGTCTTGCTCACAACCGCGATCACGAGCGGGGCCTGCGAGAACCGCGTACGTTCCTTGTCGACCTGGTCCGGCGTCGCCTTCGGATTCTTCTGCGCGAACAGTTTTGCGAAAATTTCGCCCGCGCGATCGCGGCCGTCGCCCTCGAATACGATAAAGCGCCAGGGCGACAGCTTGCCGTGATCTGGCACGCGTGAGCCGATGGTGAGAATGGTGTCGAGTTCGGCGGCATTGGGGCCGGGGCCCGTCATCTCCATGGGCTTGAGCGAACGGCGGGTTTTCAAAAGTTCAAGTGCGTCGGGCATTCACGGCATCCAGAATATGTGTTTCGTCATGGCCGGGCTTGTCCCGGCCATCCACGTTTTCGCGTGACAAAACCAAGATAAGACGTGGATGCCCGGCATAAAGCCGGGCACGACGATTTCATCATGGAATTGCCCTAAGCAAGGCCCTTCACGCGCTTCACGTCCGGCGGAATTGCTTCCGTGGTGAGGGCCTTCAGCGCTTCATCGAGCGGCACCACGCTCGAGCCTTCCTTGCCGAGGCGGCGGATCGAGACCGCGCGCGTCTCGGCTTCCTTCTTGCCAACGACGAGCAGGGCGGGGACCTTTGCCAGCGAATGTTCGCGCACCTTGTAGTTGATCTTCTCGTTGCGAAGATCGATATCGACACGCAACCCCGCGGCACGGCAGGCCTCGAACACCTCGCGAGCGTAATCGTCACCATCCGACGTGATGGTGGTGATAACGGCCTGCACCGGCGCGAGCCAGAGCGGGAAGTGCCCGGCATAATGCTCGATCAGGATGCCGGCAAAACGCTCGAGCGAGCCGCAGATCGCGCGATGGACCATCACCGGCGCGACCTTGTTGGAATGCTCGTCGATGTAGAACGCGCCGAACCGCTCCGGCAGGTTGAAGTCGACCTGCGTGGTGCCGCACTGCCATTCGCGGCCGATGGCGTCGCGCAGCACGTATTCGAATTTCGGCCCGTAGAAGGCGCCTTCACCGGGATTGATCGAGGTGGTGATGCGATTGCCGGACTTTGCCTTGATCTGCTCCAGCACGGTCGTCATCACGCTCTCGGCGTGATCCCACGCGGCATCCGAGCCGACGCGCTTGTCGGGGCGGGTGGAGAGCTTGACCGTGAGCTCGCCTTCGAAGCCGAAATCGGCGTAGGTCGAGAGGATCAGGTCGTTGATCTTGAGGCATTCCTCGGCGAGCTGCTGCTCGGTGCAGAAGATGTGCGCATCGTCCTGCGTGAAGCCGCGCACGCGCATCAGACCGTGCATCGCGCCTGACGGCTCATAGCGATGCACGACGCCGAACTCGGCAAGGCGGATCGGCAGTTCGCGATAGCTCTTCAGCCCGTGCTTGAAGATCAGGACATGGCCGGGGCAGTTCATCGGCTTGATCGCGAACCAGCGCTTGTCCTCGGCTTCGTCGCCGGCGGACTGCGCCGCGAACATGTTTTCGCGATACCACTCCCAGTGCCCGGAGGTCTCCCACAGCGACTTGTCGAGCATCTGCGGCGCGTTGACCTCGTCGTAATCAGCGGCGAGGCGGCGGCGCATATAGGCGATGATCTCCTGGAACACCGTCCAGCCCTTGGCGTGCCAGAACACGACGCCGGGGCCTTCCTCCTGGAAGTGGAAGAGGTCCATCTCGCGCCCCAAGCGACGATGGTCGCGCTTCTCGGCTTCCTCAAGCTGCTTGAGGTAGGCGTCGAGCGCCTGCTGGTTGGCGAACGCCGTACCGTAGATGCGCGTCAGCATCGGATTGTTGCTGTCGCCGCGCCAGTATGCACCCGCGACCTTCATCAGCTTGAAGGCGTTGCCGATCTTGCCGGTTGAGGTCATGTGCGGGCCGCGGCATAGGTCGAACCACTCGCCCTGCTTGTAGATCTTGATCGACTGGTCCGCCGGGATCGCATCGACGAGCTCGACCTTGAAGGCCTCGCCCTTGTCGGCGAACACTTTCTTGGTGTCGTCGCGCGTCCACACTTCCTTGGTAAAGGGGGCATCGCGAGCAATGATCTCGCGCATCTTCTTCTCGATGGCGGCGAAGTCTTCCGGCGTGAACGGCTCGTTGCGGAAGAAGTCGTAATAGAAGCCGTTCTCGATCACGGGGCCGATCGTCACCTGCGTGCCGGGCCACAGCGTCTGCACGGCTTCGGCGAGCACGTGCGCGCAGTCGTGCCGGATCAGCTCCAGTGCGCGCGGGTCGTCGCGGTTGATGAGTTCAAGCGTGGCATCCTGCTCGATCGGATCGGCGAGGTCGGAGACGACGCCGTCGAGCGCCATGGCCACGGTGCGCTTGGCAAGCGAGGGCGAGATGCCCCTGGCGATCTCGAAGCCGGAGATGCCTTTGGGAAATTCGCGCTTGGCGCCGTCGGGGAAGGTGATGGTGACTTTCGCCGCGTGTTCGACTGCTTTGAGGTTGGCGAGGCCGAACTGGAATCCGGGTGCGGGCGTATCTTCAGACATAGTGCTCTCCTGTGGCTCACTCCTGCGAACGGGCGCAGGTAAGCAATAGGAGAGGGATATAGCAGCGGAATCGCCGCGGGCAAAGGTTTGACTCCCTCTCCCCGCTTGCGGGGAGAGGGCTGGGGGTGAGGGGCTCGGCGCTCAAAATAAGCATCGAATCCCCCTCACCCGGATAGCCAGCGCGCGCTATCGACGCGCTATGGCTATCCGACCTCTCCCCGGCGGGGAGAGGTGAAGATCATCAGACAGCCAGCAGATCCTCGATCATCGCAGGCAGCTTGCGCACGCGCACGCCGCTGGCGTGATAGGTCGCATTGGTGATGGCGGCGGCGACGCCGGCGAGGCCGATTTCTCCCAACCCGCGCGCCCCGAGTTCGTTGAAAATCGTATCGGGGTGATCGAGGAAGGTGACGTCGATCTCCGGTGAGTCGGCGTGGGTCGCGACCACATAGTCGGCGAGGTTGCTGTTGATCGGCGCGCCGTTCCGCGGGTCGTACCAGGTGTGCTCGAACAGCGCCATGCCGACGCCCATCACCACCGCGCCCTCGATCTGGTTGGCGGCGGTCTTGCGGTTGATGACGCGGCCGCCGTCGATCACGGTGACAACACGCTCGACGCGGAGCCGTGCGATCTCCGGCTGCCAGCTCACCTCGACGAAATGCGCGCCGAAGGAATGCAGCGAATACTTCTTCTTCAGCGGATCATTGAAGCCGCCCGGACTCTTGCCGTGGCCGGAGACGGAAGCAGAGCCTGCCATTTCGATGGCACGATCGAACGCGATCCGCTCGCTCCCTGCGCCAATCGCGCCGCCGACGAATTCTACTTCACCCGCCTTGCGGTTCAGAAGCGGCGAGTTCTCGGTTTTGATCGCAAGATCGATTGCGGCTTTCTTCGCCTGACGCACCGCCTGCAACACTGCCGGGATGACAGACGCTGTGGCAGCGGAGCCACCCGAGAACGGACCCGGCGGCAGATCGGTGTCGCCAAGCACGACCTCGATTCTGTCGAGGGGGATGCCGGTCTCCTCGCTGACGAGTTGGGCGATCACGGTGTAGGTGCCGGTACCGATATCCTGCGTTGCGCAGACGGCGCGCACGGTGCCGTCCGACTTCAGTTCGACTGCGGCTTCGGTCGGCATCCGAAATGCAGGCCACGAGCAGGCGGCCATGCCCCAGCCGAGAATTTTGCCGTCGCGCGTCATCGAGCCGACGCCCGGCGTGCGTTTGCTCCAGCCGAATTTGTCCGCGCCGGTCTTGAGGCATTCCACCATGTGGCGCGAGGAGAAGGGCAGGTTGCTGCTCTCGTCGACCTTCGGCTCGTTGATGAGGCGGAATTGCACCGGGTCCATCTTGAGCTTGATCGCAAGTTCGTCCATCGCGGATTCGAGCGCGAACAGGCCGGGCACGGCGCCGGGGCCGCGCATCGAGGTCGGCGTGCCGACGTTGCGCTTCACCAGCGCGGTGCGCACCCGCAGGTTCGGCACCGAGTAGAGGAACGGCGTCGCCTCGCCGCAGTTCTCGTGATAATTGTCCGACACCGAAGTATGGTTGAGATAATCGTGGTTGACGCTGACGAGCTTGCCGTCCTGCGTCGCTGCCAATTGCATGTGCTGCTGCGTGATCGGCCGATGCCCGGCCGACTGGAAGTTCATCTTGCGGCTGAGCACAAGTTTCACTGGCTTGCCGAGTTGTTTTGCGGCTGCCGCTGCCACGAAGAAATGCGGCCACGGCCAGAGCTTGCTGCCGAAGCCCGAGCCGATGAAGCGCGAGACGATGCGCATGTTTTCCTTCGGCTCGCCGAGGCCCGCCATCGCCACCGCCTGCGCATTCACCACCGCCTGGCTGGCCTCGTAGATCGTAAAGGCGCCGTGCTCGTAGGTTGCAAGCGTGGCGTGCAGTTCGATCGCGACATGGGTTTCGGTCGGCGTGATGTAGGTCTCGTCGATCTTCACCGGGGCTGAGGCGAATGCCTGCTCCACGTTGCCGCGCTCGCTTTCCGCTTTGAGCTTGTTCGACTCGAGATGTTCGCTGACGTCGAACGGCTTTGCGGCGTAACTCACCTTGATGGCGTTTGCGGCGGCGCTCGCCTGCTCGAACGTGTCGGCCACAATGGCGGCGACATACTGGCCGTAATAGCGCACTTCCTTGTCGGCGAACGGCGGGCGCTTCTCGTCGATCATGATTTTCGGATTCGAGACGCGATAGAGCTTCATCATATTGTCGGCGTGCAGCACGAGACGCACGCCCGGCATCTTCTCCGCCTCGGAAGTGTCGAGCGTGGTGATGGTGCCGCTTGCGATGGTGCTTGGCACCGGTACGGCATAGAGCATGCCGGGGAAATGATGGTCGGACGTATAGACGGCGCGGCCGCTCACCTTCTTCGGCCCCTCGATACGGTTGACGGGGCCGCCGATCATCTTGCCGTTGCGATCCATGTAATTCATGAGCGTTCTCTTCAGGCGAGCTGTGAGGCGGATTGCAGCGAATGGACGAGGCAACGTTTCGCGAGCTCGATCTTGAAGCCGTTGCCGCTTTGCGGCTTGGCGTCTTTCAGGAATAGCTCCGCAGCGGTCTGAAACGCGGCCTTGTCCATCCTGGCACCACGCAGGTGGTCTTCCGCGTCCTTCACGCGCCACGGCCGCGTGCCGACGCCACCCATGGCGAAGCGGACCTCGCTGATGGCGTTGCCCTCGCGGACCAACACGATGGCGGCGGACGCGAGTGCGAATTCATACGACGCGCGGTCGCGCAGTTTGAGGTAGAGCGATTTCGCGCCCGTCGGCAGCGCCGGCAGCGTGACGTGAGTGATGAGGTCGCCGGGCTGCAGCACGTTCTCCTTGTCCGGCGTATCTCCCGGCAGGAGAAAGAAGTCCGCAATCGGCACCGCGCGCCGGCCTTCGGGTCCGAGAATGTGGATGGTGGCATCGAGCGCCATCAGCGCCACGTTCATGTCGGACGGGTTGGTCGCGATGCACTGATCGCTGGTACCGAGAATGGCGAGATTGCGGTTGAAGCCGCCGATCGCCGCGCAGCCGGAGCCGGGCTCGCGCTTGTTGCAAGGCATATCCTGATCGCGGAAATAGACGCAGCGTGTTCGCTGCAACAGGTTGCCTCCCGTGGTCGCCATGTTGCGCAGCTGTGCCGACGCGCCTGACAGCAGTGCCTGCGACAGCACCGGATAGTCGCGTTGCACGCGCGCATCGTTGGCGAGATCGGAATTGCGCACCGTTGCGCCGATGCGCAAGCCGCCGTCGGGGAGGGCTTCGATCTTGTCGAGTGGCAGGCGGTTGATGTCGATCAGCTTCTGTGGGCGTTCGACGTTGAGCTTCATCAGGTCGACGAGCGTGGTGCCACCCGCGAGAAAGCGAACGTTGGCGCCTTGCTGCGCGGTGTTTGCCGTCGCGCCGCCCGAGACGGCCGCGTCGATGTCTTTCGGGTTCTGAATCTGGAAGACGTCCATGGGCCGCTCCTATGTGCCCTGACGCACTTGCTGGATCGCGGCAACGATATTGTTGTAGGCGCCGCAGCGGCAGATGTTGCCACTCATCAGTTCGCGCACGTCGGCATTGGTCGGTCCGCACGGCTCATGCAACAGCGCGACCGCCGACATGATCTGCCCCGACGTGCAGTAGCCGCACTGATAGCCGTCGTGCTCGACGAAGGCCGCCTGCATCTCATGCAGATGCTCGGGCTCGCCGAGGCCTTCGATGGTGGTGATCTCCTCGCCCTGATGTGTGGCGGCGAAGGAGAGACACGAATTGACGCGGCGGCCGTTGACGTGAACGGTGCACGCGCCGCACTGGCCGTGATCGCAGCCCTTCTTGGTGCCGGTGAGATGCATGTGCTCGCGCAGGAAATCGAGCAGCGTGGTCCGCGGATCGATCCGCATCGAGACGGGCTGTTTGTTCACCCGCATCTCGACCTCGACGTAATCGTTCGGCACAGGTAGGGAGGGAGGCGTGGCCGCCTCGGCGCGCGCATTCTCGGCGCGCACGTTGCCTTGCCATGTGGCTGCGACGCCAGCGGCGCCTAATGTTTGCAAAATGGTGCGGCGATCCGGGCCGGATGATGCGCCCGGTTTGGGGGTGATGTCCGTCATGCATCCCTCGATGCTGAGTGAGCCAATTGTCGGCAAGCCGCGCCTCGCGGGCAGCGGCATCCGGGACAAATTTTAGAAGTGTTCTTGGTTCCCTGCCAACCTCCGCCCGAGGGAGATCGTCAGACACAATAATGTGTGGGTGCGCGGTGCAGATGTGCGGTTGGGTGCGAATGCAAGGCGACGCGTCGGCTCAGTCGCTCTTGTCGTTGACGCCGCACCAGCGGCCATAACGCCACGGCAGGTACCAGCGGGAGCGTGGAGGCTTTTGCTTCGGCACGAAATCGAGGCCCGACGTGCCCCAGGGGTGACATCGCAACAGCCGGGCGAGTGTCATCCATCCGCCCGCCCATAATCCGAAACGTCCGATCGCTTCGTCGCCATAGGCAGAGCAGGTCGGAACATGACGGCAGTTGAATCCGATCAGCGGCGAGAACGTCGCGCGATAAAGCCAGATCAGGCCGCGCCCGGCCTTGCGGGGCGCGTTGCGAGCCGCTTCACATGCGGGACAGTGAGAGTGATCGGAATGCATCGCTTTGGCCTTGCGCCATTGTGCATGGTTCCGGTTCCCGGAACCAGCATTGGTTTTTGCGCCACACTTCCACATCATCGCATGTGTTTGAACGCAGCGCGGCAATTGTTTCATGGACGCTGCCGCCCCGGCATGGTTACGGTTTTGGTGATGATCGTGTGACAGGATTCGTCCCACGCTCCGGCTTTGTGCCGTTGCCCATTTGGGCATGGAAGGAACTCGAAGTTGGCTTTCGTGGGGTCGCTCACGTTCGTTGGCTTGGCGCGGATCGGCGCCATGGCCGTTTTGCTGACGCTGCCCGGTGCAGTCGCGCGCGGTGAGGCGACGCATGCACCCACCGCCTCGCAACCTTCTCAGAATGCACATGCGCCGGAGGCGAACCGTGCGACCGATGTGATCGAACCGCGTCGTCAGCCGATGACCTTCACCTGGCATCCCGCGCCGAAGCATTCGTGCATAGGCGATTGCCGCGATTGGATCGAAGCGGTCGGCGTCATCACCAGCGATACGCCAGCGCTGTTCGAGAAGATCGCGAACGGGCACGATCTGTCTTCGGCGACTGTCGTGCTGAACTCGGGCGGTGGCTCGGTGCTCGATGCGATTGCGCTCGGCCGGGTCTGGCGCGCGGCGGGGCTTCACACCACGGTCGGCCATGCCGTCACCTCCGAAGGGCCGAACGGCAAGACGCGCACGATCAAGCCCAACGCCTATTGTGAATCGATGTGCGTGTTCCTGCTGCTCGCAGGCGAGAGCCGCTTCATTCCGAATGAGGCGCATGTCCGCGTGCATCAGATCTGGATGGGCGACCGCGCGAGCGATGCCAAGGCGGCGGCCTATGCGGCGCAGGACCTGATGATCGTCCAGCGCGATGTCGGGCGGCTTGCAAAGTACACCTTCGACATGGGCGGCACAGGCGATCTTCTGTCGCTCGCGCTCAGCGTTCCGCCGTGGGAGCCGCTGCACGAACTCACGCGCGCCGAACTGCGCCTGAGCAACCTCGTCACCGATGAGGCGGTGGCGGAGCATGCTCCGGCGCGGGCGACGGGCGCACAGGCGACAACTGCGCTCACCTCGGCGCAGAAGCCGGTGCAGGAGCGTTTGCCGAAGACGGATGCGGTGGTGAAGTCGACCAAGACCGCGGAGGCTGCGCCGCCGACGGGCGGAGCAGCGCTGACGCCGGAGCAATAAGCCCGGCGCGCGCGGCGTTACTCGGCTGAAGCGGTGGCAGGGCTGGATGGCTCGGCGTTTTGCTTCGCCTCGATCTGATTGATCGCATCGACCACGGCCTCGAAGGTCAGCAGCGTCGAGGCATGGCGGGCCTTGTAGTCACGCACGGGCTCCAGCACCGCGATGTCGGCCCATTTGCCGGTCGGCGGGGCGCCGTTTTCCTTCAGCATCCTGGTGACGGTCTCGCGCAGCTCTCGCAATTCCTGGGCGTTCGAGCCGACGATATGGCGCGCCATGATCGAGGACGAGGCCTGGCCGAGCGCGCAGGCTTTCACATCGTGACCGAAATCGGTCACGACGCCGTCCTTCATGTTGAGGTCGATCTTGACGGTCGAGCCGCACAATTTGGAGTGAGCCATCGCCGACGCATCGGGATGGGGGAGGCGGCCGAGCCGCGGAATATTACCGGCCAGCTCGATGATTTTCTTGTTGTAGATGTCGTTCAGCATCACGTTACCCGCACGGACGGGAGGCGGAAGAGGCGGGGAACCCCTTGGCGCATTTGTCCTGTCGTCCTATATAGTCGCTGGATCGCAGGAATAAACCTGCCTGTTGGCCGGTTAACCCGGAAAATGCCGATCTGACTTCCGCCGATCCGTTTTCGGGAAGCCGTCCAGAACTCACGCAAGGCGTCCGTGGTCCGATTGGGCTTCGTGGCGACCCCGGTGACACTCCGGCCCTGTTTTTTGGCAAAGGGGCCGGTCGAACGGAGAGCCACTTATGGATGCTGTTATCAAGCCGCTGCGCAGCAAGCTCGACAAGACTGAAGTCCCTGCCGCCGAAATCGATCAGGCCGGCGTCCGCCCGGACCAGCCGCGTCCCACGCGCGAGGAGGCCGAGAGCGCGGTCAAGACGTTGCTGTCCTATATCGGCGAGAACCCCTCCCGCGAGGGCCTGCTCGATACGCCGCGCCGCATGGTCGAGGCCTATGACGAGCTGTTTCAGGGGTATCACCAGTGCCCGGCCGAGGTGCTGAACCGCACCTTCGGCGAGACCGCGGGCTATGACGATTTCGTGCTGATCCGCGATATCGAATTTCACTCGCATTGCGAGCATCACGTCATGCCGTTCTACGGCAAGGCGCACATCGCCTATACGCCGGTGGACCGCGTGGTCGGCCTGTCGAAGATCGCGCGTCTCGTCGATGCGTTCGCGCATCGCCTGCAGACCCAAGAGCATCTCACCGCCCAGATCGCCGCGGCGCTCGACAAGGTGCTGCAGCCGCGCGGCGTTGCCGTGCTGCTCGAGGCCGAGCATACCTGCATGTCGGTGCGCGGCATCGCCAAGCACGGCGCCAAGACGGTGACGTCGCGCTTTACCGGAATGTTCTATGACAATCCGGATGAGCAGAACCGTTTTCTCCATATGGTGCGGGGCATTAGCGCGCCATTTGCAGGCGCTTGAAGTTTCGCCCGAACCTTGAATGTTGACCGCAAGTGACGACCGAACCTGCATCGCTGCACGCTCATGATGAAGGTGAAGAAGGCCTGGCCTTCGCACCGCGCTATGATGCTGCGGGTCTCGTGACTTGCGTTGCGACCGATGCGGCCTCGGGCGAGGTGCTGATGGTCGCCCATATGAACGAAGAGGCGTTGCGCCGGACCATCGAGACCGGCGACGCCTGGTACTATAGCCGCTCGCGCAAGGCGCTGTGGCGCAAGGGCGAGACCTCCGGCCACACCCAGCGCGTCGTCGAGATGCGGATGGATTGTGATCAGGACGCGGTGTGGATTCGTGTGACCCAGGCGGGCGGCGCCTGCCACACCGGCCGGCGCTCCTGCTTCTATCGTGCGGTGGCAAACGAGGCCGGTGGGGCGAAGCTCGTGTTCGTCGATGCCGACAAGACGTTCGATCCGGCGGCGGTCTATAAGTAGCGGCTGCTGCCTTTCTTTCCTGCCGAAGCTCTTTGTTATCGTCCCCGCGCAGGCGCGGACCCGGCTTCTCGTCACCGCGAGCTCAGCGAAGCAATCCAGAATCGATCTGATGTGAGGGCGGCATCGAGACGGTGTGCTTTCACCTCTCCCCAACGGGGAGAGGGAGTCGTTCAGTGCCCTGTTAACACTCTATTAACCATAATCTTCCACGGTGCAGACGGGCCGGAAGGCCAAGCGCGCGTCGGGAGCTGTGCGCGTCATCACAGCGTGTCGCCGGGGAGCGGGACACATGGCCATCGACAGCACAGCGGCCGCCTCGGTCCTCGACCAGGCGCGCGCAAAAATCGCCAGCACCATCAGGCAGGCCGCCGACGCGACCGGCGCGAGCTTCGATTATCTCGTTTCCGCGGCCAAGATCGAATCCAACCTCAACCCGAAGGCGCAGGCCTCTACCTCGTCGGCGCGCGGGCTTTATCAATTCATCGAGCAGACCTGGCTCGGCACCGTGAAGCAGGCGGGGGCCGCGTTCGGCTTCGGCCATTATGCCGATGCGATCTCGCAATCGCCTTCCGGCACTTACTCCGTCAACGATGCGGCGACGCGCGAGCAGATCCTCAAGCTGCGCGACGATCCGGCCGCCAACGCGGCGATGGCGGGCGTGCTGACGCAGACCAACAGCTTTCGTCTGACCTCGGAGCTTGGGCGGCGGCCGACCGAGGGCGAACTCTATATGGCGCACTTCCTCGGTGCGGGCGGCGCGGCGAAACTGATCGGCGCCGCGCAGGACAACCCGCGCGCCTCGGCGGTTGCGCTATTTCCGAATGCGGCCGCGGCGAACCGGCCGATCTTCTACAATAGCAACGGCAGCGCGCGCAGCGTCTCGGAGGTCTACGCCGATCTCGATCAGCGCTTTGCCCGTGCCGCGAACTCTCCGGCGGCGCGCTTTGCAATGGCATCCGCCGGTGGCGCGTCCTCGTCCACGATGGACAACGCTGCGTTTCTCGCGAGCTTCCCGCAAGGGAGCCGGGCACCTTCGGCCGCAGGTGCGATGGGTCCAACCTTCCACTCTTTATTTCAGGCGGGCGAACGCGCTGAACCATTGTCGCTGACGGTGCGTCAGCTGTGGGGAAGCGGCGCACAGGCGAGCGCGGAGGAAGCGCAGCCCGCGCCGAACCCCGCGCAATCGCGCTTCAATCTGTTCAGTGATCCGAACGGACGGTTCGCCGGGTGACGCGGGGAGTTAACAAAAACTCAACGGCTGCAGCGGTTTTATGGTGAACCGTTTCTTAAGTGTCATGGTTTACGCTTTCTGACAGTCGCGTCGTATCAGGCGCAGTCAGCAAAGTTGCGTAAGCCGGAACACCCATGATCGTTCGGCAGTTCATTAGTTGGGTTCGCACCGCTCCCGCCGGGGAGCGCGCCGAGGCGACACGGGCGTTAGCCCGCGCCTGGCTCGTTTCAGATTTGTCGGATGACGATCGCCTCGCTGCCGAAGGCGCGTTGCTGATGTTGCTCGACGATGCCTCGCCGTTGGTGCGGCAGGCGATGGCGGACGTTTTCGCAGCGAGCGCCGACGCGCCGCCCGCCATCATCGCAGCGCTTGCGGCCGATCAGCCCGACATCGCGCTGCCTGTTCTCGAATTCTCGCCGCTTCTCGCTGATGCCGATCTGGTCGATCTCGTCGCCACCGGCAGCGCTGCCGTGCAGTGCGCTGTGGCGCGCCGGGTGAATTTGCCGGTGCCGGTCGCTGCTGCAATCGCGGAAGTGAGTGATGCGGCTGCGGCCCTTGAGCTTGTCGAAAATCCGCACGTGACGCTCGCGCCGTTTTCGCTCGCGCGCATCGTCGAGCGTCATGGCGATCTTGCAGCGATCCGCGAGGCGATGTTGCAGCGGGACGATCTGACGGCGTCCGTGCGCGTCGCGCTGGCGACGAAAGTCTCGGCCACGCTCGCAAGTTACGTCGCGGCGCGCGACTGGATCACGCCCGATCGCGCAAGCCGTATGGCGGCGGAGGTGACAGAGCGCTCGCTGCTCGATATCGCAAGCCTCGCCGAGGGCGAGGATCTCGCGGCACTTGTCCATCATCTGCGCGAGAGCGGCGAACTTAATGCGGGCTTGATGCTGCGTGCCTTGTTGTCGGGCCGCACGAATGTGTTCACGGCGGCGCTGGTCGAACTGACAGGTCTACCGTCGCAGCGTGTGGCTGCGCTGGCCTATGGCCGCGGCGCAGGCCTCGATGCGCTGCTGACCAAGGCGGAATTTCCTGCCGCGACAGTGCCCGCCTTCCGTGCGGCGGTGGCGGCGATGACAGAAATTGGTATCGCGGAGCTGCAAGGCGTCGCGCGGCTGCAGCGCGGCCTGGTCGAGAGGGTACTGGCGCAATGCGAGAGCGGGGCAACCTCCGCTCACGATCCGCTTCTGGTGCTGCTGCGGCGCTTTGCGGTGGAAGCCGCGCGCGAGGATGCGCGGCTGTTCTGCGACGATGCGGCGACCGAGATCGACGCCCAGCGCTTTGTTGCGATGATCGAGCAGGCCTCACCGGTCGCGGATGAGATGTCCGAGGACGAGGGTCTTGAGGATCCCGTCACCGACGACTGGATGGGCGAAGAGAGCTTTGTCGAGGATAGAATCTTCGCCGATGCCGAATCCTGGTCCGCGGATGGCGACAGCGAATTCTTCTATGAAAGCGATTTCGACGATTATGCACCGATGGATGAGCATTACGTCGCGCTGAACGATGACAATGCCGCCATTGCCGCGGCCAACCTCGATGCGGAAATCGCTCTTCTTGTCCGCGAGCGCGTCGCGGCCTGAATTTTTGTTGTCATTGCGAGCGCAGCAATCCAGAAGCGCCGTACAAGGTGGAAGTATATGACTCCGTCATGGCCGGGCTCGTCCTGGCCATCTACGTCTTCCTCGGTGAGATTCTAAGACGTGGATGCCCGGCATAAAGCCGGGCATGACGAGTTCCTGACTTCGTCTAAACTACATCCTCTCAGTCGCCCGGAACGATGCTCGGTGCCAGTACGGCTTCGAGATGCTCGGGCCGGTTTTGGTTGGCGGCGATCAGAAATTCGTCGGCAAGCCGGCGCAGGCGGGTCGAGAGTTCGTCCGCCGTATCTTTCGCGCGCGCCCGCGGGGATTCCCGCACGATCGCCTGAATGGCATGAACGTGGTGAGCGATCAGATCGGACGGCACCGTCGTGAGCTCGGGCGCATGTTCGAGGATGCGGCAGAGACTGTCGGCCGCAATCGCCGCCATCGGATAGCCGAACGTCGCGGCATCACCCTTGATGTCGTGCGCCGCGCGAAACAGCTCCTCGCGGTTCGGGCCCGTGAAGCCGTCCTTCGCCACGGTCTCAAACGCACAGGCGAGGCGGTGGCATTCCTCGTTCATCCAGCCCTGGAATTCGCCGGATAGACCAGCCAGCGCTTCCTCGGCGCGGGTGACCGGATCGTCGGCATTGCGCTCGTCCACCCGGCGGATGATCTTCCGGAACGGGTTCGGCTGGGTGATGACCTGATGCTCGGCAAAGGTCTCGACCTTGAGGTCGTTGCTGGTGTCTTTCGCCATCGCCGTTTATCCGGGGCTGCGGGCTTTATCGAGCAGCGAGGGCTGCTGCAGGATTTCAGCCTTGCCGCCATTGCGGCGATCGATGCCGATATAGGTGTTCGTGGTGTTGCGGCGGCGGTCTGGCCCGAAATAGCTCTTGGTGCGGATGAACGGGCGCGGGGAGACCACCACGTTGAGGATGCGCTGGTAGAGGCCTTTCGCGGAGATCGGTTTGGCAAGAAATTCGGTGACGCCGGCATCGCGCGCGGTCATGACGCGCCGCTTTTCGGAGTGGCCGGTCAGCATGATGATCGGCGCATAAGGATTGCCGACGCCATCCGGCTGGCGGATCATCTGCGCAAGCTCGAGCCCGTCGAAGATCGGCATCGACCAGTCGGTGATGACGATGTCCGGCACGTAATGGCTGTACATTTCGAGCGCTGTCGCGCCGTCCTCGGCCTCGTAGACTTCACGCGCGCCGAAAGAATGCAGAAGCGTGCGCAGAATGCGCCGCATATGCGCGTTGTCGTCGCAGACGAGAAACCGCAGCTTGTTGAAATCAATACGAAACATGACTCGCCGGACAGGGTGAGCGAAGACCCGGAAAGTCTAGGCGAGCGGCCGTTAACGCGCGGTTAAGCATAAGCCTGTCGCCCGGGGTTTATGCCTGTTTAGAAAATCGCTGTTTTCCCGGACGCGGCGCGGCATGAAATGCCGCTCCGCAGACCCGGGACAAGGAAGAAAAATGGAGGTCGAGCGTGGCGTTGCTTCGGTGGTCGCCCTAGACGCCGAACTGCTCGCTGAGGATGCGGTCTTCCAGGCTGTGGCCGGGGTCGAACAGCATGCGGATCGAGATGCTTTTGTCGGTCAGCACCTCGACGCGGGTGACGTAGCGCACCTCGTTGTGGTCGGCGACGGCTGCAACCGGCCGCCGCTCATCCTCCAGCACCTCGACGGTGATGTGAGCGGAGCTTGCAAGCAGGGCACCGCGCCAGCGCCGCGGACGGAAGGCGTTGATCGGCGTCAGCGCCAGAAGGTTGGCGGTGATCGGGATGATCGGCCCCTGCGCGGAGTAGTTATAGGCGGTCGATCCGGCCGGCGTTGCGACCAGAATGCCGTCGGAGATGAGCTCGGGCATCCGCACCTGATCGTCGATCAGGATACGCAGCCGTGCCGCCTGGTAGATCTGGCGGAAGAGGGCGACCTCGTTGATCGCGTGGTGCACGTGCACTTCGCCTGCAGCATCGGTTGCACGCATCAAAAGTGGGTTAATGACGGTCTCGCGCGCAGCGTTGAGGCGCTCGATCAGCCCCTGCCGGCTATATTCGTTCATCAGAAAGCCGACGGTGCCGCGGTGCATGCCGTAGATCGGCGTGCCCGTACGCATCCGCTCGTGCAGCGTGCGCAGCATCAGCCCATCGCCGCCGAGCGCCACCACGACGTCGGCGTCGTCGACTTCGCGATTGCCGTAATCGGAGGACAGTTGCGCCAGCGCGCGCTGGGCCTCCAGCACCGGGCTCGCGACAAAGGCTATGCGTTGGTATTTGCTCTCGATGGTCATGGGAAAGGCTGATTGACCCGGCGGGCGGTTCTGGCGCGGACAGGCGTAGTCTATCCGGTCTTTCCGGCCCGCGGTACTGGCGGGACAGCAAACCGCAGGCTGCCCCGCAACAGCGTTAACGCTGTTGCTTCCCTTGCCAGTCTGAAGGGTGAGGCACCGCCGACATTAACAAGATGTCACGCAAATGAACAGAAGCCGTTTGCGGGCTTCAGTTTGAGTTCAGCGCGCCCGCGCCATCATCGCTCTCATGATCACCGCCCCCACCATACGGTTTGAGGCGTCGTGGTCCCGGAATTAAGGAGCTTACGATGTTCAAAATCCTGTCCGCCGCTGTTGTCGCCGCTTCGGTGATGGTTGCTCCGGCAATGGCCGCGACCGTCATCAAGACGGAAAGGACCGTCACGACCTCGCGTATGATGGCGCCGTCAGTCGCGAACGCGCATGCGAAGGTGATCGTCGTGAAGAAACATCACCGCCACGTTCGCCCGCATCATCGCGTCGTCAAGAAGCGGGTGATTGTGAAGCATCCCCGTTACCATCATCACCGCTTCCATTAAGGAGCGGCAGCGGCGCGGTTCTCCCCCAAACCGTTCCCGCTGATGTGAGCCCGCGGCATGCATCGCATGTCGCGGGCCTTTTTATGCGCGCACCTTAGAACGTCGCTCCGACTTTCAGCATGTAAGTGCGGCCCGGAAGAGGGTAGGCGCTGAACACGCCGACATTGGCCAGGCTCGCGCTGGCGACGGCGTAATCGTAATACTGCGCATTGAAGGCGTTGAGTACGCTGAAGGACCAGAAGTAACGCTGATACTCGCCGCTGAGCTTCAGATCGAGCGTGGCATTCGCGGGAATTTCCGGCTGGAAGTTAGCCTGGTCGTTATCCATGCGCCGTTTGCTCCAGGCGCGCAGAGTTGCGTCAAACACCACGTATTTCTGCCAGACATTCCACGAAATGCCGGCGCTGCCCGTGAAGCGTGATACCAACGGCACGTCGTTTCCGGCATACTGACCCTGCTCGAACACTGCGCGCATGTAAGTAAAGCCGCCCTTCAGGCGCAGGCTATCGTTGACGTGCAGCGTCATGCTCGTTTCCGAACCATAACGATGGGTCGGATCGAGATTGTAGTTGACGAAAAACACGGGATCGAAGTGGATCTCGTTTTTCAGATGCATGTCGAAATAGCTCGATTGCAGATCGAAGCCATTACCATGCACCTTGATACCGCCTTCGACGTCATAGGACGTCTGGGTTTTCAGATTGAAATTGGCGTTGAAGTTGGAATCGAGTGCGACGCCGATGCGCTCGTCGACATTCGGCGTGCGGAAGGCGCGGGCAGCACGGGCAAACACGGAGAAGTTCGGGCTTAGCCGTTGCTCGATCCCGATATGCAGCGCGTGCTGGGTTTCGTCATTCTTCAGGGGCAGATGCTGCATGTCGTAGATCGAAGCGCCCGGCGCGGACGGATTGAGCGTGTCTTTGGCGTTCAGGCGCGTGTTCTGGAGTCGCCCGCCGTAGGAGAAGACCGTGCCCGGAAACAAATCGATCGTCTGCTGCCAGTAGCCTGCCAGCGTCTGCTGGTTGAGATCGTAGGCGTGGATTGCGGGCAGACCCAGCAACTGGCTGCGATCGGAATCGTAGCTGGCATTGTAATAGTCGATGCCGGTCAGGATGCTCGAGGGCATTCCGAACACTGGCGTCCGAATGTTGAGGCGTGGCGTCACCGACCATGTCTGCAGCACGGTGTCGACGGCGCGAGGGTAGGGCGCGCGCGGGTCGTCGAAATAGGAGGCCTGCTGGCGTTTGTCGCGAACGCCGGCATCGACGATCAGGTCAATGTCGTTCGACAGGGCTTTAGTGAAGCCAGCAGTAACGTTGATGCCCTGCGTGTCGCCATGGTCGAACGGCATGAACGATGCACGACGGTTGGCAGCAAGCTGGTTGGCATTGTCGAGATAATACCGGGTGGAGAGGGCGCCCGGCAGGCCGAGGTGCTGGTTGTCGCCCGAGACGCTGAAGAACGCTTTCAGGTCAGGCGTGTTGTAGCGCAGTTCGCCGGAGCCGGCCTGTGCGTCGAGCTTGTTGTTGGCGCGGTAGCCATCGGAGTGGATCGCGGTGGCGAATACGGAGGTGGACCAGGGGCCAGTGTTCGTCGTGGAAGAGACGCTGCCGAACCGCTGGCCGAGGGAGCCGATACCAGCTTCGACGCGGCCGCTCAACGGCGGTCCACCGGCACCGGCTTTCGTGACGATGTTGATGACGCCACCCACCGCGTTGTCGCCGTAGAGCACCGCGCCGCTATTGCCGCGCGTGATTTCGATCCGCTCGATCGACTGCAGCGGAATGGTGGAGAGATCGACACCGGCGAGATCGACATCGTTCAACCGCCGTCCATTGACGAGGATAAGGGTATTCGCTGTCGAGAATGCGCCGAAGCCGCGCATATCCACCGATGTGCCAGCACCGTTGACGCCGCCGAACAGGGATCGCAACTGAATTCCCGGCTGCGTTGCCAGAATATCCTGCACCGTCTGGCCGGGCGCGCGCGCGATATCCTGTGCCGTGATGACGGTAGACGATGCACCGGCAATGCCGCCTACCTCAGCGGTACGGCTGGCTTCGGGATTTGGAGAGGCCGCGTTCATGGCGGCGGGAGACCATGCGATTGGCGGAGCTGCCTGCTGCACGCGTGGTTTTGCGTCGACGCGCTTGTTGCGCTTTGGCAGGCGATGATTCGGCTTCTTCGCGGCAGGACTCACCTGAATCGCCGGAAGCGATGGGTCGGCCTGCTGCGCCTGCGCAGATGGCATGAAGGCTACACTCACGAGCGCCGCGAGCAGAGCAGGCGATATGCGCTTGCGTGTGAATAATTGATCTTGCGCAAAGAATTGATGCGATGTCACGTCCAGTCCCCGCCCATAGTGTGCTGGCGGAAACCGAACTGCCTTCCAGACGCATGATGGAGGCGGCTTGCCGCTTCGCATCGCGCCCGGAGAAAGCCCTTCGGTATTCGCCGCAACGATACCCGTTCACGTCATCGCTGCGGAAACCGCTCCTTCGCACACCCCGTGCGACGGATGGATGACCGGAACAGGCAGGTCTCCTGGCTCGCGGGTCGTCGCTGCTGTCCGCCTTCCCGAGCAAAACCTCGCGTGCGCAATATCGCATGCGTGCTCAGTGGCTTGATGGACAGCCGCTCACCGCTGACAGTTGCGGGGGCAGCTTCGGATTTGCCGCGTCCGGCGAGTTGTGCAACAGATTCGCCCGGCGCGGCGGCACCGAATTCCCTATTATGCCGGCTCGCGCCAGCACCTGTGCCGTGTCACCAATCAAGCGGCGCGACGGTGCCATGTCAACGCCACAATGCTTGAGAATCCCCGCGTAATGGACTTCGCCAACCTGCGTTGCAAATCGGAGACAGCGTGCCTGAGCGTGCTACGCCGCGTCGCGCCGCTTTTGGCGGTCGCGGTTGTGCTCGGCGGCTGCGCGTTCGGCAGTACGGACGAGGCGATGATGGCCTACACGACCGATCCGGGCGTGAGCGATCAGCCCTATCCGAAGAACTATCGCGCCGAGCTGCTCGCCTTCCTGCGCACCTATCTCAACGACCCGACCAACGTCCGCAGTGCCGCGCTGATGGAGCCGGCATTGCGCGAGGTCGGCGGGCGGCGGCGTTACGTCACCTGCGTGCGCTACAGTGCGAAGTCGTTCGACGGTGCCTACGGGCCGCTGCAGGATCGCGCTGTGATCTATGTCGACGGCCGACTCGACCGGCTGGTCGAGAAGCCGGAGGATGTCTGCGTCGGTGCGGCTTATGCGGCGTTTCCCGAACTCGAGAAGCTGACGCGATGAAAATCGTGCAGCAATTCCGTACGACGACGCGACTTGCCGCATGCCTCGTGCTCTGCCTTGGCATTGCTGCAGTGCAGGGCGTGGTGACGCGGCCAGAGATTGCAGGCTGGTACGCAGGGCTCGTGAAGCCGTCATGGACGCCGCCGCCGTTCGTCTTTCCGGTTGTCTGGACAGCGCTTTACATCCTGATGGGCGTAGCGTTGTGGCGGTTGTGGGAGCGATGCGAGCCTTCAACAGCGCGCACGCGTGCCATCGCGCTGTTTCTCCTTCAGCTTGTGCTCAACGCAGCGTGGTCGCCCTTGTTTTTCGGCGCGCATGCGATACGCTTTGCACTTGCCGACATCATCGCGCTTCTCGTCGCGATCTCATTCGCAATTGCAGCAAGTGCAAGAGTCGATCGACTCGCGGCATGGATGCTTGTGCCGTATGTCTTATGGGTTGCCTATGCGGCAACACTCAATGCGGGCATCGCCTGGATGAATTAGATTCCGGGCGCATTAGATCGTGTTGAGACATAATTAGAAGTTTTCCACTGCAAAACCGGGAGAATATCGCATCGTTCTGCGACCGATGCGCGCATTCGACTTTGTGAGCCTTGTTAAGGCGCCCTCTTAGACATGTTGATTGGGATTGCGAACACCAGGGTGATAGCCGTGGCCGCAAGGAAATGGCCACTGGTGCAGCTTCATATTCGGAAGGGTATTGCACATGGTCGATCAAACTTCGTCCAACATCGCTACGGAGATATCCAGCAAAAATCTCCCCCCCGTTACCTATCGAGATCTCCCCGAACCGCTACCATTCAAGCAAGTCGTCGGCCCCAGCGTGATCCTGCTCGCCGGCGCGATCGGCTCGGGTGAGTATGTTCTCTGGCCGTACATCACCACCCAGACCGGAATGGCGCTGGTATGGCTCGCAACGATCGGCATCCTGACCCAGTACTTCCTCAATATGGAAATCACCCGCTACACCTTGGCGACCGGTGAGACCGCCATCACCGGGTTCACCCGGCTATGGAAACCATGGGGCTTCCTCTTCATCTTCATGGTCGTGATCCCGTGGATGTGGCCGGGCTGGGCCACGGGCAGCTCGACGGCCATCACCTACACCTTCGGCCTTTCGGAAGCGGCGGTGGTGCCGATCACGATCGCCTCGCTGGTGCTGATCGGAATCGTGCTGACCGTCTCGCCGGTCGTCTACAAGACGGTGGAGAAGATCCAGTTCTTCCTGGTCGGCCTCATCGTGCTGTTCATGATCTACACGGTGTTCGGTTTGCTGACGGGCAAGAGCTGGAGCGCGCTGTTCGCGGGCTTCACCACTGAAATCCCGAATATGCCAGCCGCGATGACCTCGATCCCGGTTGCGCTGCTGCTCGGCGCCATCGCTTTCGCCGGTGCCGGCGGATCGCTCAACCTCGCGCAGTCGAACTGGGTTCGCGACAAGGGTCTCGGCATGGGTGCGCATCTGCCGAAGATCGTGTCGCCGATCACCGGTGACGAAACGAGAAGCGGTGCGATTGGCTACTTCTTCCCGCAGGACGAGAAGAACCTCGCCCGCTGGCGCGGGTGGTGGAACGTGGCCGACCGTGAGCAGTTCATCACCTTCTTCGTGCTGGGCCTGCTCGCCATTCTGTTGTTCATGGCTCTCGCCTTCACCTATGTCGGTGTTGGCAGCAAGGCGCAGAACTTCGACTTCGTCCGCTTGCTGGGTGAGAACCTGAGCGCACAGGTCAGCCCATGGGTGGGTGCCGCGTTCTGGGGCACTGGCGTGGTCGTTCTGATGTCGACCAACCTTGCGGTGATCGACATGGTCAGCCGTCTGGTTGCCGACATCATCAAGACCAACTGGACTCGCGACAGCAAGACCTGGACCGAAAGCCGCGTCTACTTCATCGTGGCCTGGCTGATGATCGCCTTCGGTTCGATCATCCTGCTGACCGGCGTGAAGCAGCCGCTTCTGCTGCTGATCATCGCATCGGCGCTCAACGGCCTCGTGATGTTCGTGTACTCAGTGCTGCTGATCCAGTTGAACCGCGGCATGCTCCCGAGGAGCATCGGGCTTGGTGGTGTGCGCTACGTGGCGTGCCTGTGGGCCGTGCTGTTCTACGGCGGCTTCTCGATCTACCTGGTCGTCACGCAATTCGGAAAGCTGTTCTAGGCAGCAGGCCGAACAACGCAGAGGAGGGAGAATCGGTAGACGGACTCGGAACGGCGTTTTCCGCAAGCCTTACGCGGAAAAACAAAGCACGAGACTCCGACCCCGAATCTCCCTCAAATCTCGGCAACCAAGCGGGGCGATAGCGCGCCCCGCAGATTGCCGAGCAAATCATGATGATGGATCGTGCCCTGACTTTTGCTTTGACCATTGCGGTGGTGACGAATGGCTTCTGCCTCTGGTCCTACCTGTAACGGTGACTACCGCGCCTCGTGGCCAATGGCCTGATTGAAGAGGGGTGCTGCGCAAGGGATAAGTCTTCGTAAGGAAGATGGCCTTGCAGGTTCGATTCCTGGATTGGATTCGTAGCCTCGATATCAGCGAAGCATATTTCGTCAGTGCAGATAGTTCTGACGCGCGCCATCCAGCCGTGCTGAGGCGCGTGCGAAATCCCGGAGCTGGGACACTTCGGCTTCCAGATGCTCGTTAGCGATCAGAAGCGCGCGCACGGCGCTCCGCAGGTTGCCATCGCAGCTTGCGATGGTCTCCTCGACCAGCATCTCGTAGTTGTCTGCCGCACGCTTGGAAGCCGCCATTCGGACTCTCCGTTTTTTCAATCGCCTGTTGATAGAGGCCAAGTCCAACGCCCATGAGGCGGTTCGGCGCATTTTCGCCCTTTGCCCATTATCCACAGCGCGCCTGTGGATAACCGTGACGGTGGGGAGGCGGTATGGCTAAGAGAGCATTTGGGACAGGCTAAACGGCTGATTAACCAGAGGCTTGGTGCCCGACTGGCTTTTATGGTGCCGGCGGAGAGGATCGAACTCCCGACCTTCGGTTTACAAAACCGCTGCACTACCGCTGTGCTACGCCGGCAACGTGGCAACAGCTATCAGCGCTTTCCGAACTGGACAAGACCGGGAATCCGCCGGGCGCCATTGTTTTTGCTTTCTTTTTTTACTCACTGCTAGTGAACGCAGCCTTATGCTTTGCGTTAGCCTTATTGCCTGATGGGGATGGTCCCTTAACGAATGGCAATCGCGGTGGCGTTAGGATTGCGCCAGATGCGGAAGGTGGTTCCGATGCGTTTGCGTATTCTTGCGTCCCTTGCCGTCCTGGTGGGCAGCACGGCCTGCGCCGTGGCCGATAGCGGCGGAGCGTTCGCCATTCCCGGCAAGGCGGGTGTCCCGGTTGTCATCAACGGGCGCATTGCCTCGTTTGCGATGGTGGAAGGCGATTGGGGCCTCGCGCGCGGTGTTCATGTCCAGCCGACGGTTTATGGCGGATGGGATCGTTACGAGCGCCCGCCGGTCGGCCATTATTATCCTTCGCTCGGCCGCCGCCCTGGCTATGGCCGGCTTGAGGTCGAGCCGCCTGCGAACCGCAAATTGCCGCAGCCCGCGGAGAGCTATCATCAGTCATGGTCGGCGCGATCGGCTCCGCCGGCACCGCCGCCTGCGGCCGTACCGATGGACCCGCCCGCCGTCATCGTCGCGCCACGGCCGTATCAGGAGTTCAGGAACTGACGTCGCGCGCCCGCGGCGGACACAACAATAAACAGACCACAACAGATGGCTGACAGGAGAGTGCGTATGCGTTTCAAGGTTCTGGGCCTCGCCGCGATGGTCGGGGCAATGGTCAGCGCCGCCCCGGCAATGGCCTGTTACACCGGCTGCAATGGCGGACTGTTCGTGTCCGGTGCCGGTTATGGCTGCGGCTATGTCGCGAGCGGTTGCGGCGTCGCATTCCGCGAGCATCTGCCGAGCCTCGATGGCGTCTCTTACGGCGGGCCGCAGTACTATTACGTCAACCAGGGCCCGACCTACACCGGCCCGGGCAACGTCGCGCCGGTGCCGACCTATCAGGAGCGTTCGGTGTCGGGCTGGGCCGCTTACAGCCAGCCTTATTACTACGGCTACAATGGCGGGCCGTATGCTCATGCCACCAGCCATTATTACGACGGGGCGCATCTGCGCGGGCCGGTGGTCTATTCCTATCGCTGGGGGCATCGGAAGCGTGTTCACCGCGTGCATCAACGTCCGCATCAGCAGCGCTACCAGAAACCGCGCACGCGCTACTACTACACCGAGCGTCCCGGCGTGCAGCGCGGCACTGTTGCACAGCGCTCCAGCCAGCGGGCCCATCCGCACAAGATGTGACGGCCTGACAGGCTCGATATTATCTCGCCTCTCTTCGCTGCAAGCGGAGGGAGGCGGCTTGTTTTAAGGCTGCTTCATCAGGCCGAGCCGCGTCGCGCCGATGTAGAGCGCAAGGGCGGTCGCGTTCGAGACGTTGAGGCTCTTGATCTCGCCCGGCATGTCGAGCCGGGCGACGGTGCCGCACGTCTCTCGCGTCAACTGGCGCAATCCTTTGCCCTCGGCACCGAGCACGAGCGCAAGCGGCGCGCGCAGTTCCGTCTCGGCAAGATCGGCGCTGCCTTCACTGTCGAGCCCGACGGTGAGGAAGCCGTGCTCCTTCATCTCGTTGAGCGCGCGGGCGAGGTTCTGCACGGTGACGAGCGGCACGAGTTCCAGCGCGCCGGAAGCGGATTTTGCGAGCACGCCGGTCGCCTCCGGGCTGTGGCGGGCAGTCGTCACAACGGCCTTCACCGCGAACGCCGCCGCCGAGCGCAGGATTGCGCCGACATTATGCGGATCGGTGATCTGGTCGAGCACCAGCACGATGCCGTCTTGCGGCAGCTTCGCGATGTCGAGCGCGGGCAGGGGATCGGCTTCTGCGAGGAGTCCCTGATGCACGGCGTCCGGCCCCAGCCGCTGGTCGATGACGCTGGGGCGCACGATCTCCGGCGCAGGCCGCAGCGTGATGTTTTCCTCGGTGAGACGGCGTAACGCGTTCTCGGTCGCGAACAGCTTGCGGATCTTCCGCTTCGGATTGAGAAGCGCGGCGGTCACAGTGTGCCAGCCATAGAGAATGACGGGGGCATTGTGGTCGTCCCGATCGCGCCAGGCTGGCCGTCCGCCGCGGCCGTGCGGCGGTTTGCGATGCGAGCTTTTGCCTTTGAAAGAGGAGTATTCGCGCTTGCCCATGGGCGGCTTGTCTCACGCCGCCTTTGCCATGGCAATTGGGAAGACATGGCAATCTCGAAGGTTTGGCAATCGAGAGGAAAGGGGCGCTGTTTTACACGCACGAAAAAAGCGCACGGGCGTGTGCGTCGCGCCGCGAGGTTTTGCAGTCCGGCCGCACTGTCACTGCAGCCGGACCGAAAGAGGGCTAATTGCGTCCCTTGATCGCGCGCCAGACGAAAATGAGGATGCAGGCGCCGATGAAGCCGGCGATCAGGTAGCCGATCCATCCGCCGAGGCTGACGCCGACAAGGCCGAGCAGAAAGTTGGCCACCGCCGCGCCGACAATGCCGAGCACGATATTTGCCAGAATGCCGGTGCCGGTTTTCATGAACATTCCGGCAAACCAGCCGGCGAAGCCGCCGACGATGATTGCAGCGATCCATCCAATCTGAGCGTCTTGCATCGCGATTCTCCTTCGGTTGAGAACGAGAATGGGCACACTCACTGGCCCTGCAGGGCTTTGACAACCGTCCCACGCCCGCCCATCCACAAGAATGGATTTTATCGCGTCTTTGGCGCGCGCACATCAAGCGGACGTGACAGGCCGGTTACCTGAATCGGCATGGCAATACCGATTCGTGCACGGATTATGTCGGCGATGTCCGGAAAAATGGAGCGGGTGAAGGGAATCGAACCCTCGTATTCAGCTTGGAAGGCTGCTGCTCTACCATTGAGCTACACCCGCATGCCGCAAGATATGCAATGCCCCCGGCACAATGGCAACCGGGGAATTCCCGCACGGTTTCGCCGATCGTATCGGCGAGGCGCTCACCCTGGCCGAGGCGCTCGCGGAGCCTTCCCACAGGCCGCATTCCCGAAATAACCACACTGGATTGGTTGACTTTTCCCCGCCGCTTCGCTCATAAACGCGCCGACCGGGCTGCCCGTGAACGGGCTCGCTTTTCACCGTCATGCTGGATTGTCTTACCGCCTTGCGGCGGAGCGCTCCGATGACGCTGATTGGGGGAGTGTCCCGAGTGGCAAAGGGAGCTGACTGTAAATCAGCCGCCGTATGGCTTCGAAGGTTCGAGTCCTTCTTCCCCCACCATATTGAAAACGCTCGCGAAATTGAATTTTCGCGAGCGTTTTCTGTTTTTGACCTGTAAGCAATCGCGTTTCCGCACCGACCGTGCCGTGGTCGCGGGGCGTGGCGTTGTCTCCCTACGCCGCCCCGATCAGCTTCTGGAACTGATCGGCAAACGGGCGCAGCATGGCGGCGTGCTTTTCCGCATCCTTGCCCTTGACCGAAAAACGGAAGGTTGCGCCCTGCGCCGACAAGGCGGCGCAGAACCTGCCGCGAGAGTCCTTGATGGGAACTGCGACCGCGGCCATTCCCTCCTGCAAAATCTGGTCGTCGACGCTGAAGCCCTGCGCGCGAATGGCATCGAGTTCTTTCTGCAGTTTTTTTCGCTTGTCCGCACCTGAGGACTTGGCGATCGCGGTGAGAATTCGGCTCTTGGAGGCTTTGGGGAGGCTCGACAAAAAGAGTTTGCCGGACGCCGATGTTTCCAGCGGAACGCGGGTGCCGACATCGAAAGCCGCACGCACGGCCCAGTTGGATTCGACGCGATCCGCGATCACCATCGTGCCGTGGTCGTGGACAACGATGTTGCAGGTCTCGCCGATATTCTCGGTCGCCTGTCTCAATAGCAGAGAGCGTTCCGCCATCATGGCGCCGCCGGCCATGATGTCCATGCCGAGCCGGCAGAGCCTTGCACCGTAGGTGTAGCTCTTTCCATCGATGGCGCGCGAGACCAGACCTTCCTCCTGAAGCGTCTGACATAGGCGGACCACGCTGGGGCGAGAGGTGCCTGTCAGGTCGCTCAATTCCGTCGCGCTGAGCGGCGTCGATGAGCGGGCGATGGCTTCCATCAATTTGAAGGCGCGAAGAAATGACTGACCCTTATCCCGATCGCGTTGATCCAGTTTTTTAAGCATTGCCCCATCTTCCGTTACCTTCCGGCACTATAAGCAGAAAAACTACAGAAACGAGCAAAAAGTGTCCAATTTCGTCCATTTCTAATATAGATGAGCGATCCTTGCGTTTAACGGGGTTGAAAGCGGTTTGGAGAGTGGTGAGCGAAGGGCTTCGGCCTCTTTGAACGAGGTCTTGCTGGCTACGGAGAGGTCGCTGGCGCCGCCCGCTGTGTCTGTTGGCGCGGACAAAAAAGCGCCGCGAGTGAACGTCCCGGGAGGCTTGGCGCCGGCGGAAGCTCAAACGCGCGCCGCTCTCGTCCTGCGCGGTCAATCCGACCGAAGCGCGGTCTATCAACTCTATCATGACGAAGAGCTCCACAGCCGTCTGCTCCCGGATGAGAATTCGGCACGGGCCGCTTTTCATGCAGCCGAGCGTGCGCGGGTGGAGAGTTGCGGCACCCGCCGCTGGCCTGGAATGCGCTCCAATTTTCGGGCGCTATTCGCTGCCGAATGTGAGCACGCGATAGCGGATCAGTATTTTTCCGATCGCCCCGAGGCGAAGCTCAGCCTTGCGTTCTCCATCGTTGCAACGGAGAGGCTGCTCGATTTTGCGATCCCTTCGTCGATCCGCGCCGTGCTCGAACCGGAAATTGACGACGTCGAACGTGTTTTCTCAGGGAAAGACATCGGGCTCAGGCACGCTGCCAAAGATCAGTTCGCCTTTGCCTATCTTGCGCATGCGCTTCTTGCGGATAGCGGACTTGAGCGGAGGCGTTACACGAAAGAAGAGCTGCGTCGCAGGGCCGGCGATGGACGTGAGGAGTATGACCCGTCCGAGCTGATGAAAAAACGCCGGAAGACCGAGCAGTACTTCCCCGACGATAGCGGAAAGCTCGAACATGGCAGGGAGGTGCTGCGGCCCCGCAGGGTGCGGCCCGCTATGACGATGGCTGCGGGCGAGGCCAGGCGGTTTGTCTATAAGCCATACACGCGAGACTATGACGAAGTGGTGCGGGCTGTCGATCTGGCCAATGCCAGTGAATTGGCGGAGCTGCGCGCAAAGCTCGATGTGCACCTTCTCTCGGCACGCTCCACCATCGGCGCATTGGCCAATCGCCTTCAGCGCCGGCTGCAAGTCCTGCAACGCAGCGAATGGGACTACGACGTTGAAGAAGGTCTGCTGGATGTCTCGAAGCTGACGCGCGTCATCACCGATCCCGTGTTGTCGGCATCCTACAAGATCGAGAAAGAGTCCGAACTTGGCTCCGTTGTTGTCTGCGTGCTGCTGGACAATTCGGCTTCGATGAAAGGGGAGCCGATCACGGTCGCGGCCTGCTGCGCCGACATTCTGTCACAGGCGCTGGAGCGATGCGGCGTCAAGCTCGAGGTGCTCGGCTTCACCACCGCGGCATGGAATGGCGGGCGGTCACGAAACCAGTGGTCGTCGTCGAGCCGCGAGACCGCGCCGGGGCGGCTGAACGATCTTCGGCATATCGTTTACAAATCCGCGGACGAGCGATGGCGCCGTTCCAAACAGGCCTTCGCCTTGATGATGAAGGACGACATTCTCAAGGAGAACATCGATGGCGAGGCACTGGCGTGGGCGCATGAGCGACTCCTGAAGCGTGGGGAAGACCATCGCATTCTGATCGTGGTGTCGGACGGCGCTCCCGCGGATCATTCGACCCTGACGCTGAACGGCCGTGATTATCTTGCGAACAATCTGCGCGATGTGATCTCACGTATCGAAGGCGAGGGAGCGATTGAACTCGTGGGCATTGGCGTCGGTCATGACCTCAGTCCGTTCTACAAGAAATCGATACGGATCGAGGGTATCGCGACGCTGGCGTCGGCGCTGACCTCGGAACTGGTCGCGCTGCTGGAACGCGCAATCCGCAAGAGGCTGTAGGCGAGCGAGACATAAGAGAGCGATCTCTTATGTCAGCGCGCGCTGTCATAAGCGCGGTCAAAAAAAGGCGTGTACATCGCTGTACACGCCAGTCAAAGCGAGCCTCAGATACAATGGAAGGTTAGGCCCGCTTTGTGACTTCGATCACGCCGCGGTCGGCGTCGATCTTGACCCAGTCGCCGGTCTTGATGAATTCCCACGGCTTTCCTTCCTCGATCTTATGGACGGCGGGAATCCCACTGTAGATCGCGCCGCTTGCACCGATACCGTGAGCCTTGCGCCAGATGATGCCGGCGGGCGCCGAATTGAACACGGTCTTTTTGGTGTAGAGGCTGAGTGTCGCGCCGGTCGTGTAATAGTCGGTGTCGTAGATCAGGATCTTGTCCTTGATGCAGTGACCCGAGAGCGGATGATCCTGGATTCGCACGAAGCCTGTTTCATTGGCGATCGCGCCGGCATGGAGGCTGAGAGCTTTGTCGGTCACCAAGGCCTCACCCTCGGCCACGCCTGCGGACACCATGCGGCCGTGCAATGTGGTTTTTGTCGTCATCTTGTCGTCTCCTGATTGCCGGACTCAGTTCCAGGCGGGCAGTTCGAATTCACCGGTCACGGCAGCGTCGACGCAGTTTGCGAGCGTGCCGTAGCGCCAGCTTGGCTTGCCTTCTCCAGCGACAAGGCGCCGCATCTTCATGCTGTCGGTCGCGATATTGATCTCCGGTCCGAACATCGTCTCGATCGGCATGCAGAACTCGCAGGTGTCGCGGGTCAGAAGCGCGCCGGCCGACTCGATCCTGCTGACGAGACCCATTTCTTCCGCAAGCGAATAGGTCGGGTGGTCGGTGTGGATGTAGAACTTGATCCCGCTCTTCACCTTGCGGTCGCCGAGGAGGTCGGCGACTTCCCGAATTTCTTCGATGGTTTTGAACGGGCAACCGGAGACCACGACGTCGACCTTGGACTTCTTGGTCGTCGAGAGATCCTCATACATGCGACGAAGCGCTTTGCGGTCGACGTAGAGAGTGTCGATGTCCTTCGGCACCTTGCCGCCGAATGCCGCTTCCAGAGTGGGCGCCTCGGGGCTGACGCCGACATACAGCAGCAGGGTGGTTGTCATGGCCGGTGAACAGGCCGCACTGAGCGCTTTATATTCTTCCTTGCCGAGCCCGAGCGGCATGCCGCTCACCACAGGAATGCGGTCATAGGCAAAGTCGCCGATGATCGCACCAAGCGCTTCGAAGTCGCCGGTCTTGGCGCCTTCGCCGCCGATCGAGGCCATCAGTTCGGGATCGAGCTTGACCAGGCATGAGCCCACACGATTACGTGGATCGAGCATGCCGTGCTTCGGAATGCGCTTGGTGATGCTGGCCATCGGGCAGTTCACGCTGTCTTCGCGGTTTCCGCGCGCGCCGATCAGGGAGTTGGCAAAGCCTGTCGCGTTGCCCTCGATCCAGGCGATATTTTCTCCGAAGCGAACCAGATTCTGGGTGAGGTAGGGGGTGCAGGTGTAGGTTAGCACCACGTTCATGCGACGCAGGCAGTCGATGATCGCGTTCTGTTTTTCCTCGTAGCCCTCGGGCCAGTTGAATTCGTGCTTGTGCTTCAAGTCCATCGAAATGGGCTCGCACGTCGTCATAACGCCCATCTTCGCGCCCATGTCGGCTAGTCGCTGATAGAAGGCCAGCCCGCCATCTCCGATCGTGCGGTAATCGGAGAAGATATGCGCGCTGTGGCAGTCGACCATTTCCTCTGCTTCGAAGGCCTCGCCGAATTTGACGAGGTGTTCCATCGCATGCTGCACGGCCGGACCGTATTTACCGTCCAGTTTTCTTTTGTCTTCGTCGGTCAGTTTCATCGTGCGCTCCTTGTGAGTTCCCAGTCGCAGTCGCCGTTTTTTCCGGCGGCTGGAATATTGTCGATTCGGTTCCGAGATATGCAAAACCAAACGCAATACGATTAATGTTGCATCAAAACGCGACGCATGCAACAGTTGGCTTGTCGGGGCCTGGCGTGGACCTCGTGTCACAGGCTGCGGGAGTTGGAGAAGGAGCAAGATTGTTCGATTGAGTCCGGTCGTCAGAAGAGACTCATTGCAAAGCTAAAACTCGGAGGAGGGAACCATGGACACAAGAAGCGCGACATCCGATCGTCAGAGAACGAAAGGGCTTTGGGACATGATCATGGACGATCAGGTCTCGGAGACGGACTTCAGAAAACTCCACCGCAATTATCTCGCGCACCGCGACGAACTCGAGCGCATTTCGAAGCGCCGAATTTCCCGGCGCGAGTTCGCGCAGATCTCGGCGTCGATCGCTGCAAGCTTCGGGATTGCATCGACCATCGGCAATCTCGGGCTCGGTGTGTCGAAGACCTACGCAGCCGAGAAGGGCGCGAAGAAGGGCACCATCCGGATCGGCTACATCAACACGCTCGACTGCTGCCTCTTCGACTACATTCTCGAGAAGAAGGGCATCTTCCAGAGCATGGGTTGGGACGCGAAGTTCCTCGGCGCTGCAGGCGGTCCTCAGGTGATGGAAGCCTTCATCGGCAACGAGATCGATTTTGCTTATGTCGGCTCGAACACGCCGGGCCTCGCTGCACAGAAGGGCATCAACTCGCGGCTGATCGTTGGCGGCATGTTCGGCATGGGCGGTCTCGCCGTGAGCGACAAGCTCTACAATGAAGGCGTCACGGATATTCCGAGCTTCTTCGAGAAAGCAAAGAAGCGTGCGGCCGAAGGCAATCCGATTGGCATGTCGACCCAGGTCCCGGGCACGTTGACGCATGCCTGCGCGATGATTGCCGCGAAGGACAACGGTCTCGATGCCGACAGGGATCTCGACCTGAAGTATCTGCCGCCGCCGGAAGTCTCCTCATCCATGATGTCGGGCGTCGTTGAAAGCCAACTGATCTGCGAACAGTTCGGCTCGTATCCGGAATATTTCAAGAAGGGCAAAGTCATCGCGCACTGCCTCGACAGCGGCAAGAACATGATGCCTTGCGACGGACTTCCTGAGCAGACTTACACCCAATGCACGGCGCTCGCCGCGCGTCCCGGTCTGCCGGACGAAATGGTGCAGGCCTGTATCGAAGGCCACCGGCGGGCGGCGCAGTTCATGAAGGATAATCCCGCGGAGACGATCAAGATCGCCGCGGCGGTGTCCGGCACGAAAGGCCCGCTTGAATACGTTGCGATGTTCAATCGTGCGCGCTGGCACTACGGCATCAACTGGGAGTCGTGCGACAGCGTGTGGAACAACACGATGCGGAAGATCGGCTTGGCGAAGAAGAACCTCAAGCTCGATGAACTCATCGATACCAAGAACTCGATGGAGCTGAAGGCCGGTTTCGAGTCGACCGCCGGTGTCACCCAGAAGGGCCCCGTGGATGTGACGTCCCAGGATTTCCGGAATCGGGTCTGGGCCGAGGCCATGTCTAAGTTTGGATAATGCAGCCAGGCGCGAGTTGGATGAAGGAAAGGAAGGTTATGAGTTCACAATCTCAAGCTGCATCCGCGACGAAGGATGTCGCCAGTCTCGCCTCGCCGACGCAAGAGGCTGATCCCGCCCAGGTCGCTCGCACTGCGAGGATCTGGGGGAATGTACGAATCTACGGCGTTCTCACAGGCCTGATCGTGGTCTGGGAAATCCTCGGCAAGTCGGGTCTGTTCGAACCCATTATCCTCCCGGCTTTCACCGACGTGTTGAAGTCGGTCTGGGTCAATGCGGTTGAGGGCGATCTCTTTCTTGCGATTGGATGGAGTTGCTATCGCGTCTTCATGGGCTTCGGGCTTGGTATGCTGCTAGCCGTTCCACTCGGTGTGGCCATCGGCTGGTCTCGCGTTTGTGAGGATCTGTTCAACCCAATTGTCGAAATCTTGCGGCCCATTCCTCCGCTGGCATGGATTCCGCTCAGCATCATCTGGCTTGGCGTAGGGTTCAAGTCGGTGCTGTTCATCACCACGCTGGGATCGTTCTTCCCGATCCTGGTGGCAACGATCGCCGGCGTTCGTAACGTCGATCGGCGGATGATCGAGTTCGCCAGAACGCTCGGCGCCAGCACGGGGCAGATTTTGTTGAAGGTCGTCATTCCCGCCGCGATGCCTCAGACATTTGTCGGCATGCGGATCGCCGTCGGCTTTTCGTGGATGGTGGTGGTTGCGGCGGAGATGATCTCGGTGAAGTACGGCCTCGGCTGGTTGATCTGGAAGGCACGCTTCTCCTTCGACACCGCGACCGTCATGGCCGGCATGGCGATCATCGGCCTGCTCAGCGTGCTGATGACAAAGGCCATGATCTACCTTGAGGGTATGCTGTTCTCCTGGAAGAAAGGGATCGTAAAAGGATGATGATGGAACCAGCTATCAGCGTTCGCGGCGTCAGCAAGATTTTCGGAGGCTTCCAGGCGCTCCGCGACGTCGATCTCGATATCCGGCAGGGGGAACTTCACATCTTCCTCGGACCCAGCGGTTGCGGCAAAACGACCTTGATGCGGATGATTTCCGGATTCGAGCTTCCGTCCAACGGACGGATTCTCCATTGCGGAACGCCGATCACGGGCCCCGGTCCGGATCGTGGCCTGATCTTTCAGGAAGGCGTCAACTTTCCCTGGCGTACGGTTCGCCGCAACGTCGAGTTCGGTCTCGAAATGAAGGGTATGCCGAAGGCGCAGCGCGCCGAGGTTGCCCAGAAATTCATCGACCTCGTCGGGTTGACGGAATTTGCGTCACATTATCCGTCGCAGATTTCCGGCGGCATGAAGCAGAAAATGGCTCTCGCCACTGCGCTTGCCAACGATCCTGAAGCGTTGCTGATGGACGAACCGTTCGGCGCACTCGATGCGCAGACGCGCTCGGTGATGCAGCGTGAGTTGCTGCGAATCTGGAGCGAGACAAACAAGACCATCATCTTTGTCACGCACTCGATCCGCGAAGCGCTGTTGCTCGGTAACCGGATATCGTTGTTCAAGACCCGCCCGGGCGAGATCGCCAAGATCTACGATCTGGACGAAGAACTCGGCAAGCCGAATATCGAGCGGGATTCAACGGACCGCAAACTGGTTGACATGGAGGGGGAGATATATCGTGTTATGCGAGACGGGGAATACTGAAGCAGACTGATCGGTATTCCGCATTTCACGAGTGGTGTTGGAGACAAGATGAGCGAATCTGAATCGTCGGTAGGTCGGACCAAAGGTAAAGACGCTCATCGCACCAACATCGCCGTGGTTTGCAGCCTCGCTGACGATATCCGCTCGACGATGGGCCCCAAGGGCATGGACAAGATGATTGTCGATGGCCTTGGGGACATCATTGTCACCAACGACGGCTATACGCTGTTGACGAACATGCGGATCAAGCATCCGTCGGCCAAGCTTGCGATCGAAGCGGCGATTACCCAGCAGGAAAAGGTCGGAGACGGCACGACGTCTGTCGTTGTGCTGGCTGGCGAGTTGCTCCGCAGGGCGCAGCATCTTCTGGAAATGAACATTCATCCCTCCCTCATTGCCCAGGGGTATCGTCTGGCCGAAGGGATGGCACAGACCATTCTCAAGCAGATCGGCGAGCCTGCATCCATTGACACGCCGCAGCTGCTTCTGTCGGCCGCGCAAACCGCCATGATCGGAAAAAGCGCGGAGAGTGCCAAGGATCATCTGTCCCAATTGGCGCTCAAGGGCATCGAGCAGACGATAGATACCAAGGCGGGGCGACAGGATGTCGACCTGAGGTCGCTCAAGCTCGAGCGCATGATCGGCGGGTCTCTCGATCAGAGCGAATTGTTGAACGGCGTGCTGATTTCGCGGGAGCGTGCGCATCCGCATATGCCGCGGGAAGTCCGGCAGGCGAAAATCGCGATCATCGAGCAAGCGCTGGAAATCCGAAATCCCGAAATCACCGCGCAGATCCAGATCAGCGATCCGGCGCAGATGCAGGCTTTCATCGAGCAGGAACAGCGCACGCTGGCCGAGATCACGGCCAAGTTGGTGGCGACGGGCTGCACGGCGGTGTTCTGCCAGCAGAATATCGAGGAGCCGGCCGATTACTTCCTGAGCAAAGCGGGCGTGCTCGGCGTGCGGCGAGTGCCGCAAAGCGATCTCATCCGCATCGCGCAAGCAACGGGCGCGCGCATCGTCACCAATGCGGTGTCTGTCGAGCCGGACGATCTCGGCTTTGCCGGGAGAATCCGTGAAGACAACCAAAGCGGTCGCGCGATGATCTTTGTCGAGGAGTGCAAGGATCCGAAAGCGGTGACACTGGTGATCCGCGGGGCGACCGAACACGCCGCCGAGGAAGCTCGCCGCGCCATGGAGGATGCGATCGGCGATATCGCCAGCATTCTGAGCGACGGCAAGGTGGTGGCCGGCGCCGGCGCTATCGAGATTCGATTGAAGCGTGCTCTCGATACCTGGGCGAAGAGCAGCCTGAAGGGAAAAGAACGGCTGATCGTCGAAACCTTCGCGCAAGCTCTGCTCGTCATTCCGAGGACCCTGATCGAAAGCACCGGGCAAGACCCTATCGAGGTGATTTCCCAGATCGAGGACGAGCACGAGAAAGGACGCGAGTGGGCGGGCTTTGACGCGGTCGAGGGTGACGTTGCCGATTGCTGGAAACGGGAAATTCTCGAGCCGTCCAAGATCAAGGCGCAGGCGCTCGTCTCTGCCACCGAGGTGGCTGTGACGATCCTGCGCATCGACGACATGTTTATCGGAGATACGCGCGACCGGGCGTAGGAGACATCATGTGCGATCTTCATACGATGATGTTGCGGATCGGGCAGATCATTGGCTGCGCACTGTTGCTGCTGGGCCTTGCTGTGCCGGGACACGCAAGCGCCGTAGAGGATTTGCGGCGCTACGCCTATGTCAGGACCGATTCACCTTATGTGATTTTGATCGATACAAAATCCGACAAGGCTGTTCAGGAGATTCGGTTCGAGGACAAGCCGCGCGCGATCTACGTCATTGAAGACGAAAAACTGCTTTTATCGATTCCGGACAATAGCCGTCAGGTTGAAGTCTATGATCTCTCGGCAGGCCGGCTTGCGAGGCCGATCAATATCGGCTCCGAGATTGGTTTCTTTCAGTACGACGCCAAGAGCGGGGTTGTTGCGATTGCCGACACCGAAATCGGGCGGGTGACGCTTGTCGATCTTCGCAGCCGCGCGATCCTCGGCAAAGTCGCCGGGCTTAGCGATATCAGTTCACTCGGCTTTGATCGGACTGGCGAGGAAATTCTCATCACTAGGAAATCGTCGCCCGAGGTGAGTGTCATCAACGTCAGGAATGTGCAGATCGTCGATGCGTTCGCAGCCACGCGCGACGACGTGCGGCGGGACGATAAGAGTCTTGGGCTTCGGTCGCTGGACAAAACCCCAAACGGCCGGTTTGCGCTTGCGATTGCAGAGAACTCGCCGAACGTCTCCGTTGTCGATCTTACCGAGAAAGGTGCGGTCAAGGATATCCGCGTCGGCAAGGGGGCGGTCGATCGGGCCTATAGCACGGCAGACGGTGCCTTTATTCTATTGTCGAGCGACAGGAATCAGAGCGTGTCGCTCGTTTCGATGGCTTCGCAATCGGAAGTCGCCAATTTCCACATCGGCCCGAAAATAGCGAACGTCAGCACGGCGTGGTTCGAGACGATGGCGTTTGCGGTCGATCAGGCCGACAGCAATATCGTGGTGCTCGATCTGGTGAATCGGAGAGTGGCTTCGGTCATCCACCTGTCAGGGCAGCTTGGGAAATCGGCTACTACCCCGGACGGATTAAGAGTGTTCATCCCGTCAAAAGACATGCGATCGATCGCGATCATCGATGCAAGAAAAAATCAGCTATCGGGGATGATCACCGAGCTCAGCTTTGCGCCGGAAGAAGTGGTAATGGCGGGATCGATCGCGTTTTGCCACTGATCGGGGACTTCCTCACAATCGCGTGGTGATCGTAAGGCAGAGCCAGATGCGGCGCTCGCACGTTTCGCGCGATCAATCGCTCGCCGGTTCGCTCTCCGCTGCGACATTGTCGGCGCGGGTGACGAGGCGGATATCGCAGACGACACCGGCAGCCGCGTAGTTCATCTCGTAGCTGCCGCCCATTTGCCGCGTCAGACTGGTGAGGAGGCGGGTACCAAAGCCTTCGCGCTCTGGCGGCTTCACTGGCGGCCCGCCGTGCTCGCTCCAGATGAGGTTGATGAGATTGCCGCGTTCGTCCGGCTGTTTGGTCCACCGCACCTCGACGTGGCCGGTATCGTTACAGAGCGCGCCGTATTTCAGGGAATTGGTGCATAGCTCGTGGAAGATCATCGCGATCGGAACCACGATTGCCGAGCGGAGATCGACGGGCGGCCCGGATAGCGTGAAGCGATGGGCGAGATCCTCGCGCGCGGGCGCAAGCGCTGCTTCGGCGACCTCGCGCAGATCGGCATGCTGCCAGTTGTGGCGGGTGAGCAGATCATGGCTGCGCACCAGCGCCTGCAGTCGCTCCTGAAAGCCGCGCAGCGCCTCCGGTCCCTGATTGTTGCGGAAGCTCATGGTGGCGATGGACTGCACCGTCGCAAGGGTGTTCTTCACGCGGTGGGCCAACTCGTGAACGAGAATCTCACGTCGCGCTTCGGAGAGCTCGCGTTCCTCCTCGCGCCGTGCATTTTCGTCCATCAGGCGATCGAAGGTCTGGCCGAGCACGCCGATCTCGTCATTGCGTCCGTCGAGGTGGTTGCGCACGCTGTCATCGCCACGCCGCCAGCTCTCGGCGGTTTCGACCATCTGCATCAGCGGGCGACGGATGATGCTGTTGCCGACAAGCCATGCGAGCACGAAGGCGGCGGCGCTGCCGAGCACGAACAGCATGATGCTGCTGCGAAGCGCGCGATCGACCGGTCCAAAGGCTTCCGTGCGTGCGATGCCGCTCGAGACGTAAAGTCCGAACGGCGTGTAGGGTGCGGGCACATAACCGACGACGCGCCGAATTCCGTCGCGGCTGCGGATGTCCGCCGTGCCCGGTTCCTCCGATAAAAGATACATATACTGCGTCGGGAAAGTCGTGCCGATGAAACGCTCGGGATTCGGCTCGCGCGCGAGGATGATGCCGTTTCGGTCTGCGACGGTGACGGCGCTGCCGCGCGCAAGCCCGCGCTCGCGCAACTGCCGACCGAGCCATTCGAGATTAATGCCGGCGGCGACGATGAAGTCGACATGGTCGCCGGTCACGGCGGGCAGGGCGACGGGCACGATCTTGCGGTTCGAGAGCCGGCTCGGCGTGTAATCGCCGACGGAAAACTGCCGCGTTGCGAGCGCCTCTTGGAAGTAATAGCGGTCGCTGAGGCTGACGGTCGGCACGGTGCCTTCGCTGAAGCAGCGGCTGTAACCGTCGCGGTCGAGAATGACGATCGACGTCAGCGGCGCGAGTTGGGCGCGCACCCGCGTGAGATATTCCTGACACTGGGTGATGTCATTGCCGCGCACCTCGGCCGCCTGGCCGACGGCGTGGAGCACGCCCTTGATGCCCTCGAAGACCTGGTCGAGCTCCGAGACGGCAAAATGAGCGTTGCGCAACGCCTCGGCGTTGACGTCGTGATAGCGGGTATTGCGCAGGTCGATCGAGGAATAGATCAGAGCGGCGAGGCCCGGCAGGCAGGCGACCAGTACGAGCGACAGGAGGCGAGACACGAGCGACATGCGGCGCATGGAAGGAAAGCTCAAGTCGCGGTTCCCATACTTCCGATCGACCTCATGACCTCGATTCATTAAGAAAGCCGGGAACGGGCGAGTCAAGCCGCGTATCCGCCGGAAATGGCACCGGAAATTTCCGGCGGGAAAGGCGTGACGAACGTCGAACGGTCGGCTATAGAAACCCGCCTGTAGGGGTGTAGCTCAGTTGGTAGAGCATCGGTCTCCAAAACCGAGGGTCGCGGGTTCGAGCCCTGCCGCCCCTGCCAGTTTCCGTTTCCGCCATTCGTTGGTGTGTCTCCACTTGGAGAGCGGATTTGGTTGGCCGGCGGCTGTCCCGCCGATTTGATATCAGCGTTACACGAATCCCTTATGCGGTTCGCCGATTGACTGGCGGACCGGGACACTTTATGACGACTTCAGCTCAACCCATTCCTTCCGGATTTCGCGCGCCTGACGGCATGCGCATCTATGCGGTCGGCGACATCCACGGCCGTGCCGATCTGCTGCAGGAGAAGCTTGCGGCGATCGAGGCGCATCATGCCGCTCACCCCGGCGTGGACGCGTTGCGGGTGTTTGTCGGTGACTACATCGACCGCGGCGCAGATTCGTGCGGTGTCGTCGAGATGCTGATTGAACTTGGCCGCCGGGAGCGCTGCGTCTTCCTGCGCGGCAATCATGAAGCCTATGTGCTGGATTTCCCGCACAACCCGAAGATCATGACGGCGTGGCGCACGCTCGGCGGCATCGAGACGCTGGCCTCCTACGGCATTGCGGCCTCGCCGGAGCCGGACCCCGCAGAATCGCTTGAGCTTGCCAATGCGTTCGAGCGCTCGCTGCCGGAAAGCCACCGCGTGTTCTATCGCGATCTGCTGCTGTCCTATGAGGCGGGCGGCCTTTATTTCGTCCATGCCGGCGTGCGGCCCGGCATTCCGCTTGCGGCACAGTCGGTCGCGGATCGGACCTGGATCAGGCATGAGTTCCTGAACCATGAGGGGCTGTTCGAGAAACTCATTATTCATGGCCACACGCCCGCGACCGAGCCCGAGATTCGGCCGAACCGCATCAATATCGACACCCGGGCCTTTGCCTCCGGCCGCCTGACCTGCATCTGGCTCGAAGGCGGGAATTTCGGCTTTGTTTGAAGAGGCTTGAGACGCCTCAGCCCGCAGCATGGGCGGCTTTGGGCCGAGGAGGGTACCTTGACCTTGCCTCGCGGCCGCAGTAGATAGCTGCGACCTGCTGCCGGCCCGTTTGACGGATATCCGGCGCGGCTTTAACTCCCCGGACAATCGAGCCCGCCTGGCGGCTCTTCCTTCACTTGAGGGTTGGGCGCCGCGAACGGCTGTCCGGAATGCCAAGCATCCGGCCCGACACTTTAACTCATGCGAGTAGGTACACAGACGATGGCGTTCAGCCCTCTCAAATTCCTGCAGGAGGTCAATTCCGAGACCTCCAAGGTGATCTGGCCGACCCGCCGGGAAACCCTCATCACCACCGTGATGGTGTTCGTGCTGGTGATCGTGGCAGCACTGTTCTTTTTCGTGACCGACCAGGTGATCCGGATGCTGATCACCTTCGTCCTCGGTATTCGCTAACGGCGGCGTGGAACTGACATCATGAGCATGCGCTGGTACATCGTTCACGCCTATTCCAATTTTGAGAAGAAGGTTGCGGAGTCGATCCGCGAGCAGGCGAAGCAACGCAATCTTGAAGACCTGTTCGAGCAGGTTCTGGTCCCGACCGAAAAGGTCACCGAGGTGCGCCGAGGCCGCAAGGTCGACACCGAGCGCAAGTTTTTCCCGGGCTACGTTCTCGTGAAGATGGACCTCACCGACGAGGCGTTCCACCTCATCAAGAACACCCCGAAGGTGACGGGCTTCCTCGGCGCCGAAAACAAGCCGATGCCGATTTCGGAAGCCGAGGCGATGCGCATTCTGCATCAGGTGCAGGAAGGCGTAGAGCGTCCGAAGACCTCCGTTTCGTTCGAGGTCGGCGAGAACGTGCGTGTGGCCGATGGCCCGTTCGCTTCGTTCTCTGGCGTGGTCGAGGAAGTGGACGAGGCGCGTTCGCGCGTGAAGGTCGCGGTGTCGATCTTCGGTCGTGCGACTCCGGTCGAGCTGGAATTCGGTCAGGTCGAGAAGGTCTGACCGTCACTGGATGTCATTGCCGGGCTTGACCCGGCAATCCATCTTGTTGATGGATGCGCGGATCAAGTCCGCGCATGACGTTAAGAGGAGGTGGCGAAAGCTGTTTCCTTAAATCCGTGGGAGGTGAAAGGCGGTCGCCAGCCGTCCGGAGCCGAACCACTAACAGGAGTATGATATGGCAAAGAAAGTGACCGGATACCTGAAGTTGCAGGTGCCGGCCGGTGCGGCGAACCCTTCGCCCCCGATCGGTCCCGCGCTTGGTCAGCGCGGCCTCAACATCATGGAGTTCTGCAAGGCGTTCAACGCGCAGACCCAGAAGATCGAGAAGAACACCCCGATTCCGGTGGTCATCACGATTTACGCGGACCGCTCCTTCACCTTCGAGATGAAGACGCCGCCGATGTCCTTCTTCCTCAAGCAGGCCGCCAAGGTGCAGTCCGGCTCGAAGACGCCGGGCCGCGACAGCGCCGGCAAGGTGACGAAGGCGCAGGTGCGCGAAATCGCCGAGAAGAAGATGAAGGATCTCAACTGTGACACCGTCGAAGCGGCCATGAAGATGGTCGAGGGCTCTGCCCGTTCGATGGGTCTGGAAGTGGCAGGGTAAGCGGTCATGGCTGTTGGCAAGAAGCTCGTGAAGGCCCGCGAGGGTATCGACCGCGAAAAGCTTTACGCGATTGCGGACGCGATCAAGCTCGTCAAGGAACGCGCCACGGCGAAGTTCGACGAGACGATCGAAGTTGCGATCAATCTCGGCGTCGACCCGCGTCACGCCGACCAGATGGTGCGTGGCGTCGTCACGCTGCCGAACGGCACCGGCCGCACGCTGCGCGTCGGCGTGTTTGCGCGTGGTGCCAAGGCCGATGAGGCCAAGGCGGCGGGCGCCGATGTCGTCGGTGCTGAAGATCTGGTCGAGATCGTGCAGGGCGGGAAGATCGAGTTCGATCGCTGCATCGCGACTCCGGACATGATGCCGCTCGTCGGTCGCCTCGGTAAGGTGCTCGGCCCGCGTGGCATGATGCCGAACCCGAAGATCGGCACCGTGACCATGGACGTCGCGGGCGCGGTCAAGGGCGCCAAGGGCGGTTCGGTCGAGTTCCGCGTCGAGAAGGCCGGTATCATCCAGGCCGGCGTCGGCAAGGCCTCGTTCTCGGAGGAAAAGCTCGTCGAGAACATCAAGGCGCTCGCCGATGCGGTGGTGAAGGCGAAGCCCGCCGGTGCCAAGGGCACCTATGTCCAGCGCGTGGCCGTGTCGTCGACCATGGGCCCGGGCGTGAAGGTCGAGCCGGGCAGCCTGAACTCCTGATCAGGCAGCTTGAAGTAAATTGCGGGCGGGGCGGATAACATCCGTTCCGCCCTTTGCTTTTTGGAGCTGCTAGCTTTCGGAAGTAGCCCTTAAGTGGTATTATTTGCCTCCAAAAAAAGTTTTGGAAGGCGGGGCTTTTTGGCCCGAAACCTGCTTATCGATCCCAGAATCCCCTTGGCAAAGCTGTCCCGACTCGTTAAGTATCTCTTTCCGGGCGTGCTGGCTGTTGCTGGCGCGTCTGTGCATGCTTTCCAAAACACCCAGCAATAGGAGTCCTTTCCTCGTCGATCAATCCGTTTGGTTTGTTCGATCCGGAAACGAACGATTGTTGGTGCGTCCAGGAAGGCGGCAGAGGCTGCCAATGATGGGTTCGCCCAAGGCGGTGGCTTCGAATCCTGTCCAAGACTGCGGGTGTCTTATCCCTGCTTTTGCAAGGGTTTGACTTAATTTCCTGCACAGACGGGTGAAGACCAGATTTGCATTCCGTCGCGTCATGGCGGCGGGCAGCGGATCGGGTTCGACCTCGACACCTCGAAGGCCCATCGGCGCAAGCCGGATCGGTCCGACGGGAGGGCAGGCTATGAGATGTCGTCCGGCCCGGACGTGTCGAGAGATGTGAGTGTCTCGAGATCTGAGCGGGCAGGACGATCGGTGCAACCCGGCGGCCCTGCTTCCGAGCGAAGGCCGCCAACCGGAAAGAGCTTGCTGTGGAACGAGCGGCAAAAAAAGAGGCGGTCGATGCGCTGAAGGGGACTTTCCAGTCCACGGGCGTTGCGATCGTCGCTCATTATTCCGGCCTCACGGTGGCCCAGATGCAGACTCTGCGTACGCAGATGAAGCAAGCTGGCGCTTCGGTGAAGGTCTCGAAAAACCGTCTCGCCAAAATTGCTCTTGAGGGCACGGATGTTGCCTCCATCGGCTCCCTTCTGAAGGGGCCGACCGTGATCGCCACGTCAAACGATCCGGTGGCAGCACCGAAGATTGCCGTCGAGTTCGCCAAGACGAACGAACAATTCGTCATTCTTGGCGGCGCGATGGGAACGACGGTTCTGAATCCCGACGCGGTGAAGGCGCTTGCCTCGCTGCCGTCGCTCGATGAACTGCGCGCGAAGATCATCGGCCTCCTTGTGGCGCCGGCGACCAAGATCGCTCAGCTCACGAACGCACCCGCGGCGAAGGTCGCGCGCGTGGTTCAGGCCTATGCCTCAAAGGGTGAAGCGGCGTGATGCCATTCTCCATCTCAACTGGTTCGAACTGATACGCTGAAGGAAAACTACAATGGCTGATTTGCAGAAGATCGTGGACGACCTCTCGAGCCTCACCGTGCTCGAGGCTGCCGAGCTCGCGAAGCTCCTCGAAGAAAAGTGGGGCGTGTCCGCTGCCGCTGCCGTGGCGGTTGCTGCCGCTCCGGGTGCTGCTGCTGGCGGTGCTCCGGCTGAAGAGAAGACCGAGTTCCAGGTCGTGCTGGCTGCCGCCGGCGACAAGAAGATCGAGGTCATCAAGGAAGTCCGCGCCATCACCGGCCTGGGCCTCAAGGAAGCCAAGGACCTCGTCGAGGGCGCGCCGAAGCCGCTTAAGGAAGGCGTTGCCAAGGACGAGGCCGAGAAGATCAAGGCTGCCCTCGAGAAGGCGGGCGCCAAGGTTGAGCTCAAGTAATCGCATCAGCGATTGCTTTAAATTCCCGGGCGAGCGTCAGCGAAACCCGGGAATTGCTTCGCCAGAGAAGGTCGGGACCGGAACGCGTCCGGTCATGACGGGAAGGGCGGGGTAAACGGAAATGTGGCGGCCGGGCTTGTCCCGGCCATCACCGTCAGAGCGGGGCCGCAAGGAGCGCCTGACATGGTCGACACAATAAAGTGTAGCGGATCGGGCGACGAGTTCCTCGAAACGCTGCGAAAAGCCACCATATGGGTGGCAGCACGAAAGGGCGTCCCGGCCGGCAAGGCCACGGGACATGGGCGTCGGAGACGAAAGCTATTTCGGGCTGTTCGAGAATTTAGGGTTTGAGTGACGGGCAGACGCGCCAGCGCCTTGCACGTCATTTTGCGTCTTGGGTGCCGCGCATGAGCGCGCAACTCAGGCGATCGATTGAGGTTCAAGCCGGAGGGCGGCCAGGCCGCGCCCGGAGGATGCCGCCGATGAGGCGGCGAAATGAGAGGCCACGATGGCGCAGTCGCAGCAAACGTTCACCGGTCGCAAGCGTGTTCGCAAGTTCTTCGGACATATCAGGGAAGTGGCGGAGATGCCGAACCTCATCGAGGTTCAGAAGGCGTCCTATGACCAATTCCTGATGGTCGAAGAACCCGAAGGCGGGCGGCTGGACGAAGGTCTGCAGGCAGTATTTCGCTCGGTATTTCCGATCAGCGATTTTTCCGGCACCTCGCAGCTCGAGTTCGTGCGCTACGAGTTCGAGCAGCCGAAGTATGACGTCGACGAGTGTCGCCAGCGCGGCATGACCTTTGCCGCGCCGCTCAAGGTGACGCTGCGCCTTATCGTGTTCGATATTGATGAAGAAACCGGCGCGAAGTCGGTGAAGGACATCAAGGAGCAGGACGTCTACATGGGCGATATCCCGCTCATGACGATGAACGGCACCTTCATCGTGAACGGCACCGAGCGCGTCATCGTCTCGCAGATGCACCGTTCGCCGGGCGTGTTCTTCGATCACGACAAGGGCAAGACCCACTCGTCGGGCAAGCTGTTGTTTGCCGCACGCGTGATTCCGTATCGCGGCTCGTGGCTCGACATCGAGTTCGACGCCAAGGACATCGTGTTCGCGCGTATCGATCGTCGCCGCAAGATTCCGGTGACGTCGCTGATGCTCGCGCTCGGGCTCGACGGCGAAGAGATCCTGTCGACCTTCTACAAGAAGATTCAGTACAAGCGCGCCAAGGAAGGCTGGCGCGTGCCGTTCTCGGCCGACCGCTTCCGCGGCTACTCGGCTGCGACCGACCTCATCGATGCCGACTCCGGCAAGGTGGTGCTCGAAGCTGGCAAGAAGCTCACCGTGCGTCAGGCTCGCCAGTTGCAGGAGAAGGGCCTCAAGGCGTTGCGCATGAGCGACGCCGATCTCGTCGGCATGTTCCTCGCCGAGGACCTCGTCAATCTGAAGACTGGTGAGATCTACGCCGAAGCGGGCGAGGAGATTACCGAGAAGTCGCTGAAGGCGCTGATCGAGCAGGGCTACAAGGACCTGCCGATCCTCGACATCGACCACGTCAATGTCGGCCCCTACATCCGTAACACGCTCTCCGCAGACAAGAACGTCACGCGGGAAGACGCGCTGTTCGACATCTACCGCGTGATGCGTCCGGGCGAGCCGCCGACGCTCGAATCCGCGCAGAACATGTTCCAGTCGCTGTTCTTCGATTCCGAGCGCTACGACCTCTCGGCCGTGGGTCGCGTCAAGATGAACATGCGCCTCGAACTCGATGCGCCGGATACGCACCGCACGCTGCGCAAGGAGGACATCCTCGCCGTCATCAAGACGCTGGTGGACCTGCGCGATGGCAAGGGCGAGATCGACGACATCGACCATCTCGGCAACCGCCGTGTGCGTTCGGTCGGCGAACTGATGGAAAATCAGTATCGCGTCGGCTTGCTGCGCATGGAGCGCGCCATCAAGGAGCGCATGTCGAGCGTCGATATCGACACCGTGATGCCGCAGGACCTGATCAACGCGAAGCCTGCCGCTGCCGCGGTGCGTGAGTTCTTCGGCTCCTCGCAGCTTTCGCAGTTCATGGACCAGACCAACCCGCTCTCCGAGATCACCCACAAGCGCCGCCTCTCGGCGCTTGGACCGGGCGGCCTCACCCGCGAGCGCGCTGGATTTGAAGTCCGCGACGTGCATCCGACGCACTATGGCCGTATCTGCCCGATTGAGACGCCGGAAGGTCCGAACATCGGCCTCATCAATTCGCTCGCAACCTTTGCGCGCGTGAACAAGTACGGTTTCGTCGAGACGCCTTATCGCAAGGTCAAGGACGGCCGCGTCACCGACGAGGTCGTGTACCTCTCGGCGATGGAAGAGGGCCGCTACCGTGTCGCACAGGCGAACGTGCCGCTCGATAACCGTGGCCGCTTCACGGAAGACCTCGTGGTCTGCCGTCATGCGGGCGAAGTGATCCAGCTCACGCCGGATCGCGTCGACTACATGGACGTGTCGCCGAAGCAGCTCGTCTCGGTCGCCGCGGCGCTGATCCCGTTCCTCGAGAACGACGACGCCAACCGCGCGCTGATGGGCTCGAACATGCAGCGTCAGGCCGTGCCGCTGGTGCGCGCTGAAGCGCCGTTCGTCGGCACCGGCATGGAAGGTGTGGTGGCGCGTGACTCGGGTGCTGCGATCGCGGCACGCCGTTCGGGCGTGATCGACCAGATCGACGCAACCCGTATCGTTATCCGTGCGACCGAAGATCTCGATCCGACCAAGTCGGGCGTCGACATCTATCGCCTGATGAAGTTCCAGCGTTCCAACCAGTCGACCTGCATCAACCAGCGTCCGCTGGTGAAGGTCGGCGATGTGGTGAAGAAGGGCGACATCATCGCTGACGGTCCGTCGACCGATCTCGGTGAACTCGCGCTCGGTCGCAACGTGCTCGTCGCGTTCATGCCGTGGAATGGCTACAACTTCGAAGACTCGATCCTGCTCTCCGAGCGGATCGTGAAGGACGACGTGTTCACCTCCATCCATATCGAGGAATTCGAGGTGATGGCGCGTGACACCAAGCTCGGCCCCGAAGAAATCACCCGCGATATTCCGAACGTTTCGGAAGAAGCGCTGAAGAACCTCGACGAAGCCGGCATCGTCTACATCGGTGCGGAAGTTCGCGCCGGCGACATCCTGGTCGGCAAGATCACGCCGAAGGGCGAAAGCCCGATGACGCCGGAAGAGAAACTGCTCCGCGCGATCTTCGGTGAAAAGGCCTCCGACGTGCGTGATACTTCGCTCCGCGTGCCCCCGGGTGTGCAGGGCACCATCGTCGAAGTGCGCGTGTTCAACCGTCACGGCGTCGACAAGGACGAGCGTGCGCTCGCGATCGAACGCGAGGAAATCGAACGCCTCGCCAAGGACCGCGACGACGAGCAGGCGATCCTCGACCGCAACGTCTACGGCCGTCTCGCTGATCTTCTCGAAAACCGTCAGGGCATTGCTGGGCCGAAGGGCTTCAAGAAGGACACCAAGATCACCCGTGCGGTGCTCGATGAGTATCCGCGGTCGCAGTGGTGGGCATTCGCTTCGCCGAACGACAAGCTGATGGCCGAGATCGAGGCCATGCGGAAGCAATACGACGAGTCGAAGAAGGGCCTTGAGCAGCGCTTCCTCGACAAGGTTGAGAAGCTGCAGCGTGGCGATGAACTGCCTCCGGGCGTGATGAAGATGGTCAAGGTCTTCGTCGCGGTGAAGCGCAAGATCCAGCCGGGCGACAAGATGGCCGGCCGCCACGGCAACAAGGGCGTGGTGTCGAAGATCGTGCCGATCGAGGACATGCCGTTCCTGGAAGACGGAACGCATGCCGACATCGTGCTGAACCCGCTCGGTGTGCCGTCCCGCATGAACGTCGGCCAGATTCTGGAGACGCATCTCGGCTGGGCGTGTGCCGGTCTCGGCAAGCGAATCGGCCAGGCGGTCGATGCTTATCTCGCCAAGGGTGACGGCAAGTCCGACACCAAGGCGCTGAAGAGCACCCTGAAGGAGGTCTACGGCGACGACGAAGTCGTCAAGTCGCTCAACGACAACGAACTCCTTGAACTCGGCCGGAACCTGAAGCCGGGCGTGCCGATTGCCACTCCGGTGTTTGACGGTGCCAAGGAAGGCGACATCGAGCAGATGCTGGAACTCGCAGGCGTCGACAAGTCGGGCCAGTCGGTCGTCTATGACGGCCGCACCGGCGACCGCTTCGATCGCAAGGTGACGGTGGGCTACATCTACATGCTTAAGCTGCACCACCTCGTGGACGACAAGATCCACGCGCGTTCGATCGGTCCGTACTCGCTCGTTACCCAGCAGCCGTTGGGCGGCAAGGCGCAGTTCGGCGGCCAGCGCTTCGGCGAAATGGAAGTGTGGGCGCTCGAGGCTTACGGCGCGGCCTACACGCTGCAGGAAATGCTGACCGTGAAGTCGGACGACGTCGCGGGCCGCACCAAGGTGTACGAGGCCATCGTGCGTGGCGACGACACCTTCGAGGCGGGCATTCCCGAAAGCTTCAACGTGCTGGTCAAGGAAATGCGCTCGCTCGGCCTCAATGTCGACCTGCACAATTCCAAGATGGGTCCGGCACCGTCCGAGGCGGCCGAGTAACGGAAATTATCTGCTCGGCCGCGAGGCCGGGCATTCGCGCCTCCTGTCACGGGATGCGAGGCGCGTGAACTGACGAGACATTCTCGAATTCGCTGCCGGTGACGATCGGCATGCAAGGAGAAGACGATGAACCAAGAGATTATGAATCTTTTCAATCCGACGACGCCGGCCCAGGTCTTCGACCAGATCCGGATTTCGATCGCGTCGCCGGAGAAGATTCTGTCGTGGTCCTACGGCGAAATCAAAAAGCCGGAGACGATCAACTACCGTACGTTCAAGCCGGAGCGTGACGGTCTGTTCTGCGCCCGCATCTTCGGGCCGATCAAGGACTATGAGTGCTTGTGCGGCAAGTACAAGCGTATGAAGTACAAGGGCATCATCTGCGAAAAGTGCTCGGTTGAAGTGACGCTGTCGCGCGTTCGGCGCGAGCGCATGGGTCACATCGAGCTCGCGGCGCCGGTTGCGCACATCTGGTTCCTGAAGTCGTTGCCGAGCCGCATCGGCCTTCTGCTCGACATGACGCTGAAGGATCTCGAGCGCATCCTGTACTTCGAATATTACGTCGTGCTGGAGCCGGGCCTCACCGCGCTCAAGGACCGTCAGTTGCTCTCGGAAGAAGAGTATCTGAAGGCGCAGGACGAGTACGGCCAGGATTCGTTCACGGCGATGATCGGTGCGGAAGCGATCCGCGAGTTGCTGCGGGGTCTCGACCTCGAGAAGCTCGAGGCGCAGCTGCGCGCCGACATGGCGGAGACGGACTCCGACATCAAGCACAAGAAGTTCGCCAAGCGTCTGAAGATCGTCGAGGCCTTCCGCAATTCGGGCAACAAACCCGAGTGGATGATCATGACGGTTGTGCCGGTGATTCCGCCGGATCTGCGTCCGCTGGTGCCGCTCGATGGCGGCCGCTTTGCGACCTCCGACCTCAACGATCTGTACCGTCGCGTCATCAACCGCAACAACCGCTTGAAGCGGCTGATGGAGTTGCGCGCGCCGGACATTATCATCCGTAACGAAAAGCGCATGCTGCAGGAAGCTGTGGACGCGCTGTTCGACAACGGCCGCCGCGGCCGCGTCATCACCGGCGCCAACAAGCGTCCGCTGAAGTCGCTCGCCGACATGCTCAAGGGCAAGCAGGGCCGCTTTCGCCAGAACCTCTTGGGCAAGCGTGTCGACTACTCCGGCCGTTCGGTCATCGTGGTCGGTCCCGAACTGAAGCTGCATCAGTGCGGCCTGCCGAAGAAGATGGCGCTCGAACTGTTCAAGCCGTTCATCTATTCGCGGCTCGACGCCAAGGGGCTGTCCACCACCGTGAAGCAGGCGAAGAAGCTTGTCGAGAAGGAGCGTCCCGAGGTTTGGGATATCCTTGATGAGGTGATCCGCGAGCATCCGGTGCTGCTGAACCGCGCGCCGACGCTGCATCGTCTCGGCATTCAGGCGTTCGAGCCGACGCTGATCGAGGGTAAGGCGATCCAGCTTCACCCGCTGGTCTGCGCCGCGTTCAACGCCGACTTCGACGGCGACCAGATGGCCGTGCACGTTCCGCTGTCGCTCGAAGCGCAGTTGGAAGCGCGCGTCCTGATGATGTCGACCAACAACATCCTGCATCCGGCGAACGGTCAGCCGATCATTGTGCCGTCGCAGGACATCGTGCTTGGTCTTTATTATCTCTCGATCATGCGCGAAGGCCTCGCGGGCGAGGGCAAGGTCTACGGTGAGATGGCCGAGATCGAGCACGCGCTCTACTCGAAGGTCATCCACCTCCACACCAAGATCAAGTATCGCTGGCACGGAGTGGGCGAGGACGGCAAGCCGGTGACGAAGTGGTATGAGACCACGGCCGGCCGCGTCATGCTTGGTCAGGTTCTGCCGAACCATCCGAAGATTCCGTTTGACGCCATCAACAAGCTGATGACCAAGCGCGAAATCTCGGGCGTGATCGATCAGGTCTACCGCCACTGCGGTCAGAAGGAGACGGTGATCTTCTGCGACCGGATCATGGCGCTCGGCTTCCACAACGCTTTCAAGGCGGGCATTTCGTTCGGCAAGGACGACATGGTCGTGCCGCAGGGCAAGTGGAAGGTGGTCGACGATACCCGCTCGATGGCGAAGGAGTTCGAGCAGCAGTACAACGACGGCCTGATTACGCAGGGCGAGAAGTACAACAAGGTGGTCGACGCCTGGTCCAAGGCGACCGAGAAGATCGCTGACGAGATGATGAAGGAAATCTCGTCCGTGAAGAAGACCACCAAGGGCAACGAAGCGCAGATCAACTCGATCTACATGATGGCCCACTCCGGTGCGCGTGGTTCGCCGGCGCAGATGCGCCAGCTGGCCGGTATGCGCGGCCTGATGGCCAAGCCCTCGGGCGAGATCATCGAAACGCCGATCATCTCGAACTTCAAGGAAGGCCTGTCGGTTCTCGAATACTTCAACTCCACCCACGGCGCCCGTAAAGGCCTTGCGGATACCGCGTTGAAGACTGCGAACTCGGGCTATCTCACCCGCCGTCTCGTCGACGTTGCGCAGGACTGCATCATCAATGCATCCGACTGCGGCACCAACCTCGGCATCAAGATGCGGGCGATCGTCGATGCGGGCACCGTTGTGGCTTCGCTTGGCTCGCGCATCCTCGGCCGCACCGCGTGCGAGGACATTCGTGAGCCGTCGACCAACAACGTAATCGTCCCGCGCGGCACGTTGATGGAAGAGAGCCATGTCGATGCGATTCAGCGCGCCGGCGTGCAGGAGGTGAAGATCCGTTCCGCGCTCACCTGTGAGCTCGTCAACGGCATCTGCGCCATGTGCTACGGGCGCGATCTTGCTCGCGGCACCCCGGTCAACCACGGCGAGGCTGTCGGCGTTATTGCCGCGCAGTCGATCGGCGAGCCGGGCACGCAGCTCACCATGCGCACGTTCCACATCGGTGGTGCGGCGCAGATCAACGAGCAGTCGTTCGTGGAGTCGAACTTCGACGGCAAGGTAACGATCCGCAACCGCGGCATCGCCACCAACTCGGAAGGCGCCAGCGTCGCGATGGTCCGCAACATGGTTGTTGCGATCGTCGATGCCGACGGCACCGAGCGCGTCACGCACCGCGTCCAGTACGGTGCGCGCATGCGCGTCGACGAAGGCGATACCATCAAGCGTGGCCAGCGCATCGCGGAGTGGGACCCCTATACGCGCCCGATCCTCACCGAGGTCGAGGGCACGATTGGGTTCGAGGACCTTGTCGAAGGTCAGTCGATCTCCGAGACGCTCGACGAGTCGACGGGTATCGCCAAGCGCGTGGTCATCGACTGGCGCTCGACCGGCCGTGGCGCGGACCTGCGTCCGGCGATCGTGGTCAAGGGCAAGGATGGCAAGGTGCTGAAGCTGCAGCGTGGCGGCGATGCACGCTACATGCTCTCCGTCGATGCCATTCTGTCGGTGGACATCGGAAGCCAGGTGAAGCCGGGCGACATTCTTGCGCGTATCTCGACCGAGAGCGCCAAGACGCGCGACATCACGGGCGGTCTGCCGCGCGTGGCCGAATTGTTCGAGGCTCGTCGGCCGAAGGACGCCGCGATCATCGCGGAGACGGCCGGCACCATCCGCTTCGGACGGGACTACAAGAACAAGCGCCGCATCTCGATCGAGCCGACCGACAAGACCGAGGAGCCGCGCGAGTATCTGATCCCGAAAGGCAAGCACATCCATCTGCAGGATGGCGATATCGTCGAGAAGGGCGACTTCATTGTCGAAGGCAACCCGGCACCGCACGATATTCTCGCGATCAAGGGCATCGAGGAGCTTGCGGCCTATCTCGTCAACGAGATTCAGGAGGTTTATCGCCTCCAGGGCGTGCTCATCAACGACAAGCACATCGAGGTGATTGTCCGTCAGATGCTGCAGAAGGTGGAGGTCACCGACCAGGGTGATACCGACATGATCTCGGGCGAGCAGGTCGACAAGATCGAGTTCGACCAGAACAACGACAAGGCGAAGGAAGAGGGCAAGAAGCCCGCGACCGGAACCCCGGTGCTGCTCGGCATTACCAAGGCGTCGTTGCAGACCCGGTCGTTCTTCTCGGCCGCCTCCTTCCAGGAGACGACGCGCGTCCTCACCGAAGCCGCCGTCAACGGCAAGGTGGACCCGCTCGAAGGCCTCAAGGAGAACGTCATCGTCGGCCGTCTGATCCCGGCCGGTACCGGCGCCTCGATGGCCAAGATCCGCGAAGTCGCCATGAAGCGCGACAAGCTGATCCAGGACGAGCGCGAAAAGCAGGCGGCGATTACGCCGGCTGCGCCGGAAGCCGAACCGCTGGCGCTTCCGCCGGCCGAATAAAACGGCACTCCGATCTGAAAAGGCCGCCCCTTGGGGCGGCCTTTTTCTTTGCTGGGTTGAGGTGGTGAATGGCCGAGGAGCGCTTTGTCTTGGGCCTTTTCCGTGGGCGTGGGATAGGGTGCCCCCTACATGGTTGCTCCGATTCCTCCCCGAAAGCAGGTCGGCCTCCTTGGCTGCGAAGCTCCGGCGGAGCGAGGGGTTGGGGAAATATATTTTCGAGGTTTCGGGGCGGTTTTGAGGGGCAGGTGAGTTTTGTTCATCTGCCTTTCATGGGAAAGAGGCTTTGAATACTTTGGCATTAGGCCGAACATCCGGCCGGCCGGGGGACGGGGCAAGCAGCTAGAACAATGATCAATCTCGCGATTATCGGGGGCGGGCCTGGCGGTCTCATGTCGGCCTGGTACCTCAGGAAGAAGCTTGGCCCGCTGTGCCGGGTTTCGATCTATGAGGCCTCGAACCGCCTCGGCGGAAAGGTCCAGACGGAACGGTTCGACTCATCCCCTGCGATCTATGAGGCGGGGGTCGCCGAGATTTACGACTACTCGATGACGGGCCCCGATCCGCTGCGCGAACTGATCCAGCATTTCGGGCTGCAGACCGTGCCGATGGATGCGATGCAGGTGCAGCTCGACGGCGAGCTGCTCGACGACATTCCGGGCATGCGCCGCAAATACGGCCCGCAGACTGCGAATGCGATCGCGAACTTCCGCAAGCGTTGCGCCGAGCTCGTTTCGCCGATCGAATATTACGAAGGCGTCGGCGCTCACGACAACGAACACCCCTGGGCGTTCAAGAGCGCCGAGGAAGTGCTGGACGAGGAGGTTTCCGACCCCGTCGCCAAGCGCTTCATCAAGGTGATGGCGCGCTCCGATATCGCGACCGAGAGTCACAACACCAATGGCCTCAACGCGCTGAAAAACTACGTGATGGATATCGATGGCTATATCGGGCTGTACTCGATCCAGAACGGCAACGAGCAGTTGATCCATAGCCTGCGTTCGGAGATCGATGCCGAGATCCATCTCAATCATCGCGTGCTCAAGGTCGGCAAGGCCGATTCCGGCAAGTACGCGCTCGAGATGATGAACGGCAAGGCACCGGTGACGAAGGAGTTCGATCTCGTCCTGATGTGCCTGCCGCATTCCTGGCTCGCGACGATGCGCTGGGACGGCGAGTTGCTGCGTCACTCGATGGTGCGCCACGTCGCATACTTCGACCGGCCGGCGCATTATCTGCGGGTGTCGATCCTGTTCGACGAGCCGTTCTGGGGCGAGAAGATTCCGGGCGCCTGGTGGATGTCGGAAGCATTCGGTGGCTGCTGCGTCTATGTCGAGGGCGCACGCCACGACGTTGGCCGCAATGGCGTTCTGAACTGGCTGATCGCGGGCTCCGATGCGCTCGCCTTTGCGAATCTCTCCGACGAAGAGCTGATCGATGCGGCACTGAAGTCGCTGCCGGCCTCGTTCGGAAAGGCCAAGCCGCATTTCCTCGAAGGCAAGATTCACCGCTGGCTGTCGGCCGTGAACGCGATTCCCGGCGGATTGCCAGTGCGCGATGTCATGACCAACCATCGTCCCGAGCCGAAAGAGCATCCGGGCTTTGTGGTGGTTGGCGACTACCTGTTCGATTCGACGCTGAACGGGCTTCTCGATTCCTCGGACGCGGCGACCGACATCATCACCACCCAGATGATCAAGCTGCGCTACGAGCGCGGCGAGACCGGCAACAAGCCGAGCACCAAGATCGATCGCGGCTATTTCGAAAACTATCGCAACCTCGGCCCCTATCGCGAGGTATGGCAGAAGTTCACCGATCCCGATTATCTGATGGAGACGATCCGGATCGTCTGGGGCGTGAAGAAGGGCTATCGCCTGCTGGTTGCGGGCTCGGCGAGCGGCGAGCTTGTCGGTGCGCTGCGCGAGCGTGGCATCGACGCCTGGGGGGTCGAGAACAACCGCTACATTCACGGCCGGACGCCGAAGGCCCTGCGCAAATACAACAAGCTTGGCTCCGTCACGAAGCTGCCGTTCAAGGCGAATGCCTTCGATTTCGTGTTCGAGACGAGCCTGTGCCATCTCTCGGACAAGCAGGTGCTCAAGGGTGTCCGCGAGATCAATCGCGTGGTGAAGACGGGATTCGTGTTCGGCTCGGTCACGAGCGACATGGCGCCGGGTTTGATCGACCAGTACGACCTTCTGCGCGGCGTGAAGAAGCTTGGAACGTGGTGGGAGTGGTCCGAACTGTTCTTCGGCAACGGGTTCGATCTTGCCGCCCATCGCGAGGACCGCACCGACGAGGTCTGGGACGCGACACTCAAGGCGGGCAAGGGGCCGGGCGATTGGTATGCCGACGCCGACTCCTTACGCTATTCCTTCTTCGACAAGGTTGAGGACGATTGATCGCGTCGCATGGCCGCGCATGACGGTGGCTAGGATGGCGGGCGTTCTCCCGCTATCAATGCCGGAACCGCGCAAGCCGAAACCGCGTATCTGGACAGCCCTCTGATGTCTCCAAAGCCGGACAGCACTGACCCGGTCTCCGCCGCAGACAAGCTTCCCGGCGCGAGCGCGGACGATATTGCCGCTGCGGCTGAGCATTCCGAACCGATTCCGGAGCCGATTGAAGTCGATCTCGACGACGATGACGACGAGGACCTCGTCGCCTTCACCGCGAGCGAGGCGGCGGGTGCGTTCGTCACCATCTATCGCTTCACCTGGCCGTTGATGCGCAACTACAAGCGCTGGATCACCTTCGTTGGTATAGGGCTGTTTGTGGAGACGCTGTTCAACGTCATCATGCCGCTCAGCCTGAAGTATCTGATCGATGATGCGCTCGGCGAAGAGGACTTTCACGCGCTCTACGTTATTCTCTTCGTGCTCGCGGTTGCGGGCATCGTGACGTCGATTGTCGCGGTCTGGTACGAGCTGTGGGATGCGCGCCTTTCCGCCGCAGTGATCTCGGACGTCCGGACCCGTCTTTTCGATCACTTGCAGAGCCTGCCAGCCTCCTATTTCGGCCGAACTAAACGTGGCGAAATTCTGTCCCGCTTCTCGGTGGACATGGCGGGTTATGAAAGCTCGGTCAAATCCTTCGCCAACAGTGCATTGCTGCCGTTGCTCGAACTCATCGCCGGCATTGGACTGATGATCTGGCTGAACTGGCAGCTTGCGGTCGTAGCGCTGCTGATTTTCCCGATGACGCTGATCGGTCCGCGCATTCTCACGCCGAAGGCGGTGCAGGCGAACTACGACCAGAAGGTCAACGAGGCCGCGATCCTCGGCGTGGTGCAGGAAAACATCGCGACACAACTCGTGGTGAAGGCATTCGGCCTGCAGCGCAAGGCGCTCGGCTGGTTCACCTTCCGTAACCTCAACGCCCGCCGCTCGATTGCCGATGCGACGTTCCTGTCCTCGATGGTGGAGCGCACGGTTACGGTCTCGGTGCTGCTGCTGCACCTCGTCGTGCTCGGCATCGGCGCCTATCTCGCGACCAAGGGCCAGATCACGGTCGGCACGTTCGTCACGTTCGAGAGCGCGTTCTGGGAGATTTCCTACAATATCGCGCATTTGATGCACTTCATCCCGCTCGCGATCTCCTCGGCCGCCTCGGTGCAGCACATGCAGGAAATGCTCGACGAGCCGGTGCGGGGTGCTGATCGCCCCGGTGCGCCCGATATGCCGCCGGTTGCGAATGACATCACCTTCGACCGCGTCAGCTTCCATTACGAGGGCAGCGACACCAACGTGATCGAACACCTCACGCTGAAGCTCCAGGCGGGCAAGAGCATCGCCATTGTCGGGCCAAGCGGTTCAGGCAAGAGCACGCTTCTCAACCTCATCCTGCGCCTCTACGAGCCGACGGAGGGCCGTGTCACGATCGACGGCGTCGACGCCCGCAAGGTGACGCGCGATTCGCTGCGCAGCCATATGGCAGTGGTGTTCCAGGAAAACATGCTGTTCAACATGTCGATCCGCGAGAACATCCGGCTTGGCAAGCAGGACGCGACCGATGCCGAAGTCGAGGCGGCGGCCAGAAAAGCCGAGATCCACCGCCACATCATGACGCTGCCGGAACGCTACGACACGCTTGTCGGCGAGCGTGGCGACACGCTGTCGGGCGGCCAGCGCCAGCGCATCGCGATCGCTCGCGCCATGGTGCGAAATCCCTCGGTGCTGCTGCTCGACGAGGCGACCTCGGCGCTCGACCAGACTACGGAGGCCGCAATCAACCACACGCTCCTCAAGGTCGCGCAGGGCCGCACCATGATCTGGTCGACCCATCGCCTGACGTCGGTGGTGGAGATGGACGAGATCATCGTGATGAGCGAGGGCCGGGTGGTCGAGCGTGGCTCGCATCTGGAGTTGATCGCAGGCAACGGCCTCTATCGTCATCTCTGGGACGACCAGATGCATCAGCCGCATCGTGATGAGAGCGATGAAGGCGAAGACGATGATGATGACGAGGATGACGATGAGTGATCCGATCTCATCAGTGGGAGAGACGGAGCCTGCCATGACCGGCCATTCTCGGGTCGCCGCTCTTGTGGCTGCCTACAACGCGGAACGAACGATCCGGGAGGCGATCGATCCTCTGCTTGCGGCGAAGCCGGGTTGTCAGGTTTATGTAGTTGACGATTGCAGTCGTATTCCGGTCAGCGAATATCTTCAAAACACGGATGGCCGCATCACAGTGATCCGGCTTGAGAAGAATGCCGGACCGGCTGCGGCGCGCAATGCTGCGCTGATCAAAATTCTCGCCGCCGGTTTCGATTATGTCGCAATTGCCGACGCGGACGATATTTCAAAGCCGGATCGCATCGCAAAGCAGGTGGCCTTCATGGACGCGAACCCCAAAGTGGGGGCTTGCGGAACATGGACGCGCCATTTCTACGACGACATAGCTGACTCGACCTTTATCAATCGCCGTTCCGGCGATCCGCGTGCGGTCCGCAGACTCATGTTCTTTAACATGGGCGTTTCGCATGCGAGCGCCATGATCCGGTGCGAGGCCTTGCGACGCGCAGGTCTCTATTCACAGGATTATCCGGCTGCTGAAGACTACGATTTGTTTCGTCGGATCGGTCAGCGCTATGAGCTTGCGAATGTCGAAGAGTGCCTGCTGAACTACCGCATCTCGCCGGGCGGACAGTCGATGACGCGCCGACGGCAGCAATTGTATGATCGACTACGGATTCAGCTGCGATATTTCGAAGCTGGAGCCTGGCAGGCGTGGGTAGGGATAGCGCGGACGCTCGTCACGTTGCTGATGCCGAGCGGTTTGTTTCAGACCATCAGATCGGGATTGCGCGCAAGAGGCGGTGGCAGCTAACGCCTGTGAGGGAGTCGCTTCTGTTGGGTGTCGAGGTCGTGTGCGATTTAAATCGTAAGCGAATTGCACGTCAGCTGTGAAGCCGTGCAGCGGTTTTAAACCTGTGTCCAGCGATCACGGTGCCCCAGACCAGGCCGACCAGCAGGAAATAATGACGCCAGTGGTCTGTATCGATGATGAAGCTTTCGCCTAGGGTGACAAGGAAAGTCGCAAATACCGCGATATAGATTGATCGCCACGGTGTGCGCACGAACAATCCGCGAATGGCATAAATCAGAGTGGTGAAAAAAAGCGCCGGGTAAACGACGCCGCTGAGCCAGCCGCCCGACATGAAGGCGTTCAGGAACGAGTTGTGCGTGTCCTCGGGAAAGAACTTGTGAAACTGCAGCGGCCCGATCCCGAATGGGTAGTCGAGCGTCATGACCGCACCGAGAATGTGGCGTCCGAACCGGCCATATCGGCCGCTGTCGTAAGGTTGACTGAGGCTTGCACGTTCACTGAACAAATCAGCTGTCGAGCTGAATGACAGCATGATGAAAATCGCCAGGGCAGCCAGTGCCACGGCGGTGAGAACCAGCATGACGATCTTCACGCGCCGCTTGCGGGTCGTTGCCGTAAGATACATCAGTGTCGTCGTAATAATGCTGGCCGCAACAAAAATTGCCCAGGCGCCGCGCGAGAATGCAAGAAAGATCGCCATACAGATGATGCAAAGAGCAAACGTATTGCGGGCCGCCTTCCAGAACGGCGACTCGATGATCTGGCATATACAATAGATGGCCGGATACACCAGAAATGCGCCGAGCACGTTCGGGTCCTTGAATGTGCCGCGTGCACGAGAGGCGAAGGTGAGAAGGTCGGTGACGCCGGGAATGACTTGGAAATAACCGGCAATGCCTGCAAGAGACGCGATGACGGCACCGATGACATAACCGCGGCTTAATGCGTCGAGGCGCTCTTTTGTATCCTCGAGCATCACGACGGCAAAGAAGATTGCCGTGAGTGCCATGTAACAGGACGTGAGAATCCAGAAGATGATGGCCTGCTGGTCCATCAGCTTGATAGCACTGATCGCATAACCGGCATTCAGAACGATCAGCAATACGGTTGGCACGAGAAGTGGCGGCGCAAATTTCAAACCGGTGGCGACGAAGAAGATTATCGCCAAAAGGACCATGACCTCATAGGGGCTCGGCTCGATGAAGACGATCGAACTGCTGATGCCGATCAGCCAAAGCATGCGCCGCTGCCATACGCGGATGATAGGACGCTCGATGTCTATGGTGAAGCTGGGAGGGGTTGCGGTGGTTAGGCTCATGGTCGCATCAGCCACCGTCGCTGGATTTTGGAATGACTTTCAGCATGGCGCCGATCGCGCGCGGAGGTATGCGCCAGATTCTTGTAGGCAAGCACCGCTTTAACCTTGCTCGACTAAATCTAGGCAGGCGCCATTAACGACTGGTTAAACTTGTGGTGAGCGAACTGCGGCCGGCATGCTCTTATGTCGCAACTGCTGTTAATTCATTTTAAGAAAACGAAACTAATACTTGTCGCGATTGCATGCCGAGAGGGATGCCCCGAGGGGTTCAATGATTAACCAGGCCGCACCGCCAGGTGTTGTTCTTCTTGGCGGTGTTCACGGCGCACTCGCGGCGGCACGCAGCCTTGGCCGCAAGGGGATTCCCGTCATCTACCTGACGGACGATCATCCGCTGCCGAAATTCTCCCGCTATGTTCGCGAAAGTCTGACGTGGCCGGGGCCGCAGGCGCCCGATGCTGCGCAACGCCTACTCGCCATCGCCGCGGAGCGGGGCCTTCGAGACTGGCTCCTTCTGCCATCCGCGGATGGGGACGCGCGGCTCATTGCCGAAAATCGTGCCCTGCTGGGGGAGCGGTTTCGTATCGTATCGCTCGACTGGAGCGCCTTGCAGCAACTTGCCGACAAAAACCATCTTGCCGGACTCGCCGAGCAGGTCGGAATTCCGTTTCCGCGCAGCTATCGTGTGGACACGGTGACCGGGATCGCAGCGCTTAATCCTGCCTTTCCGGTTCTCCTGAAACCGGCCCAGCGCGAGGCGCGCAACAGCTTCAGTCAGGACAAGGTCTGGCGCGCGGAAAACCGCGAAGAACTCACGGCCCTTTATAAGGACGCGGTTGGTTATTCGGGGTCCTCGGGTGTGGTGATACAGGACTATATTCCCGGCGAAGGCAGCCAGTATTCCTACGCGGCCCTGTGGTCGGCCGGTGAACCAGTCGCGGCGATGACGGTACGGCGGACGCGCCAGTACCCGTCCGATTTTGGCATCAGCTGCTTTATCGAGACAGTGGACGAGCCGAAGATCTGCGAGGTTGCGGAAAAGCTATTGCGCACGGCCCGTTATGAGGGGCTTGTCGAGATCGACTTCAAGTTTGACGTCAGGGACAACGAGTTCAAGCCTCTCGATGTCAATACAAGGGTCTGGGCGTGGCTCAGCCTCGGGGAGGTCGCAGGCCCGGATTTTGTGGCGATGCTTTATGACCTCGCGCACGGCAAGGTACCGGTGGTGCCGGCTAGGGTACGCGATTGCCGCTGGATGCACTTTAGCCGCGATATCCTTGCCGTGATGCGGCAGGGGACCGGGTCAGGGCTCTCAAGCTACCTCGCAAGCTTCCGAAGGCCGATTGCCTGGGCGACTTTCGCCCGGGACGATGTCTGGCCGGCTCTGGTCGAGGTTCCGGTGACGGTTTTGCGTATCCTGCGGCGGCGTCTATCCGGCGGTTGAAGGCACTTTCAAACTACCATAGTACCTAATATTGTGATTTCAATTTGTTAGGAAGCTCACACCCGGGCGGTGTTCGAAGCGGCCTGCATCTGCCGCTGTGCAGAATCGGAGAGGAAGCGATTCTGCGCCATGCGGCCCTTGCCGCTGGCGGCGATGTCACCAGTATGACAAAAACGCCGGAATGGCGCGGGCTTTTGAGATAGTGTTTCGCCTTGACTTGGCCCTGCATGGCTTATACAAACCGGCCACTTCACGGCAGGCGGTGAGCTTCCCTGTGTCGGAACGGACCACCTTTCATCCTTTGGGTTTCGGCCCGGTTTGAAACGGCACCAACCTCGACCCATGACGCTCAGACGCTGTCGACACTAACAGGCAATGCCAGAACGAAACTCAATCTCGGGCGCTTGCTGAGATTGGATTTGGATGCATGACCTTGGTGGTTTCGGGTCCTAACCCGGGGCAGGCTACGGTCCTCTGTGGTGTTTCAGCGCTTTCCGGTCAGTGATGGTCGGTTGGCGCGATTTCGTTTTGCGTGGGCGTTTGGCCCCGTGAAGAGAGTGGGGCATCCGCCCCGAATGAATTTGCGGGGCCGCAAGCCTCGCGCGAACAAGGGTGAAGGCGAATATGCCGACGATCAACCAGCTGATCGCAAAACCGCGTGTCCTGCAGAAGTCGCGCAAGAAGGTGCCGGCGCTGCAGCAGTCTCCGCAGAAGCGTGGTGTCTGCACGCGCGTCTACACGACGACGCCGAAGAAGCCGAACTCGGCGCTTCGTAAGGTCGCCAAGGTGCGCCTGACCAACGGCTTCGAGGTCATCGGCTACATCCCGGGTGAAGGCCACAACCTTCAGGAGCACTCGGTGGTCATGATCCGCGGCGGCCGCGTCAAGGACTTGCCCGGCGTTCGCTACCACATCCTCCGCGGCGTCCTCGATACGCAGGGCGTCAAGAACCGCAAGCAGCGCCGTTCGAAGTACGGCGCGAAGCGTCCGAAGTAAGCAGGAGCGGAAAACCCATGTCTCGTCGCCACTCCGCCGAAAAGCGCGAAGTCAACCCGGATCCGAAGTTCGGGAATATCGTTATCTCGAAGTTCATGAACTCGATCATGTACGACGGCAAAAAGTCGGTCGCCGAAAATATCGTTTACGGTGCGCTCGACACGATCGAAGCCAAGACCAAGCAGAGCCCGCTCTCGGTGTTCGAGCAGGCGCTGGAAAACGTGATGCCGACCATCGAGGTGCGCTCGCGGCGCGTCGGCGGCGCCACCTATCAGGTGCCGGTCGAAGTGCGCTCCACCCGCCGTCAGGCGCTTGGCATCCGCTGGATCATCGCCGCCGCGCGTGGCCGTAACGAAAAGACCATGACCGAACGCCTGTCGGCCGAGTTGCTCGATGCGTCGAACAACCGCGGCAACGCCGTCAAGAAGCGCGAAGACGTGCACAAGATGGCGGAAGCCAACCGTGCCTTCTCGCATTACCGCTGGTAACGGCGAAACGAACGGACATTAAGGAAAACGAGCCATGGCCCGCCAGCATCCCATCCAGGACTACCGTAACTTCGGTATCATGGCGCACATCGACGCCGGCAAGACCACGACGACCGAGCGTATCCTCTACTACACCGGCAAGAACCATAAGATCGGCGAGACCCACGAGGGCGCCGCGACCATGGACTGGATGGCGCAGGAGCAGGAGCGCGGCATCACCATTACGTCGGCTGCGACCACTGCGTTCTGGAACGGCAAGCGCCTGAACATCATCGACACCCCCGGCCACGTCGACTTCACCATTGAAGTCGAGCGTTCGCTGCGCGTGCTCGACGGTGCCGTGTGCGTTCTCGACAGCAACCAGGGTGTTGAGCCGCAGACCGAGACGGTCTGGCGCCAGGGCGACAAGTATCACGTGCCGCGCATCGTATTCTGCAACAAGATGGACAAGACCGGCGCCGACTTCTTCAAGTGCCTGTCGGACATCGTCGATCGTCTCGGTGCGAAGCCGGTTGCGATCCAGCTCCCGATCGGTGCCGAGAACAACTTCAAGGGCATGATCGATCTCGTCCGCATGAAGGCGCTCGTTTGGAATAACGAGTCGGCCGGTGCGATGTACGACGTCGAAGAGATTCCCGCCGATCTCGCCGATAAGGCGAAAGAATATCGCGAGAAGCTGGTTGAGGCCGCCGTCGAGCTCGACGACGACGCCATGGCTGCCTACCTCGACGGCAAGGAGCCGGAAGAGGCGACCCTCAAGACGCTGATCCGCAAGGCTGTGATCTCCGGTGCGTTCTATCCGGTGCTGTGCGGCACTGCGTTCAAGAACAAGGGTGTGCAGCCGCTGCTCGACGCGGTGGTTGATTATCTGCCGTCGCCGCTCGACGTGCCCGCGATCAAGGGCGTCGATGCGAACGGCAACGAGGTTCTGCGCCATGCGGACGACAAGGAGCCGATGTCGCTCCTCGCGTTCAAGATCATGGACGATCCCTTCGTCGGCACCATCACCTTCTGCCGCATCTACTCGGGCATCCTGCAGAGCGGCACAGGCGTCATCAACTCGACCCGCGAGAAGCGCGAGCGTATCGGCCGTATGTTGCTGATGCATGCGAACAACCGCGAAGACATCAAGGAAGCCTATGCCGGCGACATCGTCGCGCTGGCTGGCCTCAAGGAAGCGCGCACCGGTGATACGCTGTGCGATCCCGAGAACCCGGTGATCCTTGAAAAGATGGAATTCCCCGATCCGGTCATCGAGATCGCGATCGAGCCGAAGTCGAAGGCCGACCAGGAGAAGCTCGGCGTCGCACTCGCGAAGCTCGCTGCGGAGGATCCGTCCTTCCGCGTGACGACCGATCACGAGTCCGGCCAGACCATCCTGAAGGGCATGGGCGAACTCCATCTCGACATCAAGGTCGACATTCTGCGCCGTACCTACAAGGTCGACGCCAACATCGGCGCACCGCAGGTGGCGTTCCGCGAGAAGATCACCAAGCCCGCGGAAGTCGATTACACCCACAAGAAGCAGACCGGCGGTACGGGCCAGTTCGCGCGCGTCAAGTTCCAGGTCGAGCCGGCTGAGCCGGGCGCGGGCTTCCAGTTCGAGTCCAAGATCGTCGGCGGCGCGGTGCCGAAGGAATACATTCCCGGCGTCGAAAAGGGCCTCAACAGCGTGCTGACCTCCGGCGTCGTCGCGGGCTTCCCCGTGGTGGACGTCAAGGTGACGCTGATCGACGGCGCCTTCCACGACGTCGACTCCTCGGCGCTGGCGTTCGAAATCGCATCGCGCGCGGCTTTCCGCGACGCGCTGCAGAAGGGCAAGTCGGTTCTGCTTGAGCCGATCATGAAGGTCGAGGTGGTGACGCCGGAAGACTACACCGGTTCGGTGATCGGCGACCTCAACTCCCGCCGTGGCCAGATCCAGGGCCAGGACATGCGCGGCAACGCCAACGTCATCAACGCGATGGTGCCGCTCATGAACATGTTTGGTTACGTGAACAACCTGCGCTCGATGAGCCAGGGCCGCGCGACCTTCACAATGCAATTCGACCACTATGCTGAAGCGCCGGCCAACGTGTCGGCTGAAGTCCAGAAGAAGTTTGCCTGATTGTCTTTGGCGAAAGCTGAAGTCTGAACGGAGAGTGTCATGGCTAAAGAGAAATTCGAACGTAAGAAACCCCACTGCAACATCGGCACCATCGGTCACGTCGACCATGGCAAGACGTCGCTGACTGCGGCGATTACGAAGGTTCTGGCCGAGGCTGGTGGCGCTACGTTCACGGCTTACGATCAGATCGACAAGGCGCCGGAAGAGAAGGCCCGCGGCATCACGATCTCGACCTCGCACGTCGAGTACGAGACGCCGAACCGCCACTACGCGCACGTCGACTGCCCCGGCCACGCCGACTACGTGAAGAACATGATCACCGGTGCTGCCCAGATGGACGGCGCGATCCTCGTCGTGTCGGCCGCTGACGGCCCGATGCCGCAGACCCGCGAGCACATCCTGCTCGCCCGCCAGGTCGGCGTTCCGGCGATCGTCGTGTTCCTCAACAAGTGCGACATGGTCGACGATCCGGAGCTCCTCGAGCTCGTCGAGCTCGAAGTTCGCGAGCTGCTCTCGAAGTACAACTTCCCGGGCGACAAGATTCCGATCATCAAGGGTTCGGCGCTTGCCGCTCTTGAGAACTCCGACGAGAAGCTCGGCCGCGATGCGGTTCTCGAGCTCATGAAGAACGTCGACGAGTACATCCCGCAGCCGGAGCGCCCGGTTGACCAGCCGTTCCTGATGCCGGTCGAAGACGTGTTCTCGATCTCGGGCCGCGGCACCGTCGTCACCGGCCGTGTCGAGCGTGGCATCGTCAAGGTTGGCGAGGAAATCGAAATCGTCGGCATCCGTCCGACGCAGAAGACCACCGTCACCGGCGTTGAAATGTTCCGCAAGCTGCTCGATCAGGGTCAGGCTGGCGACAACATCGGCGCGCTGCTGCGCGGCACCAAGCGTGAGGACGTCGAGCGCGGTCAGGTTCTGTGCAAGCCGGGTTCGGTCAAGCCGCACACGAAGTTCAAGGCCGAGGCCTACATCCTCACCAAGGAAGAGGGCGGCCGTCATACCCCGTTCTTCACCAACTACCGTCCGCAGTTCTACTTCCGCACGACCGACGTGACGGGTGTGGTTCATCTGCCGGAAGGCACTGAGATGGTGATGCCGGGCGACAACATTGCGATGGAAGTGCACCTGATCGTGCCGATCGCGATGGAAGAGAAGCTTCGCTTCGCGATCCGCGAAGGCGGCCGCACCGTCGGTGCAGGCGTCGTAGCAAGCATCATCGAGTAACCAGCTTTCGTCATGCCCGGCCTTACGGCCGGGCATCCACGACTTCTTTTCGAGACGTAGATGGCCGGATCAACCCGGCCATGACGGAACAGAGAGATCAAGGCAATGAACGGCCAGAATATTCGCATTCGTCTCAAGGCGTTCGACCATCGGGTTCTCGATACGTCGACCCGCGAGATCGTGAACACGGCAAAACGCACCGGTGCGCAGGTTCGCGGGCCCATCCCGCTGCCGACCCGCATCGAGAAGTTCACCGTGAACCGTTCGCCTCACGTCGATAAGAAAAGCCGCGAGCAGTTCGAGATGCGCACCCACAAGCGCCTTCTCGATATCGTCGATCCGACACCGCAGACCGTCGATGCTTTGATGAAGCTCGACCTCGCCGCTGGTGTCGATGTCGAGATCAAGCTCTAAAACTTTTACGTTAGTCCGGTGTCCGGACAGAAAGAATAGGAAGCACGCCGATGCGCTCCGGAGTGATCGCACAGAAGGTCGGGATGATGCGGGTCTTTACAGAGGCCGGCGAACATATTCCTGTGACCGTGCTGAAGCTGGGCAACTGTCAGGTTGTCGGCCACCGCACCAAGGACAAGAACGGCTACACCGCGCTGCAGCTCGGCGCGGGGGCCCGCAAGTCCGTTTACATGCCGAAGGCCGAGCGCGGGCAGTTCGCCGTCGCCAAGGTTGAGCCGAAGCGCAAGGTGGCCGAGTTCCGCGTGTCCGAGGATGCGATCATCCCGGTCGGCGCCGAGATCCAGGCCGACCACTTCGTCGTCGGCCAGTTCGTCGACGTCACCGGCACTTCGATCGGTAAGGGTTACGCGGGCGGCATGAAGCGCTGGAATTTCGGCGGTCTTCGCGCAACGCACGGCGTCTCGGTCTCGCACCGTTCGATCGGTTCGACCGGCGGCCGTCAGGATCCGGGCAAGACGTTCAAGAACAAGAAGATGCCTGGTCACATGGGCGTTGATCGCATCACCACGCTGAACCTTCGCGTCGTCCAGACCGACGTCGAGCGCGGACTGCTGCTCGTCGAGGGCGCCGTTCCGGGCTCGAAGGGTGGCTGGATCACAGTGCGCGATGCCGTGAAGAAGCCGCTTCCGAAGGAAGCTGCGAAGCCGGGCAAGTTCAAGCTCGCCGACGGTGGCGATAAGGCTGCTGCTGCGCCGGAAGCGACGGCCGGGGAGGGCGCGTGATGGAACTGAACGTCACAACTCTTGAAGGCAAAGCCGCAGGTTCGGTGAATCTGTCGGACACGATCTTTGGTCTCGAGCCGCGCACGGACATCATCCAGCGCGTCGTCAACTGGCAGCTCGCAAAGCGCCAGGCTGGCACCCACAAGACCAAGGGTCGCGCCGAAATCGCCCGCACCGGCAAGAAGATGTACAAGCAGAAGGGCACCGGCGGTGCTCGTCACGGCTCGGCCCGCGTGCCGCAGTTCCGTGGCGGTGGCCGCGCGTTCGGTCCCGTCGTACGCAGCCATGCGTATGATCTGCCGAAGAAGGTTCGCGCGCTTGGCCTGCGCCATGCGCTGTCGGCGAAGGCGAAGGATGGCAGCCTTGTCGTTCTCGACAATGCCGAACTGAAGGACGCCAAGACCAAGGCGCTGATCGGTCACTTCTCGGGCCTCGGCCTCACCAGCGCGCTGATTGTCGATGGTGCCGAAGTGAACAACGGTTTCGCTCAGGCCGCCCGCAACATTCCGCACATCGACGTACTGCCGATCCAGGGCATCAACGTCTATGACATCCTGCGCCGTCAGAAGCTCGTGCTGACGAAGGCTGCAGTGGACGCGTTGGAGGCGCGCTTCAAATGAGCACTCAGGACCCGCGCCATTACGACATCATCGTCGCCCCGGTGATTACCGAAAAGGCGACGACGGCTTCCGAGCACAACAAGGTTGTGTTCAAGGTCGCCGCGAAGGCGACCAAGCCGCAGATCAAGGAAGCGGTCGAGAAGCTGTTCGACGTCAAGGTGAAGGGCGTCAACACGCTGGTCCGCAAGGGCAAGACCAAGACCTTCCGCGGCCAGTTCGGCTCTCAGTCGGACACCAAGCGCGCTGTCGTGACCCTCGAAGAGGGTCACCGCATCGACGTGACCACCGGACTGTAAGGTTCAACGACGATGGCATTGAAAACATTCAACCCCACGACGCCCGGCCAGCGCCAATTGGTGATGGTCGACCGCTCGGCGCTCTACAAGGGCAAGCCCCTGAAGAAGCTCACCGAGGGCAAGCACTCGAACGGCGGGCGTGGCAACACTGGCCGCATCACCGTGCGTTTCCGCGGCGGCGGCCACAAGCAGACCTATCGTCTGATCGACTTCAAGCGCACCAAGGTCGACGTTCCGGCGACCGTGGAGCGGCTTGAGTACGATCCGAACCGCACTGCGTTCATCGCGCTCATCAAGTACGCCGACGGCGAACTGTCCTACATCCTGGCGCCGCAGCGTCTCGCGGTGGGCGACACCGTGGTGGCCGGCTCCTATGTCGACGTGAAGCCCGGCAATGCGATGCCGATGGGCAACATGCCGGTCGGCACCATCGTCCACAACGTCGAGATGAAGATCGGCAAGGGCGGTCAGATGGCGCGCTCCGCCGGCACCTACGCCCAGATCGTCGGTCGCGACCACGACTACGTCATCCTGCGTCTCAACTCGGGTGAGCAGCGCATGGTGCATGGCCGCTGCATGGCGACCATCGGCGCGGTGTCGAACCACGACCACATGAACACCTCGATCGGCAAGGCCGGTCGCACCCGTTGGCTCGGCCGTCGCCCGCATAACCGCGGCGTCGTGATGAACCCGATCGACCATCCGCACGGCGGCGGTGAAGGCCGCACCTCGGGCGGCCGTCATCCGGTCACTCCGTGGGGCAAGCCGACCAAGGGCAAGAAGACGCGGTCGAACAAGTCGACCAACAAGTTCATTCTCATCAGCCGCCACAAGCGGAAGAAGAAGTAAGGATCGCCGGACATGGTACGTTCAGTCTGGAAAGGCCCGTTCGTCGAGGGTTCTCTGCTCAAGAAGGCAGATGCCGCGCGGGCAAGCGGCCGTCACGACGTCATCAAGATCTGGAGCCGTCGCTCGACGATCCTGCCGCAGTTCGTCGGACTGACCTTCGGCGTCTACAACGGCCAGAAGCACGTTCCGGTCGCCGTGAACGAGGAAATGGTCGGTCACAAGTTCGGCGAGTTCTCGCCGACCCGCACCTTCCATGGCCATGCTGGCGATAAGAAAGCCAAGAAGTAAGGCTTGAGGACTAAGTCATGAGCAAACCAAAGCGCGAACGCGCCCTTCCGGAGAATGAAGCAAAGGCGGTTGCCCGCATGCTTCGCGTGAGCCCGCAGAAGCTCAATCTCGTCGCGCAGTTAATCCGCGGCAAGAAGGCGGCGTCTGCGCTCGCTGACCTGCAGTTCTCGCGCAAGCGGATCGCGGTCGACGTCAAGAAGTGCCTCGAGTCCGCGATCGCCAATGCCGAAAACAACCATGACCTCGATGTCGACGCTTTGGTCGTCTCCGAGGCGCATGTCGGCAACGGCATGGTGATGAAGCGTTTCGCACCGCGCGGCCGTGGCCGCTCGGGCCGTATCTACAAACCGTTCTCGCAGCTGACGATCGTTGTTCGTCAGGTCGAGGCCGAGGCGAGCGCTTAAGAGGCGCAGGACAAAACGATGGGTCAGAAGATCAATCCAATCGGGCTGCGTCTCGGCATCAACCGGACCTGGGATTCCCGTTGGTTCGCCGGCAAGGGCGATTACGCAAAGCTCCTCCACGAGGACGTGCGCATTCGCGAAGTGCTGATGAAGGAGCTGAAGCAGGCGGCTGTGGCGCGCATCGTGATCGAGCGCCCGCACAAGAAGTGCCGCGTTTCAGTTTACTCGGCACGTCCCGGCGTGGTGATCGGCAAGAAGGGCGCCGACATCGACAAGCTGAAGAAGAAGGTCGCGGAGATCACCGAGTCCGACGTCGTCATCAACATCGTCGAGATTCGCAAGCCTGAGCTCGATGCGACGCTGGTCGCCGAATCGATCGCCCAGCAGCTCGAGCGCCGCGTGGCCTTCCGCCGCGCCATGAAGCGCGCCGTGCAGTCGGCGATGCGTCTCGGCGCCCAGGGCATTCGTATCAACTGCTCGGGTCGTCTGGGCGGCGCGGAAATCGCCCGCATGGAGTGGTACCGCGAGGGCCGCGTGCCGCTGCACACGCTGCGTGCCGACGTCGATTACGGCGTGGCGACGGCGTTCACCACCTTCGGTACCTGCGGCGTCAAGGTCTGGCTCTTCAAGGGCGAGATTCTCGAGCACGATCCGATGGCACAGGACAAGCGCCTGAACGAAGGCGGCGGTGACAGCCGCCCGCGTCGCGACGCGGCTTGATCGAAAGAAGAAAAGGTTTGAGGGCGTAAGCCATGATGCAACCAAAGAAGACAAAGTTCCGCAAGGCGCATAAGGGCCGGATTCACGGCGTCGCCTCGTCGGGCGCGACGTTGTCTTTCGGCCAGTTCGGCCTGAAGGCGATGGCGCCGGAGCGCATCACTGCGCGCCAGATCGAGGCTGCCCGTCGTGCGCTGACGCGCCACATGAAGCGTGTCGGCCGCGTCTGGATCCGCGTATTCCCCGATGTCCCGGTGTCGAAGAAGCCTGCCGAAGTCCGCATGGGCTCGGGCAAGGGTTCGCCGGAATTGTGGGTGGTCCGCGTCAAGCCCGGCCGCATCCTGTTCGAGATCGACGGCGTCAACGATCAGATCGCGCGCGAGGCGTTGACCCTTGCCGCCGCGAAGCTTCCGATCAAGACGCGCTTCGTTGCGCGCATCGCGGAGTAAAGAGATGGCACACAAGGCTGAAGACATCCGCGCGATGAGCGCCGATCAGATGGAGGATGCGATCCTCAATCTGAAAAAGGAGCGGTTCAACCTGCGCTTCCAGCGGGCGACCGGGCAGCTCGAGAATACCTCTCGGCTGCGCGAGGCGCGCCGCGACATCGCGCGCATCAAGACCATCGCTGCGCAAAAGCGCGCCGCGGACAGCAAGAAGAAATAAGGGGCGATCCAGATGCCGAAGCGTACTCTCCAGGGCGTCGTCGTCAGCGACAAGCAAGACAAGACTGTTGTCGTGCGCGTCGATCGCCGCTTCACCCACCCGATCTACAAGAAGACCATTCGCCGGTCCAAGAACTACCATGCCCACGACGAGAACAACGAGTTCAAGGCGGGTGACACGGTCTGGATCGTCGAGAGCAAGCCGCTCTCGAAGCTGAAGCGCTGGACGGTTGTCCAGAGCGAGAAAGAAAAAACCGCCTGAGATTAGCCCGGCCTCGCCGGACTGATTTCAAGCAAACTGTTTAAGAGGGCGTGATCTCGCGGGTTGGTTTCCGGGATCATGCCGTTAAGCGCTCTAGCGCATAGAAAGAGGACGAGGTGCATCAATGATTCAGATGCAGACCAACCTCGACGTGGCCGACAATTCCGGCGCGCGCCGTGTCATGTGCATCAAGGTGCTTGGAGGCTCCAAGCGTCGTTACGCCACCGTCGGCGACATCATTGTCGTGTCCGTCAAGGAAGCGATTCCGCGCGGCAAGGTGAAGAAGGGCGACGTCATGAAGGCGGTCGTCGTTCGCGTCGCGAAGGACATCCGCCGCGCTGACGGCTCGGTGATCCGCTTCGACCGCAACGCTGCCGTGCTGGTGAACAACCAGTCCGAGCCGGTCGGCACCCGTATCTTCGGGCCGGTGCCGCGCGAACTGCGCGCCAAGAACCACATGAAGATCATTTCGCTGGCGCCGGAGGTGCTGTGATGGCTGCCAAGATTCGCAAGGGTGACAAGGTCATCGTCCTCACCGGCCGCGACAAGGGTCGCACCGGCGAGGTGTTCGCGGTGCGCCCCTCCGAGGGGCGTGCGCTGGTTCGCGGTGTCAACATGGTGAAGCGTCACCAGAAGCAGACCCCGCAGCAGGAAGGCGGCATCATCTCCAAGGAGAGCCCGATCCACCTGTCGAACCTCGCTCTGCTCGACAAGGACGGCAAGCCGACCCGCGTTGGTTTCAAGATTGGGAAGGATGGCACCAAGGTGCGCATCGCCAAGAGCTCGGGAGCTGAGATCGATGGCTGAGACCGCATACATTCCTCGCCTGCGCGAGGTGTACGACCGCGATATTCGCAGCAAGCTGACCGAGCAGTTCGGCCTCACCAACGTGATGCAGGTGCCGCGGCTTGATAAGGTCGTGATCAACATGGGCGTCGGCGAAGCCGTCAACGACCGCAAGAAGGTCGAGCTCGCCGCGGGCGACCTCGCGCTGATCGCCGGCCAGAAGCCGATCGTCACCCATTCGCGGAAGGCGATCGCGACCTTCAAGCTGCGCGAAGGCCAGGCCATCGGCGCCAAGGTCACGCTGCGCAAGGCGAAGATGTACGAGTTCATCGATCGCCTGATCAACGTGGCGCTGCCGCGCGTGCGTGACTTCCGCGGCCTCAACCCCAAGAGCTTCGACGGCCGTGGCAATTACTCGCTCGGCCTGAAAGAGCACATCGTGTTCCCGGAAATCGACTACGACAAGTCGGGCGAATCCTGGGGCATGGACATTACGGTCTGCACCACCGCCGCCACCGACGAGCAGGCGAGGGCACTGTTGACCGCATTCAATTTCCCGTTCCGGCAGTGAGACGCTGAGCCAGGCGTTTCAAACGCGGAAAGGTATGGAGACTATCGAATGGCTAAAAAAAGTTCGGTCGAGAAGAACAATCGGCGTCAGAGAATGGTGAAGAATGCTGCGGCCAAGCGTGCGCGGCTGAAGGCCATCATCGCTGACAAGACGAAGCCGATGGAAGAGCGTTTCGCAGCGACGATGAAGCTCGCCGAGATGCCGCGCAATTCCTCGGCGACCCGCATCAAGAATCGCTGCGAGATCAGCGGCCGGCCTCACTCGGTCTATCGCAAGACCAAGATGAGCCGCATCGCGATCCGTGACTTCGGGTCCCGGGGTCTGATCCCGGGTCTCGTGAAGTCGAGCTGGTAAGGAGGGGCGCATGTCAACGCACGATCCGATCAGCGATCTCATCACCCGTATCCGCAACGCGCAGATGCGCTCGAAGTCCAAGGTTTCGACCCCGGGCTCCAAGATGCGCGCGAGCGTCCTCGAAGTTCTGAAGAGCGAAGGCTACATCCGTGGCTACGCCAGCGTCGAGCACGCGAGCGGCCACAACGAGCTCGAGATCGAGCTCAAGTATTTCGACGGCGAGCCGGTCATCCGCGAGATCGAGCGCGTCTCCAAGCCGGGCCGCCGGGTTTACGCATCGGTGAAGAACCTGCCGCGCGTCAACAACGGTCTCGGCATTTCGGTGCTGTCGACGCCGAAGGGAATCATGGCCGACCACGCCGCCCGTGAGGCGAACGTGGGTGGCGAAGTTCTCTTCACGGTGTTCTGAGGAAGGATAGAAGATGTCACGCGTAGGCAAACGGCCCGTCGCGATCGCCTCGGGCGTCACCGCGAATGTCGAAGGCCAGACCGTCAAGGTGAAGGGCCCGAAGGGAACGCGATCGTTCACCGTGCACGACGACGTGTCGGTGGAGCTGAAGGACAACGTGATCCGCGTCGCGCCGCGTTTCGAGACCAAGCGCGCGCAGTCGCTCTACGGCACGGCGCGTGCCCAGATCGCGAACCTCGTCGAGGGCGTCACCAAGGGTTTTGAGAAGAAGCTGGAAATCACCGGCGTCGGCTACCGCGCGGCCTTGCAGGGCAAGAACCTGCAGCTCTCGCTCGGCTACAGCCACGACGTGGTCTACCCGGTTCCGGAAGGCATCACCATCACGGTGCCGAAGCCGACCGAGATCACGGTTGCCGGCATCGACAGCCAACGTGTCGGCCAGGTCGCGGCCGAGATCCGCGGCTATCGCCCGCCCGAGCCTTACAAGGGCAAGGGTGTGAAGTACGCCAATGAATTCATCTTCCGCAAGGAAGGCAAGAAGAAGTAACGGAGCCGGTCATGTCGAAGCTCAAGATCACGAATGCCCGGCGCAAGCAGCGCGTGCGCATTGCCCTGCGGCGTGCCGCCGGCGGCCGTCCGCGCCTGTCGGTGTTCCGCTCCTCGAAGCACATCTACGCTCAGGTCATCGACGACCAGAAGGGCGAGACGCTTGCTTCCGCATCGTCGCTCGAGAAGACGATGCGCGAGGGTGGCAAGACCGGCGCCAACATCGACGCCGCGAAGGCGGTCGGCAAGCTCCTCGCGGAGCGCGCTGTGAAGAATGGCGTCAAGGAAGTTGTTTTCGATCGTGGCGGGTATCTCTACCACGGTCGCGTCAAGGCCCTGGCGGATGCGGCGCGCGAAAGCGGGCTCAGCTTCTAAAGGCTGATTGAAGTCACGGATTACGGACACAAGGACAGAAGCGCGAGCTTCTCAAGGATTGGACAGAACAATGGCAGCTGAACGCGAACGCGGTGGACGCGAACGGGGCGGTCGGGATCGGGACGAGCGCGACAGCGAGTTCGTGGACAAGCTCGTCCACATCAACCGTGTGGCGAAGGTGGTGAAGGGCGGTAAGCGTTTCGGCTTTGCTGCGCTCGTCGTCATCGGCGACCAGAAGGGCCGCGTCGGCTTCGGCCACGGCAAGGCTCGCGAGGTGCCGGAGGCGATCCGCAAGGCAACCGATTCCGCCAAGCGCAACCTGACCCGCGTGCCGCTGCGCGAGGGCCGCACGCTGCATCACGACATCGCCGGCCGCCACGGCGCCGGCCGCGTCTATCTGCGTGCTGCTCCGGCTGGTACCGGCATCATCGCCGGCGGCCCGATGCGCGCCGTGTTCGAGACGCTCGGTATTCAGGACGTGGTCGCGAAGTCGGTCGGTTCGTCGAATCCCTACAACATGATCCGCGCAACCTTCGACGCGCTGAAGCATCAGGATTCGCCGCGCTCGGTCGCCAACCGCCGCAACATCAAGGTTTCCGTGCTTCAGGCCCGCCGCGTCGGTGGCGATGCCGAGGCGAGTGCGGACTAACCACTCGCTGATTGGAGTTTGAGAACATGGCCAAGGCTGCCACCAAATCCGCAAAGACCGTGAAGGTCGAACAGATCGCGAGCGCAATCCGCCGTCAGAAGGCGCAGCGCGAGACTCTGATCGGCCTGCGCCTCAACAAGATCGGCCGCGTTTCCGAATTGCAGGACACGCCCTCCGTGCGCGGCATGATCGCGAAGGTTCAGCACCTCGTTCGCGTCGTCGACGAGAAGTAAGGATCAAGACAATGAAGCTCAATGAGATCGCCGACAACGAAGGCTCGCGCAAGAAGCGCACGCGCGTCGGCCGTGGCATTGGCTCCGGCAAGGGCAAGCAATCCGGCCGCGGCGGCAAGGGCCAGACCGCGCGCTCCGGCGTGCGTATCAAGGGCTTTGAAGGCGGCCAGATGCCGCTGCATCGCCGCCTGCCGAAGCGTGGTTTCAACAACATCTTCCGTGTCGAGCTGTCCGAGGTCAATCTCGACCGGCTGCAGGACGCGATCGATGCCAAGAAGCTCGATGCGTCGGCCACAATCAACGCCGAAGCGCTGGTGAAGTCCGGTGTACTGCGTCGGGCCAAGGGCGGCGTGCGGCTGCTCGGCCGCGGCGAACTGAAGTCCAAGGTTGCGATCGAAGTTCACGGCGCCACCAAGTCGGCGATCGAAGCGGTCGAGAAGGCCGGCGGGTCGGTGAAGATCCTCGCGCCGAAGAAGGACGAGGGCGAGGCGAAAGCTTCGTAATGAAGGGCGTCCGGCATTGCGCCGGGCGATCTCGTTGTTACCTCTTGGCCGACCTCGAATTGGCTGACCTCAAGACGGCGATGGCGGACGCAAGCCCGCCATGGAAGTGAAAGGACCGATACTCAATGGTCTCCGCAGCGGAACAACTCGCAGCCAACCTCAATTTCTCCTCGTTCGCGAAAGCCGACGAACTCAAGAAGCGCATCTGGTTTACGCTAGGTGCGCTCGTTGTTTATCGGCTGGGGACCTATATCCCGCTGCCGGGTATCGATCCGAACGTCTGGAGCCAGGTGTTCCGTTCGCAGGCCGGCGGCATCCTCGGCATGTTCAACATGTTCTCCGGCGGCGGCATCGACCGTATGGCGGTGTTCGCGCTGAACATCATGCCCTACATCTCGGCCTCGATTATCATTCAGCTTTTGCAGACCGTTTCCCCTCAGCTCGAAGCGCTGAAGAAAGAGGGCGAGGCCGGGCGCAAGATCATCAACCAGTACACCCGTTATCTCACCGTCGTGCTGGCCGCCTTCCAGGCCTATGGCATCGCGGTCGGCCTGCAGAGCGCGGGCAACGTCGTCTCGAACCCCGGTTACTTCTTCCTGATCTCGACCGCGGTGACGCTGACCGGCGGCACCATGTTCCTGATGTGGCTCGGCGAACAGGTGACCTCGCGCGGCATCGGCAACGGCATCTCGCTCATCATCATGGCGGGCATCGTCGCGGAATTGCCGTCGGCGATCGCGAGCACCCTCGAGCTTGGCCGGCAGGGCGCACTGTCGACGGTGCTGATCCTCGCGATCCTCGCGATGGCGGTCATCGTCATTGCCGTGATCGTATTCGTCGAGCGCGCACAGCGCCGCCTCCTGATCCAGTATCCGAAGCGTCAGGTCGGCAACCGCATGTTCGAGGGCCAGTCCTCGCACCTGCCGCTCAAGCTCAATACCTCGGGCGTGATCCCGCCGATCTTCGCATCGTCGCTGCTGCTGCTGCCGACGACGATCGCAAGCTTCAATGCCGGCAAGGGGCCGGAGTGGTTTCAGTGGTTGAACACCGAGCTCGGCCACGGCCGCCCGCTGTTCCTGATGCTCTATCTCGGCCTGATCGTGTTCTTCACGTTCTTCTACACCGCGGTCGTGTTCAACCCGACCGAGACCGCCGATAACCTGAAGAAGCACGGCGGCTTCATCCCCGGCATTCGTCCGGGTGAGCGGACGGCGGAGTATATCGACTACGTTCTGTCGCGCATCACGGTTGTCGGCGCGATTTATCTGGCGCTGGTGTGTCTGGTGCCTGAAATTCTGATTTCGTATGCGTCCGTGCCGTTCTATCTTGGTGGCACCTCGCTCCTGATCGTCGTCAGCGTGACGATGGATACGGTGTCGCAGGTGCAGGGCTATCTGCTGGCCCACCAGTATGAAGGCCTGATCCGCAAATCGAAGTTGAGGGGCCGCCGTAAATGAGACTTATCCTTCTCGGGCCGCCGGGGGCGGGCAAGGGAACGCAGGCGCAACGACTGGTTCAAAGGCACGGAATCGTTCAGCTCTCCACCGGAGACATGCTGCGCGCCGCTGTTGCAGCGGAGACCCCGACGGGTCTGATCGCCAAAGACATCATGGCAAGTGGTGGCCTGGTGCCGGACGAAGTCGTTGTCGGTATCATCGCCGATCGAATCGAGCAGGACGACGCCAAGGGTGGCTTCATTCTTGATGGCTTCCCGCGCACCGTGGCGCAGGCCGAGGCGCTCGACGAACTTCTGAAGAAGAAAAAGCTCAAGCTCGACGCCGTGGTTGAACTGCGCGTCAACGAGGGCGCGCTGCTCGCTCGTGTCGAGAATCGCATCGCCGAGATGCGGGCCCGCGGCGAGAACGTCCGTGCGGACGACACGCCCGAAGTGCTCGCCAAACGACTCGCGAACTATCGTGAGCAGACAGAACCGCTGGTCCACTACTACGCGGACAAGCGTGCACTAGTCACCGTCGACGGCATGATGCCGATCGAGGAGGTGACGGGGGCGATCGAGCGGGTGCTGTCGGCAATCACCGAGCCGAACGAGCCGGCTCAGGCCGCGACCCGGAAGACGACCGTCAAGCGTGCCGCGACTCGGGCGACCAAGACCCGTTCGGCGAAATCCGCCTCGAAGGCCCCTGCGAAGGCCCGTTCGGCCAAGAAGGCTGCCAAATCCGCGAAGAAGGCCGCCAAGTCTGCAAAGAAGGCCGGGAAGGCAGCCAAGAACGGCGCCAAAAAGGCTGCCAGCGCTCGGAAGACTGCCAAGAAGGCGCCTCGCAAGGTCGCCAAAAAGACTGCGAAGAAGGTCACTAAAAAGGTATCCAGTGGTGGTAAGAAGGCCGCAACGGGTGCCAGCCGGGGCGGTCGCAAGGCTGCCGCGGGAACCAGCCGGAACTCGACCGGGCGGGCCGTCAAGGCCCGGTCGGCAGGGACCCGGAAGGCCGTGAAAAAGCTCGTGAAGGGCCGTTCCAAGACCGCCAAACGGTTGACGAAACGACGGTGAATCCATTAATACCCAGCATCCAGTCGGATAGGTTTCAGACGATGCCGGGCCCCAGATGGAAACGGGCAGGGCGTCGTGTTTGCTTTTGGGAGTTCGATTACTTGAATTCGAAGAGCTGACAGGCGCCCCGACGAAATAAAGAAACAGCTGCCGTGAGGCGGCGACAGGAGTGAAGACCGTGGCCCGCATTGCAGGCGTCAATATTCCGACCAACAAGCGCGTCATCATTGCGCTTCAGTACATTCATGGCATCGGCCAGAAGAACGCAGCCGACATCGTCGAGAAGGTGAAGATCCCGCTCGACCGTCGCGTCTCGCAGTTGACCGACCAGGAAGTGCTGCAGATTCGCGAAATCATCGACCGCGACTATCTCGTCGAGGGTGACCTCCGTCGCGAGACCGGCATGAACATCAAGCGTCTGATGGACCTCGGCTGCTATCGCGGCCTGCGTCATCGCCGCGGTCTGCCGGTGCGTGGCCAGCGCACCCATACCAACGCGCGCACCCGCAAGGGTCCCGCCAAGGCGATCGCCGGCAAGAAGAAGTAATCCTGACGGCTTGACCGTATCATCCCCGGATTGCGCGAGAGCGAACCGGGGACGTCAGGACGACAGGAATGCGCGCATGGCCGGGGAAGGGTCCGGCCATCGTGAAGTGAATATCAATTTCCCCAGCGTCTGGAATTACGGACGCGCTTGAAGGAAGACAAAATGGCTAAAGAAGTTGCTCGTGTCCGCCGCCGCGAACGTAAGAACATCGCGTCCGGCGTCGCGCATGTGAATTCCTCGTTCAACAACACCACCATCACCATCACCGATGCACAGGGCAACACCATTGCCTGGTCGTCGGCCGGTACGATGGGTTTCAAGGGTTCGCGCAAGTCGACCCCGTATGCGGCTCAGGTTGCCGCCGAGGATGTCTCGAAGAAGGCGCAGGAACACGGCATGCGCACGCTCGAGGTTGAAGTGGCGGGCCCCGGTTCGGGCCGTGAGTCGGCGTTGCGCGCGCTGCAGGCGGCGGGCTTCACCGTCACCTCGATCCGCGACGTGACGACGATCCCGCACAATGGCTGCCGGCCGCGCAAGCGCCGCCGCGTCTGATGCTTTCTGGTCGCGGCCGTTCTCGGCCGCGATTGTTTTGAATTGATGCCGCGCGGAATGAACCGCGCTCTCCAACGCCGAAGCTCGAGCTTCGGAATGTCAGGGGTGAAAACGTGACGATCCAGAAAAATTGGCAAGAACTCATCCGTCCGAACAAGCTCCAGGTTACGCCGGGCTCCGACCCGTCCCGCTTCGCCACGCTGGTGGCGGAGCCGCTTGAGCGCGGCTTCGGCCAGACGCTCGGCAACGCGCTGCGTCGCGTGCTGCTGTCCTCGCTGCAGGGTGCGGCGGTGCAGTCGGTGCACATCGACGGCGTGCTGCACGAGTTCTCCTCGATCGCCGGTGTGCGCGAAGACGTCACCGACATCGTGCTCAACATCAAGGACATCTCGATCAAGATGCAGGGCGAAGGCCCGAAGCGCATGGTGATCAAGAAGCAGGGTCCGGGCGTCGTCACGGCAGGTGACATCCAGACCGTCGGCGATGTCGTCGTCCTCAATCCCGAGCTGCAGCTCTGCACGCTCGACGATGGCGCCGAGATCCGCATGGAGTTCACCGTCGACACCGGCAAAGGCTATGTCGCGGCTGATCGCAATCGCCCCGAGGATGCGCCGATCGGCCTGATCCCGGTCGACAGCCTGTTCTCGCCGGTGCGCAAGGTTTCCTACAAGGTCGAGAACACCCGTGAGGGCCAGATCCTCGACTACGACAAGCTGACGCTGACGATCGAGACCAACGGCGCGATCACGCCGGAGGACGCGCTCGCTTACTCCGCGCGCATCCTGCAGGACCAGCTCAACGTGTTCGTGAACTTCGAAGAGCCGCGCAAGGAAGTCGTTCAGGAGATTATCCCGGACCTCGCCTTCAACCCGGCCTTCCTCAAGAAGGTGGACGAGCTCGAGCTGTCGGTGCGCTCCGCCAACTGCCTGAAGAACGACAACATCGTCTACATCGGCGACCTCGTGCAGAAGTCGGAAGCGGAGATGCTTCGCACCCCGAACTTCGGCCGCAAGTCGCTGAACGAGATCAAGGAAGTGCTGGCCCAGATGGGTCTGCATCTCGGCATGGAAGTGCCGGGCTGGCCGCCGGAGAACATCGACGAGCTCGCCAAGCGCTTCGAGGATCATTACTGAGCAACTGTCATTCCGGATGTCGCTGACGCGGCGTCCGGAATGATGAATACCCACCGGGCGAACGCAGGAAGCCCACCTGAGAAACATCTCCGGCATGCCGTCGGAAGAGATTGAGGATCAAGTCAAATGCGTCACGGAAAAGTTCACCGCAAGCTCAACCGCACGGCCGAGCACCGCAAGGCGATGTTTGCCAACATGGCGGCTTCGCTCATCAAGCATGAGCAGATCGTCACTACGCTGCCAAAGGCGAAAGAGCTTCGTCCGATCGTCGAGAAGCTCGTGACGCTCGGCAAGAAGGGTGGCCTCGCGCTGCGCCGTCAGGCCATCAGCGAGCTGCGTGACCATGATCAGGTCAAGAAGCTCTTCGACGCCCTCGCGGCGCGCTACAAGGACCGCCAGGGCGGCTACACCCGCATCATCAAGGCCGGCTTCCGCTACGGCGACAACGCTCCGATGGCGGTGATCGAGTTCGTCGATCGCGACGTCGATGCCAAGGGCCAGGATTCGGGCCCGGTGCAGGAGAAGGCCGACTCCGAGGCGGCATGATCCGTCACATCACGGCAAGTTTTTCACGGGCGGCGCATTGCGCCGCTCGTTTTGTTTTGGCCGGTTGTCTTGTTCTTAGCTTGAGCGGAGCGTGCATGGCGGCAGCGGGCGCAGAGATCAATTCGCGGTTGCTCGAAGCTGCCGCGCGCGGTGACGCTGCGCAGATCAGCGCTTTGCTGTCGGAGGGCGCGGATATCGAGGCGCGGGATGGCTCCGGCCGCACCGCGCTTCTGCTCGCGACCCAGGGCGATCGTGTCGATGTTGCGCGACGGTTGATTGCCGCCGGCGCCGATGTGAATGCGCGGGATTCGATATCTGATACGCCGTATCTCTATGCCGGTGCGGAAGGGCGCAACGAGATCCTGAAGATGACACTGGCGGCCGGCGCGGACCTTGCCAGCACCAATCGCTACGGCGGTACGGCGCTGATCCCGGCCGCGCATCACGGCCATCCCGAGACAGTTAAAATCCTGCTCGGCACCGCCATCGATATCAATCACGTCAACCGGCTCGGCTGGACCGCCCTCATCGAGGCGGTCATTCTCAGCGATGGCGGGCCGGTTCATACCGAGATCGTGCGTCTGCTGGTGGAAGCCGGTGCGGATGTGAATATCGCGGATCGCGATGGCGTAACCCCGCTCGCCCATGCACGCCGTCGTGGCTATGCGCAGATGGTCGCGATGCTGGAAAAGGCCAGCGCAAAGTAGGGCCCGTTCTGGAAATCGTACGCGGCGCACGGCCTCGTGAAGGCGTTTTCCTGTTCTCCGTATGGCGGTCGTGTCTGCGCCCTCCATATGAAAGAGCACAGCGAAGGAGGCATTCATGAAAATCGATTTGTCCGGCACAACCGCGCTCGTCACCGGCTCGACTAGCGGCATCGGCCACGCCATCGCAAAAGGCCTCGCGTTGGCCGGGGCAGACGTGATCGTCAACGGTCGCGGACAGGCGAAAGTGGATCAGGCCGTTGCCTCTCTCGGTAAGGCTGCAACTTCTGCGAAGGTGAGGGGCGTTGCTGCCGATGTCTCCACAGCGGAGGGCTGCGCCGCACTGGTGAAGGCCGTGCCGAAGGTCGATATCCTCATCAACAATACCGGCATCTTCGAACCGAAACCGTTCTTCGATATTCCCGACGAGGACTGGCACCGCTTTTTCAACGTCAACGTGATGTCGGGCGTCCGGCTGTCGCGCGCTTACATGCCGGGCATGCTGGAGCGCAATTGGGGTCGCATTGTTTTCATCGCCTCCGAATCCGCGATCATGATTCCGAAGGAGATGATCCACTATGGCATGACCAAGACGGCACAACTCTCCATCTCGCGCGGGCTCGCGGAGATGACCAAGGGCACGGCCGTGACGGTAAATGCAGTGATGCCGGGGCCGACGATGTCGGAAGGCGTCGAGACGTTCGTGAAGGATCTCGCGAAGCAGAACGGACAATCGGTGGAGACCGCGGCTGCGGAATTCATCAGGCAGCATCGGCCGTCGTCGCTGATCCAGCGCTTTGCCAGCGTGGACGAGATCGCCAATATGGTGGTCTATGTCGCCTCGCGCGAAGCATCCGTCACCAATGGCGCGGCGCTGCGTGCCGAGGGCGGACTGGTGCCGACCATCGCATGATCGCGGGCAGGTTATTTCGCGAGCATCTTGGTTGAGCCGGTGACGGTCCGGCGCGCGAGGTCGTGACCCAGCCGGATCAAGGGGCGCTCGATGAGTGGCTCTGTGATGAAATAGCTGACGCACAGCGACAAGCTTGTCACCAACAGGAACATCAGGCCAAGGTCGAGCGACGTCGTACGGAGCGCCCAGACGAATGCGAAGTGCACCAGGTAGATCGCGTAGGAATGGCGGCCGATCAGACCCACAAGAGGGTTGGCGATATTGAGAGCCAGCACGGCGAAGGCGAGGAGCGCGAGAACGGCGACCTCGCATGTCCACTGCGAGGCGAGGCAGGCGCCGATCAGCAGGATCGTTCCTTTGGTCGGGCGGTTTTTCAGCTCGATATAATCATAGAGCAGCATTCCGAACCCGAAGCAGATCAACTGGTGCGGCAGCCATGCGTAATAAAAGGCATGCACCAGATGGCTCTGGTTCGCGGGGAGCGTAGCAGCCAGATGCGGCTCCAGAATGGAATCGGCTACGAGCTTGGCGACGATCGTGGTCGCGGCGATGAGTGTGTAGCAGAGGATTGGCCCGTTGCGCTTCCTGAACAGATAGAGAAGAAGCGGGAACAGAGCATAGAACTGCATTTCGACGGCAATGCTCCAGCCGCCGGGCACAACGGAATTGAATGCCGTGACACTCGTCCAGTGCAGGAAAAAGAACGTCAGGGCCACCTTGGATGAGTCGATGCCGTTGGGAGCCCACACCTCCTGATCCGGCGCGGCCGGCAAGATCAGATAGAAGAGGATGGCGGCCCAGAATAGCGGTGCGATCCGAAAGATCCGCCGAAGATAGAACGAGCGCGTCGAGGTCGCATCCACGTTGTCCCCGAACGTCAGCATCATCGTGTAGCCGCTGACGATGAAGAAGAGCTGCACGCCCAGTTTGCCGTAATGCCAGGAGAAGAATCGGAGGTCGGGGATGACGCTGGCCGCCGTGTGGCTGCAGTGGGTGAGAACGACCATTGCGATCGCAAGTCCGCGCAGCAGATCGAGCGATGGATTGCGCCGGATCATGAGGCGCGCTCGCTCGCAGCCGGAAAGCCACAGCCTGCCGTAGCCCGGATTGCGCTGGGCATTGGGCCATCCGAGGTGCGATGTCCTCGGGTTACGATGGTGTCGCGAATTGTCATGGATTGGCTCGAATAGCTCAAAGCCTATCGAACCGGCCATAATTTCAAGTAAATCGAATGCCGTAATTTTGAGGGAGTTAACCAGCGCGGCGAGGCGTCAGCTTTTGCACGCTGCAAAACCCGGACGCTCTCCAACAAGGTAATACCTAAGCGGTGGATGGCCTTATTTGTCACCGGCGTGGCGCTCGCGGGCTCCCTACCAGCCCTCGAGCACGATCTTGCCGATCGACTTGCCGCTTTCGATGGTGGCGTGGGCGCTACGGAGATTGGCGGCATTGATCTTGCCGAACACCTTATCCAGTGTCGTCTTGATCTCGCCGGCATCGATGAGATCGGCGACCCGATCGAGCAGGTGATGCTGAGTGATCATGTCCGGCGTCTGGAAGGTCGAGCGCGTGAACATCGATTCCCAACGCAGCGAGCCTGCCTTGCCCTTGATAAGGGTGGTCTCAAGCGGCGGCGGATCGTCGATCAGGCCGATCACACCCTGAGGCGCAAGGATGTCCGCCATCGCCTTGAAGTGCGGTTCGGTCGCAGTCAGCGATGCGATCCACGCGACCGGCGGCACCTTCAGCTTCTCGATTTGCTCTTTCATCGGCTTGGAGTGATCGACGACATGATGCGCGCCGAGATCGAGACACCATTGGATCGTCTCAGGTCGTGACGCAGTGGCGATCACGGTGAGGCCGGTCAGCTTGCGCGCGAGCTGGATCATGATGGAGCCGACGCCGCCAGCGCCGCCAACGATCAGAAGCGTACGCGTATCGTCCTTGCCCTGTGCGATTCCCATCCGGTCGAACATCAGCTCCCATGCCGTGATCGAGGTCAGGGGGAGGGCGGCAGCTTGCGCAAACGACAGCGTGCGCGGTTTGCGCCCGACGATGCGCTCATCTACCAGATGAAATTCGGAGTTGGTGCCCTGCCGCACGATCGAGCCAGCGTAGAATACTTCATCGCCGGGTTGAAACAGCGTCACCGAAGAGCCGACTGCATCCACCACACCGGCAGCATCGAAGCCCAGCACCTTGGTCTCGCCCGCGGGCGGTGCAGCGCGCATCCTCACCTTGGTGTCGATTGGGTTGACGGACACCGCCTTCACCGCGACGCGGATATCGTGTGGTCCCGGCTCGGGCTTCGGCAACTCGCAATCGACAAGAGAGCGTTCGTCCTCGATCGGCAAGGATTGCTGGTATCCGATGGCCTTCATCTGCATCTCTCCCACGGGCTTGGTGGACCCATAAGAGCCTCATAGACGACATTTGCAAGTACTGCCGGTTATGTGTGATAGTATCATATTGGATACCATCAGATTCCGACACGGAGCAGGCGCGAGGATCGCTCATGAAGCGCAAGGAGAATCACACCGGCATGTGCGCGGTCGAGGTCACGCTCGGGCTGATCGACGGCAAGTGGAAAGGTGTGATCCTGTTTCACTTGCAGGAAGGGCGGCTTCGCTTCGGTGAGTTGCGCAAGAAGATGCCGGGCATCACCCAGCGGATGCTGACCAAGCAGTTGCGGGCGCTGGAAGGCGACGGGCTCATCACCCGTACGATCTATCCCGAGGTGCCGCCGCGAGTGGAATATGCTCTGTCGCAGACGGGTCAGCGCCTTCGCCCGGTGATCGATGCGCTGCGGGCGTGGGGCATTGAGCACAAGGCCAGGCTGGAGGCGGCGCAGGCAGCCTCGCAAAAACCCAAAATCACCCGCAAACGTGCGGCCTGACAGCTTTCCCGGCTCGCATCCTGTGCGCCGCACCTTTATATCAAGGCTCCCTGACAGCGGAATTCGTGCATGACCCTTTCTCGTTCTCTCGGTATCGCCGTCCTCTCGCTTGCGATCCTGGGCGCCGCGCCCGCGATCGCGCAGGAGAGGGTGGTACCGTCGTCGCTTAACCAGTTGCGGCTGTCCTATGCGCCGATCGTGCAGCATGTTCAGCCTGCTGTGGTGAATGTCTACGCCGCGAAGGTCGTGCAGAACCGCAACCCGTTCCTCGACGATCCGATCTTCCGCCGCTTCTTCGGCGTACCGGGTGGCCAGCAGGAGCAGATGCAGCGCTCGCTGGGCTCCGGCGTGCTGGTCGATTCCTCAGGGCTTGTGGTGACGAACAATCACGTCATCGAAGGCGCGGATCAGGTGAAGGTCTCACTTGCCGACAAGCGCGAGTTCGAGGCCGAGATCGTGCTGAAGGATAGCCGCACCGATCTTGCAGTGTTGCGGATCAAAGGCTCGCACGAGAAATTCCCGACGCTGGACCTTGCCAACTCCGATGAACTGCAGGTTGGCGACGTGGTGCTTGCGGTCGGCAATCCGTTTGGTGTCGGCCAGACGGTGACGCACGGCATCGTCTCCGCGCTGGCGCGCACACAGGTCGGGATCACCGATTATCAGTTCTTCATTCAGACTGATGCCGCGATCAATCCCGGCAACTCCGGCGGCGCGCTAACTGATATGTCCGGTAAGCTTGTCGGTCTCAACACCGCGATCTTCTCCCGCTCGGGCGGTTCGCAGGGTATCGGTTTTGCCATTCCCGCCAACATGGTGCGGGTGGTGGTGGCCTCGGCCAAGAGCGGTGGCAAGGCGGTGCGACGCCCGTGGCTGGGCGCTCGGCTGCAGGCGGTGACGCCGGAGATTGCTGAGACGCTCGGCATCGCGCGCCCGAGCGGTGCGTTGGTTGCCAACGTTACGCCGGGCAGCCCGGCGGCGCGCGCGGGCTTCAAGCTGTCCGATCTCGTGGTGAGCATCGATGGCCAGACGGTCGAAGATCCGAATGCGTTCGACTATCGCTTTGCGACGCGCCCGCTCGGCGGCACGGCGCAGATCGATGTGATGCGCGCCGGTAAGACCGTGCGTCTCAGCGTTCCGCTCGAAGTGGCGCCCGATACCGGACGCGACGAGATCGAATTGAAATCGCGCTCGCCATTCCAGGGCGCGCGTGTCGCCAACATTTCTCCGGCGCTGGCCGATGAGTTGCGGCTCGATTCCAATGTCGAGGGCGTTGTCATGATCGATGTGCCGGAGAGTGCGCTCGCCTCGAATGTCGGGTTCCAGAAGGGCGACATCATCACCGGCGTCAACGGCAAGGCGATCACGAAGACAAGCGACCTTGAACGCGCCACCAGTGAACAGGCGCGGCTTTGGCGCATTACCCTGATCCGCGCTGGCCAGCGTATCAACGTGACGCTCGGCGGGTGAGGGCAGGGTCCAAGAGAAGCAGGCAGGTTCTTTCATGAACGCAAAGCGCGCCGCCCCATCTGCGAATCTCTTCGCCGCTGCGGGGCTGGAGCAGGATGCGCCGCGCCCGTTGCCGGAGCGGCTGCGGCCGCGTCAGCTATCCGATGTGGTGGGACAGGATCACATCCTCGGCCCCGACGGTGCGCTGACGCGGATGCTGGAGACGCGCACGCTCGGCTCGCTGGTGTTCTGGGGCCCGCCAGGCACCGGCAAGACCACGGTAGCGCGGCTTCTGGCGGACGCGACCGAACTGCACTTCGAGCAGATTTCGGCGGTGTTTTCTGGCGTGGCCGATCTGAAGAAAGTGTTCGACACCGCCCGCGCACGGCGCGAGACCGGCAAGGGCACGCTCCTGTTCGTCGACGAGGTGCATCGCTTCAATCGCGCACAGCAGGATTCGTTTCTGCCGGTGATGGAAGACGGCACGGTGGTGCTCGTCGGTGCGACGACTGAAAATCCCTCGTTCGAACTCAACGCGGCGTTGCTGTCGCGGGCACGCGTTTTGGTATTTCATTCGCTCGACGATGCGGCGATCGAAAAACTCTATGCGCGCGCGGAAGAGATCGAAGGCCGTCCGCTGCCGCTCGATGCCGACGCGCGGGCCGTGCTGGTGCGGATGGCGGATGGTGACGGCCGTGCAGCGCTGACACTTGTGGAAGAGGTATGGCGTGCCGCACGCGCGAACGAAGTGTTCGATGCCGCGCAGTTGCAGGATATTCTGCAGCGCCGTGCACCGATCTACGATAAATCGGCCGATGGTCATTACAACCTGATCTCCGCGCTGCATAAGTCGGTGCGTGGCTCCGATCCTGACGCTGCGCTCTATTACTTTGCGCGGATGCTCGATGCCGGTGAGGATCCGTTATTCCTCGCGCGTCGCGTGGTGCGGATGGCGGTGGAAGACATCGGCATGGCGGACCCACAAGCGCTGGTTGTCGCCAATGCCGCCAGGGATGCCTATGATTTTCTCGGCTCGCCCGAGGGTGAACTTGCGATTGCGCAGGCCGTCGTCTACGTCGCGACCGCGCCGAAATCGAACGCGGCCTATCGGGCTTTCAGCGCGGCAATGCGTACCGCGAAGGAGGCAGGCTCGCTGCTGCCGCCCAAGCACATCCTCAATGCGCCGACCAAGCTGATGAAGTCCGAGAGCTACGGCGAGGGCTACGAATACGATCACGACACGCCGGAGGGTTTTTCCGGGCAGGATTATTTCCCCGAAGCGCTTGGCCGCAAGACCTTCTACAATCCGCCCGAGCGTGGCTTTGAGCGCGAGATTCGCAAGCGCCTCGATTACTGGGCGAAACTGAGAAAAGATAAATCGTCATGAGCCGCCGCTTTCGTAAACCTCTGGAAAAGAAATCGGTGCGTGACGCCAAGAAGGGCGAACGCGGCGAGAAGCGGGGCGGTAAGCCGACCTTCGCAAAGAAGCCATCGGAGAAGCGCGGCCCCGGGCAGCGTGCATTCGATAGGCCGGATGCGCGCTTTGGCGACCAGAAGCCGCGTCGCCCGGCAAAGGCCTTGCACGAGGCGTTGCCTGAAGTGCGAGAGGAGAAGGTCTCCGCACCTTTGCCGACCAAGGTGCAGACGGTTGTCGTCACCGCCGACGAGAACAACATGCGGGTTGATCGCTTTCTGGAAGCGCACTTTCCGGGGCTGTCGTTCTCTCACATCCAGCGCATCGTCCGGAAAGGCGAACTGCGCGTCAACGGCAAGCGCGCGGACAGCAAGGATCGTCTGAACGAAGGCGACAATGTCCGCATTCCGCCGCTCAAGCTCGATGCGCCGAAGACGGGCGGCAATCTCTCCGAGGCCGGGTCGAAGGTGCTCGACGAACTGCGCAAGATGGTGCTGTTCGAAGACGCCGACGTCATGGTGCTGAACAAGCCAGCGGGCCTGGCCGTGCAGGGCGGCTCCGGCCTCACGCGCCATGTCGACGGCATGCTTGAAGTGATGCGCGATGCCAAGGGCCAGCGGCCGCGGCTGGTGCATCGACTCGACCGCGAGACGTCCGGTTGCCTTCTGATCGCCAAGACGCGCTTTGCCGCCTCGACGCTGACAGGCTCTTTCCGCCATCGCTCGGCGCGCAAGATCTATTGGGCGCTGGTGGCCGGCGTGCCGAAGCCGAAGCAGGGACGGATCTCGACCTACCTTGCCAAGGAGGAGAACGAGGAAGATTCAATCATGCGCATCGCCGCGCATGGCGACGAGGGTGCTGCCCACGCGGTGACGTACTATGCGGTGGTCGAGGCTTCCGCGCAGAAACTTGCCTGGGTGTCGCTGAAACCCGTCACCGGGCGCACGCATCAGTTGCGCGCCCACATGGCGCATATCGGCCATGCCATCGTCGGTGACCCGAAATATTTCAACAAGGAGAACTGGCAGCTTCCCGGCGGGTTGCAGAACAGGCTGCATCTTCTGGCGCGGCGGATCGTTATCCCGCATCCGCGCGGTGGAGTGATCGATGTCACGGCGCCGCTGCCGCCGCACATGCTGCAGTCGTGGAATTTGCTCGGGCTCGAGGCCGACAGGTTCGACCCGATCGAGAACGCGCCGGAGGAATAGGAGTGCTCGATGCGCAGGCTGCCCGTTGTTGTCGTGCTTGGCCTCGCGCTGGTTGGGGAGGGGGCGTTCGCGCAAGATGCGTTGGCGCAAGTCTTCACCGGACCCGGCATGACCCCGGTCATTCCTTATCCGACCGCGCCTCCGCCACCGCCGCCACCCGCGATCACGGTGCCGCAGGTGCCGAAAATGGAATCGCCGCCGCCGTTCGAGCTGCAGAACACGAGGCCCGGCTATGTGAAGCCGGGAAAGCCGCCGGCGCCGGTGCTCAAGCCGCAACGGCAACGGCCCTTGAGCGATCGCGTCGCGCGTTGCCTCGATAAGGGCGCGATGCTCGGCCTCAGCCCCAATGAACGCGCGGCTTATTCCCGAAGCTGCGCCTTGCGATAACGAAAGAAGATCAAGCCATGCGTGAACTGTTCGATGAGGTGGCCGGCCAGTCGCCGCTCGATCCGCAGGAGGCTTCGCGCAAATCCTCGCGTACGCCGCTACGCAAGCGGTTCTATCAGGCGGCCAGCGTCGACGAGATGCCGGAGGGCTTTGCCGTCACGCTCGACGGCAAACCGGTCCGCACGCCGGGCAAGCGGTTGCTGGCCGCTCCGGTTCGGACATTGGCCGACACCATGGCGGCGGAGTGGGGCGCGCAGAAGGAACAGATCGACCCGATGTCGATGCCGATGACGCGGCTTGCCAACAGCGTGATCGACGGTGTCACGGAGAACGCCGTCGCCGTCCGCGACGATGCCGCCCGCTATCTCGGCACGGACCTCCTGTTCTATCGTGCGAGCTTCCCCGAGCAGTTGATTGCCAATCAGACTGAGCATTGGGACCCGGTGCTGCGCTGGGCAGCCGACAATCTTGGCGCACACTTCATCCTCGGCGAGGGCGTGATGCACGTGGCGCAGCCCGCGCGTGCCGTTCAGGCGGCGCAGCAGGCCTTGCCGGAAACGCCTTGGCCCGTCGGCGCTTTTCATATCGTGACCAGCATTACCGGTTCGGCCTTGCTGGCGCTCGCCTTGCAGCACAAGGCGCTGACGGCCGATGCGGTCTGGCAGGCCGCTCACGTCGATGAGGACTGGAACAGCAGGCAATGGGGCGAGGACGACGAGGTGACCCAGCGCCGTGCCATGCGCCGCCGGGATTTCGACGCCGCGGCCGCCGTGCTTGCCGCGATCCCGCGCTGACACGCTCGCGGGGGTTAAGAAGGGATTAACGAGGCGCGGCTAGCGTGGCGCGACGTAGCGGAGCGCCCATGGCCGTCACCATCACCCCGACCACGCCGGTTATTGCCGCGAGCCCTGCCGCGCCCGACGTGGCGCTGCAGCCCGGCAGCGTGATCGACGCCAAGGTGCTGGAGGTGCTCGCGAACGACTTTGTGCGCATCGCTGTCGCATCGCTGTCGATCGAGGTCGCCTCCGAAGTGCCGCTGCAGCCGGGGCAGACCTTGCAACTGGCGGTCTCGCAGACTGCGGATGGCCTGCGGCTGCAGATCGTGCCTCAAGCGGGGAGCAATTCGGCACAAGCCGCCCAGCCTGCCACCGTTCTCAGCCCATCCCTTGCGCCTGACGCGGCCGCATCCGTGGCCGAAAGCAACACGGGTGTCTCCATCACGCGGCCGCTGACGCTGCTCGAGGCGATGGCGGTGGCGAAGGCGATGCAAACGGCAGCCGGAAAGCAGGGCAGCCTGTCTCCGCTGTTTGCCAACCTCACAGTGGCGGCAGGCTCGACCCAGATGCCGGAAGCGTTACAGCAGGCCGCCCACGCGCTGCTCGCAGGCCGCCCGGCACTGAATGAGAATTTGAACGGCGAACACATCGCAGCGGCGTTTCGTCAGTCCGGGCTGTTCCACGAACAATCCGCGCGGCTGGCCGCGACGACACCCAATGCCACGGCCACGCAGACGATGCCTGACCTCAAGGCCGCGCTTGTAGTGTTCAAGCAGATCCTCGGCTCATGGCTTGGTGAAACGTCCGAGCCGCCCGAGCAGGCGCCGTTGCCGGGGCAGTTTGCCCAGCAGGGGCAGGCGCGTGCGCAGGCCACGATCGCGCCACCGCCTTCGTTGCCATCGCCCATGCAGGCGGAAGAGGTTCTTCTGCCGGGCGCGGTGGTGACGGTGACAAGCGAGGTTGAAGTCGAAGACCTCGGCGATCCGGCTTTCCCCACGCGCGATGCATCGTCATCGCTCGTTGGCAAACCCGGCCAAGCGTCGCCTGGCGATGCCGATGCCTTGCAGGCGATCCTGCGTGCGTTTCCCAAGGGCGTTCAGGATGCCGCCGTGGCATTGCTCGCCAGGGAGGGCGCAAGTGTGCGGCCGCCGTTGGCGAGTGGCACGACGACAGCCGGTGATGGTGTGCCGCCGCCATTCCGTGGTGGCGCGCCGTCCGCGCAGCCTGCCGTGCCACCGACGATCAGTCAGGACATGCCGCCCCATGCGGCGGCCCATCGTTTGCTCGACGACACCGATGCCGCTCTCGCGCGCCAGACGCTGTTGCAGATTGCCTCGTTGCCCGATCAGTCCATGCATGCAAAATTCGATCCGGCAGTACGCTGGAATTTCGAGATTCCGTTCGCGACAGCGCAAGGGACTATGGTTGCACAATTTGAAATTGCACGCGATGGCGGTGGTGATGCGGCTGCATCCGAGGCGCCGGAGCGGGTCTGGCGCGCGCGCTTTTCCATCAATCTCGAGCCGGCAGGGCCCGTGCATGCGCAGGTGTCGCTCGCGGGCGAGCGGACATCAGTACGGATGTGGGCGGAGCGCAGCGCCACGGCAGCACGTCTGCGCGCCGAAGCGACGCTGCTCTCGCAAGCCCTGCGCGACGCAGAGTTAACGCCCGGCGATATCGTGATCGGCAGCGGTGCGCCACCGGCGCAACCCGCGCCGAGCGGGCATTTTCTGGATCGCGCGCTATGACGACATCGACAACGCCGATCCAGAATACGCTTGCCGTTGCGCTGCATTACGACCGCAAGGGTGCGCCGCGCGTCGTCGCCAAGGGCAAAGGTGAAATCGCCAGGAAAATCATCGAAGTCGCAGCAGAACATGATGTCGCGATCGAGGAAAACGAGATTCTCGCGGGCGCGCTGTCGAATGTCGAGATCGGTGATGAGATTCCAGCGGAGCTTTATAAAGCTGTCGCAGAAGTCCTGATTTTCGTTTTGCGGCTCTCAGGTCGCGTGCGCTGAGGTTAATTCGGGAACCGTTTCAATTCAGCGTGCGTTCATGCTGCAGCGGTCAACTTGCCGCTGGGGTACAACGAAAGGGATTCAAACATGGAAAGACGCGACTTCCTGAAAATCGCTTTTGGCGTGGCCGCTGGTGCGGTCGTGACCGCAGGCGCAGCCCAGGCGATGCCGCCAGTGGCGCCAGCACCAGCAGGCGGGCCGTTGCCCGAAACCGAGGCGAAACCGGCGGTTGCGACCGCGCAGGACGTCGAGCAGGTCAAAGCGGAGAACGTGCATTGGCGCCGTCGCCATCACCGCCGTCGGCATTGGCACCGTCGCCGTCATTGGCACCGCCGCCGTTATTACTACTGAGTTTAGTGATTTCGAGCGAGTGACTGAAAAGGCGGGGACATTCCCCGCCTTTTGCATGTGGTATCGCGTAGAAACGAAGTCTTAGAGTCTTGGCGCATTCGCTGTCGATGTCTTCGAGTTGCCGCTTTTCGCAGCGGCGCGTGCGACCGCATCGATCTTCGCGGCACTTGCGATGCGCTTCAAATCGGCGAGGGTAAACACCGCCTTCGCGACGCGATCAGCCGCATTGCCGGGCGATAACGTGACATCGAGCAGGCCGTCGCAATTGGCGCTCTTCGCCTCGCTCTCCAGGCGATCGAGCGATCTGTCGGTTTCTGCCTGAATATGTTTCAGAACGGCGACACAACTGCCACGGCCGTTGGAGTCGTTCAGCGCTACCGCAGCCTTCGGATTGATCGGCTGGTTGAGCGCAGCGACCGCGCTGTCAGGTGTGTACTTCTGTTTGACCGAAACGATCTTGCCCTTTTTGTAGAAGTAATAGAGCCGGCCGTCGCCGATCGCGGTCGGTTTGCCATACTTGTCGATCACAAGTTGAATCATATCGCGCTGCGTCGGCTGCTTGTCTTTCGCAAAGCCGAGATCGCGGGTGATATAATAGGCAAAATTACCGCTAGCGGGCGATGTGAAATGCGCCTGCATCGATTCGGCGCCATGCTCCGTTGCGGCTGGGACGTTGAAGGTCATCTCGGACACATAGACGGTGTCCGTATTGCCGAACTTCTGCTGCTTCGCCTGTGGCTTGGCGTTGGGAAAATCCTTGAGATAGCTCTCATAGACGCCGCCGGCCTTTGCGGCATCGTCATCGCTGGAAATACCAATGATGTCCGGATGCAGCTTTCCGGTGAATGCGGTGTCTGGCGTCTGGACCTTGATGTCAAAGCCCATCGCCGTGGTGGCGGCTGCCACCAGTGCTACGCCGGCGAGCATCGTCGATCGCAACATGAATTGCCTCAAATCCTGTAAGCCCGGTTGAAACCCGGCGATTACGCCGAATCTTGCCGGGTGCTGTCAACTGCGCACCTTCAGGATATATTGCGAGCCAACAGGGAGGACGATCAGGATGCCGGTGTCGTTGGAGCGCAAGCGCGCACTTTTCCGCAGTCTGCATGAGGGCGGCTGCTTCGTATTGCCCAATCCGTGGGATATCGGTAGCGCGAGGATGTTCGCCGCGATGGGCTTCAAGGCACTGGCCTCGACGAGCTCGGGCTATGCATGGTCGCGGGGGCGGGCCGACAACTCCATGACCTGCGACGACATTCTCGCGCATCTGACCGAGCTGTGCGCGGCGACCGATCTTCCGGTGAATGCCGATTTCGAGGCCGGTTTTTCGGATACGGCCGAGGGCGTCGCCACCAATGTCCGCCGCTGCATTGGCACTGGCGTTGCGGGGCTTTCGATCGAGGATGCGACGGGTGATGCGCGCAAGCCGCTTTACGACTTTCACGAGGCCGTGGAACGCATGGTCGCCGCCCGTAGTGCGATCGACGCGAGCGGCGCTGACGTCATGCTGATCGGGCGGTGTGAGGGCTTCCTCACCGGTGAAACCGATCTGTCCAAGGTGATCCGTCGCCTTGTCGCTTATTCGGAGGCGGGTGCCGAATGCCTCTACGCGCCGGGGGTGACGCGCCGTGATGCGGTCGCCGAAGTCGTCCGTGCGGTGGCGCCGAAGCCGGTGAATATCCTGATGGGCTCGCCGGGCTTGAGTGTGGCCGAACTCGCGGCACTGGGTGTGCGGCGGATCAGCGTCGGCGGCGCGATGGCGCGGGTGGCATGGGGCGCGGTGGAGCGGTCTGCGCGTGAAATTCTGGAGCAGGGCACGTTCGATTCGTTCGGGCAGGCCGCGAAATACGCCGACCTCAATCATCTGTTCGACATGAAATGAAAAACCCCGCTCCGGCGTGGAGCGGGGTTCACACGCAACGCATCAGGGTACGCCGACGTTACTCGGACGAAGCGCCGCTCGGTGCGTTGCTGCCGGCAGCATTGCCGCCCGGCGAAGGAGCGGCCGCCGGGGGAGCTGGCTGCGGCGTCATCGACGAGCCGGTCGTCTGGCCCGGCCGAGTGTTCGGTGAATTCGGCATCGTCGCCGGTGGTGTCGTGCTCGAGCTGTTCGCCGTCGTTTGGGACGACGGATTCGACGCCATATCACTCGTGCTGTTCAATCCGTAGAGCACAACGCCCAGAATCGCGAGCACAGCTATCGCGAACAGCGCGATCCGGCCGCCGCTTGCAGGGCCTTCCGCGAGTTCGGGATCCGGCTGCAATTCCCGTTCGAGTCGTTCACGCCGCCGCATTGCCGCTTCGGTCGCCTGATCGTTTGGGTCCTGTTCAAAAGCCATGGTTTCATCCTCCTTTTGATGGGCCGTGAAGGTAGAACCACAACAATGGATGCCAGTTCCTGCTTTCGTCGGTGGTTGCGATATGTTTGCGGACGCGGATATTGGGTTCCCGTTGCGGCGAAATGTGCTAACGCAGGGAACCATTTCCGCTCGCATCAATCCTGCCGAGAATCACCATGAAGCTTACGTCTGCCGCGCACGGCACGTTCACGATCGCGCCCACGCCTTTTCACGAAGATGGCCGGATCGATGAAGCCTCGATCGATCGCCTCAGTGAATTTTATGGTGAGGTCGGCTGCGCTGGCGTCACGGTGCTCGGTATTCTCGGTGAGGCGCCGAAGCTCGATGCCGCAGAATCGCTGGCGGTTGCGACACGCTTCATCAAGCGCGCAGGTGACAGACAGGTGATCGTCGGCGTGTCTGCACCGGGTTTTGCCGCGATGCGAGGGCTTGCCCATGCCGCGATGGATGCGGGTGCTGCGGGCGTGATGATCGCGCCGCCGCCGTCGCTTCGTACCGACGACCAGATCGTCACTTACTTCCGCCAGGCGGTGGAGGCGGTTGGCGCCGACGTGCCGTGGGTGCTGCAGGATTATCCGCTGACGCTGTCGGTGGTGATGACGCCTGCCGTGATCAAACGTATCGTGTCGGATAATCCGTCCTGCGTCATGCTCAAGCATGAGGACTGGCCGGGACTCGAGAAGATCACCGCGCTGCGCAACTTCCAGAAGGACGGATCGCTGCGGCCGCTGTCGATCCTCACCGGCAATGGCGGATTGTTTCTCGACTTCGAGATGGAGCGGGGCGCGGATGGTGCCATGACCGGCTACGCCTTCCCGGACATGCTGGTCGACGTGGTGCGGCTGTCGAAAGAGGGCAAGCGCGATGCGGCCCACGATCTGTTCGACGCGCATCTGCCGTTGATCCGTTACGAGCAGCAGCGGGGCGTCGGCCTTGCCGTGCGCAAATATGTTCTGATGAAGCGCGGGCTTCTTCCCTCGGACGCGCAGCGCAAGCCGGCCGCGAACTTGACGGCAGCGGCGCGGGCGGAAGTCGATTATCTGCTGTCGCGGGTGGCGCGGGTCGACAAACGCGCCGCGTTATGAGGTGCGTGTCGCACTGATGCGTCAGGTCTTGAGATGTTGCCGCACGGCGGTGACGGCAGGACCGACCTTTTCGATCGCGGCCGCGAGATCCTGCGGTGAGACATTGAGCCGATAGGCCCAATAGGTCATCGCGGTCTTGTCATTCGTGTCGATGGTGGCAGGGGCGCGGACGCCGACATTGGCGGCTAGCACATCGGCAACCTTCACGAGATGGATCATGGGCGGCCTCCGTCCCGAATTTACGGCAGCGAAGGCCCATCCCGAACCGTGGATTGCGGTTGGCGTTAAGGAACCGTTTCTCTGATGAAGGGTGGCACCCGATAATGAGATGCTGTGTGCGGTGGATCGCGCCTTCATCAACCTCGGCCAGAGTTGAAAATGGCCTGTCTTTCAGAGATAAACGGGCCCAGGCGCTCCTAGCTCAGCTGGATAGAGCATCGGATTTCGATTCCGAGGGTCGGGAGTTCGAATCTCTCGGAGCGCGCCAAAACCGCCGATTGCCCTCTATTGCCGCCGATAACCGCCGAAATTACGCTCCATGCGAAGAGTGCGGGATGGCTGTGCTGACAAAAGCGTAGAAACGGCGGCGTTTGGCGGTGAAAAAGTTCGAATCGCTTCCGGTCGAATGGCGATTTCTGATCCGAAACGAAGCGGAAAAAGTCTCCTGCCGTCTCTCCCGCGTTTCGCAGAGACAAGCGAACTCTGACATCCCGCCTACATGAAGTAAGGTTTGTCACCATCGGTCCCCGGTTTGTTGACGCCGAGATTGCCGCGCAGATGAAGGCTGGGAGAGCGGATGACCTTCACGATCAGGTCGGCCACGCTCTTGCGCGAGACAACAGTGCCCTTGAACGGCGCATCACGCTCGGTCAGCTCGTAGTCGACCTCGTCTTCATCCGTGAGCCAGGCAGGGCGCAGGGTAGTGTAATCGAGCTTCGAGGCTTCGATGGCATCGGCGGCGCGACGGAATGGTTTCAGCTCCTCGCCGATGGTCGCGTTGTTCCACTCGCCGAATTTGCCCGGCACTTCGTCATAGATGCCGAGCGCCAGTACGAAGATCAGCCGCTTCACATTCATGGCCTGCATCGATGCGATCACGCTTCTGGCCTGAGCATCGAGATCCTCACCGGTCAGATTGGCGTAGACGATGTCCCGTTCTTTGATCGCTTCGTCGAGCTTCGCGCGGTCGCGCACATCACCCTGAACGATCGTGGCGTTCGCAGGCGTTTGCGTCAGTTTCTCCGGGCTGCGAGCGAACAGCGTCAGCGCGATATTGGCATCGCTACTCAGCATCGCGACCGCGTGGCGGGCAATCTGACCGCCGGCACCCAGAACAAGAAGTTTCGTCATTTTTCATCCTCGCAAAAATTCGGAGCGGCGCGGAAATCCGACGCCGCTCCGTCGAAAAAGCACACGCTTACTCCGCTGCCTGCGACCGGCTTGCGGCGGTCGCGCCGCCGAGATGCGTCTTGAAGAACGGCACCAGCTTCTCCAGAGCCAGGCGCACCGGCTCAGGCTTGTCGTAGAGATCGTAGTGCGACCAGTCTTCCAGCGAGACGATCTGGCGGTCCTTCGAGGCCGTGGAGCGGCCGTAGATTTCCATGCCGTCGCGATAAGCGCCGAACGCGCCGACCCTCTCACCGATCACGACCATCATCGGCTGGGTCATCAGCATTTCCGCAAAGGCAAATGCATCCCAGCCCAGCGTGTTCTGCGCGTGGCTGAACAGCATCCGCGTCCAGCCGCCGGGCTGTTGGCCGCGCGGCGTCTTGTAGTAATCCGTTGCCTCAAATACGTCTCGCTCGGTCAAGCCGTTCGCTTTCGCGACGTCAGGACTTGCCGGCAGCAGTTCATTGACCTGCAACTCGCCGCCGCGCGCTTCTTTAGTGCGCTGTGCAGCCATCGCATCAAGCGCGCCGAGCGGATCGTAACTGCTGAAACCCTCGCGAAACAGGCGGCCGATATTGACCGGCGTGATCGCGACCACCGCCTTGATGCGCTTTTCGGTGAGCGTGGCGTTGAGTACATAGCCGCCGCCACCGCAGACACCGATGACACCGATCCGGTCGGCATCGACATAGGGCAGCGTCACCGCGTAGTCGATGACATGGCTGATATCCTCGACCCGTTGGGTCGGGTCCTCGATCCAGCGCGGCTCGCCGCCGGATGCGCCCTGGAAGCTCGCGTCATAGGGGATGACGACAAAGCCCTGCTCGGCGAGCGCCTTGCCGTAAACGTTGCCGGAGGTCTGTTCCTTGCAACTGCCGAACGGATGAACGCTGACGATCGCTGGATACTGCTTTTTCTCGTCGAAGTTCGGAGGAAGCAAGGTGTTGGCTGCAATATGCCACGCCATGTCCCGGTTCTTGATCTGAACGGATTTCATGATCTTGTCCTTGTCTGGAGGGCCGGGAGCGCAAGGCGCCCGACGCATGCGCTTCGCGTTATTCGGCCGCCTGCTTCACGGCAGCGCCGGTTAGTTTCTGCCGGAAGAACGGCGCAAGCACCGACACCGCTTCATCGACAAACTTCTGGCCGTCGTAGAGATCCATGTGGTTGGCGCCGTCGACGATGTGGAAGGACTTGTCCGTGCTGGCGGCGCGATCGAACAGGTCGTCGCTCATCCACTTGCTGCCCGCGATGCTGCCGGCCACGATCTGGATCGGTTGGGTCAGATAAACGTCGGCCATGTGATAGGCGTCGTAGGTGATGATCTGGTTCAGGCTGCGTAGCGTCGCGACACCGGGGGCGGTGGCGCATTCGGCGCGTGGCGTGTGGTAATACTCCCAGGCTTGGCGCAATTCCTCGTTCGGCGCGTCCTTCTCCGTCAGCGGCGCGAGCGGCATCGTCGTGTATCCTTTGCCTTCGGCGTCCGAGGTGCGAGCGTTCGAGCCGGCCTCGACCAGCGGCAGCGCATCGATCGACCTGACGGTGTTCTCCCAGCCGTTGCGGAACATCGAACCGATATTGACCGCGCTGACGGTGCCGACCGCCTTGATGCGGCGATCCTGGATCGCGGCGTTGGCGGTGTAGCCGGCACCGGCGCAGATGCCCATCGCGCCGATGCGATCCTTGTCGATGTAAGGCAACATGGCGAGGTAATCGATGGCGGCGCTGACGTCCTCGGTGCTGATGTAGGGGTTTTCAAGCTGGCGCGGCTCGCCGCCACTCTCGCCCTGGTAAGAGCGGTCGAACGCGATGGTGACGAAGCCCTGCGCGGCGAGCTTCTTCGCATAAGTGCCCGCGGTCTGTTCCTTCACGCCGCCGCCGGGATGCGAGACGACGATGGCGGGATAGTTCTTCTTCTCGTCAAAGCCCGCAGGAAAATCGATCACAGCCGACATGGCGATGGTCTTGTTGTTGGAATTGGCGAAGCTGATCTTGCCCATGGTCCGGTTCCTTTCCGTTCACCGTTTCGCGGCCCGTTGCCGCGCTTTTGGGGAAGTCCCCCTTGCTGATGAACGCAATCTAGGTCAGAAATATTGTTCCTATTAGACAGGTAATTTGTCTTGGGCTTATCATTGAGGTGATGAATGCGTCGCGACGAGATTGCCGATCTCGCGGCCTTCGTCGTGGTCGCCGAGGAGCGCAGCTTCACCAAGGCGGCGGCCCGCCTGGGTATGGCGCAATCCGCGCTGAGCCAGATCGTTCGGCGGATCGAGGAACGACTGGGGCTGCGACTGTTATCGCGCACGACGCGCAGCGTGGCGCCGACCGATGCCGGCGAGCGGTTACTCGCGACACTCGGTCCCATGCTGCATGAGCTCGATTCAGCGATCGCCTCACTGAGCGAACTGCGCGATCGACCCTCCGGCACGATCCGGATCACGACCGTCGAACACGCCGCCAAGACTATCCTCGTGCCCGCGATGAAGCGGCTGCTGACCGGCAATCCCGACGTCACGGTGGAGATGACCATCGACTACGGATTGGCAGACGTTGTGGCCGATCGTTTCGACGCCGGCGTTCGTCTCGGCGGCGAGATGGCGAAAGACATGATCGCGATGCGCATCGGTCCCGACATTCCGATGGCGATCGTCGGCGCGCCGGATTACTTCCGCACACATCCCGTTCCGGCATCGCCGGCGCAACTGATCGATCATCGCGCGATCAATCTACGACTGCCGACCTCGGGCACGCTCAATAGCTGGCGGCTGAAGCGCGGCGGCCGCGACGTGCGCGTGCGTGTCGAGGGACCGCTCATCCTCAACACCATCGACCTGATCCTCGATGCCGCGCTCGACGGTCATGGGCTGGCCTATCTGCCGCTGGATCAAGCGCAGAGCTATCTGGATAAAGGCCGGCTGGTGCGGGTACTGAGCAAGTTCACACCCGACCTCCCCGGTTATCACCTCTACTATCCGCACCGCAGGCATGCTTCGTCCGCATTCACGCTACTGGTGGAGACGCTGCGGTTTCGGGCGTGAGAACGATTGTCCGAGGGCTCGCTCCGAATATGATGAACACCCCTTGATGATGGCGGATTCTTTAAAACGACTATCGATTGGCTTTGGGAGGGTCTTAGAGGGCTATGGAGTAGACATAGTTCGCATCATCACCTGAGGCGGTGCGCCATTCCCTCAGATCCGCTTTGGTTGTGAATGCCCCAGGTTGCCCTGCGGAATTGTATCGCGGGGAACGAGGTTGATTTCGAGATGTGGCGGCCCCATCGCTCGAACGTGTTCTGCCACGTTCCGGACGCTGCCCTCGCAGCAATTCGGTGGGAGGAACCGGGCCAGCTTTTGTCTGGAAGGGTGGGGTGGATGTCAGCTTCGCAAAAGCCGATTGTGGTCGGAGAGCGCTTCACGCCACTCGCGACCTTCAGCGGATTGAAACGCGTCCCGTTTTTGGCTGTGTCGCGTAACTCCCTGATGGCGTCCCTTGTGATCGGGCAGGATGCGCTGGCGATCCGCGTCATCCGCCTGCATGTCTTGAGGTTCGAGGATATCGAAGCCGTCAGTTGCGGACAGCGGCTCGGTGTCAGTATTCAGTTTTCGCCGAAACGGGGCATCCGCACATTCTCCGCAAACTTCCGCAGCAAAGACCCGGCGGCGAAAACCGTTCTGAGGAGACTGGCGGCGGCTGGCGTGCTCCTTGACGCCAGCGCGCAGGCGGTATTGCAAGCTGAATGATTGTCCTGAGATAGCAACGGAGTCGCGCCGAGGCACTGCACCCGATATGATGATGACCGCTTGCGGCGATCCGCCTTCCGGCAGCGTTTTGCAGGCGAAGGCGCTTTCGTTTTTTGCAGATTTAAACTCCGTCCCGCGGCATCAAAGTGACTTGCGTTTCCGGGCAGGGATGGCGGCAGGATTTCGATGAAGCGAATTTTGCGGCTGGCTCGTTCGTTTGGTCTTTTCCGATGCCTTTGCCTCGGCCTGCTTGTTTTTCTCCTTGCCGTGCGGCTCGGGGACTCGCGCGTGCTGGATGAGCTTCGGCTCCGCGTCTTCGATATGTATCAAGTACTGCAGCCGCGGCCCGCGGGCGAAAAGCCGGTCAGGATCGTCGATATCGACGAGAAGAGCCTCAGCGAACTTGGCCAGTGGCCATGGCCGCGGACTTATCTGGCCGATCTTGTCACCAGGCTCACCGACCTCGGCGCTGCGGTGGTGGCCTTCGACGTCATCTTCCCGGAGGCCGACAGGCTGTCGCCGGTAGCCGCGTTGAAAACCTTCCGCAGTCTCGACGAGGTGACGCGCGAAAAACTGAGCGAGCTTCCCGACAACGATCGTGTCTTTGCGGAAGCGGTTCACAAGTCCCGCGCCGTGGTTGGCGAATCCGCGCTTTCAACGGCTGTTTCGTCCGAGACATCCGACACCACGATCGGGATCGCGACGTTCGGTGATCCGAAGCCGTTCCTTCTGTCCTATCCCGGGCTGCTGCGAAACATTCCTATTCTGGAGCAGGCGGCGGCAGGGCGCGGCGTCTTCACGATCCAGAATGAACGCGACGGAATCGTCCGGCGCGTGCCGCTGGTGATGGAGGCGCAAGGTCAGATCAGGCCATCGCTTGCCTTCGAGATGCTGCGCGTTGCAACGGGCGCGAGCACCATTTTGATCCGCGCGAGCGAGGCTGGCATCGACAGCGTTGCGATTCCGGGCTTCAGGATCGCAACCGACAAGAACGGGCAGTTCTGGGTGCGCTTCGGTCGTCATGATCCGTCACTTTATATCTCCGCGGCTGACGTTCTTCGCGGCCGTGTCGATCAGGCAGCGCTCAAGGACAAGCTGGTGATTATTGGCACGTCCTCGGTCGGCCTGCTGGATATCAAGACGACGCCGATCGATGCAGCGATGCCGGGCGTCGAGGTGCATGCGCAGATTCTCGAAAGCATGCTGAACGGCGAGATTCTTGCGCGTCCCGATTATGCGCTCGCGCTTGAGCTCATTGCTACGGCGGTGATCGGGATTCTGATTATCATGCTCGCGCCGGTTTTGAGCCCGCTCGTGATGGTCGGTCTCGGTGCGGCCGTTCTGGTGTTGCTGGTCGGCTCATCGTGGCTTTTCTATACGCGGCAAGGCCTGCTGATCGATTTCACCTTTCCGCTGGTGTCGAGCGCGCTCATCTACATGACGCTCACCTTCGCGAACTATTTCAAGGAGCGCTCGCAACGCCGCCGGATCAGGTCCGCGTTCGGACAATATCTCGCACCCGCGCTGGTCGAAGAGCTTGCACGCTCGCCGGAGCGGCTGGTGCTCGGCGGCGAGCAGCGCACCATGACGGTCATGTTCAGCGACGTTCGCGACTTCACCACGATCGCAGAGAGTTACAAGAACGATCCGCAAGGTCTGACGCGGCTGATGAATCGCTTTCTCACGCCGCTCACCAATACAATCATCGCACATAAGGGTACGATCGATAAATACATGGGTGATGCCATCATGGCGTTCTGGAATGCGCCGCTCCATGACGATGCCCATGAGATCAACGCCTGCGCGGCCGGGCTCGATATGCTCGCCTGTCTCAAGGTGGTGAATCGCGAGCGCAAGGCTGAAGCCGCGGCAAGCGGCGCGCCTTATGTGCCAATCCGGATCGGCATCGGGCTCAACACCGGCACGTGCGTTGTCGGCAATATCGGCTCGGAGCTGCGCTTCGACTATTCTGTGCTGGGCGACAGCGTCAATCTTGCCTCGCGCATCGAGGGCCAGTGCAAGACCTACGGCTTGCCGATGGTGATCGGCTCCCGTACCGCGCGGGCGGTCGAGGGTGCTTTCGCCATCGTCGAGATCGACGTCATCGCCGTGAAGGGCAAGGCCGAGCCGGAGACGATCTATGCGGTGCTGGGGCGCGAGAAGACGGAGCGGTACGATAAGGCCCACGACAGTATTGCGGCCATGCTTCGTTGCTATCGTGCCCGCGACTGGGACGGCGCGCTTGTCGCGCTTGAAGCAGGGCGGGGTGCGGATTCCGATGGAGTGTTTTCGGAATTCTATCGGGTCTATGAAAAGCGGATCTTAGCGTTCCGCGATGATCCGCCGCCTGAGGGCTGGAACGGTGTTTTCGTCCTCGAGACGAAATAGCGGTTCGCCAACGCGCCATCCCGACAATCCTAGCTCGCCTGCACGAACTCGACACCGATCTCGTCGCCGCGCTGCCAGACGAGCCGGCATGGCGTGAGCTTGCCGACGTCCTTGGTCAAAGCAAGCGCCAGCTTGTTACCGAGCTTGCCGCTGTTCGACACCGCCAGGCGTGCGCCGGACGTTGAGAGATCGAGGATGGTGCATGGCCGCTTGGCGAAGCCGCCATCGAGCGTGAGCCATACCCCGAGCTGAATCTTGTGGCGCGGTTTGCGCGCTTCCCGCTTGAAAATCGACACCAGGCTCTCCCGTTCCTCCTGGAAAGAACATGGTGGTTTTATCCGATGGAACTTTCTGAAAATTTGATGGAAAGGCGACCTTAATGGGTGAGGCGGCTACCTTTTGTTAACCCTGCCGGGGCGGCCGGCGGGTTTCCCCATGGGCGGCCACAGGGATGCGGGTTTTCTGTTCACGGGACATGATTAACGGAATGCAAACACACTCCCGCCAGAGTCCTGTCGTCTGGTGGCCGTGGTGTTCGCACGGCGGGGTGGAATCATTTTCGCGATGCGTGGTCTGGCGTTTCTGGTCTTGGCGGTGCTGGCGGTGGGTGCGACGCCGGCAGAGGCTGTGCTGCGTATCACGCGCGACCACGGCGGCTATGTCGAGGAATACAAGGCGAAGTACGAGCGCGTTCGCGCCAAAGGCGAGCGCGTCGTCATCGATGGTATCTGCAATTCGGCCTGCACGCTGGTGTTCGGCATCGTGCCGCCAAGCAAGGTCTGCGTGACCCCGCGGGCGAGCATCGGGCTGCATCAGGCCTATTACGACAAGGCTTTCACCTTCGGCATCAAGGTGACGAGCGTCGAGGGGACATCGGACCTGATGTCTTATTACCCGCAGACGGTGAAGGACTGGATTCGCCGCAACGGCGGGCTCACCCACGACATGAAGAAGATCAAGAACGGGCCGGATCTCTGGAAGATCGTGGACCCTTGTCCGGAAGATTTTTAGCAGGCGATCTTAGCCTCGTTGTTTCTGCGCCGCCTTGATGAGGTTGTCGCGTAGCGCGACGATGCCTTTCTGCATTTTTGCAAACTCCTCCGGCGCGAGCCCGGATTCCTTTACGAGGTTGAGGGGCAGGGCCTTTTCGCGCAGGCGCCGCCCGGCCTCCGTCAGGCTTACGGTCACCTGCCGCTCATCGTTCGGATCGCGCGCCCGCCGCAGATAGCCGAGCTGCTCGAGTTTCTTGAGGATCGGTGTCAGCGTGTTGGATTCGAGAAACAGCTTTTCACCGAGGCCGCCGACGGTCTGGCTGTCGTGCTCCCACAGCGCGACGATGGTGATGTACTGCGTGTAGGTGAGGCCGAGCTCGTGCAGGATCGGCTTGTAGGCCCGCCCATAGGCGAGATTGGCCGAATAGATCGCAAAGCAGAGGAAGTCTTCCAGCCGTGGCGCCTTCTTTAGAGTGTCCGCCGTGGACTTTGCCGGTTTCATCATCTGCCTCCACACGAAAACGTGAGCGTCATACGTCTAATATAACGTATCCGATTTAATCGCAAGCGTTGACAGGGAAGATCTGGGGTTTATAAACGCGTTCGATTTAATCGTATACGATTTAAATGGAGGTGCACGATGGCAAAGTCAGTCGAAAAGGTTCTCTACACCGCGAAAACCCACACCACCGGCGGTCGCGCCGGCGCGGCGCAGTCCTCGGACGGACGGCTGCGGATCGAACTGTCGCCACCCGGCAGCAGCGGGGCCGGAACCAATCCCGAGCAATTGTTTGCTGCCGGCTGGTCGGCCTGTTTCATCGGCGCGATGGAACGTGCCGCCCGCAAGCTGGATGTGAAGCTGCCGCGTGATGTTGCAGTCGATGCCGAAGTCGATCTCGGCACCGTGGGAGAGGATTTCCAGCTTCAGGCCCGGCTGAACGTCAGCCTGCCGGGTGTCGATCGTGCCACCGCTCAGACGATCATCGATGCCGCGCATCAGCTTTGCCCATATTCGCGAGCCACCCGCGGCAACATCGTGGTCGAGCTCTCGGCCGCTTGAGGCAGCTATCAGTCAAAAACGTTTGGAGGTCGTCATGACACAAGCATTGGATCAGACTCGCCGCGGTTTTCTCGGAGCGGCCGTTTTCGCAGTGGCCTCGGCTTCTTTCGTCGCTCGAGGAAGGGCGGCGGGGGAGGTCTCCGCGCCGGCGTCACAAAAGCCGCTGTCGCCGCTTCCGGCAGCATTCGCGACGCCGCGCGAAATCAAGGCGGGCGTTCTCAGTGTCGGCTATGTCGAGGCGGGGCCGTCGGATGGTGCGCCGGTGATTCTTCTGCACGGCTGGCCTTACGACATTCACAGCTATGTTGATGTGGTACCGGCGCTGGCGGCACGAGGTTATCGTGTCATCGTGCCGTATCTGCGCGGCTACGGGACGACGCGCTTCTTATCCGATCAGACGATGCGCAATGCTGAGCCGGCCGCACTGGCCGTCGATGTGATCGATCTGATGGATGCGCTCAAGATCGAGAAGGCCGTGATCGGTGGCTACGATTGGGGCGCGCGCACCGCGAACATCGTCGCGGCACTGTGGCCGCAGCGCTGCAAGGCGATGGTGTCGGTCAGCGGTTATCTGATCGGCAGCCAGGAGGCGGGACGGATGGCGCTGCCACCCAAGGCCGAGTTGCAGTGGTGGTATCAGTTCTACTTTGCAACTGAGCGCGGCCGTGCGGGTTATGATCAATATCGCCGAGACTTTGCGCGGCTGATCTGGGAGACGGCCTCGCCGCAATGGCATTTCGACGATGCGACGTTTGAGCGGAGCGCAAAGGCCTTCGACAATCCCGACCATGTCGAGATTTCGATCCATAATTATCGCTGGCGGCTTGGTCTTGCAGAAGGCGAGGCGAGGTATGAGGCTTTTGAAAAACAACTCGCTGCCGCGCCAGTCATAATCGTGCCGACAATTACGCTCGAGGGCGACGCCAATGGCGCGCCGCATCCGGAGCCTGCAGCTTACGCAAAGAAGTTTACTGGAAAATATCAGCACCGCATGCTCAAGGGCGGTGTCGGCCACAACCTGCCGCAAGAAGCACCGCAGGCATTCGTGCAGGCCATCATCGATGCCGACCGCCTGTAAGGCGATCGGCTGCGCTGCAGAGGTGAAGTGATGTTTTAAAACGTCACCACGCCGCGGATCGATTCACCGCGCTTCATCAGATCGAACGCCTTGTTGATGTCGGTAAGCGGCATCACGTGAGTAATCATCGGATCGATCTGGATCTTGCCCTGCATGTACCAGTCGACGATTTTCGGCACGTCGGTGCGGCCGCGCGCACCGCCGAAAGCAGTACCCTTCCAGACGCGACCGGTCACAAGCTGGAATGGGCGCGTTGAAATCTCCGCACCTGCCGGTGCCACCCCGATCACGATCGATTGGCCCCAGCCGCGGTGGCAGGATTCCAGCGCCTGCCGCATCACCGTGACGTTGCCGGTGCAATCGAAGGTGTAGTCCGCGCCGCCGATCTGGTCCGCACCGGACTTTGTCATATCGACGAGGTAGGGCACGAGGTCCTTGCCGACTTCCTTCGGGTTGACGAAATGCGTCATGCCGAAACGCTCGCCCCACGCCTTGCGGTCGTTGTTGAGATCGACACCAATGATCATGTCGGCGCCGGCAAGCCGCAGCCCTTGCAGCACGTTAAGGCCGATCCCGCCGAGGCCGAACACGATCGCCTTCGCGCCTTGCTCGACCTTCGCGGTGTTGATCACCGCACCAATGCCGGTGGTGACGCCGCAGCCGATATAACAGACCTTGTCGAAAGGCGCGTCCTCGCGGATTTTCGCGACCGCGATCTCCGGCAGCACGGTGTAGTTCGCAAATGTCGAGGTGCCCATGTAGTGGTGCACCGGTTTGCCTTCAAATGAGAAGCGCGATGTGCCGTCCGGCATCAGGCCCTGACCCTGCGTCGCACGGATCGCGGTGCAGAGGTTGGTCTTGCGCGACAGACAGGAGGGGCACTGCCGACACTCCGGTGTATAGAGCGGAATGACGTGATCGCCCTTCTTCACGCTGGTGACGCCGGGGCCGACATCGACGACGATACCTGCACCCTCATGGCCGAGAATGGCCGGGAAAAGTCCCTCAGGGTCGGCGCCTGACAGCGTGAATTCGTCGGTGTGGCAGATGCCGGTCGCCTTGATCTCCACCATCACTTCGCCTTCGCGCGGGCCTTCGAGCTGCACGGTGACGATATCCAGCGGCTTGCCGGGGGCGGTAGCGAGAGCGGCGCGAACGTCCATATCGAAAATCCTTGGAGTAGGTAGGGGGATGACGCTTTTGTTACGCGGGCGCAGTGCGTCCCGCAAATTGGCTGATTGCCTCCCAGCATAGGTTCGGGCAATCAGAACGGCAAATGAATCAGAGATGGGACGATCTGGCCGCGCGCGTTGCGCCAGCGGTATTTGTCGTGCTGTGGAGCTCCGGCTTCATCGGCACGAAGTATGCTGTCTCGGGTGCCGAGCCGCTGACCTTTCTCACCATCCGTATGTCTTATGTCTCCGTGCTGCTTGCGATCATCATTGCGATCTGGCGGCCGAAATGGCCGAACCTCCGCGAGGCGGCGCACAGCGCGGTTGCGGGGCTTCTGGTCCACGGCTTTTATCTCGGCGGCGTGTCGATTGCGATCTATCTCAACGTTCCCGCAGGTCTGTCGGCGTTGATCCCCGGTCTGCAGCCGATCCTGACCTCGACGCTTGCCAACCGCTTCCTCGGCGAGCGCGTTTCGGCACTGCAATGGGGCGGGCTTTTGCTCGGCCTCGCCGGCGTACTGTTGGTGTTGCGTTCGCGCCCGATGACGGGCGACCTCGGGTGGGGCTGGTTCGCGACCTGCATAGCGCTCGTCAGCATTACGCTCGGCACGCTTTACCAGAAGCGCTTCTGCGGGCGGATCGACTGGCGCACCGGCAACATCATTCAGTATGTGACCTGCGCGATTTTCTACGCGATCGGCGCGTGGCTGTTCGAGACACGGGTGGTGAACTGGACTGCGGAGTTCATTCTCGGCGTAAGCTGGCTCGTGATCGCATTGTCGATCGGCTCGATCAGTGTGCTGTACTGGCTGATCCGCCGCTCGGCCGCGACGCAGGTTGCGAGCCTGTTTTATCTCGTACCCGCGACGACGGCCGTGATGGCCTATTTCCTGTTCGACGAGTGGCTCGACTGGGTTGGCATTGTCGGCATGGCGATCTGCGCAGCCGGCGTGCTTCTGGTCAACAAACCGGCGAAGGCTGAACCGGTCTCGCCCGGCAGTTAGTGGATCAATTTCGCTTATGTCTTCGTGCGCTCACGGCCGCATTTTCCGATAGGCGGCAAGCGCGCGTTCGCGGGCGGCCTTGTGGTCAACGATCGGTGCGGGATAGGTTTTGCCAAGCGTAATGCCTGCAGCCGCAAGCTCCATCGGCGTGGCTTCCCAAGGCTGATGGATAAGTTTCGGCGGCAGCTTCGCAAGCTCCGGCACCCACTTCATGACATAGGCGCCGTCGGGGTCGAATTTTTCGCCCTGCAGAACCGGATTGAAAATACGGAAATAGGGCGCGGCGTCGGCGCCGCAGCCGGCCACCCATTGCCAGTTGCCGGGATTGCTGCCGGGGTCGGCGTCAACCAGCGTGTCCCAGAACCAGCGCTCTCCCTCGCGCCAGTCGATCAAGAGGTGTTTGACGAGGAAGGAGGCTGCCACCATTCGAACGCGGTTGTGCATGGTGCCGGTGTGCCAGAGTTCGCGCATGCCGGCATCCACGATGGGATAGCCGGTGCGGCCTTGCTGCCAGGCGCTCAGCGCCGCGCGATCGGTCCGCCACGGAAAATTATCGAACGAGGGTTGCAGGTCCTGTCGATGCAGGTCCGGTTGGTCGAATAGCAGATGGCGGCAGAACTCGCGCCAGCCCAGTTCGCTCAGAAATTTCTCGACATCGTGTGAAAGCGCCGGGTTGTGCGCGGCGGCGAAGCGTGTGGCATGAAATACCTGCCGCGGCGATATTTCGCCGAAGCGTAGATGTGCGGAGAGATGCGAGGTCTGGTCTCGCGCAAGATCATCCCGCCCCGATGCATAGCCATCGATCGCATCATCGAGAAAGGCGTCGAGCTTTTTGCGGGCGCCTGCTTCGCCCGGCTTCCATCGTGCACGCAGCCCACCCGCCCAATCGGGGTGGAGGGGTTCAAGCTGCCAGTCCTCAATCGATTCACTTTCGACCGACGCAACAGAAGGCGGCAGCTTTTTCATGGCCGGGAGCGGGGGAGGCGGGTCGCCGAGCGCGCGCACACGTTTCCAGAACGGCGTGAAGACACGCAGGCCGTGGCCTTCCTTGTTGCGGATCATCGATGGAGATGCGAGCAGGTCGCTCCGACTGATATGTGTCTCCACGCCGATCTCGTGCAGGGCGGTGATGACCTGCCGTGCGCATGCCGCTTCCGCGGGAATCTCGCTGTCGAGCCAGAACACGGCTTTGGCTTTTGCCTCTTGTGCGATCTGTACAAGAATGGTGGCCGTGTCGCCCCGCCGAAGGATAAGCCGCTGGCCGCGTTTTCGTAGCTCACGATCAAGAGTGCGAAGCGAGTTCGCGAGCCACCATTTTGCGGCTGCGCCAAGCGGGCGCCGAGCCGATTGCGCGGCTGCCTCATCAAGGATGAAGAGACAGATCAAAGGCGCGCCGGTGCCAGCGGCTGCCGCAAGTGCGGCATGATCGGAGAGTCGCAGGTCGTTACGAAACCAGACGATGACAGAAGAAGCAGAGGCCATCAGGAGCAGCATTCGTGTTGGCGGGATGAGAGCAGCGCACGTCTGTTAATGCCCCACAACAAAAAAGGAGCGCGAGGCGCTCCTTTTTCACGGAATGTTTGATGAAGGCCGAGTGCGTCAGTGCGGCTGCGGCACGATGCGGATATAGGGCTTCGGTGACTTCCAGCCGTTCGGATAAAGCTTCTTCGCGTCTTCGTCGGAGACCGAGCCGCCGAGGAAGACGTCCTCGCCCTGCTGCCAGTCGGACGGGGTCGAGACGCTGTGCTTCGCGGTGAGTTGCAGCGAGTCGATCGCACGCAGGATCTCCTGGAAGTTGCGCCCGGTGCTCATCGGATAGACCAGCACGAGCTTGATCTTCTTGTCGGGGCCGATCACGAACACGTTGCGCACGGTGGCATTGGTCGCCGCGGTGCGGCCTTCCGAGGTGCCCTGGGTGTCCGCGGGCAGCATGTTGTAGAGCTTCGACACCTTGAGGTCGGTATCACCGATCATCGGATAGTTCGGCGCAACGCCACCCACATCCTTGATATCTTCGCCCCAGAGCTTGTGCTGGGACACCGGATCGACCGACAGGCCGATCAGCTTGACGCCGCGCTTGTCGAATTCGGGTTTGAGGCGTGCGAGTGCACCGAGTTCGGTGGTGCAGACCGGTGTGAAATCTTTCGGGTGCGAAAACAGCAGCGCCCAGTTGTTTCCAATCCAGTCATGAAAATGGATGTGGCCTTCCGTGGTGTCGGCCTCGAAGTCGGGAGCAGTCGCGCCAATCTGGAGTGTCATGGTTAAATCTTGCCTCGTTACAAGTTGTCGCAGGTTGTCGTGAGAGTTGCTGCCGCGAATATAAGCGGAGAGAAGCGCGGCGGAAACAGCGTCGCGAAAAGGATGATAAAGTTCTCCGCGTAGAGCCTGGAACGATAGAAACGTTCTCATTTTTAAGCGCGCCAGCGTTGTTATTTCCGTGCGCCGCCGACGGGCACGTTTGCGTGATTAACTAAAATGCCCCGAATCCGCCTTCACGAGGCCCCACGCACGCCCGAACGCCTTGAGAGAAGAACACCCGTCCGGTTGTCGAGAGTCATCTCGCCGACATGGTGAGCCGGTATGTGGTGAAGCGCCGCCTGCCAATCTTTAACGTAACCTTAAGCCCCATCGGCGATGCTGTGGGGTCCCTAGATGAGTTAGTACAATGTCTGTCCAGGACAGTCCCGCCGATCTCTCCGAATTGATCCGTCAGGTTGAAACGTTACAGAACGAAGCGGCCCGCGCTTCCGCAGTCAGCGCCCTCGGCGTCGTCCGCGATGGCGTCATCACCGGCGAGGGGCCGACCACCGCAGGACGCATTCATTTCTCCCGCTCGCTCGATGCCGATGATGCCGCCTGGTGCAGGCGCATCCTCACCGCCGCCGGCGTGCGTGATCTTCCCGTGAGCCGGGCCGAAGCCGAGACGCTTTTCCAGATTGGCGAGGCGGGTGCCGACCGCACCGACGACGGTCTGTTCGACGACCTTCTGGCGAAGGCTGTGGTGCATCATGCAGCTGCTGCTTCCGGCCTGCCGGTGCCGCCGCGCTCCGTTGCCTTGCAGCCCGGCACGGCGATCGAAAGTTGGGCGCCGACCACCGCGGTGGGCGTCAATGTCGAAGTGCTGGAGTGGATCGCCATGCAGATGCGCGGCAAGCGGCGCAACAGCCGCGTGCTGAAGACGCTCGTGGCGTCCCTGATCGGCGCCGCGACGCTGCCGGTGGTCGCATCGCTTCCCGGCATGATCGATCTCGTGAGCTGAGCGTACAGCTTTTCTGCCATAGGCCTTGAATCTTGCCGCCCGCGAGCCATGCCAATAGCGTGGCTCGCGGGCGGCTTTGCATTGTCCGGCAGGCGAGACTAGGCAGGCCTCATGGCGCAGGTGACGAGACATCTTTTCATTCATGGCCGCGTGCAGGGCGTCGGCTACCGCGCATGGGCGCAGGATACGGCGAACCGGCTCGGGCTCGATGGCTGGGTCCGTAACCGTCGAAGTGGCGAGGTCGAACTTCTGGTCTCCGGCCGGCCAGAGGTTGTGGCCGAAATGATCGAAGCCTGCCGGGCAGGGCCGCCGTTCGCCCATGTCACCCGCATCGACGAGGCGGATGCCGCGCCCGAGGAGGCGCACGCCGAGGGCCGGGTGGCGGGCTTCATCAGCCGTCCGACCGTCTGATTGAAAGAAAGCCTGCGCCAAAAGGAAACGCAGCTTGTAAAGCTACGGCCGGCCATTTAGCAGTGACGTGTTTCACGATTTATTGATTCCTCTCCTTTCTGGGACATCGTGCGCGATCTCTTGATTCTGGCGCCTCTTCGCAGCGTCCGGACCTTGCTGGTCCGGTGGCTCGACAAAATCGAGACCGGCTGGTCTATTCCAATTTTCCTCATTGGATTTGTCGGCCTCGCGGCGCTCGGGTTCAGTGTCGCCTACGTCCATGGCATGCACATGGACATCCTCGAGGCGTGGGCAGTCGGACGGACGTTTGACTGGGGATTCTGGAAGCACCCGCCGCTGATGGGGTGGGTCGCCCATCTCTGGACCGATGTTTTCCCGCTGACCGACTGGTCGTTCCGGCTGCTCGCGATGGTCAATGCCGGGCTTGCGCTGTTCGCGGTGGACCTGCTCGCGCGCCGCTTCATGCAAGGCGACAAGCGGGCCGTGATCCTGTTGTTGCTGCTGTTGACGCCGGTCTATCTGTTTCACGCCGAGAAATATAACGCCAACAGTATTATGCTCGCGGTCTGGCCGTTTGCGACCTATTGCTTTCTGCGCTCGTTCGAGGAGCGCACGGCGGGCTGGGCGGCTGCAGCGGGCTTCCTTTGCGCGCTGGCGATGCTCGGCAAATATTATTCGATCTTTCTGATCATCGGATTTGTCGCCGCCGCCTTCCTTCATCCCGACCGCAAGCGATACCTGCTGTCGCGCGCGCCATGGATCTCGGTTGCCTGCGGGCTGATCGGGATCGCGCCACACGTCTACTGGCTCGCGCAGAACGATTTTCTGCCGTTCCAATATGCGGTCCATACGCACATCGCACGAGATGGTAATCAGTCGCTTCGGGATGCGGCGCTGTTTGCCGTGACGAATATCGCTTACCTTCTGTTTCCCGTTATCAGCCTCTGCGTCATGCTTCGCTCCCACCTGCGGGAGTGGGGGCGCAACCTGAAAGAACTTCCTTCGGGGTTGTTTCTCCTCCTGCTTGTTTTCGCCGCGAGCATCCTGATGCCGATCGTGATGGTCGTTGGTGTCGGCAGCGATCTGCCGGCGACGTGGCACTTCCAGGGCCTGTTTCTCGTCATCCTGATTCTGGTTGGCGCCTTGCGGTTCGAGATTCCCCGCCGCGAGACGGTTAATCTCGCGACCATGGTCGGAGGCTTGTTTCTGTGCGCCGTGCTTGCATCGCCATTGCACGCGCTTTATCGGAATGCGCATCCGAACCAGAGTGGTCGGGATTTCTATCGTGGTGCGGCGCTGGAACTCGCCTCCGCATGGCGTGAGGCGTACGGCGTGCCGCTTGCGCGCGTGAGCGGGGACGATGGCCTCGCCTTCGCCACGGAGTTCTATAGCCCCGATCATCCGCTTTACGGACGATCGTTTGCCTTTGCTGCGCTCCCGGCGGACGGCACCTTCGCCAAGGGTTGGAGCGCGCTGTGTTTCGCCGGCGAGCCGCGCTGCGATGCCTGGATGGCGGAGATCGCGCGGAAAGTGCCCGGCACCCGCCGCTGGACCTTCCCGGTGACGTTGTCGCTGTGGGGCGTGACCGGCGCCACGCGCGAGATCGCGGCGATCATGGTTGGTCCATCTGCCACGCCGGGCAGTCCCGATGGCCCGAAGCGGCTCGACGATGTCGGTGCCCGCCGACGCGGCCCCTGAGTGTCAAACCTGCAGCCCGCGTTCTGCGGTGAACGCGCGGGCGAACCCTCACTGCGTGGAGTTTCATCGCGGCACGAGAGATAAGCGCGGTCTTCCGCTAGCGAGGTCTGCTACGCGGGGAAGGCGCCTGCGACTTTGAGTTTTCCCTTGGCGGTCTCTTCCGTGTTGTCTCGCGCGTTCAGCAAGAATATGCATGGGGCGTAGATCATTTCACCTGCAGAAATGGGAGTTTGGAATATGTTCTGTCACGTTATGGTAGGTTCGAATGACCTCCAGGCGGCCAAGAAATTCTATGACGCGGTGTTCACCGCGGCCGGCGGGGCGGCCGGGGAGATCGACGCCAAGGGCCGCGTTGCGTACAGCAAGGACGGCGCGCGCTTTCTGGTGACGAAGCCAATCGACGGCAAGCCCGCGAGCTCCGCCAATGGCGGCACTATCGGCCTTTTGATGAAGGACCCGGCGGTGGTGGATGCGTGGCACGCCGCGGGCGTCGCCAACGGCGGCACCAGCATCGAGGATCCTCCGGGCGTGCGCGTCTCCGGCGGAAAGAAAGTGTACCTTGCCTATCTGCGCGATCCCGACGGCAACAAGCTCTGTGCCCGCGCACCGTTCCCGGGCTAAGCCCTCGGCGAAACTAACGAGGAACTCATCAAAGCCAGGCCGCCGCGTGCGGCCTTGGTTTTTTTATTGAAGCTTCGTTGGGCCACGTGAGAGGCGGGCAGGGCAGTCGGGGCGAAACTCAATTCGTCGTCTCAGCCATTTGATCGGCCACGCCATGCACCTCTCCGAACACCTGCTCAAACGCCTGCCGAAGCGCGATGTCGACATCATGCATCGTGACCGGTAGCCCGAGATCAGCGAGGCTGGTGACGCCGTAACGCGAATCCTCGATTCCGCACGGCACAATGCCGGCGAAATGCGACAGCTCCGGCTCAACGTTGATGGCGATGCCGTGCATCGACACCCAGCGCTTCAGCCGCACGCCGATCGCGGCGATCTTGTCCTCATAGCCATCGCCCTTATCCGGGCGTTTCACCCAGACGCCGACGCGATCCTCCCGGCGCTCGCCGCGGACGTTGAAGGCCGCGAGCGTCGTGATGATGAGCTCTTCGAGGTTGGCGACATAGGCCCGCACGTCCGGTCGGCGGTGCTTCAGGTCGAGCATCAGATAGACGACCCGCTGGCCGGGGCCGTGATAGGTGAACTGGCCACCGCGCCCGGAGGGAAACACTGGAAAGCGCGCCTCGATCAGATCAGACGCTTTGGCGCTGGTGCCGGAGGTGTAGAGTGGCGGGTGCTCGAGAAGCCAGACGAGTTCGGGCGCGGTGCCGTCCGCGATCGCCGCGGCGCGCGCCTCCATGGCGGCAAGGGCGTCCTCATAGGCGACATACGAGTCCGTGATCCGCCACTCGACGCCGGGGCCCGATGCGGCTGAAAAGGGCAATGAAATGAGGGTGTCGCGCGCGTTAACCATTGGTTCACCATAGCGTGGTGATCTGCGGAAAGCAGTATTTTTGGGTCTGGGCCAGTGGCGACACTCGATAACGTATCCGTCGATCTCATGGTGGTGCTCGGCACCACCAAAATGCCGATTCACCAGGTTATGCGGCTGAGCCGCGGCGCCATCATCGAACTTGACGCCACCGAGCAGGACGAGGTCAAGGTGCTGGCCAATAACCTGCCGGTCGCCTCGGGGGCCGTTGTCGTCAACCGCAACCGGATTGCGGTCGAGGTCAAGCGAATGCTGCCGAAAATGGCGGATCACCGCTAGTCAGCCGTCATTCCATGTGGCTGTGGGGCAAACCTCTACAAGCCCTTGTCCCGGCATAATCCATTTGTTACATCGGCGCCGTGACGAAGCAGGCTTTGACCTGTGAAGCCCGGTTCCGGGCTGGTCGCAAAAGCGCTCGTGGCGGAATTGGTAGACGCGCTGCCTTGAGGTGGCAGTGGGTAACACCGTGGAGGTTCGAGTCCTCTCGAGCGCACCAAATTAAAAAGCCCCGTGGCCGTAATGGCTTACGGGGTCTTTTTATATATATGAGCATGACGTTGGCCATGGGACGGGCCGCAGAAGCCATACGTCGCGCGGGCCTGCCTTGAACCGCATTTGAGCTGTGTTTTGCCGCCTCGGCTGCTCTTTGCATGGATAAGGCGCTTCCCGTTTGCTCAGGGCGCGCGCGGGCACAGGACGAATGCCGGATTTCCAGATTCTCGAATTGCGGACCGGGCGCGTGGGACCGCTGGGCTCGTCAGGCGCGATGAGCGCCATCGACAAGCAGAAGGTCGAAGGGGCGCTTCCTGTCGGCGGCCTTGGCTTCGAGGGCGACGAGCAGGGTGACACCCGGCACCATGGCGGCCCGGACAAGGCCATCCACGCTTATTCGGTGTCTCACCTTCCCGAATGGATCAGCGATCTGCCTACGCGCGCCGATCGCTTCCGCCCCGGCGCGTTTGGCGAAAACCTTGTGGTCGAGGGAGCCGACGAGGCCGACCTCTGTCTCGGCGACCGTTGGCGGATCGGCTCGGCGCTGGTCGCGGTCAGCCAGGGCCGTCAGCCGTGCTGGAAATTGAACATTCGCTTCGACGTGCCGGACATGGCGCGCCGTGTGCAAGATAGCGGGCGCACCGGCTGGTACTTCCGCGTGATCGAGCCGGGCCTCGTTGCGGCAGGGGATCGCGGCACACTGGTGGCGCGGCCCAATCCGGCGTGGACACTCGCGCGGACGTCGCATCTTCTCTATCACGACCGAATGAATCGCCCGGCGCTCGCCGAGCTCGCAAGCCTTCCCGGTCTACCGCCGAACTGGCGGCGGCTTGCGGAGGCGCGGTTGTCTTCAGGGCGGACTGAGGACTGGTCGCGCCGCCTCGGCACATCGTCCGCAGACGTATCATGAGCGGCGCCGCAAGGGCGGTGCGTCAAATCGAGGCGATTGTCTTAACCGCTCATTAACCACGGAAGCTCAGCCTTGGTCTCAATGAAGCGGCGGAATCGGATCTTGAGCCGACAGTCGCGTGGGAGAGCCGCACGGCGTAACGCCCGGGCGGCTCTGTCATTTTTTACAAGATTTGCAAGAGACGTTTGCTTGCTCCTGGACGCAATAGGGGCGTTCGCTGCGCGCCGATCGCGCGACCTCGTAGCGGCATCCGCGGCCCGCATTGAAGCCGACAGAAATGGAACTTTTCCAACGCCGAGTCCGTTAGCCCCGTGTTTGGGCGAAACAGGAGCTTCGGATGTCGGTAGCCAAAGTCATCGAAATTACGTCGTTGTCGCAGAAGAGTTTTGAGGATGCGATTACCGAGGGGATCAAGCGCGCGGCGAAGACGGTCAGCAATATCGAAGGTGCCTGGATCAAGGAGCAGAACGTTCAGATCAAGGACGGCAAGATCACCGGCTTCCGGGTCAACATGAACGTGACGTTCCTCCTCGACGACTAGGTCGTCGAGTTTGCCGATCACTCGGCGCGTTATCCTTCCTTCCAGATAGCACTGCGGCGGAAGCGCAAAGGCTGCCGCCGCAGTTCGTTGTTCAATCCAGCATTCCGTTCATTACAGCGCGAGCGCGCGGCCATCGCTGCGCGGATCGTGCGCACCGGTGATGGTGCCGTCCTCGTCGATCTTGATCGCGCCGGGGTGGCCGGCGAGTGGGCTCTGTGCCGGGATCGGACTCATCTCGTGCCCGCGCGCGGCAAGCTCCTTGAACACGGCTTCGCCTGCATCCTGCTCGAGCTTCAGGCTGTCGCGGGTGTCGGAGAAGGTTTTGCCGAGCAGGAAGCGCGGCCGCGCAAGCGCGGTGAGCGGGTCCATGTTGTAGTCGATGAGACGCGTGAGCACGGCGGCGAGCGTCTGCGGCTGGCCGTCGGCACCTTGCGTGCCGTAGAGAATGCGCGGCTTGCCGCCCTTGAGATACATGCCCGGGTTGAGCGTGTGGAACGGCCGCTTGCTGGGCTCGAGCCGGTTCGGACTCTTCGGATCGATTCGGAACGAGGCGCCGCGGTTGTGCCAGAGAATGCCGGTGTCGCCGGCGACGAAGCCGCTGCCCCAATCGTAATAGACGGTCTGCAGCATGCTCACGCAGTTGCCGTTGGAATCGGTCGCGCCGATGTAGACGGTGTCGGCCTTCTTGAAGACGTGCGGCCACGCGGCCGCCTTCGCAAGGTCGATCGCCTTGGCGTGAGCGTCGAGGTTCTCCTTCGAGAGCAGGAAGTTCACCGGCACGTCGACAAATTCCGGATCGGCGATGTAGCGGTTGCGGTCGATAAAGGCCGGTTTCACCGCCTCAACGAGCAGGTGATAGAAGTCAGCGCTGCCCTCGGGATATTTTGAAAGCTCGAAACGCTCGAGGATGCCCATGATCTCCAGCGTCGTGATGCCTTGCGTCGGCGGGCGCAGGCCGAGCAGTTCGCCGCCACGATATTTGACACGGAGCGGCGCCTCGTCGCGCGCCCGGCACCGCGCCAGATCGCTTGCGGTGAGAGGCGAGCCCATCGCCTTGAGACCGGCGGCGATGCGCTCGGCGAGCTTGCCCTCATAGAAATCGCGGCCACCGTTCTTGGCAAGCATCTCCAGCGAATTCGCAAGCTGCGGCTGCGCGAGCTTTTCGCCGACTTCGGGAATCTTCCCGTTCGGCATGAAGATGCGCTGGATGTCGGGCCAATCTTTGAGGTTCTTTTCCTGAAACGTCTGCCAGAACTTCTGCGAAGGCGTGACCGGAAAGCCGTCGCGCGCATATTCGATCGGACGCTTGAACAGCGACTCCCAGCTTTGCTTGCCGCCCCACGATTTGCGGCTGAAATCGAACGCCTGATCCCAGGTGTCGACAGCGGCAGCCGCGGTGAGCGCGGATTGCGGGCCGCGGATTGGGATCGAATCCTTGTAGTCGGGAGGATTGGCCGCGGCCTGACCGACGCCGGAGAGCGTGCGGACATTGCCGTTGCGGTCGCTGATCACCATGAAGGCGTCGCCGCCGAGCCCGCAGAAATGCGGGTAGGTGACGGACAGCGTCGCGCCGATCGCGATCGCTGCCTCGATGGCGTTGCCGCCGTTCTGCAGCACTTCGAGACCTGCGCGCGTCGCGAGTTCGTGCGGGCTCGTTACCATGCCTTTCTTGGAGCGGGCGAGGGCGGAGGCGTCCGGTGCGGCCCAACCTGATTTCGGCAGAGTGGTTGCGGCCATCAGTGCGGCCGAACCGAGAAGCGTGTCTCTGCGTGAGAGCATGAGGGAGGCGTTCGCGAAGGGATGAAGGTTGGGCATGGTGTTTCCTCCGTTTGTTATTGTGTAGCGGCTGCGATCACTCCGTCGTTTTCTGCAGAGCGATCTCGGCGCCTTGCGTGCGCGCCATGGTGGCGAGCGCGCAGCCTTCGCAGTAGCGGCGGTCCTTATAGTCCACCCAGTTGTGCGCGAAGATGCGATCGGTCGGGATACCGTAGCGGATCTGCAGGACACGCACGAGAATGCGCCATGCCTCGACCTGCGCATCCGTCACCGGTTTGCGGACATTCGGATAGTTGCCTGCGAATTCGATTCCGATCGAATTGTTGTTCGGCGTCAGGCGGAACGTGTCGCCATTGTCGATATATTTATTGTCGTTGCGGTTGCCGCTGTGCCGCACATGCTTGGGCGTTGCCCATTCGCCGACCGCCCAGTAGACGGTACCGTCGGTCTCGACCCAGATCGTCGTGCCCTGGCCTTCAGGGTCGCGGGCCTGACGTAGCGCGCCGCGATAGGCAGAGCCTGCGGGGCCTTCGGTCTGATGCACGATGATGCTGTGCCAGAGGTTGGCATCGGCGCGGTCGCCCCACGGCACTAGCCAGACCATGTTGAGACCGGGAATATCCGGTGTGCCGCTCGCGCGTGCGGCAGCCTCGAGTGAGGTGAACGACTGTGCCGCAACCGGCGCACCACCCGTAACGAGACAGATCAGCAACAGAACGAGGCGACCCATACGCCATCCGATCAAGACAACCTGATCGAAGCTTAGTGAGACGCGGGGTGGCGTAAAGGGCTTTTACGTCACAGGTGGATGAAAAGCTTTTCGCATGCAATCGAGACGATGCTCGCTGTGCCGTCATTCCTGCGGGAGGGCGGACGCGGATTTGAGGCGCGACCATGGTCCGGCAAGTAGCGTCTCGTCGAACCGGAATGTGCGAACGGCGGGCGACAAGAGTGCCATCGCCGCATCCTGAGCGGACGCGTTGGCATCGTTGCGCCACCACAGAGCGCCAGTGCTGCCGTGATGCACCGGCACCGACGTCGCGGCAGGCGCCGTCGTCATCGTCGTGGACTTTGCCGCGCGCTGTGGTGCCTTTGGTGCGAAGTGGAAACGCATGGTGTTTGCATCTGCGGTCGCAGGCGCGGCCGGATGTAGCCGCCATTGCCACGGCTCACTCGGCGTCTTCGGCAGATCCTTGGTGGCCGGCACGACATGAACCACGCGATAGCCGCGCGTCTTCAATTCGTGCAGGATGATCGGCAGTGCTTTCTCGGTTCGCCCCTGAATATCGTGCAGCAGGAGAATGCCGCGACCCTTCGCTTCAAGCCGGCTGATCGCAAGCTGCGCCACGCGGGCAGGCGAAATACGATGCCAGTCGTCGGCGGGGAAATCCGCGCTCCAGGTCTGGATGCCTTTCGACACCAGATAGTCTTCGACATCGCGCGAACGCAACAGGCCCGGAATGCGCAGGAACGGCGCGACCTGCGCGGGATCGCCGAGTGCCGCGGCAGTCGAGGCGATGCCGTCATTGATCTCAGCCTCGTTCTCCTCAATCGTCATGCGATTCATCCGCAGCGGATGATTCTGCGTATGCGTGCCGATGGTGTGCCCGGCGTCGCGAATCTCGCGCAGCGCCTGCGGGTAAGCGGTGGCCATCCGTCCGACGATGAAGAACGTGGCCTTCACGCATTGCGCGGAAAGAATGTCGAGGACAGGCTTCGTGTGCTTTGGCAGCGGGCCGTCGTCGAACGTCAGCACGACCTCATGGTCGTTGAGCGGCAGCGTCTCCGGATATTGCATCGTACCGATGCGCGGATGCTCGGCCGGATCCACCACGAGCGTGCGCGAGGTGCCGAGTGCATCGGGATAGCCGGGGCATTCGGCGGCCTGCGCGAGTGCGACAGGCATCGTGAGCAAAACGGCAGCGGCGGAGCGGAGAACGAGAGAGCGCATGAGTGTCAGGACGAATGTGTGAAAGCCGGAGAAGGGTAAGGGATTCGCGATGAAGGGGAGCTTAATTCGTCGCGGGCTTGCCGGAAGGCGATAACCCGGCACCACTGCCTGCCGGGACGACATGCACGACCTTGTAGCCGTTCTGTTTCAGATATCGCAGGAAAGCAGGCAGCATTGCGGCGGTGTGCGATTTGGTGTCGTGCAGGAGAATGATTCCCTTGCGGGCGTGCGCAAGCCGCGTCGTCAGCAATTCGAGTTCCTGCTGTGGCGTCATGGTCAGCCAGTCGCTCGCCCACAGGTCTGCGCCGAACACGACAACGCCGCGGCTTTCGAGATTGGCGAGCAACGCGGGCGTCGAGGCGAAATAGGGAAAGCGGAACAACCGCACCGTGCCGGGCTGCGCCGGTGCAAGCGCTGCGTCGTCGGCCGCAAAGCCCTTGTCGATATCGGCGAGCGCCTTGTCCTTGGCGATGCGGTCGAGCATCGGATGCGACCAGGTGTGGTTGCCGATGCTGTGGCCGTCGCGGACCATGGTTTTGAGCATATGAGGCAACGACTGCGCGTTGCGGCCGACCACGAAGAAGGTTGCCCGCACGCATTCGGCCGTGAGCGCCGCGAGAATCTTGCCGGTGGTCGCGGGAAGTGGGCCGTCATCGAAGGTCAGCACCACTTCCTTGTCGGCGAGCGGCAGGGTCTGCGGAAAGCTCTTCAGTCCGACCCGCGGCGTCGTTTTAGCGTCGACGGTAAGAATGCGCGCCGTGCCGAGCGCGTCCGGCCGCGGGCATGACGCCGCCTGTGCCATGTGCGGCACCGCGATGAGCGCAGCGGCAAGGCAGGCCGGGAGAAGCAGGTTCATCCGTGAAAATCCATGTGCGGGCCGGGGCCGGCTGCGCCGGGCCACTCTGCACCGCGCCGCTTCGTATTGCGCCCGCAGCGGCGAGGCAATGCCGATTTTTGCGGGGCAGGGCTTACCCACTGCATGCTCATGGATCGCCCCGATGCGGCAATAATTTAACCGCGCCTTAACCATAAAGGACCGACCATGCGCGCATCCAAGAATGCGCGGGACGGCAGATGAAGCGGTTGCGGCTGAAGGCAGACGGACGGATCGTCGAGGTGGTCGACGGCGAGGAGGCTCCTTTTGTCGTGGAGACTGCTCCGGCGTTGCCGTCCGAGGCGGCTGTGACGCCTCATGTGCGTGAATTGCGGCTGCGGGCGAAGCTCACCCAGGCCGAATTCGCGACCAAGCTATGCGTCCCGATTGAGACCATTCGCAACTGGGAGCAGGGCAAGCGCTCGCCGCGCGGGCCTGCGCGTGCGCTTCTCGCCGTGATCGCCCATGCGCCGGACATGGTATTCGCCGCTCTTGCGGCAAACAGCCCGCGAGCCTGAGCGCCGATTGCGCCGGCCTCGGATCGACCCCACATTTCTATCGTATGCTGAGATGTTGCAGGAGCTGCCATGCAATTCGTCGAAGCAGGTGGAGCGCGCATACCGATCCTGGGTCTCGGCACTTTCGGGATCGAGGGGCGTGATTGCTCGCGCGCGGTGGAGCAGGCGCTGCGTCTCGGCTATAGGCTGATCGATACCGCGCAGATTTACGACAACGAACGCGAAGTGGGTGACGGCATCCGCGCCTCGGGCGTTCCGCGCAACGACGTATTTCTTATCACGAAGGTCTGGACCACGCGGTTTGCACCGAACGAGCTCGTGCGCTCTGTCAAGGATAGCGTGTCGCGGCTGCGCGCGGAGATCGACCTTCTGCTGTTGCACTGGCCGAACCCGCAGGTGCCGCTTGCGGAAACGCTGCAGGCGCTGGCGAAGGTCAAGGAGCTTGGGCTTGCTCGCCACATCGGCCTGTCGAATTTCACCGTCGCGTTGATGGAGGAGGCGGTCGCGTTAAGCCGCGAGCCGCTGATCTGCGATCAGGTCGAGTATCATCCCTATCTCGACCAGACCAAGATCATCAACGCATGCCGCGCGCATGGCCTTGCGGCGATCGCCTATAGCCCGCTTGCGAAGGGGCGCATCAAGAACGACGAGACGCTCATCGGGATCGGTCGCAAATACGGCAAGTCGCCCGCGCAGATTTGCCTGCGCTGGCTGATCCAGCAGAATGTCGTGGCCATTCCCCGCACCTCGAAGGTCGAGCGCCTGTCGGAAAATCTCGACGTGTTCGATTTCGTGCTCAGCGAGGACGACATAGCGCGACTGTTTGCGATGGGCTCGCCGGAAGGACGCATCACCAATTTCGGATTCGCACCGCAGTGGGATTGACGCGTTCACACTCCATTGCGAGCAATCGTCGCACGCATCATACCGTGCAAAGCGGGGACACGCCGAGAAAGCGCTGGGCAGTCGCGTGCGAGCGGCTATAAGCAGGCATGTCTTATCTCGCCACGCGCCTCTTCGGATTTCTCGTCACACCGTCCAATCTCGTTGCGACGATCTGTCTGCTCGGGCTTCTGCTCACGCTCGTGCGCTGGAGAAAGGCAGGAGCACGCATCAGTGCGGCCGGCATCGCGTTGCTGCTGGTATGCGGATTTTCACCGCTCGGAAACTGGCTGCTGCTGCCGTTGTCGGAGCGTTTTCCGGCCTGGCATGACGATGGCCGCGCACCGGACGGAATCGTCGTGCTTGGCGGCGCGATCAGCCCGGATCTCACGGCAGAGCGCGGGACGGCTGAACTGAATGCTTCGGCGGAGCGAATGACGGCAGCGGCCGAACTCGCGCGCCGCTTTCCGAATGCAAAGATCGTGTTGAGCGGTGGCAACGCCAATGTCTTCCATCCGCTATCGACCGAAGCGGAAGTGGGGCGCGTGCTGCTCGAGAATCTCGGCGTCGCGGCGGATCGTATCGTGAGGGAAGATCGCTCGCGCAATACCTACGAGAATGCGATTTTCACGCGTGACGTTGTGAAGCCCAAGCCAGGCGAGCGCTGGCTTCTGGTGACGTCGGCTTATCATATGCCGCGCGCAATCGGCGTATTCCGCGCGGCGAACTTTCCTGTCGAGGCTTATCCGATCGACTGGCGCACCAGCGGCTGGAAGGAGGCGGGTCGGCCTTTCCTCAAGTTGAGTGCAGGACTCGCGCGGCTCGATACCGCGGCGCGTGAATGGGTCGGCCTGATCGGCTATCGGCTTGCGGGCCGCACGGATGAATGGTTTCCCGCGCCGTAGCATTTGCCGAGCGGCTGCTCACACGTCTCAAAAGAAAACCCGCTTGCAGAACAAGCGGGCTCTCTCGTCGCTCGGCAGGCTTAGCCGCCGCCGGCCTTGGCTGCGCCCGGCGCAGTCGATTTCGGATTCGACTGCGAACCGTCGCCGCCCACAGTGTTGTTGCCCGGTACGCCGCGCTTGCTGTCCATCGACGAGCCGGTGGTGGCTGCGTTCGGGTCGACAGGCTTCATGGTGTTTTTCTTCACGGCATCGTTCTTGTGAATGGCGGTGCCGGAGGAACTCCTGTCCATGGACGATTGCGCCATCGCGGTCGCGGACATGGCGAACACACAGGCGGTGGCGAGAAGAATCTTCTTCATCATGATCTCCTGATGTCTTTGGGCGGTTTCAACACGGCCCCAACAACGCCCGGCAGATCGCGTTCCGCGGGAACGGCAAAAGCGAGACGGGTGTTGCGCATTTGTTGGGAAGACATCGGAGTTTCATCGTGACGCGCGATTGCAGGCGCGATGCCGCCGCAAGCGTGCCGCATTTGCGGAACGTCTCAGTCCTGCCGCGGCAGACCCAGCCGGTAGACGCCACGGAAATCGTTCGGATCGACCGGCTTGCCGTGCCGGTAGATCACGAGCCGCCCCGCTTGCGCGAGCGCGACGGCCGCGCGGCGGATCGGAACGAGCAGTGCATGCCATTCGCTTCCCTCGGCGATCGCATGAGCGATCTCCGGTGCGCTCAAGGTTTTACGATCCGCGCCGCGTAGGATCGCGAGGATCGCATCTTCAAGCTTGAGGGCTGGTGCGGAGGGCGTGAGGGCGGGCGAATCGAGAGGCATGATTGATCATCGCCTTGCCGCATCGGCTGCGCGAGAGCAAGTCTGCAATGGTACGGATCGAATGACACTCATGCCGCGGCTTTCGTTTGCCGATTGCAGTTGGAGTGGTGCGGGCTGCGTGGCAGAATCGATGTGCAGGAGGCTGCACATGAGTCTCACTCTCTACATCGGCAACAAGAACTATTCGTCATGGTCATTCCGGCCATGGCTTGCGATGAAGGCGACGAACATTCCCTTCGAGGAAGTGTTCATCCCGATCTACACCGACGCGAAGGACAAGCAGCGCCTCCTCGACGTCTCGCCTGCAGGCAAGGTGCCCATCCTGGTCGATGGCGAAGTCACGGTCTGGGACTCGATTGCGATCATCGAATACCTCGCCGAGAAGTTTCCGCAGGCACGGCTGTGGCCACAGGATTCCGCTTTGCGGGCTCATGCGCGCGCCATCAGCGCCGAGATGCATGGCGGGTTCGGTAGCCTGCGCCGGGAGTGCGGCATGAACATCCACCGCCCGATCCGCGCCAAGGCGCTGTCGGAGGAGGCGAGGGAGAACATCGCGCGCGTTCAGGAGATCTGGACCGACTGCTGCAAGCGGTACGGGGAGGCGGGACCGTTCCTGTTCGGCACGTTCTCGGCGGCGGACGCGATGTATGCGCCCGTGGTGCATCGCTTCCGAACCTACGACATCGAGGTCACCCCGCCGGTCCGGGCGTATATGGATACCATGTTGGTCCATCCGGCCTTCGCGCAATGGACGGCGGAGGCGCTTGCGGAGACCCTCATGATCGAGCGATTCGAGGCCGATTGAGGCGGGGAACTCGGCCGCGGGATTCAGTCATTTTCTTAAATTGTTGAAATCTATGGGAAAATTATATCGCAGAGCCTCGTTCACCAAACCGGAGAGAGCCGTCAAAACCTCGCTTCTGCCGATCTATCCTACTGAAATGATTGCAATATTGGTTTACTTGCCATGCGTCCTTTAGCTGGCAAAAACGGCCCTTCCGTGCTATACAACCGCCATCATCAAACCTGCCGCCCGCGTTCCAAGGCGGCGGTTTTGCGTTTCGAGTGATGGAGCAGAGCGTTGAAGCACAAGTTCGGAATTGGTGAGTTCGTCTACTTCACGGCGAGCAATGTGTCGCGCCCCGCGGCGAGCGGCACCTATGAAGTTATTCGTTTGCTTCCCACCGATGGCGACGACTGCCAGTACCGCATCAAAAGCTCGACCGAGGCGTTCGAGCGCGTGGCGCGCGAGAGCCAGCTCGCGGGCACTTGATCGATCAGGTTGCCGGGGCCGCGCCTTGCGGCCCTTTTCGTTGCCCGGTGGTGAGCCTGCGATTGCAGGCAGTAAAGGTGATCGCGGATGAACCGGGCTTTCGCCGCCGGCCTTGCCGATATCCCGCAGTCACTGGGGCTGCCGGTGGTGATTATCCTTGCGGTCGCGGCGGTCTTTGCACTGATCTCCATTGTTGCGCTGCTTCGCGCCGAGCGGTCGTTTGCCAACGGCGCGCTTGCGGTCGTCGCGTTGCTCGCGGTGGCGTTGGCCGCTGCTCTTGCGCTTGATGGCTCCAGCCGGAAGGGACCTGCGGCCTCGTCCGAGACGTTTGCCGGGCCGGCATCGCCTGCACTGACCTGTCTTGACGAACTCGCTGGCGAGATCGTCGGCACCGGGTGTGAGCAGGCAGTCTTCGCTTCGGCTGAAAGCACCGCCGCGGCGGTGTCGTACACCGCATCGCAAATCTCCCGCCTTGCCGCCCATGGCGACGCTGCGTCCGCCGACCGGGCGATGACGCCGTCGTTGCAAGCGTTGCGTCGCGCTATCGAGCGCGACCGTTACGGCCTTGTCGCCCATGTGCTTGCCGTGCGGGAGGGCTGCAAGCTGTCGGAGTGTGCGTTCTTCACCTCGCTTACCAATACGGCGCAGATCGCCAACAACATGAACGAGCGGGTCTATGAGAGCCTCGTGGCACGGCATGCGCCGCTGTGGGGCAAGCTCGGGCAACAACCCGGTGTCCTGCCGCCCGCTGCCGCGATTGCGCCCACGGAGCCAGAGCGACCGACCGGCAAGCCGGTGTCGGGCGACTTCCCGAGCTCGGCCTCGATCCCGCCGATCAGCATCATGGCGCCCGAGCCCCCAACGGCATCGACTCCCTCTGCCGCTCCTGCGCCCTCTGCCGCGCCGGTCCGGCCTGCGGAGGCAGCGCATCCCGCGCATCAGGCACCAAAGGCCGCCGCGAAGAAGCCACCGGCTGCGCCTCCCGCGCCGCCGCGCTCGCTGACGCCGCCAGCAGCAGCCACACCCGACGCTGGGAATAACCGGTAAAACTTCAAGGAAAACCTTGCGGCAGGCGTTGCAGCGACCTGCCGATCCGGCCTATCTGCGGGGCATGCCGCTGCATCTCGTCAAACTGTCCGTCGGCTCGACGTCGTTTCGTGATCTGAAGGAATGGATCGACGCGCGCGCGAAAGCTTCGCGCACCAAGACCAAGCCCATCCGCCACACCCACGTCACGCGCATGACGCCGAAGCGCGAGGCGGAACTGCTCGACGGCGGCTCGATCTACTGGGTCATCAAGGGAGAGATCACCGCACGGCAGAAGCTCGTTGCAATCGAGCCGTTCCGCGACAAGGACGGCATTGGGCGCTGCCGTCTCGTGATGGAAACCAAACTCATCCCGGTCTCGCCACGACCAATGCGCGCGTTCCAGGGCTGGCGCTATCTCGATGCGAAAAGTGCGCCGCCGGATTTGCGCGGCTCGCCGCAGGGGCTCGCGGACATGCCCGAACCGATGCGCCGAGAGTTGCGCGAACTCGGGTTGCTGTAAGGGCGACATACGTTCGAGCCCGAATGACTAGAGTGTCATCGCCGGGTTTGACCCGGCAATCCATCCATTTTTTAGATGGATGCGCGGATCAAGTCCGCGCATGACGAGCAGTCGATTGGGGCGGCGATCAGAGCTCGAGCTAGATCTTCATATTGTCGATCAGCCGCGTGGTGCCGATCGTCGCGGCGGCGAGGAGCCGTCCCGGCTCGCGGCCGATCTGCGACAGTGGTGCCAGCGTCTCGGCGTGGCGCGCTTCGAGATAATCGAGTTTGAAGCCGGCATCGGTGATGAGCTTGGCGCCGGCTTTGAGCGTCGCGGCGGGATCCTCGCCCTGGCGCAGCAGCCGCACGACTTGCTTCATTGAACGGTGCAGCGCGGGTGCAGCCTTCCGCTGCTCCGGCGACAGATAGAGATTGCGCGAGGACATCGCGAGACCATCGCGCTCGCGCATGATCGGCGCACCGACGATGCGCGGACCGAGATTGAGGTCGCGCGTCATCTGCGTCACCACCTTCAACTGCTGATAGTCCTTCTCGCCGAAGATCGCGACGTCGGGGCGCACCTGCGCAAGCAGTTTGGCAACGACGATGGCAACGCCGCCGAAGAAATGCGGGCGGAAGCGATCCTCAAGCCCGGCTGTCGCGGGGCCTTCAAGGTGAATGCTGGTGGCAAAGCCTTCCGGATACATCAGTGCGGCGTCGGGATTCCAGATCAGGTCGACGCCCTCGGTCGCGAGCTTCGCCGCGTCAGTCTTCCAGGTCCGCGGGTAGGAGCCGTAATCCTCATGCGGCGCAAACTGCGTCGGGTTGACGAAGATCGAGACCACGACCTTGTTCGCCCGGCGCTTGGCAAGCCGCACCAGCGAGATATGTCCGTCATGGAGCGCGCCCATGGTCGGTACCAGCGCGACGCTCGCGTGGCGTTTGCGCAGGGTCTCGAGGCTGCGCTGCAGCGCGGGCAGGGTACGGGCAACGAGGGGAGAAGAAGAGGCCATCTTGATTCAGCACCGGTTCAGGGTGAAAGGCGCGGTCCGTCCGGGCCGTATGTGTGCGCTATCACGATTTGCGCATTTTGGCGGTTTACGCATTTTGATTGACCGCGGCCCGGGCTGATTTGAAGATATCCACAAAGGGAACTGCCGGAAGAACAGGTTGGCAGGGCGGTGTGCTCACTGGTTCCGCACAGCGAATACGGTGCCGAAATAGCCGCAGGCGTGTTTTGCCTCATGGCAGGAACATGATTAGCTAAATGGCATGACGTCCGACATCGCCACACCCGTTGGGAAGGACGCTTTCCGGCAGCACCGGAAGGGCGGCCATCCCTATGTGCGGCGAACGATCACGACCATCGCCGCTTTGGTCGCGCTCGCGGGCGTTGCCTATTTCGCGGCTGTCACCTGGGGTGTGAAGCATGAGGCCCTGGCGCTTTATGACGCCACGCGCCAGCGCCCGGTGGAAGCCGACGTGGCGGTGCGGCGCGATGTCGAAATGCGGGCCGAGGCCGGCCTGACGACGATGCCTGTCGTTGTCATCAGTCACGGCAATACCGTTCGCTTCAACGAATATTCCTTCCTGTCGAATTTCTTTGCTGGACGTGGCTACCTCGCGATCTGCATCCAGCATGACCTTGCGAGCGATGCGCCGCTCGTCACCAGGACGGGCGAGCCCTATGCCGGCCGTGAACCGGTCTATACGCGAGGCGTCGCCAATATTCGCTTCGTACTCGATGAGGTCGCGAGGCGCTACCCGCATGCCAATTACAGGCACCTCACGCTGGTCGGCCATTCCAATGGCGGCGACATCGCGATGTACTTCGCGAAACGATATCCCGACCGGGTGGCCGACGTCGTAACGCTCGACAATTTACGCGTGCCGCTGGAAGGTGCGTTCCGGATTCTGACCTTCCGCTCGAAGGACCCGGAGTTCGTGCCGGACGTGGGGGTGGTGCCGCGTGTGAACGGGGAGCGCATCACGGTCGTCAACACTCAATTCCGCCATAACGACATGTCGGACCGGGGACCGGACAGCATGAAGCTCAGCATCGAGGATACGCTCGGCAAATTTCTGGATAAAGATAGCGAGCTTGCGCCGGTCAACACCGATAAGATCAACGTGCCGCCGCCCGCGAGCGATCCGCTTGCCGAGGCCAGACGAAAGTGAAGTTGGGGAATGCCTGAATTTCGATGCGCCGCTGTGCGCGCTCTTAAAGCCCGGCCGGATGCATCATGGTTAGCCTGATCGCCGGGATTTCCGCTCTCATCCTGATCTACTTCGCGCTCAAGTCGTTTCGTGCGACCGACCCGAAGGTGCTGGCGCGACTGCTGCGGCGCATCGGTGGTTTCGTCTCGCTGGCGGCGGCCGCCTATATCGGCATGCGGGGGCGGTTCGAGATCGCCGTGCCGCTCGGCCTGTTCGGTGCGGGGCTGCTCGGCTACTCGGTGCTTGGTGCGGAGCTCGCTGCAAAATTCGGGCTGGGCGGCCCGTCGGTGAGCTCAGACGGGCAGCAATCCCAGATACGAACGCAGTTTATAGAGCTGACGCTCGACCGCCGCACCGGTGCGCTTGGCGGACGTGTGATCGCCGGATCCGAAGCGGGGCGCGATCTCGGCACCTTCGCCCTCGCTGAACTGCTCGGGCTTGCACGGAGCCTCGACGAACAGAGCCGGGCCCTTCTGGAAAGTTATCTTGACCGCCGGTTTGCCGGCTGGCGTGAGAACGCGCAGGACGCAGCGGCAGGAGGGGGTGCTCGCCAGCATCGCAGCACGGCGTCGGGCGGCAAAATGACGGCGGAGGAGGCCTATCAGATCCTTGGCCTGCAGCGAGGCGCGGGGCGGGACGAAATCAGCAGCGCCCATCGCAGGCTGATGAAGAAACTGCATCCCGACCAGGGGGGGACGACGTACCTCGCGGCCCGTGTCAACGAGGCCAAGGATACTCTTCTTCGCACGCATCACCACTAAACTCCACGCAACACGACGCCATTTCGTCGAGCGTGCTCGCTGTGTCTCTGGATGATGCCGTCGCCCGCCGTAGTCCGGCGTGGTCGCTTGTGGTTAAGGTTTTAGAGACCAAACCTTGAGAAAGGGTTGTCGTCGCAAAAATTCTACCCGCGTCACCCGCATACGAAAACGCCCGCGATGATCGCGGGCGTTTTGAATTACGGAGCGTTCAGATTGCTCAGTTGCGGATCGTCATGCAACCGATGTCGGAGCGCTTCAGCATTTTACAGGCGGCTTCCGCGGAGTTCTGGTCGAGACCGGCGAAGCGGGCGCGGTAGTAGGTCTTGCGGCCCTTCGAATAAACCTCGGTGAACGAGTCGGCGTTGTTGAGATAGCGGCGGGCGCTTTCGCGCGCCGCTTCAAGGCGCTTGTGCGCTTCCGACTCGGTCTCGAGCGCGCCGACCTGAATGATCCATCCGCTGTGGCTGATGGCGGTGGGCTTGGTGTTTGCAGGCGTTGCGGCTTCAGGCGCGGGAGCAGGCGATTGCGCCTGTGTGCCGGCCATCGCGCGGGCCTGAGCGCCCAGCGTCATCGGAGGCGGGCCGCGATTGGGATCGGCATAAGCCATCGTGGACGACGGCGAGGGGACGGGGCCGACGGTGCCTTCGCCAAGGCCCGGCGTGGTGCGGGTGACGACGATCGGCAGCGGCGCGGGGAAGGGCTGGGCCGCAGGAGCGACAGAAGCCGTATGCGAGGCCGGCTCGGGCGTTGCTTCAGCAACACGGATCGGCGCCGGCGGCTTGGTGTTGGCCTTGGATGGCGCCATGCGGACTTGCACGGTCTTCACGCGCACCGGCTTCATCGGCTCCGACGATCCCGGAATGGCGGCGAGCGGCGAGGAGATTACGCCGCTGGTCAGCGGAGCAGGCTCAGGCTTTGCAGCCGGCTCGGCAGCGGCCTGTGCAGGAGCCGGGACGGGAAGAGGAACAGCCTCGGGTTGGGCGGTTGCGACCTGAATCGGAGCGGGACGCGGCGACGGCTTCGCAGCGACCGGCTGCTCCATCTTGGCAGGCGTGGTGCCGGCCGGAGTGCGCTCGGTGATGGCTGCGACCGTGCGGCGCGTCGAGGCGTCGTCGAGGTAGGTTGCGAGCAGCTTGCGCATCGTCGCGTCGCGCGCGCCGCTGGTGCGGCCGCCGAGGACGACGCCGACGAGATGGCGGTTGCCGCGGCGGATGTTGGACACGAGGTTGAAGCCTGATGCGCGGATGTAGCCGGTCTTGATGCCGTCCACCCCTTCGACACGACCAAGCAGGTGGTTGTGGTTACGGATCGGGCGGCCGCGCCAGGTGAAGACCGAGGTCGAGAAGTAGCGATAGTATTTCGGGAAGCGATCCTGGATCGCACGGCCGAGCGTCGCCTGATCACGCGCGGTCGTGATCTGGTCGCTGTCGGGCAGGCCCGAGGCATTCACATAGGTCGTGTTGTTCATGCCAAGCGCGCGCGCCTTGCGCGTCATCATCTTGGCGAAGCCTTCCTCGCTGCCGGCGATCGCTTCGGCAACCACCACGGAGGCGTCATTGGCGGAGCGAGTAACGATGCCCTTGATGGCGTCCTCGACGCGAATGGTCTGGCCCGGGCGCAGGCCGAGCTTGGTCGGCGCCTGCGCGGACGCATGGCGCGAGACTTCGAGTTGGGAATCGAGCCGCAGCTTGCCGTTCTCGATCTGCTCGAACAGCATGTAGAGCGTCATGATCTTGGTCAGCGACGCAGGATGACGGGTCGCGTCGGCATTCGTGGACTGCAGCGTCGCGCCGGAATTGGCATCGACGATGATCGATGCAAACGGCGGGTTGTAGACCGAGCGCTCCACATGCGCGCGATGGTGGTGGTGACGGCGCCGTGCGTCGGCGTGATCCGTGAGCATGACCGTAATGGAGACGGTGGCGAGTGCGAGTGTGAGGTAACGTGCAATCCCGCCGGACGCGAAGGTGACACCGAACATGAACTTCCCCGTCTCGATTTCGAGTTCTTTGACCTCGTTCTGAGGCCAAATTGGGCCGTCTTCCGCACGGGCCGCGGGGCGGGCATCGCCGCTGGCGGGCGGTGAAGGTTCCGCTCGCCGGACCATAAGCCGTTGAACAGACGCTGCTTTTGTTCCCGGCCGACGTGAAAGACACTTTGTCCAAAAATACGGGGCGGCAGTTGCCAAAGCCTTAACGAAGCGTTTCCGCGATAGGCCGGATTTGTCATGAATCCTTGTGCGTCGCACAATTTCCTTGACCTTCATTGTGCGACGCGATATCCCGATTTCGTGATCGGATGCCCCATCCGCCTTTGAGAGGACGAGTCATGTTCAAAGTGGAAGATTTCCAGCAGCAGAGCAAAGAGCAGCTTGATGCCACGGTGACCTCTGCGCGTAACGTCGCCAACGGTTTCCAGGCGATTGCTGCCGCTTACGGTGACTATTCGAAGAAGTCGTTTGAAGACACCAAGAGCTACGTCGAGAAGCTCTCCGGCGTGAAGTCGTTCGACAAGGCGCTCGAAGTTCAGAGCGAGTACGCCAAGACCGCCTACGAGACGTTCGTCGCTGAGGCCCAGAAGATCGGCCAGCTCTATTCGGACCTCGCTAAGGAATCCTACAAGCCGTTCGAAGGCCTGGTCTCGAAGTACACCGCGCACTAAGCGCGACGCCTTTCAGGAATTAAAAAAGCCCGGCTTTATGAGCCGGGCTTTTTGTTTGTGCCGCCTCATCGGCGGCGGATCGGGTGCGTTACTGCGCGATGCGCAGCTTGGCGATCTTGTTGAGCACGTTGTCGAAGGCGGTGGCGGTGTCGTTCGCAGACGTGATGAGCTGGAAATAGCCGGAGCCCGATGAGGCGCAGTCTTTCAACACCTGGGATTCCGGGTCCTTGCTGTTGATGTTCACCTGAATGGTGAAGATGGTGATCTTGTCGGCCTTGATGTTGTCGCACAGCGTCTTTTCACGTCCGTCGATCGTTGGGCAGGGGCCTGCGTTCGGGCAGGTGTACCATCGGTTCTGCGTATTCAATCCGTCTGACAGAATCACGATGTAATCTTGGTAGACCCAGTTCGGGTCCTTCGAGGGCGCCTTGAACGGATCGTTGGCGGTGTTGAGCGTCTGCCAGCCCCAGAACAGGCCGATCGCCTGGTTGGTGTTGCCGCTCGGGTTCATGGCGTTGACCTTGCTGTTCAAGGTGGCCCATTGGTTGCTCATCGGCGTGATGGTCGCTGACAGGCAATCCTTCCATTGCTCGGGGTAAATGCGCCCCGAACCCGACATGACGGCGTTGGTCGTATCGGCATCCTGGTCGCGATCGTTGACGCACCCGGTCCAGGTGCTGTGTGCGGGGGCGGCCGCAGCAGCCTTCGTGGTATCGCTCGGATGATCGCGCCAGTAATGCTTGTATTTGGCCTGAACGCATTTCCGGCTGCTGCCGGTGCCGGTGCATGAGCAGTTGGGTTTGTTGCTCGGGCACTGCGCATTCGACCCGGTCGCGAGAACGATGCTGGCGTCTGGATCAACAACGCTCGTATAGCAGCCATTGTAGTAGACGCCGGTTTTTCCCGGGTAGTTCGCGCCGCCATCGATGCCCGGGCAGATCATGCCCTCATAGGTACCGCTTGACGGGATGAGGTACCTGTCGGTGCTGTTGTTGCTGAGATCCGTAGCCCCGGACAGAGAGCCCGGCCGGTCCATGCAGGCAAAGCTGAATTTGCTCACGCTGCTTTGCTGGGATGGACGCGGATTTCCGTTGCTCTTTGTATCGAACGGGCAAGGCGCACCCGGGCCGATATCGGCCCACTCGTAGGTGATGTTGTTGTATTTGACTTTGATTGGATAGCTGTTGTCGGTGAGAATCCGCGGCGCGGCTTCCCATTCGCTCCAGTTCAGCCAGGACGCGCCCACGTTGGAGGTGCCGACGTTCACGTCCTTCGCGAAGGGTACGACGGAGATATAGACGTCGCCTTCGTTGGTGTTGAAGGCCGACAATTTCTTGATCAAGCCGGTGGTGGCATTGGCGGCTGCTTTTTTCAGCGCCGTCATTTTTCCGTTCTGGTCCATCGACCCGGTATTGTCGAGCACCAGCGCGACGCGCATGCGCGAGCTGCCCCATTTCGTGGTCGAGGCGGTGTTAATCGGCAGCGTGCTGAAATTGGTGCCGACAATCTTCATGAAGTAGGTCGGCATGTTGCCGCCGGCGTTCAGCAGGATTGTCGCGCCGCTTCCGTTGTTCGGGGTGTAGACCGCGCTGAACGTTTGGATCGGCGTTTCGGTGTTGGTGTAGAGCGAATTGACGTACTGCCGGGCGCGCGTGGTGATTTCACTGTCGCTCATCGTCGCCGCGTCCTTGGAGATCATCAGCGCGGCGCTGTCGAGCGCGCTCTGCATGGCGGTACGGGCGGAACTGACGCGAGTGTAATCGACGGCTGCGCCGACCAGTGCGACGAGCGGGATGGCGACCAGTGTGAAGATGATGGCGACGTTGCCGCGGGCATCTTTGCGAAACCCGTTGGCGAGGCTGGCGAAACGCTTGATTGAGAGGGGGCCCATTGCCGTTTACCAGAGTGGTTGTATCTGGAACTTTGCTTACGGGCGGCCTAGTGAAGAGGTGGTAAAGTGCTCCGAGTAAAGCCGGGGGCATTATTAAAATGCCGTCTTTTTGGCTCCGGTCCGTATGTTATGCTCAATGGAGCGTTGCGGACTGCTCGTTCTTTCGGGGGATGCCGTTAAGGAATCGTCAGGAGAGCGCCGGCGGCCTGTCGCGCCGGGCAAGCTGAGCGCCGCCGTCATTTACGGACAGGAGCGTGCCGCGATCACGCGAAAAACGGCGGATAACGCATCGGCCTGTGCCGATTTTCCCTTTATTCCGAGAGGGGTAGGGATTTTCCGTGCAGCTTGCGGCGCAGCCGGAGCAGCGCCATATTGTGCCCGATAATCGGCGCGGCGTTGCCGCTGCCACCGCGACATCGAGGCTGATCGAAGCCGGGACTGATCGAAGCAAGGCCATGCCGCAGAAGCTTTCTACCGCCATGACTGGATGGGACGAGACGGGGAGGGACGGGGAGAGCGTCCGTCGCGCCGCCGCAACCGTGCGAATGTCGAAGAACGACGATCGCCCGGACGGGACGTCCGGCCCCGGCACCTCCGTCATCACCAGAACGAAGCCGCGCGCCAAGCGGCCGAGTCTTTATCGCGTGCTGATCCTCAACGACGACTACACGCCGATGGAGTTCGTCGTTCATGTTCTAGAGAAATTCTTCCAGAAGGATGTTGAAGCAGCAACCAAGATCATGTTGCATGTTCATCATCATGGGATCGGCGAGTGCGGTGTTTTCACCTACGAGATTGCCGAGACCAAAGTGACGCAGGTGATGGATTTTGCGCGTAAGCATCAACACCCTTTGCAATGCGTGATGGAAAAGAAGTAGCCTGTTGGCAAGGAGTGATTTGCAAGAGCGGACGCCGGAAATTGTTTTGGTGGGGAACCTCATGCCAGGCAGTAGCGTTCGCTTCGGGATACACTAGATAGCCTCTCAGACGTCGAGCGCATTCGGCACCATTCAGAAGAATTCCGAAACACATCATGCGAGACGACGAAGGAAACAACTGAGGGATACTCGAACGGCCAGAATGGCGGGGGCCACAAAGGAAGCGAATGCCGACTTTTTCTCAGAGCCTTGAACAATCCCTGCATCGCGCGCTCGCGATTGCAAATGAACGCCACCATCAATACGCGACGCTTGAACACCTCCTGCTTTCGCTGATTGACGACACGGATGCTGCGGCCGTGATGCGCGCCTGCAGCGTGGATCTCGACAAGCTGCGCGGCAGCCTCGTCGGCTATCTCGAAACCGAATTTGAAAACCTGATCGGCGACGGTGTCGATGACGCCAAGCCGACAGCCGGATTCCAGCGCGTGGTGCAGCGCGCGGTGATCCATGTGCAGTCGTCCGGTCGCGAGGAAGTGACCGGCGCCAACGTGCTGATCGCAATCTTTGCGGAGCGCGAGAGTCATGCCGCCTATTTCCTGCAGGAGCAGGACATGACGCGCTATGACGCGGTCAATTACATCAGCCATGGGATTGCCAAGCGTCCTGGCGTCTCCGAGGCGCGGCCGGTGCGCGGCGTCGACGACGACACCGACACCAAGGGCGGCGAGGATTCCAAGAAGAAGGGGGAGGCGCTCGAGACCTATTGCGTCAACCTCAACAAGAAGGCGCGCGACGGCAAGATCGATCCGGTGATCGGCCGCAACGCCGAGATCAACCGTGCGATCCAGGTGCTGTGCCGCCGCCAGAAGAACAATCCGCTGTTCGTCGGCGAAGCGGGCGTCGGCAAGACTGCGATCGCGGAAGGGCTCGCCAAGCGCATCGTCGATAGCGAGGTGCCGGAGGTGCTTGCCGCCGCAACCGTGTTCTCGCTCGACATGGGCACGCTGCTTGCGGGCACGCGCTATCGTGGCGACTTCGAGGAACGGCTGAAGCAGGTCATCAAGGAGCTGGAAGCGCACCCCAACGCGATCCTGTTCATCGACGAGATCCACACCGTGATCGGTGCTGGCGCGACGTCGGGCGGGGCGATGGATGCCTCGAACCTGTTGAAGCCGGCGCTCGCCTCGGGCGGCATCCGCTGCATGGGCTCGACCACCTACAAGGAATACCGCCAGCACTTCGAGAAGGACCGCGCGCTGGTGCGTCGCTTCCAGAAGATCGACGTCAACGAGCCGTCGGTTGAGGATGCGATCGGTATCCTCAAGGGGCTCAAGCCTTACTTCGAGGATTACCACAAGCTGAAGTACACCAACGACGCGATCGAGGCGGCGGTGAACCTCTCCGCGCGCTACATCCACGACCGCAAGCTGCCGGACAAGGCGATCGACGTGATCGACGAATCCGGTGCGGCGCAGATGCTGGTGCCCGAAGGCAAGCGCAAGAAGACTATCGGCATCAAGGAAATCGAGACGACCATCGCGACGATGGCGCGGATTCCGCCGAAGAGCGTGTCGAAGGACGATGTCGAGGTGCTCAAGCATCTCGAGGCGACCTTGAAGCGCACGGTGTTCGGTCAGGACAAGGCGATCGAAGCGCTGTCGGCGTCGATCAAGCTCGCGCGTGCGGGTTTGCGCGAACCGGAGAAGCCGATCGGCTGCTACCTGTTCTCAGGACCGACCGGCGTCGGCAAGACCGAAGTGGCCAAGCAACTCGCGGCCTCGCTCGGCGTCGAACTCCTGCGCTTCGACATGTCGGAGTACATGGAGCGGCATACGGTGTCCCGCCTGATCGGTGCGCCTCCGGGCTATGTCGGATTCGACCAGGGTGGCTTGCTCACCGATGGCGTCGACCAGCATCCGCATTGTGTGGTGCTCCTCGACGAGATCGAGAAGGCGCATCCCGACCTTTACAACGTGCTTCTGCAGATCATGGATCACGGCAAGCTCACCGACCATAACGGCAAGCAGGTGAACTTCCGCAACATCATCCTGATCATGACCACCAACGCCGGTGCGGCGGATATGGCGAAGGCGGCGTTCGGCTTTACCCGAAACAAGCGTGAGGGTGAGGACCACGAGGCGATCAACCGGCAGTTCGCGCCGGAATTCCGCAACCGCCTCGATGCCATCGTGTCCTTCGCGCATCTCGATGCCGATGTAATCGGCATGGTGGTGGAGAAGTTCGTGATGCAGCTCGAAGCGCAGCTTGGCGACCGCAACGTCACTATCGAGCTGTCCGAGCCCGCCAAGGCATGGCTGGTGAAGGAAGGCTACGACGAGCAGATGGGTGCGCGGCCGATGGCCCGCGTGATTCAGGAGCACATCAAGAAGCCGCTCGCCGATGAGGTTCTGTTCGGCAAGCTCAAAGGTGGCGGCCATGTCCGTGTCGTTCTGGTGAAGGACGAGGCGGCAGGCGAGGGCAAGGAGAAGATCGGCTTCGAGTTCCTCGATGGCCCGATTACGCCGAAGCCCGAAAAGCTGCCGGGCGCGCGCAAGCGCAAGCCCAAGGCTGCGAACAAGGCGACGAAGGAGCCCGCCAAGGCCTAGTCAAAGGCGCAAGCTTCTTCGCAGACAATCATCAAAGCCCGGCGCACGATCGCCGGGCTTTTTGTTGAGTTATCCTTTCTCACCTCTCCCCGCTGGGGAGAGGTCGCGAACATAGTGAGCGGGTGAGGGGGCCTAAAAAAACAATTTGAGGCACCGTATGCTCCGCTGCCGCCCCGCCTCTTACCTCCCCCCTAGGAGAGGTGTGGCTCAAATACATGCGGGTTATTGATTCCTCTTACGTTCCGAAGCGTCGGATGATGCGCGCAAGATCGTCGAACATCTCGACCAGAATGCCGGATGCCGTTCTTGATACGATGACGGCGGCGAGCACGGCGAGGAGCAGCACAATGAAGTATTGCGACAGCATGATCGCGACGAATGGCCGGAGTATGCGGCCGATGAACGGCAGAAGCCCGCGGCGGCGATGAGGCTCCGGGTGGAGTGGAAATACGTCGGCGTCGTGCGCCCGGTCTGCGCCGGAGAGCACAATCATTGTGGTCTCTTCGGAGGGCTCTGGAGCAGACTCGCCGGGGGACATGTCCTCTGGCCCGGTCGGCTCGGATGCGACCATGGCGTCGTTGGGACGTTCTTCCATGGCACCGGTTTAGGTGAGATCGGGAAGTGAAGCCAAGCGGTAACGGACAAAGGCGTCATTTAAGGTAAATGCGCGGGCGGATCGGAGCATATTCAAAGGGATGGGCTGTCGCGGCGGTGCTTGTCGCGCTGGCCTCGTTCGCTCACGCGCAAACGCCGCCAGAGGGCGAGGTGAAAGCGAGCGAGGCAAGGCGGGTGGAGGATAATGCCGCCACCGGCGAATCCATGTGCCTGATGATCGAATCTGCGGCGAAGGCGAACGGCCTGCCGCTCGAATTCTTCGCGCGCGTGATCTGGCAGGAGAGCCGGTTTCAACCGGACGCCGTCGGCCCGGTGACGCGGAATGGTCAGCGTGCGCAAGGCGTCGCGCAGTTCATGCCGGGCACGGCGAGCGAGCGGCGGCTGCTCGATCCGTTCGATCCGGTGCAGGCGCTGCCGAAGGCGGCCGAATTCCTCGCAGAGCTGCGCCAGCAGTTCGGCAATCTCGGGCTTGCGGCCGCCGCCTACAATGCCGGGCCACGCCGCGTGCGCGAATGGCAGGCGGGCACGGGGCCGATGCCGGGCGAGACGCGTGCCTATGTTCAGGCGATCACAGGGTTGAGCGTTGACGATTGGGCGAAGGAGGGGATGGGCGATGGCGAATGGAAGAAGAAACCATCCGGCTGCCGCGAGTTGATGGCATTGCTGCGTCAGGCGCCGAACCAGTTCGTCGCCAAGCTCGAGGAGCATGTGCGGCTTGGCGCGGCGAGCCCGTGGGGCGTGCAACTCGCCGCCGGATTCTCGCGTGACAAGGCGCTTGAGATGTATGCGCGTGCGATGAAGCGGCTGAGCGGTACGATCGGCGAGCACGATCCCGACCTGTTACGCACCACATTCCGCAGCCGCGGCACGCGCGCATTCTATCAGGTGCGGATCGGCGCCGAGACGCGACAGGCGGCGAACGATCTGTGTACGAAGATTCACAAGGCCGGGCAGGCCTGCATGGTGCTACGAAATTCCGGCAAACGTTAACGCCGTTAGCTGGACTTGCGGAATGGGCCGGCCTCGGTCAGTTCGCGGCCGACCGCTTCGACATAATCGCGCTCGCGGGCGAGATAGTCGCGGACCGCGCGCCGCAGGCTCGGGTTGACAATATAATGCGCGGAGCGCGTCGTTTGCGGCAGGTAGCCGCGCGCGATCTTGTGCTCGCCCTGCGCACCGGCCTCGACGGATTTCAATTCGTGGCGGATCGCGTAATCGATTGCCTGATAATAACAGATCTCGAAATGCAGAAACGGATGATGCTCGATCGCGCCCCAGTGGCGGCCGTAGAGCGTATCGGAGCCCTTGAAGTTGATCGCGCCGGCGATCCATCGGCCTTCGCGCTTCGCCATGATCAGCACGACGTCGTCGGCCATGGTCTCGCCGATCAGTGAATAGAACGCGCGGTTAAGGTAGGGTCGCCCCCATTTGCGCGAGCCGGTCTCCATGTAGAAGGCGTAGAACGCATCCCATGCATCCTCGGTGATGGCCGCGCCACTCAGCGCGTGAATTTCGATGCAGTTGGCCACGGCCTCGCGACGTTCGCGCCGGATTGCCTTGCGGTGGCGTGAGGCGAGCGAGCCGAGGAAGTCCTCGAAGCTGCCGTAGTCCTGATTGGCCCAGTGATATTGCTGGTCGGTACGTTGCAGGAATCCGTGCGCAGCGAGCTGCTCCCATTCCTCACGTAGCGCGAATGTCACATGCACCGACGAGACGTCGAGCTGCTTGCACAGCGCGATCAGGCCGGCAATCAGCGCCTCGCGCGTTTGCGCCTGGTCGACATCACCACGCACCAGAAGGCGCGGGCCGGTCACCGGCGTGAATGGCACCGCGACCTGCAGCTTCGGGTAATATGAGCCACCTGCGTGCGCGAATGCCTCTGCCCAGCCATGGTCGAAGACGTATTCGCCCTGCGAGTGGCTTTTGAGATAGCAGGGCGCGACACCGACGACGCGCTCGCCTCGCCGCACCACGAGATGACGCGGCAGCCAGCCGGTGCGCGCAGTGGCGGAGCCGGACTCCTCCAGCGCTGCAAAGAAGGCGTGAGCGAGAAACGGATTGTACGGCGTGCCGGGCGGATGCGCGCAGGCGTTCCAGTCGTCCGCCGCAATCTGGCTGACGGAGGCCACGGCCTCGATCGTGATGTCGGGCGATATTGTCAATGGCAGGTAACCCGGCGAGCGGCGTGAAAAGAGAGTGGTCCGGCGCGCGGCTCGGTCTTTGTCTTAGATCGTGATTGTTGCTGGCGCTTCAAGGGCGTGCAATGGAGGGCACGAAACCCTCGAAAATGATCTGGTCGGCGTAACGTGCCGCGCGGGCACGCTGCTCCGCTGTCCGCACGGTCCAGGTAAGCAGTGCACAGCCGAACAGGTGCCGCGCGATCAGTGGCGCAGGGGCGGGCAACTCATCGATCCAGTAGGCGACGAAATGCGGGCGGGTGTGGAAGGCGTGACGCAGGCCGAGCATCCCGCGCACTTTCTCCGGCGGCAGCATCTGCCACTCTTCCTCACGATAGGTTCGTTCGGCGACGATGCCGCGCGTGATGTTCGGCAGATGATCGCGCACTGCGCACACCTGATCGGGGTCGAACGACATCAGCGCCAGCGGCCCCTGATAGTTGCGCACCACCTCCGCGATGCGGCGGACCAGGCGACGGTCGCCATCGAACCGGCTCTTGATCTCGACCACCAGCGGCACGCGCCCGGCAGTCATCTCGCAAAGCTCGGCGAGCGTCATCATCCGGTCGGAGGTAGTTTTGAAGCATACCTCTTTCAACTCCGCCGTCCGTAACGTGCGAATATCATCGTCGCACTCGGTGAGGCGGGCGAGGGTGTCGTCGTGGAACACCATCGCCTCGCCGTCTTCGGAGAGCTGCACGTCCGTCTCGATGGCAAAGCCACCCGCAATCGCGGCCACGAATGCGGAGGCCGTGCTCTCGACAATGCTTTTGGCGGGATCATGCAGCCCGCGATGCGCGACCGGGGCTGCCGTCAGCCAGCGCGGTGCGCGAAAGGGCATCATGCCACCTCGAACTGGCCTTCGACTTCGACCGCGCAATCGCCCGGCAACGCCGCGACACCGACGGTCGAGCGCGCATGGCGGCCCTTGTCGCCGAGTACCTCGACCATCAGGTCGGAGGCGCCGTTCATCACCTTCGGCCCTTCGGTGAAATCGGGCGCGGAGTTGATGAACCCGCCGAGCCGGATCACCCGCACCACGCGGTCAAGATCGCCCAGTGCAGCTTTGACCTGCGCGAGCAGGTTGATGGCGCAGGCGCGCGCAGCAGCCTGGCCTTCCTCGATGCTGACGTTCGCGCCAAGCTTGCCCTTGGCGACGAGCTTGCCGTTGCCGTCGAAGCAAACCTGTCCGGAGACGGTGAGAATGTTGCCGGTGCGCACGAACGGCACATAATTGGCAACCGGCGTGATGGGGGTAGGCAGCGTAACGCCGAGGCTTGCCAGTCTCCGTTCGATTTCTCCCGCCATATTCGGTCCTCCGTGATGATAGGCGTGATACAATTTATGCCCCAGTTGCGGCATAATCCCAGCGCCAATATCTCCCGATTTCCGGATTGGCAAGGAGAGACGATGAACGGCTCACACGCGGTATTGCGGATGTCCATGATAGTCGGCACTGTTGCGGGCTTTGTGTCGCAGGCTTACGCGCAGGCAGCCCCCGCCATGGGGCTGATGGCGCACGAGGCGAGCTACGAGCTCAGCCTTGCCAAGGCGCGCGGGAACGCCGCTGTGAGTTCGGCGAACGGTCGCATTCTCTACAAATTCGGCGGCAATGTCTGCGAAGGCTATTCGACCGATTTCCGTCAAGTCTCTCGGATCGAAGCCGGCGAGGACAGGGCGACGACGAGCGAGATGCGCTCTTCCAACTGGGAAGATGGGCAGGGCAAAAAGTACCGCTTCAATGTCGTCAACCAGACCAACGACGATGCGCCCGTTCTGGTGAACGGCACTGCCGAGCGCGGGTCGGATGGTACCATCACCGTGAAGCTGAAGCAGCCGCAGGCGAAGACCTTCACGCTCGACAAGGAGATTGTTTTCCCGACCGAGCAGACGCGGCGCATCATCGCCGCCGCGAAGGAAGGGCGCCGCTTTGTGGAGCTTGGCGTCTATGACGGCTCGGACAATGGCGAGAAGGTCTACAATACCTTCGTGGTGATCGGGCAGCCGGTTTCAGCGGGACGTGCAGCGGAATCGTCCGATGTTGCGACCGCCAACGACAAGCTGAAAGCGGTAACGCGCTGGCCGGTGACGGTGAGCTATTTCGACCGCGCGGCTAAACCCGGCAGCGGCGAGCAGACGCCAATCTATGGCATGTCGTTCGAGCTTTACGAGGACGGCATCTCGCGTGCGCTGGTGCTCGACTACAACGATTTCGTCATCAACGGTAAAATCGACAAGCTCGAAGTCAGCGACAGCAAGCCGTGCAAGTAATCTTGCGAGGATGCGCTCCCTCTCCCCGCTGGGGAGAGGTGAAGGGACGTTGCTGCGAGATCGATCATTGAATGGGCGAACCTGCACAGCAATGTCGGGGTTGTCACGAATCCTTCCGCCGCAGCGATGACGGGCTCGCGGGCCTCGGGGTATAGGCGATACCGCGCACCACTGCGTTGTCACCGAAGCGTTTGCGCACATCATCCATCGCGCGTTCGGCGTGAGCAGAGCGCGCGTTCAGAAAGTCCTCGTCGTCGCTGCCGCTGGCAGACCGCAGCGCACTGACGCCGACGCCGATCAGGCGGAACGCGGTGCCGTCCGTCTCGCGCGCCAGCATGTCGCGGGCGATGGCGAAGATCCGGTTAGCAAGCTGGGTCGGTGCGACGATTGACTGCGAGCGGGTCCGCTGGCGGAAGTCTGCGCTTTTCAGTTTGAGCGTAATGGTCGAGCCGGCAAGGTCGCCTGTCTTGAGGCGGCGCGAGACGGTCTCGCTCAAATCCCACAGGATGCGCTCCAGGGGCGTGAACTCGCGAAGGTCGTTCTCGAAGGTGGTTTCGCTGGAGATCATCTTGGCGCCGCGATCCGCCACCACCTTGCGGTCGTCGATGCCGCGGGCGAGCCGCCACAACCGGCGGCCCTCGCCGCCGAAGGCGCGGATCAGGTCGATCTCGTCGGCGCGCTGCAGATCGCCGATCAGGCGGAAACCGTGGTCGCGCAGTTTGTCCTGCATCGCAGGGCCAACGCCATGAATGAAGCCGACCGGCTTGTCCGTCATCAATGCCTGACCGTCGCTCGGGCTCAGCACCGCAAAGCCGCGCGGCTTGTCGAGGTCGGACGCCATCTTGGCGAGAAACTTGTTGGCGGAAAGCCCGACCGAGGCGGTGATGCCGATCTCGCGCTCGACCTGGTTTGCGAACCGCGCCAGCACCTTTGCCGGGATCATGCCGTGCAGCCGTTCGGTGCCGGACAGATCGAGAAATGCCTCATCGATTGAAATCGGCTCGACCAGCGGGGTTAGCGCCCGCATCGCCTGCCGTACCTCGCGGCCAACCTGAACATAGCGCGCCATGTCGGGGCGAATGACGATCGCGGACGGGCAGAGGTCGAGCGCCTTGTACATCGGCATCGCCGAGCGCACGCCGTAGGTGCGGGCGATGTAGCAGGCAGCGGCGACCACGCCGCGCTTGCCGCCGCCGATGATGACGGGTTTGTCGGCGATCTCGGGCCGGTCGTGCTTGGCGACGGTCGCGTAGAACGCATCGCAGTCGATATGGGCGAGGCTCAGTTCACCGAGCGCGGGGTGCCGCAACAGGCGCGGCGAACCACACGCCGTGCAGCGCATCGCCTGCGGCGCGGCATCGGTCAGGCAATCCCGGCAGAAACCGGGGGCGGGGTGAGGGGCCTCATCCATCGGGTCGTGCCCGTCTCAGCCATGAACGTTCCCGCCCAGCGCCTCGCATGCGGCGGCGATGGTGGGTGGGGGAAATTGCGAGAAATCTGAAAACGCCTTTACCGTTGCGTCGTCGCGAACGATGAAATCGAGCACGCCTGCGAGGAAGCGCGGATCGGTGGCGGCGGTACGCAGCGTCTGCGGGCCGATACCGCTCTCGGATAGGAATTGCCCCAATCGCTCGGGATCGCCGGCAAGAAAGGCGAGCGCGCGAATCGCCACGATTTCAGCGACTTCCGCGGAAGTCCGGCCGGGTTTTTCAGCCATTCCTATTTGCCTTTCCGTAACTTATGGCCACTAATTTCAACTATCATGCCCGAGTCATTCCGGCGTGGCGACGCCTAATCCAGGTGCCAGGCGGCGGAGCGAATCTCGAGCGGAACCGGGAGAAGTCGGGTGGCCAAAACTGTCCTGATCGTGGAGGACAACGAGCTTAACATGAAGCTCTTCCGCGATCTCCTGGAAGCCCATGGCTATCAGACGGTCGGCACCAGCAACGGCCGCGAGGCCTTGAGGCTGGCGCGCGAGCATCGCCCCGATCTCATTCTGATGGATATTCAGCTCCCCGAAGTTTCCGGTCTCGAAGTGACGCGATGGATCAAGGACGACGCCGAATTGCGGGCGACGCCCATCGTGGCCGTGACCGCGTTTGCCATGAAGGGCGATGAAGAGCGCATCCGCGAAGGCGGTTGCGAAGCTTACCTGTCGAAGCCGATCTCGGTCGGAAAATTTATTGAAACGGTCCGGCGGTTCGTCGGCTGAGGGGATTTTAGATGTCCGCGCGGGTTTTGGTTGTCGACGACGTGCCGGCGAACGTGAAGCTGCTGGAAGCGCGTCTGTCCGCGGAATACTTCGATGTCGTCACCGCGAGCTGCGGGCGGGAGGCGCTCGATATCTGTCGCCGCGCGGAGTGTGATATCGTTCTCCTCGATGTGATGATGCCGGATATCGATGGCTTCGAGGTCTGTCGGCAGCTCAAGTCCGATCCGCGCACGCATTTCATTCCGGTCGTAATGGTGACGGCGCTCGACAGCCCCGCCGACCGCGTTCGCGGCCTTGATGCCGGGGCGGACGATTTTCTCACCAAGCCGGTGTCCGACGTCGTGTTGATTGCGCGCGTGCGCTCGCTGACGCGGCTGAAGATGATGACCGACGAGTTGCGCATGCGTGCGCTCACCTCTTGCGAGATCGGCGTGCAGGCGCCCGAGCGCGAAGTGATTGCCGATGAGGGCAAGGGTGGAAGGATTCTGCTGGTTGAGGACCGGCCGTCGTCCTACGAGCGGCTTGCGCCGATCCTCGCCGAAGAGCACACGGTCGATGTCGAGCCCGATCCCGCGCAGGCGCTGTTTCATGCAGCCGATGGCAATTACGATCTGCTGATCGTCTCGCTCAACCTCGAGAATTACGACGGCCTGCGGCTTTGCAGCCAGGCTCGCTCGCTGGAGCGCACTCGCAATGTGCCGCTGCTCGCGCTGTCGAATGCCGACAACAATGTGCAGCTTCTGCGCGGGCTTGAAATCGGTGTGAACGATTATCTGCTGCGGCCGGTCGACAAGAACGAGTTGCTGGCGCGTGCCCGCACGCAGATCCGCCGTCGCCGTTATACGCACTACCTGCGTGACAGCGTGCAGAGCACGTTCGAAATGGCGATCACCGATCCGCTCACCGGTCTGCACAACCGCCGCTATCTCGAGGGCCATCTCGCGACGCTCGCAGAGCAGGCGGCTGTGCGTGGCAAGCCGTTGGCGCTGATGATTCTCGATATCGACTACTTCAAGTCGATCAACGACACCCATGGTCATGACGCGGGCGATGACGTGTTGCGGGAGTTCGCATCCCGTATCCGCAAATCGGTCCGCGGCATCGATCTTGCCGCGCGCTACGGCGGTGAGGAATTCGTGATCGTCATGCCGGAAACCGATCAGCATGTCGCGGGCATCATTGCCGAGCGGCTGCGTCGCGCGATCGCCAACGAGGCATTCCCGATCGAGAAGGGGGCCAAACAGATCGAAGTGACGATCTCGGTCGGCCTTGCGACGCTCGAGACGAAGCACGAGCCGGTGGGGGATGTGCTCAAGCGCGCCGATCAGGCGCTCTATCGTGCCAAGCACGATGGCCGCAATCGCGTCGTGTCCGCTGCCGCATAACGCGCGCTAGAGCGTTTTCAAAAACAGAAGCCCAAAAACAAAACGGAGCCGCAAGGCTCCGTCGTGGTCGTCCGTTGCGTGCGAAGTTTACTTGATCTTCGCCTCACGGAATTCGACGTGCTTCTTCGCGACCGGGTCGTACTTCTTCTTGACCAGCTTGTCGGTCATGGTGCGCGAATTCTTCTTGGCGACGTAATAGAAGCCGGTATCCGCGCTGGAGACGAGCTTGACCTTGATCGTGACCGCTTTGGCCATGTGCGAAAAACCTCAGGTGGCAGAGAATCTGAAGCGGGCCGGACGAGGCCGACCCGCGTTTCGGCGCAACCTATCGTCGAATGCTCCAAAGTCAAGGATTTCGGGCGGGTTGAGGGCCGGTTTTCCGTGCTGTTCCGGAAAATATCCGGATTTTCCAGTGGCTTACCTCTGTGGGAACAACGGTGACTTTTAACCGTGGCCAAAGCCCGCCGGGGTGAATTCCAGGTCGAGTTGCCGCCATTCCTTGTACTTGTCCGCCGGCAGCATCCCATAGGGCTGGCAGGCCTCCAGCGCGTGGATCGCGGCCTTCATAATAAGCGGCCCTTTGGGCGAGGCCTTGGCCTCCATCAGCGCGGGCGTCGCGGCTAACCGGCCGTCAGGCTTGAGGGCGACCCGCAGCACGATGCGGGCGTTATCGGTCGGCGCGACGCCTGCGGGCAGCTTCAGGCAGGATTTGAGATGCGCGCGGAATGCCGCGACGATGTCCTTCTTGAGATGGGCGGCTTCCTTCTCCTCGGTGAAGCCGCCGCCGGTGAGGAACGGATCGCCGTAGAGGTTCATCACGTCGGGCTCGACCACCGGCGCGCCGGACAAGGCGGTAACTTCGGCCGGTGAGGGCGCAGGCTCTGCCGGGGTGGGCGCGGGCGTGATGACTTGCAGAGGAGTCGGAGCTTCTTCGGGCTTCGGAGGCTCGGGTGTCTCTGTCGCTTGTGCGGATTCGGTCTCGGCTGGAGGCGTCGGATCAAGCTGCGGAAGGCTGAGGCCTTCCGGCGGAGCCTCGCTAGGCGGAACAAGCTCGACATCGATCGAAGGCGGCGGTGCGTGATCGTAAAGCTTCACGCCCGACCCCATGATAATCAAGCCGAGCAGCCCGAGGTGCACGAGGATGGACACGGCGCCGCCCGCGCGCCGTAACCAGCTCTGGCTTGTGGGTTGAGGCGTGGCCGGGGTCATGACGGCGGCAAATCTAACGTCCACCCGGATGCCCCGCTATCGGTTTCGCAATGCGTGCCGCCGCGTCACAGCGTGTCGCGCAGCTTCTCGCCATTGCGGAAGTGAAAGAACGGAACCTCGGCCCGGTGGGTGAGGGGCCCCTTGGCAAGCCGCGCCTCGAGTTCGCTCAGCACGCTTCGGGTCATGTGGTGCATGTCGGCAAGCGGCGAGGCGCCGAGCTCGAGCCAGATCAGTTCGACGAGTTCGGCATTGGCATTCACGACACCGCCGACGGAGTGTGCGATCGCCGACGCATCTGCGGTGAAGAAGCGCGTATCGAAGCGCCGGATCAGCCCTGGCGGCGTGATGGCGCGCGCGATCAGATAAAGTTGCGACGGATCGGGGAGCAGTCCTGCTTGCGCGAACGGCGTCCACTCGCCCTTCAGCGCCGCCATTTGTGACGGTGTGAGTGGCGACGACGGCTTGCGGCCAAGGCACAAACCGGTTTCCTCGCACGCCTCACGAATGGCGGTGACAGCAAGAGCGCGGGCGCGGGCAGGCGCCGTCTTCGGGCTGCCGGCGACAAGCTTCTCGGTGAGGGCAGAGGGCAGATCGGCTGCGAGCGGAATGCGATGGTCGGTCGACTCGACGCTGCCGCCGGGAAAGACGAGCTTGCCCGGCATGAACACGACCTTTTCGTGCCGCCGTCCCAGCAGCACCTTCGGCACCGAGCCGCTGCGATCCACCAGAATGAGCGTCGCGGAGTCCCGCGGCCGGCAATAGGGATGGTGAACGGAATTTGCAGCGGGAGCGTTCATGCGACGTGCGGCGTCAGATGTAGGGGTTCTTTGCGTCCGCAGCGCCTTCGTCGAAGCCGTGCATCCGCAGCGCCCATTGCAGGCCGACCACCGCGCCCTTGATCGGCTGCAGCAGCACAAGCGACATGATCAGCGTGAACGGCAGATAGATCGCAAGTTGCACTGGAATCGGTGGCGCGAAGTTGGTTTCGGTCCACAGGATCATTGGGACCACGAGGTGACCGACGACCACAATGACGAGATAGGCGGGCAGATCGTCGGCGCGATGATGACTGAACGTCTCGCCGCAGGCCGAGCAATGGTCGTGCGTTTTCAGGAAAGCACGGAACAGTTTGCCTTCGCCGCAGTTCGGGCAACGCCCGCGCGCGCCGCGAAGCATCGCAGTCCAGAGATCGCGCTTTTCCGGTTCCGCAGCGGCCGGTGTCCAGGTCGTCGGGCGTTGCGCGGTCGCGCTGTCCATTACTTGCCTCGTTTCGGTTTGCCCGGCTTGGCTTTGCCGCTCTTGCGCGCCTTGCCCTTCCGGCTTCGTTCCTTGGCCTTCGACGCGGACTTAAGCTTGCCGCGCCGCTTGTTGTCGGCATGGTTTCGCCCATTGAAAGCGCGCTTGCCGCGAGGGGCGGGAACCGCTTCGGACAGAAGCTCGAACCGCAGCGCGCCTGCAACCGGCGCTGCTTCTACCAGACGAACCTCGACGGCGTCACCCAGTCTGTGCATGGCACCGCTGCGTGTGCCGATCAGGGCATGGCGGGCTTCATCGAAGTGGAAGAATTCGCTGCCGAGCGAGCGCACGGGAATAAGGCCATCGGCGCCGGTATCGTTCAGCTTGACGAACAGACCCGCGCGCGTGACGCCCGAGATGCGCCCCTGAAACGTTGCGCCGACGCGGTCAGCGAGGAAATGTGCAATCAGGCGATCGGCTGTCTCGCGCTCCGCCTTCATCGCGCGGCGTTCGGTGAGCGAGATCGCGGCCGCAACTTCACCGAGTGTCTGCAGCGTCTCGTGCTCGGGCAGGGCGCCGTCGCCGAGGCCGAGCGCGCGGATTAATGCGCGATGCACGATCAGGTCCGCATATCGCCTGATAGGCGATGTGAAATGCGCATAACGATGCAGGTTGAGACCGAAATGGCCGTAGTTCTCGGAAGCGTATTCGGCCTGCGCCTGTGAGCGCAGCACAACTTCGTTGACGAGAGATTCGGTGTCGCGGCCTTTCACCTGCGCGAGGATGCGGTTGAACACCGCGGGCCGCAGCGCACCGGACTTGGTGAACGGCATGTCGAGCGTGCGCAGGAATTCATGAAGGTTGTGTACCTTCTCCTGCGAGGGCTGGTCGTGGACACGATAGATCAGCGGCAGCGCCTTCTTCTCCAGCGTCTCGGCGGCGGCGACGTTGGCGAGGATCATGAATTCCTCGATCAGGCGATGCGCATCGAGCCGCTCCGGTGTCACCACGCGGTCGACGTGGCCATCGACCTTCAGAAGAATCTTGCGTTCCGGTAACTCCAGTTCGAGCGGATCGCGCTCGTCGCGCGCGCGCTTCACAAGCCGGTAGGCAGCATAGAGCGGGGCGAGGATCGGTGCGAGCAGGGGGGCCGTCGTCTCGTCGGGGCGGCTGTCGATTGCAGCTTGCACCTGCGCGTAGGCCAACCGCGCGGCGGAGCGCATCAGGATACGATGGAAGCTGTGCGAGCGTTTGCGACCGTCCGCGCCGATCACGAGACGCACGGCAATGGAGCCGCGCGGCTCACCCGGCTTCAGCGAGCAGAGATCGTTGGAGATGCGCTCGGGCAGCATCGGCACGACGCGATCCGGAAAGTACACCGAGTTGCCACGCTTCAATGCCTCGCGGTCAAGCGCGGAATCCGGCCGCACATAGAATGCGACGTCGGCAATCGCAACGGTGACGATATAACCGCCCTTGTTGGCAGGATCGTCATCGGGAGTGGCATGCACCGCGTCGTCATGATCCTTGGCGTCGGGAGGGTCGATAGTGACGAGCGGCAGATCGCGCCAGTCCTCGCGGCCCTTCAGGCTTGCCTGCTTCGCGGCTTCCGCCTCAGTGACCGCGGCGCGGGGAAATTCCAGCGGAATCTCGTGGGCGTGAATCGCAATCAGGCTGATCGCCTTCTCGGTAGCGATCGAGCCGAGACGTTCGCGCACGCGTCCCGCCGGCAGACCATAGCCGCGTGAGCGGATCAGTTCGACGCCGATGAGGTCGCCGTCCTCGGCATTGCCGGTGTCGGCAGCGGCGATGGCAAGTTCGCGCCCGGCCTGCTTCTTGTCGATCGGAATCATCCGGCCGCCACCCTGCGGCTGCGAGCGGAAGATGCCGAGCAGGCGGTGGCGCGTCTTCTCGAGCACCTTGATGACGCGGCCGACATAAGGCGCAGCCTTCGCGCCACGCTCGCGCGTCTCCAGCCGCAGCAGCACGCGCTCGCCGATGCCGGCAACGGTGCCGGGCTTCGGTCGCCGCGGCGTATGGATTTCGATCACGGGGGCGGGGCCGTCGATATCCTCGGCCCATTCGGCTGGCACGGCGATCAGTTCGCCATCCGCATCCTGTTTAACGATGTCGGCAACAAGGGTCGGCGGCAGTGAACGCGCGTCCTGAATGCGGCGGCCTTTCTTGGCGATCACGCCGTCGTCGACGAGTTCGTGCAAGATCTTGCGCAGCGCCGCGCGGGAGTCGTTCTTGAGGCCGAAATGCCGCGCGAGTTCGCGCGTGTTGGCCTCGCCAGGATGCTCTCTGATGAACGCGACGATACTCTCCCTGTCGGGAAAATCATCGTTCGCGTCATGCTGCTTTTTCATTATCCGCGTGCTTTTCCGGCGCTCTTCTTCGCCGTGGGCTTGGCCTTCGCAGCCGTTTTGGCCGCAGGTTTCGCGGTGCTGGTGCGGGCCTTGGGCGCCGTGCGTGTGGCTGCCTTCTTGGCAGGTTTCGCGCCGCTCTCAGGCTCGCTGTCGGCTTTCTTTTTGGCGGTGGCCTTTTTCTTGGGCGCGGCTTTCTTCGCCGCGGCCTTCTTCGGCGCACGCTTGGCCTTGCCGCCCTTTGCGGCGCGAGCCTCGATCAGCGCGATCGCCTCTTCAAGGGTGATCTGGTCAGGCTCCTTGTCGTCGGGGATCGTGGCATTGATGCCGTCGATCGTGACGTACGCGCCGTAGCGGCCCTTCTTGAGCATGATCTTGCCGCCGCGCGCCGGATAGTCGCCGACTTCCTTGCCGGGGTCGGCACCGAAGCGGCGGCTCGGGCCCTTGGCGATCTTCTCGGCAATCAGCGTCACCGCGCGATTGAGACCGATCGTGTAGACGTCATCGCCAGCTTCGAGGCTCGCATAGGTCTTGCCGTGGCGCACGAACGGGCCGAAGCGGCCGATGCCCGCGGTGATGATCTCGCCATCCTCGGGGTGAGGACCCACATCGCGCGGCAGCGACAATAGCTTGATCGCGAGATCGAGCTCAACGTCGGCAGGCGACATGTTCTTCGGAATGCCCGCGCGCTTGGGCTTCTCGCCCTCAGCGTAATCATTGGGCTCGCCGAGTTGGATGTAGGGGCCAAACCGTCCGGCTTTCACCGCAACGTCGAGGTTGGTCTTCGGATCCTTGCCGAGCACACGGTCGCTTGTGCCGCTGGAAGCAGCGAGCGGACGAGTGTAGCGGCACTCGGGATAGTTCGAGCAGCCGACGAAGGCGCCGAACTTGCCGGCCTTGAGGTTGAGCCGACCGGTGCCGCAACTCGGGCACTGGCGCGGATCGCCGCCATCGGCGCGCGGCTCGTAGATGTGCTCACCGAGCATGGCGTCGAGCACGTCGAGAACTTCGCTGACCTTGACGTCCTTGATCTCGTCGACGGCGCCGATGAAATCGCGCCAGAAGTCCGAGAGCACGTTCTTCCAGGCGACTTCGTTGTTGGAAATCTTGTCGAGCTGCTCTTCGAGATCGGCGGTGAAATCGAACTCGACGTAGCGCGCAAAAAACTTCTGCAGGAACGCGACAACGACGCGGCCCTTGTCCTCGGCGGAGAGGCGTTTCTTCTCGAGCTTGACGTAGCCGCGATCCTTCAACACCTGCAGGATCGACGCGTAGGTCGAAGGCCGGCCGATGCCGAGCTCTTCCATGCGCTTGACGAGCGAGGCTTCGGAGTAGCGCGGCGGCGGCTCTGTGAAGTGCTGCGTCACCGCGAGGCTTTCGCGCTTCAGCGCCTCGCCCTCGCTCATCGCGGGCAGGCGGCGGCTTTCTTCGTCTTCCGGGTCGTCATCGCGGCCTTCCTGATAGACTGCAAGAAAGCCGTCGAACTTCACGACCTGACCGGAGGCGCGCAGTTCAAGCGTGCGCGCACCAGCCTTCGCGGTGATGTCGACGGTGGTGCGCTCGAGTTCAGCGGATTCCATCTGGCTCGCGATCGCGCGCATCCAGATCAATTCGTAGAGACGATACTGATCGTTATCGAGCCGCGCCTTCAGCTTGGCCGGGCGGCGCGAGACGTCGGTCGGGCGGATCGCTTCGTGCGCTTCCTGCGCGTTTTTCGCCTTGGAGGTGTACTGGCGCGGCGCGCTCGGCACGTAATTGCTGCCATACTCCTCGGCGATCACCTTGCGCAGCGCCGGAATGGCCTCGGGCGCGATCGAGACGCCGTCGGTTCGCATATAGGTGATGAGACCGGTGGTCTCGCCGCCGATGTCGATGCCCTCATAAAGGCGCTGGGCGATCCGCATGGTGTGCGAGGGCGCAAAGCCGAGCTTGCGGCTTGCTTCCTGCTGCAGCGTCGAAGTGGTGAAGGGCGCCTGCGGATTGCGCCGCGCGGGCTTCGCTTCCACCAGCGAGACGGTGAAGGCAGCCGTCTCCAGCGCCTTCTTGAAGTCTTCGGCTTCCGCGCCGGTGCCAATGTCGAGGCGCTGGATTTTCTTACCGTCGGCGCCGACGAGCCGCGCCTCGAAGGTGTCGTTGCGCGGCGTGGCGAGCGTCGCCACCAGCGACCAGTATTCACGGGCGACGAATTTCTCGATCTCGATCTCGCGGTCGCAGACGAGGCGGAGCGCCACCGACTGCACGCGGCCGGCCGAGCGCGCGCCCGGCAGCTTGCGCCACAGCACCGGGGATAGCGTGAAGCCGACGAGATAGTCGAGCGCGCGGCGGGCCATATAGGCATCGACCAGCGCGCCATCGATCTGGCGGGGGTTGTTCATCGCCTCGGTGACAGACTGCTTGGTGATGGCGTTGAAGACGACGCGCTCGACCTTCTGATCCTTCAGCGCGCGCTTCTGCTTCATCACCTCCAGAACATGCCAGGAGATCGCCTCGCCCTCGCGATCAGGGTCGGTTGCGAGGATCAGTTTGTCCGCGCCCTTGAGCGCCTTGGCGATATCGTTGAGCCGGCTCGCCGCCTTGGGGTCTGTCTCCCAGATCATCTGGAAATTGGCGTCCGGGTCGACCGATCCGTTCTTGGCCGGCAGGTCGCGGACATGGCCGTAGGAGGCCAGAACCTCGTAGGAGGAGCCCAGGTACTTATTGATCGTCTTGGCCTTCGCAGGCGACTCCACAATGACGAGATTCATTTGAATCCAATGAGTTAGGCTGAAAATAAGCCTCGGAATCACCGCGAAGGGCCGAGGCTTTCGGAGCGATACATGGGTAAACTGGGGGATGCTGTCAAATCAGGGCCAATTGAACAGCGAACGGGAATATCACTTAAAGTTGTATATTTTATTCAAATTAATCTAAAGTTGCGTAAATCGAGGATTACGCTATAAGAATATTATCCTGATTCCGAGCCAGGATAAGTGCAAATGTCATCTCGCCAAAACAAGCCCACCGAACCGGAGCCGGACAGGCAAAAGGAGGCGGATGGGGTCGAAGAAGCCGCGGGTTTTGTCGCCGAGACACTGCTCGATCTGGTCTCGATTTGCCGCCGGCATCGCCTCGATACACTCGGCTACCTCTTGAGCATGGCGCATATGGAGGCCGAGGACATCGCGCAGCATCCGAAGACCCCGCACTCCTGAGCGGATCTCGCAAAGTGATCGCCGCAATGAGGCTATCAGCGGTGCCGATTTAGCGGTCCCAGTTCAGCGACACCAACCCGGCGCCATGACGATCGAGCCGCCCGGCGAGTTCGAGTTCAAGAAGAACAGTGCGGACCACGGCAGGCGAGCTATCGGACAGCCGTACCAGATCGTCGATGCCGATCGGCGAGGGACCAAGCAGGCCGACGATGCGCGCGCGATCGCTGTCCTCCGGTTCGCGGCTTTCATCTCTCCCGCTGTCGTCTTCCTCGAAGGGCAACTCGATCGGCCGCGCCATGATCGGCGTGACGGCATTAATAATGTCTGCGGCGGATGTCGTGAGCGTCGCGCCCTGCTTGATGAGATCGTTGGTGCCGGCGGCGCGCGGGTCGAGTGGTGAGCCCGGCACGGCGAACACCTCGCGGCCCTGTTCGTTGGCGAAGCGTGCGGTGATGAGCGAGCCCGAGCGGTGCGCGGCCTCGACGATGAGAACGCCGAGCGCGGTTCCTGCAATCAGGCGGTTGCGGCGAGGGAAGTCACGGGCGCGCGGACTGTGCCCAAGCTGCATTTCCGAGATCGCGCCGCCGTTCGCGGCAAGGATGGCATCAAGCAAGCTCTCATGCTCGGGCGGATAGATCCGATCATGCCCGCCAGCGAGCACCGCGACCGTGCCGCCGGAAAGGCTTGCGCGATGGGCCGCCTGATCGATGCCGCGCGCGAGCCCCGAGGCAATGACGAATCCGGCCTCGCCAAGATCGTGTGCGATGGTCTGCGCGAATTTCAGTCCGGCACCGGAAGCATTGCGCGAGCCGACGATGCCGATCGTCGGGCGCATGTGAACGTCGGGCGCACCACGCACGCCAAGAATGGGCGGTGGATCGTCGATCAGCGCAAGACGCGGCGGATAGCCGTGTTCGCCCGGTGCGAGCAGCATCACGCCGATGCGGCGGCTCGCTGCGATTTCACGCTCCGCATCTTCAATCGAGCAGATCCGGCCTAGCCGGCTCGCACCGCCGCGTCGCGCGAGTTCGGGCAGCCGTTCAAGCGCCGCCCGTGCGCTGCCGTAATGATTGACGAGAGAACGGAAGGTACGGGGGCCGACATTGTCGCTGCGGATCAGCCGCAGCCAGTCGATGCGCTGCGCGTCCGTCAACCGCGTGGGTACCGGCGTCTGCCTCTCCACAACCCGCCTCCGTTATGGCGAGTGTTGCGCAACTTGGCGGTGCAGACAATGAAAAGAGAGCAAAAGAGAGCAGGGCGCGCAAAATTTCGCGTTTTGCGCCTTCGCGCTTTAGCCCTTGGCGCCGATCCTGCCCTCGCTCCCGTCGAGGAGGCGGCGGATATTGGCGCGGTGCTTGAACCAGAGGATGGCGGAGAGGATCGCAAACAGTGCCGCCAGCGGCATCTGCTGCTGCCACAATAGAAGCGGCGGTGTCACCGCGCTGGCGATCAGGGCTGCGAGCGACGAATAGCGGGTGATGATCGCGACTGCGAGCCACACCGCGCAGAACACGAGCGCGACCGGCCAGATGAGGCCGAGCAGCAAGCCGATATAGGTCGCAACGCCTTTGCCGCCCTTGAACTTCAGCCAGATCGGGAAGATGTGGCCGAGGAATGCCCCGAGGCCCGCAGCGATCGCGGCATCCTCGCCGAACAGCCACCGTGCGGCGATGACGGCAAGCGTGCCCTTCAGCATGTCGCAAAGCAGCGTCGCGGCGGCGAGTTCTTTGCGGCCGGTGCGCAGCACGTTGGTCGCCCCGATATTGCCGGAGCCGATCGAGCGCAGATCGGCGGTGCCCGCACGTTGGGTAATCAGCAGGCCGAACGGGATCGCGCCGAGCGCATAGCCGAGAGCGAGAGCGAGGGTATTTGCGGCGGCGGGCGACAGATCCATGCGCTCACACCTGTTCGAAGACGGTGCGGCCGCCGACCAGCGTGCGGACGGCGCGCCCGGTGAACCGCGCCTCGTCGAACGGCGTGTTCTTGCATTGCGATTTGAGATCGGCCGGATCGAGCACCCACGGCGTATCGAGATCGATCACCACGATGTCGGCGGGGCGGCCGGTGCGTAGCGTGCCGCCGGGCAGGCCGAGCAGTTCGGCCGGGCGCGTCGACATCGCGCGAAGGAGGCGAGAGAGTTCGATCTCGCCGCTATGAACAAGGCGCAGACCCGCGGACAGCATCGTCTCCAGTCCGATCGCGCCGGGTGCGGCTTCCGCGAACGGCAGCCGCTTCACCTCGACGTCCTGCGGATTGTGATCCGACATGATGACGTCGATGAGGCCGGAAGCCACCGCAGCGACAAGCGACTGACGGTCGTCCTCGGTGCGCAACGGCGGCGAGAGCTTGAGATAGGTACGATAGGGGCCGATGTCGTTTTCGTTGAGCGCGAGATGGTTGATCGAGGCGGAAGCGCTGACGGCGAGACCATTGTCGCGGGCTCGCCTGAGAATTTCGAGCGAGTCGATGCAGCTCACGGAGGCCGCGTGATAGCGCCCGCCGGTCAGGGCGACGAGCCGCATATCGCGCTCCAGCATCACCGCCTCGGCGGCGCTCGGCGCGCCGATCAGCCCGAGACGCGATGCAAGCTCGCCTTCGTTCATCACGCCTTCGCCCGAGAGGTTAGGGTCCTCGGTATGATGGACGATCAGCACATCGAAGTCGCGCGCGTAGGTGAGGGCGCGGCGCATCACCTGCGCGTTGATCACGCTCTTCGCGCCATCGGTGAAGGCGACGGCGCCCGCGGCCTTGAGAAGGCCGAACTCGGTCATTTCATCGCCCGCAAGACCCTTGGTCAGCGCGGCCATCGGATGGATGTTCACCACGGCAGTGTCGCGCGCGCGGCGCAGCACGAAATCGACCGTCGCGGAATTGTCGATCGCAGGCCGCGTCTCGGGCTGGCAAACGATAGTGGTGATGCCGCCGGATGCTGCTGCCTGACTTGCCGAAGCGAACGTCTCGCGATGACCCGCGCCGGGTTCGCCGATGAAGGCGCGCATGTCGATCAGGCCGGGGGCGACGATCTTGCCGCTGCAATCGATGATCTCGGTGCCATCGGGCAGGCTGCTTTGGCCGACGCCGGGGCCGGCATCGGCGATCACGCCGTTTTGGAGCAGCACGCTGCCTGCGCTATCGAGATCGCATGACGGATCGATCAGGCGGGCGTTGGTGAGAAGGATGGGGCGGCTATCTTTCGGCATGGCTCACGCATTCGGCAGGTTGCGGGCAAGTGCTTCGAGCACCGCCATGCGCACCGCCACTCCCATTTCGACTTGCTCGCGGACCAGAGACTGCGCGCCGTCGGCGACGATGGAGTCGATCTCGACCCCGCGATTCATCGGGCCCGGATGCATCACCAGCGCATCGGGCTTGGCATAGGACAGCTTCTTCTGGTCGAGGCCGAAGAACTGGAAATATTCAGAGCTCGACGGCACGAACGAGCCACTCATCCGCTCGCGTTGCAGCCGCAGCATCATCACGATGTCGGCGCCGTCCAATCCTTCGCGCATGTCGTGGGCGACTTCGACGCCCATGCGCTCGATGCCGGGCGGCAGTAGCGTCGAGGGACCGACGACGCGCACCCGTGCGCCCATCAGGTTCAGCAGGATGATGTTGGAGCGGGCGACGCGCGAGTGCAGGACATCGCCGCAGATTGCGATGAGCAACCCTTCGAGCCGGCCCTTGTTGCGGCGGATGGTGAGCGCATCGAGCAGCGCCTGCGTCGGGTGCTCATGCGCGCCGTCGCCTGCGTTGACGACGGAGCCGTCGACCTTGCGCGCAAGCAACTCCACCGCGCCGGACGCGTGATGGCGCACCACGAGAATGTCGGGATGCATCGCGTTCAGCGTCACGGCCGTGTCCATCAGCGTCTCGCCCTTGCGCATCGAGGAGGAGGAGACGGACATGTTCATGACGTCCGCCCCGAGCCGCTTGCCGGCGATCTCGAAGGAGGACTGGGTGCGGGTGGATGCCTCGAAGAACAGGTTTACCTGGGTGCGTCCGCGCAGCACGCTGCGCTTCTTGTCCACCTGGCGGTTCAGTTCGACATATTCGCCGGCGAGGTCGAGAAGGCCGGTGATATCGGCGGCGGAAAGGCCTTCGATGCCCAGCAGATGCCGGTGCCCGAGGACGAAACTCGATTTTGGTGCGGAGGTCATTAAAGCCAAAGCTATAGGGACTGCGCCAAAAGGGAGCAAGGCCGTTTTCGGCCATTCCGGGTTATCCCCCACATCCGGGCGGCGAGGCTGCCCCGGTCGCGGGGAGCCTCGCTCGATTATAATAATGTCGGATGGCAATCGGCCGATGTGGTGGGGCGCCCGCAGGCTGTCCGTTGCACGACGGTCACCCCGCACACGTTATCGGCGGAAATGGACGCGCTACTTTTTGTCCTTGCCGTGGATGTCCTTGAAGTCGCCGCTCGCCTTGCCTTCGGTCTTGGTGGCGTTCGGGCCGGTCTCCGGCTGACCGGCTTGGGCATCGTGCCCAGAGACTTGCGGCGCTTCGGCCGGTGCGGATTGCTGCGGGGTTTTATCGCTTGGTGACGCCGGCTGCATCTTGCCCGGCGGGGAGGTTAGCGTTTGGTTGTTTTGCGCCGGGGGCGTGGCGCTCTGTGCCCAGGCGCCGCTGCTGGAAATGATTGTTGCGACTGTTGCCGCAAAAATAGGCGTCATTCGCATCTGTTGCTCCGATCCTGTCGGTGAATGTGGCGGAAAAATCGCGGGCGGCGGTGCAAGTTCCGGAAAATTTGTCGTTGCGGCGATTTTCCGCGCCGCGTCACCGGCGCTAGACTTGCCGAAATTGTCGCCTGCATCGGAACGCCGACCCTTCCGTCTTCGTCAGGAGCATTGCCATGCGGTCTGTCGCGTCTCCCCGAACTGAGGTGTTGAACCAGTCGCCGCCGTTCTGTGACGTCGATCTGTTCGCGTGCGATGTGCCGCTGAAGGAGGCAGTCGCGGCTTATGGTGCGAAGGATCACACCACGGAGCTCTCGGCCTTCGGCAAGCTCTGGGGCTCTGCGGAGATGGCCGAGCTTGGACGGCTCGCCAACGAGAACTTGCCGAAGCTGCAGACCTTCGACGCGCGCGGCTTTCGCCGCGACGAGGTGGAGTTTCATCCGGCTTATCACGAACTGATGGCGGTGAGCGCCCATGCCGGACTTCACAACTCCACCTGGGCTTCATCGGGAGCGGCGGCAGGGGGCAATGCGGAGGTTCTGCGTGCGGCGAAATTCTTCATCGCGGCGCAGGTCGAGACCGGGCATCTGTGCCCGATCACGATGACGCGGGCATCGGTCGCGGCGCTTGCGAGCAACGAGGCGCTCCGCGCGCGGATCATGCCGGTCCTGAGTCAGCGCGCCTACGATCCCGGCTTTGCGCCATGGTGGGGCAAGCGCGGCATGACCATCGGCATGGGCATGACCGAGCGGCAGGGCGGCACCGATGTGCGCGTCAATATCTCCCGTGCTGAAAGGGACGGCGAGGCTTATCGCATCATCGGCCATAAATGGTTCATGTCGGCGCCGATGTGCGATGCATTTCTGGTGCTGGCGCAGACCGACGGTGGTCTCACTTGCTTCTTCATGCCGCGCTTTACGCCGGACGGCGAGATCAATGCGCTGCATTTCCAGCGCCTCAAAAACAAGCTCGGCAATCGCTCCAACGCATCCTCCGAAGTCGAGTTCGAGGCGGCCTATGCGCTGCGGCTCGGCGAGGAGGGGCGCGGTGTTGCAACGATTATCCAGATGGTGTCGCTGACGCGTCAGGATTGCGCGATCGCCTCCGCAGGCCTGATGCGCTCGGGGCTTGCCCATGCGCTTCACCACGCGCGCCATCGCAGCGTTTTTCAGAAACGCCTCGCCGACCAGCCGTTGATGCGCAGCGTGCTTGCCGATATGGCGCTGCAGGTCGAGGCGGCGACAGCGCTGGTGATGCGGCTCTGCCGCGCCTTCGACCGTGCGTCCACCGATCCCAATGAAAACGCCACTATGCGATTAATGACGCCGGTGGTGAAATACTGGGTGTGCAAGAGCGCACCCGCCTTTCTCTACGAGGCGATGGAATGCCTCGGCGGCAACGGCTACGTCGAGGAGGGTATTCTGGCGCGGCACTATCGCGAGGCGCCGGTCAATGCGATCTGGGAAGGCTCGGGCAACGTGATGTGCCTCGACGTGCTGCGGGTGATGACGCGCGAGCGTGAGGTGGCGGAGGCGGTGCTTGCGGATCTGGAGCGGCAGACACGCGAGTTGCCGGAATGCGCGGATGCGCTCACCCGCATCAGGGTCACCTTGCAGGCGCCGGAGGCGGAAAGCTATGCCCGCGATGCGGTGGAGCAGCTCGCTCTGGTAGCCGCTGCCGATGCGCTCGCGCCGGTCCACCCTGGCCATGCGGCGTTGTTCGCGCAAACGCGACTGGCGCAACGTCACTCGCTGATGTATGGCGCGAGTGGCCTTGCGCCCCGCGACGTCGAAGATCTGCTCGCGCGGGCGCTGCCTTGAGCCTCTCGAACGAAAGCGCCCCGATGAGCTTGCCCGATACCGTCCCCGATCAGCTGGACACGCTGTCCGCGGAGACGCCGCGCGTCTGGAAATTCTGGGGTACATCGCTCTGGGGCGTGTTGATCTTCGTCGCGCTGTTCATGGGGCAGGGCGCGGTGATCGCGGCCATGCTGTTCAGTTCGGGTGCGACCGATCTGTCTTCGTTCGCGGAGGCACTGGGGAGCGCACTCACCGGCGGCAAGACCCTGTCGCTCTCGATCATGACCGGACTTCCGGCCGTGCTCGCCGCGATCTGGATTGCGACGCGGGTCGCGCGCCAGCCGTTTGCGGATTACCTCGCGCTGCGTTGGCCGTCGTGGAAATGGATCCTGATCGGCGTCGTCAGCCTCGCAGTACTGGTCGAGAGCTGGGACCTGTTGTCCAAGTCGCTCGGCCGAGAGGTGATGCCGAGCTTCATGATCGACACGCTGAAGGCTGCGCAGGCCGACAACACGCTGTGGCTGCTTGTGCTCGCCGTGGCTGTCGCGGCGCCGATCACAGAAGAACTCTTCGTGCGCGGCTTTCTCTATCGCGGCTGGTCGGAATCATTTCTGCGCCCGGTGGGTGCGATCGTGCTGTCCTCGGCGGTGTGGACGCTGATGCACCTGCAATACGACTGGTTCTTTCTGGGGCAGGTGTTCACTATCGGCCTGCTGCTCGGCTATTTGCGCTATCGCACGAATTCGACCTGGCTCACCGTGATTATCCACGGGCTGAACAACTTCGCCGCGCTGGTGCAGACCTACTGGCTTGCCTCGTTCACCTGACGTCAGGGCTGGGCCTGCCGCCGCAAAGCCGTGAGGCGATCGAGCGCGCCTTGCAGGATGAAGATCGCAGCGTGCTCGTCGATCACCTCGGCACGCCGCGCACGGCTCACGTCATTGGCGAGCAGTTCGCGCTCGACGGCAGCGGTGGAGAGTCGCTCGTCCCACAGGCCGATGGCCAACTCGGTGAGTTTTGCGAAATTGCGGGCGAAAGCGCGGGTCGATTGCGCGCGCGGCCCCTCACTGCCGTCCATGTTGATCGGCAGGCCGAGCACGAATCCGGCGCAGGCGCGTTCGCCGGATATCTTGAGAAGCTCGGCGGCGTCCTTGGTGAAATTCTTGCGCTGAATGGTTGTCACCCCGGTCGCGAGTCGCCGATCAGGGTCGGAGACGGCGACGCCGATGGTCTTGGTGCCGAGGTCGAGCCCGATCAGCGCGCCGCGTGGCGCCCAAAGCGCGGCGGCGTCGATCAGGGGAAGGATGGGAGCTGGCATGGTCCCGCTTAGCATGGCGGCGAAAGCCGATGCAAAGGCCCAAGCCATCCCCATCTCAGCCGCGGTGGAGCTGCCGTTGCCCATAAAGTCCGCAAATGCCGGGCTTTCCGGCACCGGGGCAGGCATGCGCCGGCCGATTTCCACTTGAGCGGAAAATGCTTTATAGGCAGGCCATTGGAGCCGCCGGCCGGTCCCGACGCTCTGTCCGGAACCTTATCTGGATTCTTGCTTCCCAGTCTGGAGCCATAATTTTATGTCAGTCGATGCAGCCACCGTTCGCCGGATCGCGCAGCTTGCGCGGATCGCCGTCAAGGACGAGGAGGTGCCGCACCTCCAGGGCGAACTGAACGCGATGCTCGCCTTCATCGAGCAGTTGTCCGAAGTCGATATCGAGGGCGTCGAGCCGATGACCTCGGTGATTCCGATGGAGATGAAGAAGCGTCAGGACGTCGTCAACGATGGCGAAATCGCTGACCTCGTGCTGGCGAATGCGCCGGCCACCGAGGATCACTTCTTCCTCGTGCCCAAGGTCGTCGAATAGCAGCACGGTGGACTGCGATGTGTGAATTCTGCAGCGATGAAGACTTCTATCAGGCGTTCATGGACTACCTCGACGATATGGAACGGCAGGGCAAGACGCCGGACCAGGACGAGGGCCACATGATCGCGATGAAGGCTGCCGAAGCTGCCCGCCGCGCCCGACGATCTCCCTTCATTTGCGATCCGATTGAGACATAATGACTGACCTGACTGCACTGACGCTGGCCGACGCCAAGGAAGGCCTGGCTGCGAAATCCTTCACCGCGCTCGAACTGACCGACGCGCATCTCGCCGCGATGGAAAGCGCGCGCGTGCTCAACGCCTATGTGCTCGAGACGCCGGACAAGGCACGCGCCATGGCGAAGGAGGCTGACACCAGGATCGCGAAGGGCGAGCGTAGCAACCTTCTCGGCATTCCGCTCGGCATCAAGGACCTGTTCGCGACCCGTGACGTGCGCCTCACCGCCTGCTCGAAGATCCTCGACGATTTCAAGCCGCCGTATGAATCGACCATCACCTCGCAGCTCTGGCGCGACGGTGCAGTGCTGCTCGGCAAGCTCAACAACGACGAATTCGCGATGGGCTCCTCGAACGAGACATCTGCGTTCGGCAACGTCATCAATCCGTGGCGGCGCGAGGGATCGGACACGGCGCTGGTGCCGGGCGGTTCGTCGGGCGGTTCGGCGGCGGCGGTCGCGGCCGGGCTTTGCCTTGGTGCAACCGGCACCGACACCGGCGGCTCGATCCGTCAGCCCGCGGCCTTCACCGGCATCGTCGGCATCAAGCCGACCTATGGCCGCTGCTCGCGCTGGGGCGTCGTCGCGTTCGCATCCTCGCTCGATCAGGCCGGGCCGTTCGCGCGCACGGTGCGCGACAGCGCGATCCTGCTGCGTTCGATGGCCGGACACGATCCCAAGGACACCACGTCGGTGGATCGGGATGTGCCCGATTACGAGGCTGCCATCGGCAAGTCTGTGAAGGGCATGCGGATCGGCATTCCGAGGGAATACCGCATCGGCGGCATGTCCTCCGAAATCGAGAAGCTGTGGGCGCAGGGCGCGGAGTGGCTGAAGGCAGCCGGCGCCGAGATCGTCGAGATTTCGCTGCCACACACCAAATATGCGCTGCCGGCCTATTACGTCGTTGCGCCGGCGGAAGCCTCCTCGAACCTCGCGCGCTATGACGGCGTGCGTTACGGCGCGCGCGTCAACGGCAAGACCATCGCCGAGATGTACGAGAACACCCGCGCCGCTGGCTTTGGCCCGGAAGTTCGCCGCCGCATCATGATCGGGACCTATGTGCTCTCGGCTGGCTACTACGACGCCTACTATCTGCGCGCGCAGAAGGTGCGCACGCTGATCAAGCGCGACTTCGAGGAAGTCTTTGCCAAGGGCATCGATGCCATTCTCACGCCCGCGACACCGTCGGCCGCCTTCGGCATCGGCGAAAAGGGCAAGGCCGATCCGGTCGAGATGTATCTCAATGACATCTTCACGGTGACGGTGAATATGGCGGGTCTGCCGGGCATCGCGGTGCCGGCCGGCAAGGACGCGCAGGGCCTGCCGCTCGCGCTGCAACTGATCGGCCGTCCGTTCGACGAGGAGACGCTGTTCTCGCTTGGCGAGACGATCGAGCAGGCGGCGGGGCGCTTCGAGCCGAAGAGGTGGTGGTAATGAGTGTGTCGGATTTGAAGGCGAGCCTCGCGGAGGCCACACCGCCAGCTAATTTGTCACAGCCGCTGATGGCACTGTGGTGGGTTGCAAAGGGCGACTGGGAACAGGCGCACGCGCTTGCGCAAAAGACGCCGACGGCGGACGGTGCGTGGGTGCACGCGCATATCCATCGGGCCGAAGGCGATCTCGATAATGCGGGCTACTGGTATGGCCGTGCGGGCAAGCCTGCATCGTCCGAGGCGCTCGAAACCGAATGGGATCAAATCGCCTCAGTATTGTTGGGCAAGCAGGACTGATGTCATCCGAGCCGAAAAACATGTCGGAACTGCGCGAGGTCATCGACCGGATTGACCGCGATCTTGTTGCCTTGATCGGCGAACGGGTGCGCTGCCTCGATCAGGTCGTAGCCGTGAAGCTGCGCGAGGGGCTGCCCGCCGCGATTCCGGAGCGGGTCGAGGAAGTCGTCGCCCATGTCCGCGCCGAGGCGGAGGCTGCCGGCGTGCCGCCGGATCTTGCCGAAATGCTGTGGCGTAATCTCATCGGCTGGTCGATCGCCTATGAAGAAGGACACCTGAAAAACGGGTCCAAGCCCTGACGACGGCTCAAGGCCGTTAACCCTGTTGCCGGGAAGCTGCCGGCATTAGGGAAAAAGCGACATCCACCCATCAAGACTTCGGCCTTGGGGAGGGGAGCATGGCACGCGCGCAGCCAATTCTTGCAAGTCTGTCGGTCTGTGTGCTGCTCTTGGGCTGCGCCACCATCCGCAACGATCCGGTCAACGTCGCCGGAACGCCGGATACGCTCGCCAATCGCCTCGATCTCGGTTTTCAGGAAGACGCCGTCGAACACGACGTCGTCATCGGGCTGTCGTTCTCGGGCGGTGGTACGCGCGCGGCGGCATTCTCTTACGGCGTGCTCGCCGAAATGGACCGCATCCCCGTGCGCGGTGCGCGCGGACCAATGCTCGACCATTTAGGTTTCATCTCCGGCGTCTCGGGTGGCGCGGTGACGGCCGCCTATTACGGCCTCAAGAAGAAGGCGGGCCTCGCCGACTTCCGCGAAAAATTCCTGCTGAAGAACGCCGAGGAAAACCTGCAGACCGATATCTCGCTCGCGACGTTGCCGCGTGCGATGGCAGGCGGTATCAACGATTCCACCGGCTTCCCGCGCTGGCTCGATGCCAACCTGTTCCACGGCGCCAACTTCGGCCAGTTCCGCGCCGAGGGACGCCCGCGCGTCTGGATCAACGCCTCCGACATCTACAACCGCACGCCGTTCGTGTTCGGCGCCACCGCCTTCCGCGCGATGTGCAGCGACCTGTCGGAATACCCGCTGGCCGATGCGGTGGCAGCTTCCGCCGCGGTGCCGGTGGCGTTCGCGCCCGTCGTCATCAAGACCTATCCCGGCCGCTGCAACAATCCGCTGCCGTCCTGGGTTGTGAAGGCACGCGACAATCCCAATTCGCCGCCGATGCTGAACGCCTTCGCTAAGGCGATCAGCCGCTATCATGACGGCTCGATGCCCTTCATCAAGCTGCTCGACGGCGGTCTTGTCGACAATTACGGCCTTTCGGGTTTCACCATCACGCGGCTGTCGTCGGCAACGCCCTACGAGCCGCTGACGCCGGGGCAGGCGGTAAAGTTGCGGCGCGGCCTGTTCCTCGTCGTGGACGCGAAGTCGGGTACTACCGGCAACTGGATCAACACCGTCGAGGGGCCGAGCGGGTTCGAACTCTTCCGCGCGGCTGCGGATACCGCGGTCGATGCGAGCGTCGCCGGCAGCTACACCGCGTTCGAGCGGGTGATGAGCGACTGGCACAGCGCGCTGGTGAAATGGCGCTGCGGGCTCTCCGCCGCCGAGCGCGCCCGTTACGGCGCGGGACCGAAGTGGAATTGCCGCGACATCAAGTTCTTCATCGGCCGCGTCGGCTTCGACCAGCTCGATCCCGAACGCGCGGAACGACTGAACAGGGTGCCGACCCGGTTCAACCTGCCGCGCGAGCAGGTCGACGACGTGATCGAGGCCGGGCGGGATTCGCTGCGCGCCAACCCGGCTTTCAAGACCTTCGCTGCCAGCCTGTAGCGCCTGTCGCGGGGGTTTTCTCCCGCACGCCGGCGGGGTAAAAGCCGCCCCATGAACGTAATCGTCGATCCCAAAAAGCTCATCAAGGGCGCCACCGGCGACTGGGAAGTCGTCATTGGCCTCGAAATCCACGCCCAGGTCACCTCGAACGCCAAGCTGTTCTCGGGTGCCGCGACCGCATTCGGCGGCGCGCCCAACGAGCACGTCTCGCTGGTGGACGCGGCGATGCCCGGCATGCTGCCGGTGATCAACGCGGAGTGCGTCGCGCAGGCGATTCGCACCGGGCTCGGCCTCAAGGCGCAGATCAACCTAAAGTCGACCTTCGATCGGAAGAACTATTTCTATCCGGATCTGCCGCAGGGCTATCAGATCAGCCAGTACAAGCAGCCGATCGTGGGCGAGGGCGTCGTCATCGTCGATATCGGCGACGGCGAGAGCATCGAGGTCGGCATCGAGCGGCTGCATCTCGAGCAGGATGCCGGCAAGTCGCTGCACGACCAGCACCCGACCATGTCGTTCGTGGACCTGAACCGCTCCGGCGTCGCGCTGATGGAGATCGTCTCCAAGCCGGACATGCGCTCCGCCGATGAAGCCAAGGCCTACGTCACCAAGCTGCGGACCATCCTGCGCTAT